>DASQMX010000025.1:0-55424 GCA_035645275.1 Anoxybacillus sp.
CCACATAACATCGGATCGATTCGAGTTTTAGAGAAGGCTGGATTCCATAAGGAGGGGCTTTCCAAGAAAAACGTGAAGATTAACGGAAGGTGGGAAGATCATTTACACTTCGCTATCGTGAATCCAAATGATTCAGAATGAGCAGGACGCCCTAATTTTCCTATTCTTTGTTACAAAAATGTCTGACCCCAAAATCGGATCAGCCATTTTTTATTGGAAACTAGACTTGGTTCATGCCAATTGACATTCCAAAGCCTCAGTCATTGAGCATGTCAAATGACACTTCTGCACCTTAAAGCGGAACCCGTTACCTGTTTAGGTGCCTTTCTTTTTTTAACAAAAAACCTCGATTGTTGTATTTTATAAATTCCATTCCTGTCGTAGCCCCTTGTCCCATTCATAAATAATCCAAAATCATACAATAAAAACAAGAATACTAAATAATTTTTGTTGAAAGAGGGATGATTTATGAGTTGGGAGTCAAGAAATGACTTATGTAGAGAATTTGCAAGAATCCTTGGCGGAGCTGGGAGTGTTACGAATGGAGTATGTCTTGTGCAGAAATTCAGAGACATCCCGTTTACCATACTTGGAAGAAGAACGAATTCACCGCTAGTAAACCCTCAATTTTTTTCTTTTGAAAACTTAGACAGTCAAGGAAATGCTCTAAATCTAGGTGAAACGGTACTACTTCAAGAAGAGGTTAATCCGTTGTTAACAGAATTAAGAAAAAGAGATATTATTGTAACAGCAGTTCATAATCACTGGTTGTTTGAACAACCGAGAGCAATGTATATGCATTTTGAATCAATCGAACCACCACTGGAATTTGCGAGAAAAGTTCGAGAAGCATTTAGAGTATTGAAAAGGTAAAGATTGAAAAAATTAATATTTTTAGGCGAAATTCTAGAACGCAATGACAGAAAACTGAAGGAAAAATGACAGAAAGACGACAGATTATTTCTGTTTAGACGTGTTATGATGATAGCGTGAGATGTTTTATTTGAAGTAGATGGTACGTTTCTCTTCTTGCGTCACCCCGATCGGGGTGGCGTGTTTATTTTAAAGGCTTCATTAAAGAGTGTTGTTGATTTTCGTATTCAATTAAAGGGCAGTTTAGTTGAAAAACATTGGTAAATTATATAAAAAATATTCACACCAAGCTTTTTAAGTTGTTATAATTATCAAAAACTTTATTGGAGGAGATTTAATTGATCAATTACCATAATCGGACCTTTGTCTCTGTTGCAAATACCAGTAATGGTGAAGTTTCTTCAAAAACTTATTTTCATTACAAACAAGAAGGAAATATAATTACTGCTACATATTCGGGTGGTGAAATAGTAAGCGGAATGCTTATAGGAATAGTTAATAATGATGGTAGTCTAGAATTTAGATATAATCACGTTAATATCAAAAATGAAATTAGAGGCGGAAAATGTAAATCCATTCCTAAGATTTTGCCTGATGGTAGAATTAGGTTATATGAAAAATGGCAATGGTTAGACACTGACTATAGTGAAGGGGAATCAATTGTTGAAGAGGTAGGAAAGTTTCTTTCATAAAAATTTTGCTTTATTAAAACTAACGTAGGCAATAGTTGAATAAGACATACAAAATACAAGGGAACGTCTGTCTAAATGACAGGCGTTTTTATTTTGCACTGTTTAGATTCAGTGGTATTTTGATGACTCTGTCATCAAAATACCACTCATTCATCAATTTCCCTTCATCGAAGATTGTTTTATTTTGTTGAAGGAAAGGAAAATATCTCCTTTTGTCGAAATGAAGTAGGCAGAGGAGGTGTTAAACATGAGATTAAAATTCAATTTTATTCAAGGTGGTTCACAGACTATTAATAACTATGAAGAGTTGCAGTTTGTTGGCGGAACTGCAGGATTAATACAAACTATAAAAAACGCGCAAGAAGAAAATAAAGAGTTTGAGATAATCGGTGATAAGGGAGAAATCATCAAATTTCGAGGCCAAGACTTATTTTCTATCTAATTCATATTTTAGTTTGCGAGCATCTCTTCGGAGGTGTTTTTTTATTTGGGATGAGAACGATGGGACGAAAAGCGATGCCGATTCAGCTGCATTTGTTGCAAGGGAATAAAAACCGATTAACGAAAAAAGAAATCGAAAAACGGATGGAAGCCGAAGAACGATTGAAGCCGAAAGCGGACAAGGTGAAGCCTCCATCTTGGCTTGATCCTTTAGCTAAAAAGGAATTCAGAAGAATTGTTTCCGAGTTGTCGGAGCTGAGGCTCATCACCAATGTTGATATTGTTGCGCCTGCTGCATATTGCGATGCCTATTCGGACTATGTAAAGTGTACAAAACTGATTGCCGAAGAGGGGCCTCATAGTCGAATACACCAACAAGGCAGCCGAAACGAATAAAGTTCCTCATCCTCTTCTTACTAAGAAAAAACAGTTGCACGAACAAATGAAAAGCTTGGCAGCCGAATTTGGATTGACACCAGCGGCCAGGGCAAAGCTTGCTATGCCGAAACAGGAGAAGAAAGAGCCTGATGAGTTCGAGCAAACATTTGGAGATGTCTGATGCTAAAGCAATGGCTTATTGATTACTGTCACGATGTACTATCCGGAGAAATTATTGCGTGTCAAAAGCACAAATGGGTGTGCCAACGTTTTCTACGCGACATTGAACGGGAAGGAACGGACGAATTTCCGTATGTTTTTGATATTGTTCTCTTTATGATCTTCGTGTTATCAACTGTTATATCGTATTTATTACTAAAAACTTATTGCACTAGGAAAAACAAGATGATTTTTGGAAAGTGAAACAGCCTAAGAACTATATAAAGTAGAAAGCAAGAAAAATGTAAGAGGATCAGAATGGATTTAATCTGTGTACCAAATTCAGCATGATGAATGTGTTTTTGCTATAATAAAATACATAGAATGATTTTTTATAAAAAAGGAGGAAAACAATTGGCGGAATTGAGCAATGTGCAGATTCAACATCAACGGTTATCTACAGCGAAAATCATTAAAAGGGCAACGGCTATTTTTATAGGGGCTGTTCTAATGGCCGTAGGACTTGAAATCTTTTTAGTCCCTAATAACGTTATTGATGGAGGCATAACAGGTATTTCCATTATGCTTTCGCACATTACCGGTTTTCCACTTGGAATTTTTATTTTTCTTTTAAACCTTCCGTTCTTTTTTATGGGGTATAAGCAAATTGGAAAAACGTTTGCTATTTCCACATTGTTTGGGATTACCGTTTTATCCATTTTTACTTCTCTGTTTCATCCTGTTCCCGCTTTCACAGAAGACATTTTATTAGCTACCATTTTTGGGGGAATGGTTCTTGGGATGGGAGTAGGTCTTGTTATTCGTTATGGTGGGGCTTTGGATGGCACTGAAATACTCGCTATACTCATGAGCAAAAAACTCCCTTTCTCCGTTGGCGAGATCATCATGTTTTTTAATATCTTCATTCTCGGTGCTGCCGGGTTTGTTTACACTTGGGATAGAGCGATGTATTCAATTTTAGCGTATGCGATCGCTTTTAAAACGATTGATGTTGTCATTAAAGGATTAGATGAATCGAAGTCGGCATGGATTATTAGTGATAACTCTGAAAACATTGGAAATGCGATTATGAATCGATTAGGACGCGGTGTTACATATTTGAGTGGAGAAGGAGCTTTCTCTGGTAATGATAAAAAAGTAATATTTTGTGTAATTACACGTCTTGAGGAAGCAAAACTGAAAGAAATTGTAGCAGAAAATGATCCGAATGCTTTTTTAGCTATAGCCGATATGGCTGAAGTACGTGGTGGACGTTTTAAGAAAAGAGATATTCATTGATGTGTCTTTTCTAGCTAGGAAGTCATTAAGTTTCTCGTGGTAGTTGAAAATCTTAAAGATATTGTGTTATGGGTAAGTTTTACGATAGTGAATACCTAATAAAACGAAATAGGCCCAAGTCCGAGAGTGTGGAGGACACTGATTGTGCAGAGTAGCGTGGCTATCTCTGTATAATTGGTGGCCTCTTTTCTTTTCATCAAAAATGATTGGAGGAGTAATTTTAGCAACAGTTACAAAATTGGCTTAAAGCTTTATCCCTTTTTTTCTTTTTACTGTAACCAGTTAAAACTGTTCGTTGTAAATATCTTTGATGAAATAAGCATGATGTTGCCCTGTTGAAGAAGCCGACATAAGATTTTTGTAAACATGCTCTAGATAAGTGCCGTTATGAAATAAAATCCTTAATGTTTGAGATACCTGATTCAAGTGTCTGTTAAAATTACTCGAACGTAAGGGGAATTTTATTATAAATAGCCGAGAAGACTCCCGCTTCAAACCGACAGTAAGGTGGTTAAGCGGGAGTAGTTCAATTATATAAAAAGATTTTGATGTTATCGTTATCATCAATAGTTGCTAACAAAATGTCCTTGATGTCCGCATTGTATGTTATTTTGATTCTGTTTTTCAGCCACATTTCGTCTTTACCGATTTGATTTAATTCATTAAAATCAATCTTTCCTTCTTTAATAATTGTTCTGGGAAAAGCAAATGGTTTTGCCACTAATTTCATATCCGCTGGAGTTAGCGCTTGATGCTCGGGATTTAAAAAAAACGAAATGGTACCATCTGGTTCCCATAATGCCAGAGCAACCTTTTGAGCATCTTCAATTTTTTCTTTTCTTAATTCTGATAAAAGAAAATCAATGGATATTCTTGCTTTGGCTAAGTTTTTATAAATAATTTTCCCATTTTTTATAATGGGAAAGGGAGAAGGATCAAGCCAATTTCTAAATTTGCACCATTTTAGACTTAAAAATACACCAACGGTATATAAAACAACCAATACCGTCATCGTAATCATAGATCCCTTCAGTCCTAATTGTTCGTCAGACAAAGGATGGGCAATAATATTTCCAAGTGATAAAGCCATTATAAAATCAAGCAATCTTAACTGAGAAATGGCTCGTTGCCCCATGATTTTAGCTGCAAAGAGTAAAAAGAAAAAAGCAACAATGGCCCTTAAGATCCACTGAATGGCAGTAAGTGATTCCTGGCTATGAAAAAAGTCCATCTACATTCACTTCCTCAGTTTTGATCATATAGGAGTTCAATCGTTATTATTACCTGTAAGTCAAGGATTATGAGAAGGAAGATACATAGGGGAAGAACCACTACAATTAAGCTGTTATTGTTCATAAGAAAAACCTCCTGAATTAAATAGCTTTAAAAAGCTAACAAGTAAATATTACAAAAAAGTAATATTAAGTTAATTACACAGGTCGACTATTTTACGAAACAAAATAGCAATTGTGTTGCCCTAGTTATTGAATAAGTAAAGAAAAAATAAATTAATACAAAAAAAGGACAGATCTATATGATCCATCCTTTAAAACTGTTAAACGGACTTTCTAGATTAGTAACCACCAAAACCACCAAAGAAACAGCTACATCCAACAATAATTAAAAGAATAAACAGCACAACAATTAAAGTAAAGTTTGATCTAAAGCCATCTGACATTTTGTACACCTCCTGTTTTAAAAGGATAGTACATTCTATGTAAAACATAGCGAGCCTGTATAAGACAAACAGTACAGGTAATGAAAAAATGATGAATCAGTTTAGCATTTTGTTAACACAGGCGGTGACATGGTGTGAATCAGGGGCAGAAGAAGCAACACATTTAGGAAACAAAATGATAGTTTTGTTTCTATGAGAATAATAGAAATCAGCAAAAAGCCTATAGCTAAAATCAATAAATAAAAGTACGCTCTCTTCATCGGCTGCGGAATAAAAAACTTGCCGAGATTCAGTGTCGTCAATCCAAGTGTCAAAAAGGTTCCCGTCAATGGAAGAAGTACGAGCGGGCGAAACGGTATGTCTTATCGAAATCAGAGCGGCAGCTGCGGGATGCGCTTCATAAAACAACGAAGCCGTTTGTCGACTGGTGTCTTGCCCAATCCGTTTCCGACGTTTATATGGGGAAGGTCGAGGGAGTCCAACGAAACACAAGAAAGAAAAAGCGGGTCAACCGGAAACAAGCGAAAAAGCTCTCGAATTGGTCGTTCGGGAAAGTCAAGCAATATCTTGCGTACAAATTGGCACAGCAAGGCATTCGCCTTAAGGAAGTAGAGGAAACGTATACAAGATAGACTCCCTGTCTGCCAGAAGAGAAGAAAAGTATCCACCCGAATCTTTGCTTGTTCCTGTGGATACGAAGAACATCGGGACATTCATGGGGCCCGAAACATCTTGAGCAAAGCGGTGTATCAAAACATCATTCCTTGGCAGGTACCGACCAAGCTGACGTATCTACGGATTGTGTAAGCAAGAAGTAGTAGATGGGTTGTTCCGCCCCATCGGCCCAAAGCCGATGTTGCTTACTAATCGATCGAGAAGACTTCCGATGATTGAAGTTCTCGATTTTTCGTACCATCATGACTAAATATTGGCGTTGTTTCATTCCGCTTTTCGATTGCTTGTAGGATTCTTCCATGGACCCTAACATGGCAATCAAATGGCGTTTCACTTTCTTTTTAATGGTGTCAATGAGTTCTTTTGATAATCGCTCATGGTACCCTAATCCTCGTCTGCCAATGACCAAAGCAGCACTTTCATGAACGGATAATCCGTATGTTTTCATATACTTAAAACGACCGATGACGCTTGTGTACGCCGGATTGACTTTTTTGATGCGAAAACCAAGCCGCCTCCCCCAACGAAGGATCGTTTCCGTCAGCTTTTTCTTTTTGAAGTTGTGCGTGAAGCAATTGAATTGTTTGTCCGTATCATGTTGTTGTCTTAGTTGTATGTTTTCGATAACTACTGCGCTCACGTTTTCTTGAAGTAACCAATCATACATATCGCGAACGGTTTCGCCGATGATATTGTTTCGTTTATTCCCTCGTACATATTCGAGTTCATGGCAATAAAATACCTATGATTGGAGAAAAATTTATACGTTTGAAGACTTATATTGGTTTCGTCTATTATTGGATAAATATTATAGAACTTATGTTCGACAAACACTGATTTTTAACATGGAATCAACAGTAGTGTATCGCGTATTTTCCACGATAAAATCCGAAATCGAGTTAAATCCTTAGTCTCTTAAAAAATTTAGAACAATGGCTAATAACAAGGTCGTTAAAAAAGGAATCCATTCACTAAAATAATAAATTGCGTCTTTCAACTATGACACCTCCATACACTAAACCATTTTTTGTATCGACATTATTTTGTATAATTTGAGTTTTTTTGTTTAATATTTACAAAAAATTTACTGATTAGTGTAAGTAAAAGTCGAAAAACGCAAATCCAGAATCGGAATTTATAAATAAAAAGGGAGAAAGCGTCAACTATTTTTTGTGACGAGATTTTTATTGATTATACATCGCTTTATAGCGGTGTTTTTTCATATGTTTCATAACTTCCAAAAAGAATAGAAGCGAGGTGAATTTCAGCTGTCAATTCCAATATGATCTAGCAAATTTTAAAACACATTAGGCTTGTAGGGGGGAATCTCGCAGTCAATCAGACAGAGAATCTACCCGTCATTTTTAGCCCGTAATTTGAGAGGTTTATCTTTTTAATAATCCGGCTACAAACACAAAAATTTGGACTATATGGCTGATTAAGGAGTGGTATTAGCGAAAAGGGAGGATGTAAGATGGAAACTTTACTTTTGATTGTAAAGCATATGTAGGATGGACTGTTCTTTTGGATTCTATTAGACGAGCAACCAATTTTTTTAATTGCTAGATTCTTGCCGTTGCGCTTGTCCTAGGCATTGCATACGCTATTTTTGAAGTAATGAAATTCGACACAGCTGTACTACTAAAGGGGATTCCATATTCCCTTTATGACATCGGTTCAGTTGTGTCGATTAAATATGCACTTGAAAAAGGGGGCGATAAACAATGACAATCGGTTTAAAAGAGTTGTCAGAAAAAGCTGATAAAAAGTTGCAAGGCGTCCATCCTCTTGTCGCAGCAAAAGCGCGTCAATTGGTGTCTTTGGCGTTTAAAGAGGGAATTAGCATTATTATCACACAGGGATTGCGCACGATTAAAGAACAAAATGAACTATATGCACAAGGCCGCACGAAGCCAGGGAAAATTGTGACCAATGCAAAAGGGGGATACAGTTACCACAATTTTGGACTAGCATTTGATTTTGCGGTATTGAATGCAAATGGCAGCGTGAACTGGAATGTCGATAAAAAGTGGCATCGTGTCGGGGCCATTGGAAAAAGTTTAGGTCTGGAATGGGGCGGCGATTGGAAAAGTTTCAAAGACTATCCTCATTTCCAATACACGTTCGGTCTTTCTCTTGCCAACTTACGAGCAGGAAAAAGACCTGGAAAAAAAGCATAAAGAATAAAAGGATGGGCGTAGGAACAACCCAAAGATCCGTAACTTGTATGAAGGAAAGGAATTTTAAATTAGAATGAAGAAAATTTGAATAGAACTTATACAATATTCTGTTGCCTTAGTAGGGTAAATGGGAAAAGTTCGCGGTTAAATCAGGATGAAATCGATAATCCTGCTTTTTTATGTTTTAAAGTACAGATTAAAGCTATTCAGTTGACATTTACGTAAACGTAAACTAAAATTTATTCAGAAAAATCAAACTATTTTAACAGGTGGCAAAAATGACGCACTATACGATTTCCCAATTGTCTCAAGAGTTTGATATAAGTACGCGGACCATTCGCTATTACGAGGAAAGAGGATTAATCACGCCAATCCGAACGGAAACGGGACAGCGGATTTATACAAAAAAAGACCGTGCTGTATTAAAGCTCATTCTTCGGGGGAAGCGGTTTGGTTTTTCGCTGGAGGAAATTCAAGAAATGATTCAGCTATTTGATAAAGATCGAACAGGGAAAAAGCAATTGGAAAAAACGATTGAATATGGGGAGCAAAAATTAAAGGAGGTGAACGAAAAAATTTCGGATTTGATGCAGTTAAAACATGAGATGGAAGAGATTTTGCAAGATTTTAAACAGAGGCTTAAAGAATTGAAGGATAAGGGGGAATAACGTGAACATTTCCGAGTTGCTTGCCCGCAACACCCGAAAGTTTCCAGCCACGGAAGCAATTATTGAAGGTGAAACGGCTTTTTCGTACGCTGAGCTTGATGATAGCGTTAATCGCTTAGCTTCGAGTTTAGCGAGGCTAGGAATTCAAACGGGAGATAAAGTGATTCTTTATATGCCAAACACAAAAGAATTTGTCATTTCCTACTTTGCCGTCCTCCGTTTAGGGGCCATCGTTGTGCCGATTAACGCAAGACTGACGGCGGAAGAAGTGAAATACATCATTCATCATAGTGAAGCGAAAGCGCTTATTGCTCACGATTGGGTTTACAAAGCGTTACAGTCTCTTGTTGCCGATAACGACATTTTATGGATCAAAACAGGAGATGAACAAGACAGATGGCTTTCATTTGCGAAACTAGTAGAAAAGGGAACGTCTAAATCAATCGTCTGTACGTTAGACGAAGATGAGAAAGCCACCATTTTGGACACTTCAGGAACGACAGGACGTCCTAAAGGTGTGTTATTTACGTATCGTAACATTTTAACTGTGGCTGTAATGATGGCTCTTGAAACAAAAATGGATCGAAAAAGCCGAATCTTACATATGATGCCGCTCAGCCACTCAGCGCCGCTTCATTTGTTTTTTATTGCTGGGACGTATGTAGGAGCTACACACGTCTTATCACCAACGTTTTCCCCAGAAACACTGCTTGAATTAACAGACAAACACCAAATTACTCATTTCTTCGGAGCACCAGTCGCCTACTTATTAACCGCAAAACATCCGCACATTCATCACTACGATCTTACATCCGTGAAGTATTGGGTATACGGTTGAGCGCCTCTTTCAACGAACGAAGTGAAATTCATTCAGGAAAAATTCCGTACCAATCGCCTCAATCGCTGATTATAAGGTTCCGAGACTTTATGAAGCCATTGCAGAGTTACCGAGAAATGCAACCGGCAAAATTTTAAAACAAGTATTAAAGAACAGGGGGATCAACAATGAAACCATTACGCGAGGCTGATCCGAATTTATTATTTAATTTAAAACAATATTTGGATGAAGAGCTTTACCAATATGCCGAGGAGAAACTAGAAGAGTTTTGGCAGCTTTGCATGACCGAAATTGATAAGCGGGCGGTACACACTGACCGGGAAGGACAGCCGCGATTGATCAAGTACGACCGCTTTGGTAACGATATTTCTGAAGTTTGGGTGAATGAAGGCTATAAAAAAACAGTCGAACAAACATATCAAACAGGAATCGTCGGCTATGTCCATAAGGAAATTCCCGAGCTTGGACGGAAAGGGAATTATGTGTACTCTTATGCGCAAGGATATCTTTTATCACAAGTAGAGCCGGGATTTTATTGTCCGGTGACGTTAACGATGGCGACGGCGTATTTGCTTGAACACTTTGCTGACGAAGAACTTAAGAAAAAATATTTGCCGCACGTTATTTCAACGGGGGAACTCGAACTATACGAAGGAGCCACATTTTTGACGGAGCGGCAAGGTGGTTCGGATGTCGGAGCGAATGAAGTGAAAGCAGTGCCTTTTGGGGACCATTACAAAATTTACGGTGAAAAATATTTTGCAAGTAACGCCGGAATGTGCGGGGTGGCAACGGTACTTGCGCGCATTGAGGGAAGTCAGCCAGGCACGAAAGGTCTTAGTCTATTTCTTGTTCCGTGGCGAAACAAGGATGGAACGCTCAACGGGATTCAAATCCGCCGCTTAAAAGATAAATTAGGCGTGAGGGCGGTGCCATCGGCGGAAGTCGTGTTTGACGGAGCGAAAGCGTATTTGCTTGGCGATGCGAAAAAAGGTTTCTATTACATGATGGAAGCATTGAACCTTTCAAGAGTGTGCAATGCTGTTGCTTCGATTGGAATGATGAAACGGGCGTTTGATGAAGCGAAGCAATACGCCTACTATCGATCCGCCTTTGGAAATCCGCTTGCATCCTATCCGATGGTAAAAGAAACGTTAGCGAACTTAGCGGCAAGGCAAGAAGTGCAAACGAGCGCCTGTTTTGCATTGATTTCCTTTTTTGATCGAGTCATGAACGAGCCGGAAAGCGCTTCTGAGAAGGAAAAAGCGTGGAACCGTTTGTTAATTGCCTTATTAAAGATGCGCACGGCAGAAGAAGCGATTTCCTTTGCCCATGAAGCAATTGAAATGCATGGAGGAAATGGCTATATTGAGGATTTTGTGACGCCGCGGTTGCTTCGTGACGCACAAGTATTAACCGTTTGGGAAGGAACCGCCAATATTCTAGGCTTAGAAGTATTGCGGCTTATTCGCAAGTTCAATGTTCATGAAACATTTATCCAATCCATGAACGACGAACTAAACAAACTTTCCAATCATGTTCGTTCCTTTGCCGCTCCTGTAGAAAAAGGATTGAAGGAACTCGTTTCCTTCTTGCAGAAATTAGAAAGGCAACCAGAGGATATGCAAACATATCACGCAAAGAGGATTGCAAACAGAATGTGTGATATTTACTTAAGTATTATTGCTTTAAAAGATGCGCAATCAGGAGGAGAAAGGAAAGAAATCATCGCCCGTCTTTTCTTACAGCACATTTGGAATAAAGAGGCCATTGATGAAGAGATGTTACCTTTAAAGTACTTTGATTTGTTAATGAATGAAAAAAACAAACTAAGTGTATAAGTGGCAAACCCGAGCTGAAGATTTAAGGAGAAGATTGGCGTGATTTAGTTTACCATAGCGAAAGGAAGATGATTAAGCAAGCTTTAATGAAGGAAAAAAGGGCAGCAGCAGCACAAAAACTTGGCATTCCCTATTCTACTCTTTATGAAAAAATACCATTTGTAAAAGTTTTATAGTAGGAAGAAGGAATGTTTGTGTTATGTGCAAAAGCATCGGTGGTTAGTCGCACGATAAAATAACTGAATTTTCTTCAAATATATAAATGACAATAACATCCAACTTGGCATGATTTTTGCAATTTTGCAATATATAATGAACGAAAGCGTTAACAAGTTGAAAAAGGGGAAGTGCAAATGTCTACTGTTCATCAATTACTTATGCCAAGTAGGATTTTATATGGACAAGGTTCGTTCAGTGAGGTCGAGGTTTAGTGCATACGGATATATCCTTTATAGAAAAATTAACAGGATTTTCTGTTAACGTGCTGAATAATTTAAGGAAATAGCAAATGAATAGGGGGATAAAAATGGAAACGGTATCACTTACTTTTTCAAATCAATTAGCGATATTGGAGTTGAATCGCCCGGAATCATTGAATGCGATGAATGAACAAATGTTGACAGAGCTGTTGGAGAAGTTAAAGGAAGTCGAAAAAAGCGACGTCCCTATTTTACTTATTACAGGAAAAGGAAGAGGATTTTCAGCAGGGGGCGATATTAAAACGATGTTAAATGAAGATGATCCTGAAAAATTTTTAGAGATTATGGAAACGATTAAACAATTAATCGCCACCCTGTACAGTTTTCCAAAAGTAGTGATTGCTGCGATTCACGGACCAGCGGCAGGATTAGGATTTAGTTTCGCTTTAGCAAGCGATTATTTAATCGCAACAAAAGATGCCCGTTTAGCAATGAATTTTATTGGAATTGGCTTAATTCCAGATGGCGGAGGGCATTTCTTTTTAGAAAGGCGGTTAGGTGAAGCGAAAGCAAAACAACTGATTTGGGAAGGAAAAACGATGAATGCCGAAGAAGCATTCCGGCTTGGTTTAGTCGATGAAATCGTTGAAGATGCGAACGAAATTCATGAAAAGATTGCGCAATGGAAAACAAAGCCGCTTCAGGCAATGATTGAAACGAAGAAAATATATACAGAGTTAAATAAAGACCGGCTGCTTCAAGTATTGCATCTTGAAACAATCGGACAGCAAAAAATGAGACAAACGGAAGATCATCGTGAAGGGGTTCGCGCCTTTTTAGAAAAACGTAAACCATATTTTATTGGAAAATAAACGGAGCGGTGAATTGTTATTTTTTAAAATAATAGATAAATTGAATAAGTTGTAGTGCAAAAGAGCTATATAAATCAGAATTTTTATTCGAAATTTGGTTTCGTCCCTGCCAAATCATACGGAGTCGAACCATTATTTCCTATTCCTGATGAAGTTTTTCTGGCGATTGAGCTTGAGAAGAAATCACTCGATGGTTTGAATGGAAAGATTCAATACCGAAAAGTATTTGATACAGTTACTTAATCCGGGAAGGGTCATAAAAAAAGCGCAAAAATCTTGTTACAACAAGGCTTTGCGCTTTTTTGAGCGTTATTGTCAAACTTCTTTATAAACAAACTCCCGGTATTTCGTAAATCCTTGCTTTTGGTAGAAGGATTTTGCAATATCATTGTCACACCAATAATCTAATTCAATCATGTCAATATGATTGATTTTTGCGATATGCTTAATTTCTTCCATTAGCTTTGAGCCAAATCCTTTATTTCTATGAGATTCTGAAATACTGATTTGGTGTACATAGACCGATTGATAGGCTTTTTTAAACGGATTTTCCGGGTAATTTCTTATTTCAATCCAAGCATAACCAACATATTGTTCGTCATCTTCTAAAAGAAGAAAAAGGTGCTGCGGGTGCTTGATAATCCCTTTAAAGAACTCTTTAATCGCCTCAAAGTTATATTCCTTGAAATACGTCGGATACAGTTTTGTATGTAATTCGTGTACATAGCGATTCAATTTTGCGATAATCTCATAATTGGTAGTTCGACTTATTTTCATACGATAGCTCTCCTTTACTCGTAGAATCATATGAACCTTGTAAGCATTAGTTACAGCTCGATCCAAAACCTTTTGACCACATTTCCGTCTTCTGTCACATAGTCGGTGTCACGTATGCCGTCATTATTTAAAATCGTTTTTTCTGAACCTACATTATCCGCATCGCAAACAACAAGAACTTTCTGTATTCCTAACCCTTTTGCTTTTTCCAGCGATAAAGATAATAGCTTCGTCGCGTATCCTTTTCGTCTCTCTGATGGGCGGATTCCGTAACCAATATGTCCACCAGAGTGAAATAATTTTTCCGTTAATCGATGCCGGATGTTTACCACTCCGATTATTTTTCTGTCTTCATTCACTAACCAATAAGTCGAACTGGGCACCCAGTAGCTAGGAATGTTTTCATCTTTTTCATTATCAAGGAGGAATTGAATCATTCCTTCAAAATCGGCTGGCTCTTTACGAATCACCCACGGAATCATTTCTTCTCCGCTTTCTTTCCATTCCTGATAGAAAGAGAGATATTCTTCTTGCAAATCGATAGTTGGCTTTGATAAGAATACATGCTTCTCCATCGTTCTCACCTTAAATCTATTTTCATCCATTTTATTATAATTCGGATAAAAATAAAACAGAATTTTCAAAATATAAAATGCTATACAGATGAAACATTTTTTACAGTAGATGTTTTTGGCAAATAGAAGATGACAGCGATTTTAAGCGGGATATGTTTAATCTGGAAGAGCTTCAGGAAGCGATATTTATCTAGTTGTAAGCAATCTAACATTCAGGTAGAAGTATACGTTGAATGGATTGTTGCTTCAGCGAAAGAGAATGATGTTCAAAGAGTATCTTGCCAAAATAGTAAATGAGTCTATAATGAAACAGTGAAGACAACGATGACAAAGAGGAGAAAACGAGATGTTTAAAGACATATTGTGGACAATCTATCTAGGCATGCTCGGGACTGTCTCAATTGGATTTCTTATTAAAAGAAAATATAAAACAATGAAAAGTAAATTAGATTTCATCATTTCCATTTTTACATGGTTAGGATTGTTTGGTTACGTTACAGGAATACAACTTTTCACACCTATTGTATGGAAGGTAGTCTTTGTTGTTGGACTCTTATGGGATGTTGTATATGCTATTTTTCTTTATGATTATTCGGATTATGAAGAAGAACTCCCTGTTTCTGCCAGGATTGTTGGTTTAGTAGTTCTTGTACCTTTATATTACGGTTTATATCACTATGCCTTTAGCTAAAAATTAGAACTCTTCTCTTATGAGAGGGGTTCTTTGTTCATTTTTAACATTTTGTCTGAGAAGTCTCCCGCCTCTAAATGGAGTGTAGGTAGGAAAGGTTCATTTTAGAAAAATTAATTTCTTAGAGAAGTTTTCACGTTCAGCAATCAGACTAAAAGTTACTTAATAGTAATAATGGCTTTACCAATTGTGACATGACAATCATCCAAATGAAAGTAAGAAATAAGCTGTTTCATTGTGAAGTTTTGGAAATGTGGTGTATAATGACTTATTAATACATATAGAGGGGGGACGATGATGAAAAGCAGAACGACGGTGATGATCAGCATCGTTCTTGCGATGTTAGTGGCATCAATGGACACAACGATCATGAATACGACGATGCCAATGATTGCAAAAGAGCTGGGTGGATTTAAGTTGTATGCTTGGGCGTTTGCCTCATACATGATTACAACAACCGTTCTTTCGCCGATTGCAGGGAGACTATCTGACATTTTTGGAAGGAAAAAAGTGTTTGGATTTGGAATTATCTTGTTCTTAATTGGTTCACTGCTTTGCGGAATGTCACAAAGTATGTTGCAGCTAGTTATCTTCCGTGCGGTGCAAGGAATCGGAGCCGGATTTATGATGCCATTTCCAGCCATCATTGCCGGAGACCTTTTTCCAATTGAAAAACGCGGGAAAATTCAAGCATTCTTTACAGCGATGTGGGGACTTTCGGCACTTCTAGCACCTTTACTTGGTGCATTTTTTGTAGAATACATGTCATGGCGCTGGATTTTTTATGTCAATTTGCCAATATGCGTGCTTTCATTACTAACGCTTCTTCCATATCAAGAAGTGTATGAGCCGAAAAAGGCAAGTGTCGACTATATCGGGGCCATTTTGTTTGCTGTCGGTGTAAGCTTTCTTCTGCTGGATACGGTTGTTGAGAAAAATCAGCTGATTTACGCTATTGTAGGAATCTTATTTATTGTAATTTTTTATTTTTTTGAAAGAAAACAGTCTTCACCGCTTGTACCGCTATCAATGGTTAGCAATAAAACAATCAAGTGGATGAACATTAATGGATTTATTGGTTGTGCTGCATTATTTGGAACATCGAGCTACATTCCTTTATTTTTACAAAATGTCGCCCATCAATCGTTATTTATAAGCGGAGTGGCTCTGCTTGGCATGGCGATTGGTTGGATGATAGTGTCTGTACCAGCAGGAAAATGGATATTAAAGTATGGTTATCGTTTTTTACTAATCATCGGCAATGTTTTGCTAGTAGCATCAGGAGCATTGTTAGTAATGTTAAATCAAAGTCATGGTTTTTGGTATGTATTTATAACCATGTTTGTGCAAGGGCTTGCATTCGGTTTAACGTCTACGGTAGGAGTGATAGGTTCACAGCAAATGGTCGAACCTTATCAAAAGGGGATTTCTACTTCGTTCTTTATGTTCAGCCGTAACATTGGTACGGCAATAGGAGTCACGATTATGGGGGCGTTTTTAACGAAGGCGCCAGATTTTATGACAGGAATTCATAACCTCTTCCTATTCGGTTTTGTTGGAAGTATCATCGCTTTACTGACATCGTTCCTTATCAAAAATGAAGCAACAGAAGAGAAGGGGAATGTAAGAGTACAGAATCAAGTGGTGTAAATAAGTTGATTTCCTTCGTTAAGAAAATACGGAAGGGAGCTCAAGATGGGGGAAGTAAAATCTGAACAGTTAGATACCATCGTTCAAATCATGAACAAATTTCAGTATCCTTGGTTCATTGCTGGTGGCTGGGCAATTGATTTAGGGGTAGGGAAAGTAACTCGTAAATACGAAGATGTAGATATTTGTATCTTCAGAGAATATACACAAGAAATCTTAGATTATTTTTCTGATTGGAAAATTAGTGTTACGATTCCGGGTGAAAGGCGTTTAGAGCCAGTAACTAGTGTTGAGGATACAAGATTACCGAGATTTGGATTGCATTTACATAAAGAAAATCAGTTCATAGAAATTCTGTTAACGGACGTGTCTGACGATAAAGTGTTGTTTCGCAGAGACCCATCGATCAGCATGGACATTGACAAATTTGTTCGAGTGGATAAAGCTGGTCGTAAATATGTGGCACCTGAATGGCAGCTTTTATTTAAAGCGAAAGAAGGAAGAGTAAAAGATGAGCATGATTTTCGTGCTTATTTACCAACCATGACAGTGGAACAGCGGGAATGGTTGTTGAGTGCGTTAAGAAAACACGTTCCGAATTCTTCTTGGATTAATGATTTACAATTTTAATTAAATGTGCATGCATAGTTTTTGAAGGCTTTTTGTTACAATTGATAAAACTTATATTGCTTCTTAAAATAGAGCAGAACCATTCGCCTTATGGTCCTGCTCTTTTCATTTGTTTTAGTGATTTTTATTTTACTATGAATCAATTAAAAACTTGGATAACTTTCTATTGGATACTGGTTATGAGCGCTAGACAGGATGTTGATCGTCTCACATAAAATGTTGATTGCCTGTTTTAACTCCTCTTGAGGAAGTCCTGCGTAACTGATGCGGATATATTGATTTGGCATATGTGTCGGAAAGCAGGCACTTCCAGGTAAAAAAGACAGTTGTTTCATATGACAATATTCCAAAAGAAGATCAGCATGAACATGTGGAGGCAGTTTCACCCAAACGGTATTCCCGCCATTAGGTGCACGAAAAGTAAGCAGTGATGAGTATTGATGCAATAATTGGATACATTGTTTTGCGCGATTTTTTAGATCCGTTCGCAAGTTTTGCAGAACATTGTTTAATTCTTTCGATTGTAACAATCCCGCGATAATTTTTTGCGTTAATAGCGGCGATCCTAAATCAGAAATGCTTTTAGCCGCGATAAGCTTTTCTAATAAAGGTCCTTCCGTGACTAACGCACCGATGCGGCAAGCAGGCGATAAAAATTTGCTGAAGCCTTTTAAGTAAATGACGTGACCGGACGTATCAAAACTTTTAATCGGAGCAGGAGGTTTTTCTTTAAAGTACAGTTCACTCCAAGGATCATCTTCTAGAATGAGAAAATGATAGCTTTCGGCAATATCGACAAGTTCTTTTCGTTTTTTCACGTTCAATGTAGTGCCTGTTGGATTTTGAAAAGTTGGATTAATGTAAAGTAATTTCGGGTGATATTGATCACAAAGTTTTACGAGCATTTTTGTATCAATTCCATCATGCTCGACGGGAATAGGGATAATTTGCGCTCCTCTTGATTTAAAAATATCGATACTTCCCGGATAAGTAGGAGCTTCCATAAATACAACATCATTAGGTCCGATAAATGTTTTCGCCACAAGTTCAATACCTTGTTGCGCTCCGCTGACCGCTAAAATATGTTCCGGTGCAATCGAAAGATGTTTCGATTGCAGATAATCACTTACTGCTTTACGAAATTCGATATCGCCATTGGCACTGCTGTAATGTCCTAAAATGTGCGGCTTTTCTTCAATCACTTGCATGGTCACTTTTTTGATCCATTCTGTATGCAAGAGGTTCCCGTTAATACAGGCGGTTCCTAAATGATAGCGGATATTTCGCAGCGGTTGTGAAATGGATAATGATTGGGCGCGCGGTACATAATCAGGGATAACCATATGCCAATTCGTATGTGTATCGTCAATATCTTCTTTTAGATGAGTAGATTTCACGAATATTCCTTTCCCTTGAAAGCTTTCGACATATCCTCTTTGTTGCAGTTGTTGATATGCTTTCTGCACAGTTACAAGCGATACCCCTAACTCTTTAGCAAGCTGTCGAACAGACGGAAGCTTCTCGCCATCTTTCATCATTTTTGAGGTGATACGATCGATAAAATACTGACATATTTGCTCATGAATAGGGAGATTGGAGTGTCGTTTGAAATGAATATTCATCACCAACATCCTTTAACTGTTATACTAGAAGTTTTACTGTTATATATCGATTGTATCATTCTATAAATAAAAATAACATGAAAAGGTGATGAATATTTATGGTTTTAGTAGGTTATCTTACGATGTGTCTTATTTTCGGTACTACATTTTTAGTGATTAAAATCGGTTTGGAAGCGGGATGGACACCGTATTTTTCCGCTGGATTTCGTTTCTTTATTGCCGGATTGCTTGTTGTAATATATGGTGTTGCAACAAAACAATTTCAAATTCCAACAAAGAAAAACTTCATTGAATTTCTCATAACAGGTTTGTGTATGACAGGTATAACATTTGGAACACTTTATTGGGCGGAACAGCATATCCCTTCAAGTTTTGCGGCTCTATTATCGGCGACGGGTCCGTTTTTTGTTTCATTGTTCCATTCTAGAATGGAGAAGGTAAAAATCACAAAAGCACAGTTTGCGGGATTAGCGTTAGGGTTCCTTGGAATCGGATTGATTACGGGACCGTCGCTCTCAGTTCAATTCAATTTATTTTGGCTTATTGCTTGTTTCGTTATTATCATTGGCGAAAGTTTTTACGCATTTGGCACGATTTATTCGAAAATGGTGTTAAAACAAGGTGTATCCCCGCTGATGTTAAACGGATATCAAATGTTATTCGGCGGACTGTTATTAATCATCCTTTCTTTTGCATTTGAAAATCCCAGTTTTTCAGGAATTAGCTATAGTGGATGGATTTCTCTTTTATATTTGATTGTGATTGGCTCTGTTTTAGGACACGGTTTATATTATTGGCTGATCAAAAAAACAAACCCAGCCTTTCCTTCTACATGGCTCTATGTTTCTCCGTTTATTTCACTCGTGCTTGATATATGGATAAAAAAAGAGGTGTTCCATCCTCTATCGATTATTGGTGGCATTGTCATTATAGCAGGCGTATATTTCATAAACAGTCAAACTTTACGAGAAGCTTTTGCCAAGAAACCAAAAAGTATTGCTTCATAAATTAGTATCAAAAATTGTAATAGCAATGTGAAGGATGGGAAATGGTGACAAAACAAGATGAAATGGTAATCAGTCATTTAAGGCAGGCGCTCTCCCATTTGGATACCGCCTTAAATATGACTATTGAATCTCTTCGTGAAAATCCAGATTCGAAAAAAACAGTCGGTTCGATTTGGGAAGAGTTTCTCGGAACATTTTTTGGAAAAGTACGCAGGAAAGGAAAAGAAAATAATATCAACCTTTTAAGCCTCATTTCTTTTCCTAAGCTACGGAAGTTTTGATGATAAAGCAGTCCATAACGGGCTGCTTTTTCTTTTTAATAATTTGTTCAATATTTGGATTTATATATTAGCTATTCTTTATTGCCTGTGATATTATATAGATATAAAATCAATCTACAAATTTCTGCAAATTATGCTAACATACGACAAAGGCAAACCTTCCGAAAGGTTGGGACGCAAAGCCATGGGTCTAAGGCTCGAAGGAGCTATGATTGCCAGGCTGCCGAATAGTTTTTTTGGGGCTATTCAGCAGTGAATAGTCTTTTTTGTTTTTGCTGTACATAACACATTGTCCTTGTTTGTGTATGGCAGCGATACCAATTTTTCAATGTAAATGGCTATTTACTTTATTTATTTCCGAACATAAAGATAGAGTTGAAAGATTGGAGGAATACATTATGAAACTTACGGTTACAAAAAAGTTATTTGCGGGATTTTTATCCGTTTTAATCATTTTATCATCCATTGTAGCAATCAGTTTTTACCAAATTTCCGCAGTTGACCGTACATACAACAAACTTGTAGAAGAAGACGTCGAACAATTATTGATGACAAAAGATTTATTAATTTTGATGAGGAAAGCGCAGTCTAGTCAACGCGGCTATTTGCTTAGCGGCGATGAAACATCTTTACAAATCTTTTCAAAAGCTCATGATGACTATCAGGCATTAAGTAAAAAACTAATGGAGACAAACCTCGATTCAAAAGAAAAAGGAATTCTTCAAGAATTAAATGAATTAGAAGAGGAGTTTTATCAATTTAGTAATGAGCTTTTTGAGTTGAAAAGACAAAATAAAACGGCTGAATACAGCGCTCTAGTTATAACAAAAGGACGGGAGTTATTAAAGCAAGTTGAAGAAAAAGTGACGGAATTAGAAGATTATGAAAAAGCGATATTAAGCGCAAACAGCAAAGCAACATCTGCGGAAGTGGAATCTGTTAAATCATTTGTGTTAACGTTAGCCATTATCTCGGTGATTGCTGCCATCATCATTGCTTTATATATTAGCCGTATTATTTCACGTCCAGTTGTAGCGATTGCAGATGCCGCTCAAAAAATTGCCTCTGGCGATTTGACAGTAGATGAAATCAAAGTAAAAAATAAAGATGAAATTGGTGATTTGGCAAAATCATTTAATCAAATGGCAAAAAATTTGCGTGAATTGATTCATCAGGTTGCTTCCAACGCCGAGCAAGTGGCTGCATCCGCAGAGGAGTTAACAGCCAGTGCGGAACAAACAAGCAAGGCAGCTGAACAAATTGCGACTACTATGCAAGATGTGGCCGCTGGTGTTGATAAACAAGTGCAAAGCGTCGAAGAAACATCGCAAACCGTGAACGAAATGTCCATCGGTGCGCAGCAAATCGCAAGCAATGCTCAAAATGTTTCCTCTATTGCTGTGGAGACGGCAGAAAAAGCAACCCATGGTGGAAAAAACATTGAGGTCGCTATTAAGCAAATGAATTCGATTAATGAAACGGTGAATGGATTAGCAGAAGTCATCAAAAGTTTAGGAGAACGCTCGAAGGAAATCGGCCAAATTACGAACGTAATTACAGGAATCGCTGAGCAAACGAATCTTCTTGCCTTAAACGCAGCGATTGAAGCGGCAAGGGCAGGAGAACAAGGCCGCGGGTTTGCTGTTGTAGCTGACGAGGTGCGTAAATTAGCGGAGCAATCAGCTCAATCGGCGCAACAAATTTCTCGATTAATTTCTGCGATTCAAGAAGAAACAAATAAGGCAGTTCAATCGATGGAAGCAGCAACGAAAGAAGTAGTTGCAGGTATCGGAGTTGTGAATACGGCAGGCGAATCATTCAATCAAATTCAAAATGCGGTTGATGAAGTTACTTCACATATTCAAGAAATTTCGTCTGCGATTCAACAAATGGCGGCGGGCACAGAGCAAATGGTGCAATCGATGCAGCAAATAGCGAAAGTAGCAGAAACTTCTGCGGCAGGAACACAAGAAGCATCATCTGTAACGGAAGAACAGTTAGCAGCAATGGAAGAAATTTCGTCTTCTGCTGAATCACTTTCTCATATGGCGGAAGAATTACAAATGTTAATCGGAAAATTCAAGATATAAAAATGAAGCAAGAGGCTGGCTTATAACAATTACCTGAAGTCAGCCTCTTTCTCATTTTTAAATTTCAAAGTTTCTGATTTTGTATAACATGACAAAAAATTGTCAATAAAGAAAGGTGATAGATTATAAAGAAGGTAAGGAGATTAACAAATGGCAGAAAAAAGAACGCTGACATTTTGGGGAAGTTTCATTTTAGGATTTGGTTTGCTTGGCGCATTTGATGGGATTGTTTTTCATCAGCTTTTGCAATGGCATAGTGTATATATGCATACGGACTTACAAGGGCAAATTATTAGTGACGGTCTTTTTCACGCTTTTACAACGATTGCGCTTGTATGGGGGGCGATTACACTTTGGCGGGCTGGAAACCCTAATAGCATTGAACGAGGAAAACGCCTTCTTTTGTCAGGGGTATTCATCGGTGGCGGAACGTTTAATCTTGTTGAGGGCATCATCAATCATCATATTTTGCGAATCCACCACGTAAAGCAAGGCGACCCAAACGAATTATGGTATGATTTAGCGTTTTTAGCTTCGGGATTGATTCTTGTGCTCATAGGGATGGCGATCAAACGAAGCACCGAAAATAAGAACAGCAACTATGACCTCTCTAACTAAAAAAGACAATGGCCATCTTTTATGATAAACTTTTAATAGTTTAGTGTAACATATATAGAAAGTAGAGGTTCTTTCATGGGAGAGAAGCTTGTTGTTATTATTGGACCGACAGCGGTAGGGAAAACGAAATTGAGCATTGAGCTCGCTAAACGGTTAAACGGAGAAATTATTAGCGGTGACTCGATGCAAGTATATAAAGGAATGGATATAGGTACAGCGAAAATTAAGCCGGAAGAAATGGAAGGGATTCCTCACCATCTCATTGATATCAAAGAGCCGACCGAATCCTTTTCTGTTGCAGAATTTCAACAGATGGTGCGCCCGCTTATCAGTGAAATTACAAAGCGCGATAAGCTGCCAATGATTGTTGGAGGAACAGGACTATATATCCAATCGGTCATTTACGACTATCAGTTTTCTGATGCTCCGTCTGATGACAACTATCGCCGCAAGTTAGAAAAATTCGCTTTGGAACATGGCGCTGTTGCGCTTCATGAAAAGCTAAAAGAAATTGATCCGCAAAGTGCTGAGCGGATTCATCCGAATAATGTGCGTCGAGTCATTCGGGCGATGGAGATTTTTCATTGTACTGGCAAAACGATGACGGAGTGGCAGAAACAGCAAACCCCAGATTTGTTATATGATGTGGCATTAATTGGGCTTACGATGGAGCGGGAGCAGCTATATCGCCGCATTAATGAGCGGGTCGACCAAATGATGGCTGAAGGGCTTCTTGATGAAGTGAAAACATTATATGAAAGCGGCGTGCGTGATTGTCAATCAATTCAGGCAATTGGTTACAAAGAAATTTATGAGTATTTAGACGGTCGCATTTCATTGGCGGAAGCGGTTGAGCAGCTGAAACAAAATTCACGCCGTTATGCGAAGCGCCAATTAACGTGGTTTCGCAACAAGATGCCGGTCCAATGGTTTGACATGACCGATTTATCGGACTTTTCAACGAAAGTAGAGGAAATTTTACACTATATTGCAGGAAAGCTGCAATTAAAAACGAATATATAATATTAGGTAGAGAGAAAAGAGGAGGCCGAATCATGAAAAACACAATTAATATTCAAGATCAATTTTTAAATCAATGTCGCAAAGATGGGACACAAGTAACGTTGTACTTATTAAATGGCTATCAATTGCAAAACTGTATTATTAAAGGATTTGACAACTTTACGGTTCTTGTAGAAGTACATGGTAAGCAACAGCTGATTTATAAGCATGCCATTTCGACGTTTGCTCCGATAAAGAATGTCCAATTTGCAACGGAATAAAGGAAACAGAAATGGGGCTGACCTATAAGTGTCTGACCTCACGTGCATTTCATAATATATCGTTCATTTATTCAATATTATGATATAGATATTGTGTTGTGGGGTCTGACACTTTGCTTTTTGGTCAGCCCTATTTTTTATTCGTAAAAGTGAGCGGACATGAATAGAATATATAAATAATTATTTCGCGGGAAAGCGCAGAACTAGACAACGATTGTCGAAATATGCTAAGCATTGTGATGCTCCTTTTCTAGGCGGGTGTCACAAACCGAAATCATATTACGTATATTGACTAAGAGATGAGAAGGAAATAGTTCTTAATAAAGCTGCCGCTTTAAGAAGCTATAGAGAGGTGATAAAGCCTTGTCGGAACTAACGATGAATAAAACAAAAGGGCAGATTAATATTGTATTAAATTCGAAAAATATTAATCATTTAGTAAAAGATGAGAAAATCGAGCGAATCGATTATGATCAGCACACGATATTAAAGGAGATTCAAAAGGAACTTGACCAGCTTATTGGATTGGACAATGTAAAAAAATTAATCAAAGAAATTTACGCTTGGCTATATATTAACAAGGCGCGGAAAGAGAAAGGATTAAAAGTGAATAAACAAGCGCTTCACATGATTTTTAAAGGAAATCCCGGCACTGGTAAAACAACGGTAGCGCGCTTATTAGGAAGATTATTTTTCGAGATGAACGTATTGTCAAAAGGTCATTTTATTGAAGCGGAGCGGGCTGACTTAGTTGGTGAATACATTGGTCATACCGCTAATAAGACAAGAGATTTAATTAAAAAAGCACGCGGCGGTATTTTATTTATCGATGAAGCGTATTCGTTGGCGCGCGGCGGTGAGAAAGATTTTGGAAAAGAGGCGATTGATACATTAGTAAAAGGGATGGAAGATTATTGCGAAGACTTAGTGGTCATCCTTGCGGGGTATCCGGCAGAAATGGACTACTTTCTTTCCTTAAATCCAGGTTTGCCATCACGATTTCCGCTTATGATTGAATTTCCTGATTATACAGTGGATGAATTAGTAAGAATCGCAAAGCAAATGCTTCGTGAAAGAGATTATGAGTTTACAATCGAAGCTGAACGGAAGCTACACTACCATATTGAAGAAATGCTGGAAGGTCGAGAGGGAGGAAAGTTCAGCAACGGGCGTTACATCCGTAATTTAATTGAAAAAGCGATACGGAAACAGGCAGTGCGCCTGTTACATGAAGGAAGATATGATAAAAAAGAGTTAATGCTAATCCGCGACAGGGATTTAGTCATCAGTTAAACACCTGAATATAAGGTGTTTTATTTTTTTTTGCAGGGAATTTCTCTAGAGAAGTGGAAATGTAATAGGGAAGGAGGATCACAATGAACAAATATGAGGCAGAAAAATTGCTCAAAATTTTGTTCACTGTCTGGAGTAAGGAATCAAGTTCCAAATGGTCTAAGGAAAATCCGGCGAATGGGCAATGTGGAGTTACCTCTTTAGTTGTACATGATTTATTTGGTGGAGAAATTTTAAAAACCCCGACTGTCAAAGGTTGGCATTATTACAATCGTATAAATAGCGAAAGATACGATTTTACAGAGTCGCAATTTAGCGAACCGATTAACTATTTGGATATACCATCTAACAGAGAAGAAGCATTTTCCGATACGAATATGAGCCAATATTCGTATTTAAGAGATAACGTGCTGAAGGCTTGGAAAAACGGAGATTTCAATTAACTTTAATAAATGTATACGATAAAATCCAGCAAGAAGCTTTTTGGGGGAGAGAGTTTTGGAAATTAATACTGAACGTTTATTAATTGTTTCATGTACTTTAGAGAATTACTCCAAATTATCCAACCAATATAATATGGGGCTTCATATTGAAATGTATTTGGAGCAATTAAAGAGAGATTCTTCTGTTGAAGGTTGGGGTCCTTGGTTTGTCATACTTAGGGAGAATTATCAAGTTATTGGTGATATTGGCTTCAAGGGAAAGCCTAATGAACAAAGGACTGTGGAGATAGGATATGGGATCATCCCGACCACACAAAATAAAGGGTTTGCAACCGAAGCAGTTCAAGGACTAATTAATTGGGCATTTTCTTCTGGACAAGTAGAGAAAGTGATTGCTGAATGTTTAGAAGACAACATTGCATCCATCAGAGTTCTTGAAAAGGTAGGAATGGAAAGAACTTATGCTAAAGATAACATGCTATATTGGGAATTAAAGAGCCCTTTTCAGTAACGGAAATCATTAATGAATGAAAAGAGAGAAGAAAAAGCATGGGGCTGACCTATAAGCATCTAATCTCACGCGCATATCACAATATATCGTTTGTTCCCCATTCTTTGTCAGCCTCTTTTATATCCCAAAAATCAATATTAAAATTTAACAGAGTTTTTATTTAAAAAAATTATGAATATAAAGAAGGAATATTCGTGTTGAGGGTGAAATATGTTATTACAGTGTATAAGCTGTATTCTTTGTTGTAAGCGTTTACTTAAAAGGAAGGAGGAGTAACAATTTGTACGTAACGTTAGGCGAATTGTTTACACAAACGGTTCGAAAGTTTCCGAAGAGGGAAGCAATTGTTGATATTAGAAGAAATTTGCGTCTCACTTATGAGCAGTGGGATACAGAAGTGAACAAATTGGCAAATGCCCTTTTGGCATCAGGCGTGCAAAAAGGTGACCGTGTATCTACCTTTTTATTTAATACAAGTGAGT
This sequence comes from Anoxybacillus sp., assembly GCA_035645275.1. Taxonomy (GTDB): domain Bacteria; phylum Bacillota; class Bacilli; order Bacillales; family Anoxybacillaceae; genus Paranoxybacillus. The sequence continues at coordinate 26,967 of DASQMX010000025.1, forward strand.
TGGCAACCGCTTTTTTTGCATGCGCAAAAATCGGCGCCATCTTCAATCCGATCAATTTCCGTTTAAAAGCCCATGAAGTTGCCTATATTTTAGAAGACGCTGCACCGAAAGTTGTTTTATTCGAGAAAATGGTCGAGCCTCATGTAGCAGCCATCCAAGCTGATTTTCCACACATCTCTTTTTGGTACATCGATGAAGATACCCCATCATATGCAGTGAATTACTATGAACGTGTAGAGTTAGCTCCATCGATATCTCCACAAATACAAGTTTCAGAGAGTGATATATACGCAATTATGTATACGAGCGGTACAACCGGTAAACCAAAAGGCGTCATGCACCGCCATCGCGATATGGTGGAACAAAGTTTGGTTTGTAATTCTGTCATGAGGATACGTGAGACAGAACGCGGACTTGTTGCAGCCCCGATGTTCCATTGCGCTGAGCTGCATTGCTGCTTTGTGCCACGCGTTCATGCAGGCGCAACAAATATTATTCTTCATCATTTTGAACCAAAGAAAGTATTAGAGGTCATCGAGCAAGAGAAAGTGACAATCCTGTTCGCGGCACCGACCATGTGGAATATGCTGCTTCAAGAAACATTGGAAAAATATGATCTTTCTTCTCTCCGTGTCGGCCTGTACGGTGCTGCACCTATGGCTCCTGTACTTGTTAAGGAATGTAAGGAACGTTTAGGCATCGATTTAGTTCAAGCTTATGGTATGACAGAAATGGGACCAGCAGTGACGTTTCTCTTAGAAGATGAACAGCTCACAAAAGTGGGATCTGCCGGTCGCGCCTGCCTTAATCATGAAATCCGCATCGCAAGACCTCGGGAAGATGGCCCATCCGATCCAGATGATGTGCTGCCACCGGGAGAGATTGGCGAAATTCTTGTAAAAGGACCATGTATGATGGCCGGTTATTACAATCGGGAAGAAGCAACCGCAAAAGCGATGTATAAAGGATGGTATCATTCCGGTGATTTAGGGTATATGGATGAAGACGGGTATTTATATGTCGCCGACCGTGTTGATGATATGGTGATTAGCGGCGGTGAAAACGTCTATCCACGCGAAGTAGAAGATGTGTTATACGAACATAAAGGTATCTTAGACATCGCTGTCCTCGGTGAGCCTGATGAAAAATGGGGAGAAAAAGTCGTTGCCTTTGTCGTGAAGAAAGATCCAAATTTAACGGCGGAAGACCTTGAAGAGTTTTGCAAAAACAGCGATAAGCTGGCTGCTTACAAGCGCCCGCGTGCCTATTATTTTGTCGACAGCTTGCCGAGGAATGCAAGCGGAAAAATTCAAAAATTTTTGCTGCGGCAAAAGGTGAAGGAAGCAGCAAAAATCAAAGAAGGGGAATTACGATGACGGCAAGGTATATTCGCGAAGAGCATCACATTTTTCGTGATGCTTTTCGCAAGTTTTTAGAAAAGGAAGCATATCCATATTTTCCTGAATGGGAAAAACAAGGCATTATTCCGCGAGAGTTTTGGCGTAAAATGGGAGAACAAGGATTTTTATGCCCTTGGGTAGATGAACAGTATGGCGGACTGAACGCCGATTTTGCCTACTCCGTTGTCATTAACGAAGAATTAGAAAAAGTCGGATCAAGCATGGTCGGCATCGGCTTGCATAACGACATCGTTGTTCCTTATCTCGCAGAATACGGAACGGAGGAACAAAAAAGGAAGTGGCTGCCTAAATGTATTTCCGGAGAAATCATTACCGCGATTGCCATGACAGAACCGGGAGCAGGCTCCGATTTAGCGGGGATAACGACAACAGCTGTGAGAGAAGGCGACCATTATATTATAAATGGTCAGAAAACATTTATTACAAATGGAATCCATGCGGATTTAATCATTGTTGTCTGCAAAACCGATCCTAAAGCTATTCCATCTCATAAAGGAATCAGTTTGCTTATTGTTGAGCGGGACACTCCTGGTTTTACGAGAGGACGGAAATTAGAGAAGGTTGGCTTGCATGCACAAGATACAGCGGAATTATTTTTTACTGATGCAAAAGTGCCGGCAGAAAATTTGCTTGGTGAAGAAGGAAAAGGATTTTATTACTTGATGGAAAAGCTCCAACAAGAGCGCCTGATTGTCGCTATCGCTGCGCAAACGGCGGCTGAAGTGATGTTTCGCTTAACGAAAAACTATGTAAAAGAACGCACAGTCTTTGGTAAGAAAGTCAGCCAATTTCAGACCGTACAGTTTCGTTTAGCGGAAATGGCGACAGAAATTGAACTAGGAAGAACATTCCTTGACGACCTCATTGAGCTTCATATGAAAGGAAAAAATATTGTTACAAAAGTGTCGATGGCAAAGTGGTGGATTACGGAAATGGCAAAAAGGGTGGCAGCAGAAAGCATGCAGCTGCACGGCGGCTATGGTTACATGGAAGAATACGAGATTGCCAGACGCTACCGTGATATTCCGGTAAGTGCGATTTATGCCGGAACGAATGAAGTGATGAAAATGATTATTGCCAAAAATCTTGAACTATAACGGAGGTGGCAGAATTTGCTGTTAGACGGGATTAAAATACTAGATTTCTCGCATTATATCCCCGGTCCCTTTGCCAGCCTTCGTCTCGCTGATTTCGGAGCGGAAGTGGTGAAAGTGGAACCGCTGACTGGCGATTTAGCACGCTCAGACAAAGACGAAGCATCTTTCGATTATATTTTTCAGGCAAATAACGTAAATAAGAAAAGTATTTCACTTAACTTGAAAGATTACGAAGATTTGCAAATAGCAAAAAAGCTTGCTGAAAAAGCAGACGTCATAATTGAAGGTTTTCGTCCAGGTGTGATGGGCCGGTTAGGGCTAGGATATGAAGAGATCAAAAAAATGAACGAACGAATCATATATTGTTCGATAACGGGATATGGACAAATCGGGGAATTTGCAACTCTTGGAAGTCACGACATCAACTATATGTCGCTTAGCGGTGTGTTGGCACAATTAAAAGATCAAGTAGGAAGACCGATTCATCCCTCTATTACGCTAGCAGACATGATTGGGAGCATGGCGGCTGTGGAACAAATTTTAGCGGCACTCTATGCACGAGAGAGAACTGGAAAAGGAATGTATATTGATATTTCGTTATTAGACGGTTTGCTCGCTATGATGAACAACCACTTTATCATTGAACATTACAGTGGCTATCAAAAAGGTGTGGAACAGTTAGCCGGCACAATCGTTTCCTATTCGATATACGAGACAAAAGATGGACGCTTTGTCAGTCTTGCCGCATTGGAGCGAAAATTTTGGGAAAACTTCTGTCTTGCATCGGAGAAAAAGGAGTGGCTTGATTTTCACCAGTCTCCTGCAAATGAAAGCAATCCGATCTTTATGGAGATTTGTCAATGGTTTAAAAGCAAAACATTAGCAGAATGGATAGAGTTTAGCCGAAAGGTCGATTGCTGCTTAACTCCAGTATTGGAAGTACATGAAGTGAAAGAATGGTTTTCAAAGGAACATAGCCGAAAAATGGTGGATATTCATGATGGACGTATCCATATTGCAACAAGATATGATCCTCAAATCTTTCATAAAAGAACGCAAGCCCCGAGATTGGATGAACATCGCCAAGAAATTATAGAAAAATGGATGAACTCGCAAAAAGAAGAGAGGGATTTTGTATGATGGACATTCCATTAAATATTTCAACTATGCTTGAGCGTGCCGAAATGTTTTTTCCAAAAAAACAAGTTGTTTCTCGTATGAAAAGCGGGATTGTGCGCCATACATATAAAGAAATTGGCGAGAGAACAAGAAGGCTGGCAAGCGCTTTAAAATCTCTCGGTGTGGAAGTAGGCGACCGCGTTGGTACATTTGCTTGGAACCATCATCGCCACCTTGAAGCATACTTTGCCATTCCAGGAATAGGGGCAGTTTTGCATACGATCAACATTCGCCTTTCGCTCAACCATGTTTCCTATATCATTAACCATGCGGAAGATAAAGTATTATTGATTGACGAAGACTTAGTGCCTTTCATTGAAAAAGTGAAAGATGAAATTCCGACTGTTCAAGCGTTTGTTATTATGACAGATAGTGAGAATCTTCCAGAGACATCTTTGGAGCCTGTCTATCATTATGAAAAACTGCTTCAAGAAGGAAATCCAAACTTTAAGTTTATGAAAAATATAGACGAAAACAGTCCTGCCGGGATGTGCTATACATCAGCGACAACGGGAAATCCGAAAGGGTGTGTTTATTCGCACCGCGCTATTGTACTTCACAGCATGGCACTTGGTTTAACGGATAGCGCTGCATTATCTGAACAAGATGTAGCGATGCCGGTTGTGCCAATGTTTCATGCAAACGCATGGGGGCTGCCGTTTGCCGCTGTTTGGTTCGGCACAACACTTGTGATGCCAGGACCTACTTTTACACCGAAAATTATTACAGAATTGATGGAAAAAGAAAAAGTGACACTCGCTGCAGGAGTACCGACTATTTGGCTTGGGCTTTTAAATGAATTAGAAAAAGGACAGTACGATTTAAGCAGTGTTACAAGAATCCTATGTGGAGGAGCAGCGGCGCCGAAAGGGATGATTAAAGCATTTGAGGAAAAACACAAAATTCCGTTTATCCACGCTTACGGCATGACGGAGACAAGCCCACTTGTTGTTTTGTCAAGGCTGAAAAGTTATCAGCAAGATTTATCGGGTGAAGAACGATTGGATATTCGTTCAAAGCAAGGATTTCTCGTTCCAGGTGTAGAAATGAAAGTAATCGGGAAAGACGGAGAGGTGAAATGGGACGGCGTTGAGATGGGAGAATTATGTTTGCGCGGTCCGTGGATTGCTGACGAGTATTATCAAGATGAACGGAGCAAAGAGGCATTTCGCGATGGCTGGCTTCATACAGGAGATGTTGTCACAGTCGATGAAGAAGGATTTATTAAAATTGTTGACCGAACGAAGGATTTAATTAAAAGTGGTGGAGAGTGGATTTCTTCTGTTGATTTAGAAAATGCGCTCATGGCTCATGAGGCGGTATTTGAAGCAGCGGTCGTGGCGATACCGCATGTTCAGTGGCAAGAGCGCCCAATCGCTTGTGTTGTTCTCAAAGAAGGAAAACATGTGACGAAAGAAGAACTGTATGACTTTTTACGACCGCAGTTCGCGAAATGGTGGCTTCCAGACGATATCGTCTTTATGACCGAAATTCCAAAAACAAGTGTCGGAAAATTCCTAAAAATAAAGCTGCGTGAACAGTTGAAAGACCATTTTTCGAAAGTGGATTAAATAAATGTTATAAGTTTTTAACAGATAAATAGATATGGAGGGAGTTCAATTGGCGATTCAAACAGTTGCGGTCATTGGCGCGGGGCTGATGGGAAGCGGGATTGCCCAAGCGATGGCGATGGGAAAGAAAAATGTATATTTATATGATATTTCTCAAGAAGCACTTCATAAAGGAATCAAGTCGATTGAAAAAAGTCTATCCAGATTTGTAAAAGGAGGACATGTAAGCGCAAAAGAATCACAACATGTTCTGCAGCGTATTCATACAACACTGGATTTACAAGAAGCGGTACGCGATGCGGATCTTGTGATTGAAGCTGTTCCGGAAAATTTAGAGTTGAAAAAGAAGATTTTTAAACAACTAGATGATTTTTCCAAGAAAGAAGCAATTTTAGCAACGAATACATCCGAACTAAGCGTGACGGCGATCGCTGCAGCGACAACACGTCCGGAAAAAGTCCTTGGAATGCACTGGTTCAATCCAGCACCGGTGATGAAATTAATTGAAATTGTCCGAGGAATGGCGACTTCCGAGGAAACGATTGAAGTCATTAAACGAGTTTCTGAGGAAATCGGCAAGGAAACGGTTCTCGTAAAAGATGCACAAGGATTTGTAACAACAAGAGCATTAGCCGCACATATGCTTGAATGTATACGTATATACGAAGAAGGAATTGCATCAGCGGAAGATATCGATAAGGCGATACGCCTGGGGTTAAATTACCCAATGGGACCGTTAGAACTCGCTGATTTAGTCGGATTAGATACGATGTTATTTGTCAGCGAAAATATGGTTGAGGCGTACGGTGACCGTTTTCGTCCGCCGCAGCTGTTAAGAAAGCTCGTTGAAGCGGGATATTTAGGCAGAAAAACAGGCAAAGGATTTTACGCTTACGATAAATAAAGATAAGTAGGATTTATGATAGCATGTGTGTTTGTCTGGTGGTGGACAGTTAGAACTGTATAAAGAGGTGTTGACTTTGAGAGAAGTAGTCGTTGTGGAAGCGGTACGTACCCCTGTTGGTAAACGAAATGGCGTTTTTCGGGAAAAACATCCTGTTCATCTTGCCGCTGTTGTCCTTGATGAGGTGGTAAAAAGAGCTGGGATTGAAAAACATCTTGTTGAAGATATTGTGATGGGGTGTGTGACTCCGATCGCAGAGCAAGGTTATAATATTGGCAGACTTTCGGCACTGGAGGCGGGGTTTCCGATAGAAGTGCCGGCTGTGCAAATTAATCGGATGTGCGGCTCTGGTCAACAAGCTATTCACTTTGCGTCTCAAGAAATTAAAGCAGGTGATATGGATATTACGATTGCTGCTGGTGTTGAAAGCATGACAAAAGTGCCGATATTGAGCGACGGAAATGAGCGGACGATTCCGTCATCTTTACATGAAAAATATATGTTTGTTCATCAAGGCATTTCGGCTGAGCTTCTCGTAGAAAAATATCGATTGACGCGCCAGCAGCTTGATGAATACGCATACGAAAGCCATCGACGAGCTGTTTGGGCACAGGAAGCGGGAAAATTTACAAAGGAAATTGTACCGGTTGAGGGAATCGATAAAGATGGCAATCGGATTATTGTAACGGAAGACGAAGGTCCAAGACGGGACACGTCACTTGAGGCGCTTGCTGCATTAAAACCGGTATTTAAACCGAACGGAGTCATTACTGCGGGAAATGCGAGTCAAATGAGCGACGGTGCGGCTGCCGTGCTGTTAATGGAACAGCAAAAGGCGATGGAATTAGGTTTAAAACCAAAAGCGAAAATCGTTTCCCAAGTCGTTGTCGGTTCCGATCCGACGTATATGCTTGATGGCGTAATTCCGGCGACGAAAAAAGCATTACAAAAAGCGAAATTAACGATTGATGACATTGATGTAGTAGAAATTAATGAAGCGTTTGCCTCTGTTGTGCTAGCATGGCAAAAGGAAATAGGGGCTGATTTGGCAAAAGTCAATGTAAACGGCGGGGCGATTGCTTTAGGTCATCCGTTAGGAGCAACCGGAGCTAAGTTAATGACATCCCTTGTTCATGAATTGGAACGAAGAGAAGGAAAATACGGGTTATTGACGATTTGCATCGGGCATGGTATGGCAACAGCAACGATTGTGGAGCGCTTGTGAATTCGTTTTGCTGACTAAAGAAAAAGGGCTGATCCATAAGTGTCTCACCTTACGCACACTCCACGATATATCGCTTATTGATCCAATGTTATGTACGGTATTGTATTGTGGGGCTGACATTTTGCTTTGGATCAGCCTCTTTTGCTTATTCAACATGATAAGTTTTCAGTGATTTATTCGGCAATTTCCAATTGTATGTGTAAGATAAAATGCGCAGCACAGCCACAATGACAAATAGTACATAAAGCTCAACAGATGATTTGGCTATTTCTAAGCCAACAACAACTCCAGCCATAATCGCCCAGACGGCATAAATTTCCGCCCGAAGCACAAGCGGCTTTCTACCGGCAAGCAAATCGCGAATGATGCCGCCGCCGCTTCCTGTTAATACAGCAGCAACAATAACAGCGCTTAACGGATGATTCATCTTCACTGCATAAAGCGCTCCTTGAATCGCGAATGCCGAAAGTCCGATTGCGTCAAAAAAATTTCCCCAGCGTTTCCAATGAGGCAGCGTTTTATGCGGGAATAAATAAACAATCGTCATCGCTAAAAGCGCGATATAGAACAACATTCCTTGTTCCCAAAGAGCAGATACCGGAACGCCGATCAACAAGTTACGAATCGCGCCGCCGCCGAAAGCGGTCACAATTCCAAGAATATAGACGCCAAGTAGGTCATATTCTTCTTCCATCGCTACAATGGCACCGCTAATAGCAAAGGCAATCGTACCGATAATGCTTAACACTTCCCATGTCATAGCCTGAACCCTTTCTAAATGAACTAATGATACCGTAACGATTGTATTCGTTATTTTCGAGAAAATCAATTTGTTTTGTTCAAGAAAAGGTAGAGAAGAGGTTCGTATAGCGCATAAATGTAAACTTTGATATGATAATGTTTGTTAAAACTCGCAAGAAAGAAGGTACAACGCTTGAAAGAAATTCAAACGAATGAGCGAGAAAAAGCTATTTTAGTCGGCTGTCAGCTCCCTCATGTCGATGATGAGCGTTTTTCTTATTCCATGGAAGAGCTAAAATCGCTGACAAAGACGGCAAATGGAGAAGTCGTCATGATACTAACGCAAAAACGCGAAAAAATTCATTCGGCGACATATATCGGAAAAGGAAAAGTTGAGGAACTAGCAAATCTTACGAAAGAGCTAGAAGCAGACCTTGTGATTTTTAATGATGAATTATCACCAAGCCAAAACCGCAACCTTTCAAAGCTTTTAGAAGCAAGAGTCATTGACCGTACGCAGCTTATCTTAGATATTTTTGCACAACGGGCGCGTTCGAAAGAAGGAAAATTACAGGTTGAGCTGGCGCAGCTTGAATATTTACTGCCGCGTTTAGCCGGTCAGGGAACAGAACTTTCCCGGCTTGGCGGCGGTATCGGTACACGAGGGCCAGGGGAAACGAAGCTTGAGACAGATCGCCGTCATATTCATCGTCGTATCGATGAAATTAAAGAACAGCTCAAAATCATTGTAGAACACCGTGAACGCTACCGTGAGCGCCGCAAAAAAAATCAAGTATTTCAAGTGGCGCTTGTCGGCTATACGAACGCAGGAAAATCGACATTGTTCAATCGTCTAACAGATGCCGATTCATTTGAGGAAAATTTATTATTTGCTACTTTAGATCCGTTAACAAAAAAATTGACATTACCAGGCGGCTATACGGTGCTGCTTACTGATACGGTCGGATTTATACAAGATTTGCCGACCACTCTCGTTGCTGCTTTCCGCTCTACGCTTGAAGAAGTAAAGGAAGCGGATTTAATCTTACATGTGGTTGATTCTTCAAATCCGGATTATTTTAACCATGAACAGACCGTCTATGAACTGCTTGATGAATTAAAAGTGACAGGTATTCCTATCATTACGGTCTATAACAAACAAGATATTGTACATCCTAACTTTGTGCCAAGTTCGAAAACGGAGAGCATTATGATTAGCGCTTTTCGCGAAGAAGATTTAATGCGGCTTCGTCAAATGATTGAAGAAACCGTCGTTAAATTAATGAAGCCGTATTATGCACTAATTCCGAGTTATGAAGGAAAACTGCTTGCTCAATTAAAATCCGATACGATTTTGCGCAAATTGCGTTACGATGAACAAACTGGCATGTATGAATGCCATGGATATATACTGGCTAATCATGCACTAAATGGACAAATAAAACCATATCAAAAATAGAAAGGGTAGTCACATGTTTCAGCATTTGAGAAACGGAGAAAAAATCGCACAACTAGTAGCAGAAGTAGAAGCACAAATTGCTCCTATTCATAAAGAAATCGAGGAGCGAATCGATTATAACCAATATCGTGTCTTACAAAGCTTTCGCAATCATAAAGTAAGCGATGCTCATTTTATTCCATCAACAGGATATGGATATGATGATGCGGGGCGCGACACATTAGAAATGGTATATGCTGATGTGTTTGGAGGAGAAGCTGGGCTTGTCCGCCCGCAAATTATTTCTGGAACACACGCGATTTCGATTGCTTTATTTGGGATTTTACGTCCCAATGACGAACTTCTTTATATTACAGGTAAACCGTACGATACATTGGAGGAAATTGTCGGAATTCGCGGGAGCGGGATTGGCTCGCTAAAAGAATTCAACATCAGCTATAATAGTGTACCTTTAACTCCTGAAGGCCGTGTCGATTTTAAGGCAGTAAAAAGTGCGATTTCTGAGCGAACAAAAATGATAGGTATTCAACGTTCCAAAGGGTATGCTACCCGTCCTTCTTTCACAATTGCGGAAATCAAAGAAATGATTGATTTTGTTAAATCGATTAAACCGGATGTTGTTGTATTTGTTGACAATTGTTACGGGGAATTTGTTGAGGAGCAGGAGCCGTGCCATGTTGGGGCGGACTTAATTGCCGGTTCTCTCATTAAAAACCCGGGTGGCGGTCTTGCGAAAACGGGCGGCTACATTGTCGGGAAAAAAGAGTATGTCGAAGCGTGCTCCTATCGGATGACTTCACCGGGAATTGGCGCCGAAGCAGGCGCATCACTTTATAGTCTGCAGGAAATGTATCAAGGGTTTTTCTTAGCGCCGCATGTCGTTGGCCAAGCTTTAAAGGGAGCTGTATTTACCGCGGCGATGCTTGAAAAGTTCGGAATGAATACGCATCCGAAGTGGAACGCCAAGCGCACCGACTTAATTCAATCCGTCCAGTTCGATGACCCGGAACAAATGATTGCGTTTTGTCAAGCGATTCAATATGCCTCTCCGGTTAATGCCCATTTCACTCCTTATCCAAATTACATGCCTGGTTATGAAGATGATGTCATCATGGCAGCTGGCACTTTTATACAAGGAGCTAGCATTGAGTTGACAGCAGATGGCCCGATTCGTCCACCATATGTCGCTTATGTGCAAGGGGGACTGACATATTCTCATGTCAAAATTGCGATTTGCACCGCACTTGATCAGCTGATAGAGAAAAAACTTATTACGATATAGGGACTCACTCATAAGTGTCTGACCTCACGTGCAATCCATCATATATAGTGTTTTTATCAAGTTATATCCTATATATTATGGTTGTGGGGTCTGACACTTCATTTTTTATTTCAGCTTCTTTTATTTGATGTAAGAAAAAATAACATATCATTGACAAAAAATATTACACAAAATAAAATAGGAAATAAGAGTAAAGGAGGAATTTGACATGAGTAGCAACATTCGTCGTTCGATGCCATTGTTTCCAATGGGCATTGTGATGCAGTTAACTGAGTTGTCTGCTCGTCAAATCCGTTATTATGAGGAGCATGGGCTCATTTCTCCTGCGAGAACGGAAGGAAATCGGCGACTCTTTTCATTTAATGATGTTGATCGCCTTCTCGAAATTAAAGAATTAATTGAGCAAGGAGTTAATTTAGCAGGGATTAAACAAATTTTTGCTGCGCGGCAATCTACAACGCCGCCGAATGAGCCAGTTGCCGAAAAAGTAAAGAAACCGGATTTAACGGACGAAGAATTGCGGAAATTGTTGAGAGCTGAATTGATGGAGGCAGGGCGATTTAATCGTGCATCACTGCGTCAAGGCGACATGGCAAGATTTTTTCATTAATGGTTAATGTTTTTTAACATATAAATACTTTTTTATACCGGGGAGGAGTTAGTATGGCAAAGTATACAAAAGAGGATATTTTTCGAATTGTGAAAGAAGAAAATGTCAAGTATATCCGCCTGCAATTTACCGATATTCTTGGCACGATTAAAAACGTGGAAATTCCAATCAGCCAATTAGAGAAAGCATTAGATAACAAAATGATGTTTGACGGTTCTTCAATCGAAGGATTTGTGCGTATTGAAGAATCGGATATGTACTTGTATCCGGATTTAGATACATTCGTTATTTTCCCGTGGACTGCGGAAAAAGGAAAAGTAGCCCGCTTTATTTGTGATGTTTATAATGCGGACGGAACACCGTTTGAAGGTTGTCCGCGCTATAACTTAAAACGTGTATTAAAAGAAATGGAAGAGCTTGGTTTTACGGATTTCAACCTCGGTCCAGAGCCGGAGTTTTTCCTATTTAAGTTAGATGAAAGAGGCGAACCTACGCTTGAATTGAATGATAAAGGCGGCTATTTCGACTTGGCTCCAACCGATTTAGGGGAAAACTGCCGTCGTGATATTGTATTAGAGCTTGAAGAAATGGGCTTTGAAGTCGAAGCATCTCACCATGAAGTTGCACCTGGGCAGCACGAAATTGACTTTAAATATGCAAATGCAATTAAAGCGTGCGACGACATTCAAACATTCAAGCTCGTCGTCAAAACGGTGGCGCGTAAACATGGCTTGCACGCAACATTTATGCCAAAACCTTTATTTGGTGTTAACGGCTCAGGTATGCACTGCAATCTCTCATTATTTAAAAACGGTGAAAATGCGTTCTTTGATCCGAATGGTGAGTTACAATTAAGCGATACAGCAAGACATTTTATCGCTGGTGTGTTGAAGCATGCACCTAACTTTACCGCTGTAACAAACCCTACAGTCAACTCATATAAACGTCTTGTTCCTGGATATGAAGCACCTTGTTATGTCGCGTGGTCTGCACGCAACCGCAGTCCGCTCATTCGTATTCCGGCATCTCGCGGTATGAGCACGCGCATCGAAGTGCGTAGCGTTGACCCTGCTGCGAATCCATATTTGGCGATGGCTGTGCTTTTAGCGGCTGGATTAGATGGAATTAAGAATAAACTAACTCCTCCTGCCCCGGTTGATCGCAACATTTACGTAATGACAAAAGAAGAGCGTTTTGCTGAGGGAATTGTTGACTTGCCGGCAACCTTAGCTGATGCACTTCAAAACTTAAAGTCTGACGAGGTCATTATCAACGCATTAGGTAAACATTTATTTGAACATTTTGTAGAAGCGAAAGAAATTGAATGGGATATGTTCCGAACAGCTGTTCATCAGTGGGAACGCGATCAATATATGACATTGTACTAATAAACAAAAAAGCTAACCGTTTTTGGTTAGCTTTTTTGTTTATTCGGAAATTAATGAATCGTCCGATATACGCCGATTACTTTGCCAAGTATCGTTACGTTGCGTAAAATAATTGGTTCCATGTTTGAGTTTTCCGGCTGAAGACGGATATAATCTTTTTCTTTAAAGAAACGTTTGACTGTTGCTTCATTTTCATCTGTCATTGCCACGACAATATCCCCGTTGTTTGCTGTTTGCTGTTGGCGAACAATGACATAGTCCCCATCTAAAATTCCTGCTTCAATCATACTGTCGCCCATAACTTCTAACATAAAGACTTGGTCGCCTGGTGAAACAAGTCGGTCTGGAAGCGGAAAATATTCTTCTACGTTTTCCACCGCTGTAATCGGCTGACCTGCTGTCACTTTACCAATGACGGGAACATTGACAACATTGCTTTTTGGAAGAGAAGAAGTGAAATCCGGATCGAGTATCTCAATTGCGCGCGGCTTCGTTGGGTCGCGGCGAATTAAACCTTTGCTTTCCAGCCTTGCGAGATGTCCGTGTACCGTTGAGCTGGATGCAAGTCCTACCGCTTCGCCAATTTCCCGAACAGATGGTGGATATCCTTTCGTTTGCACTTCTTTTTTAATAAAATCTAAAATTTCTTGTTGACGTTTGGATAGCTTTGTCATTTTATGCACCTCGTATCATCAACTTTTGTTTTGATTATATCATGATTTAACAACAAACACAAACATAAGTTCGAAAAAAACTATTGACACAAACAAATGTTCTAATTATGATAAAAGTAGAAAAAAACGAACAAACATTCTCTAGGAGGAAAGTCTTATGAAACAAAAGTTGGGGCATTATGTTACATTCTCGATTCTTTCACTTATGTTAATAGGATCGTTTTTATATGCAACAAAACCTATCAATAAAGAAGACTATATCGAAATAACGGTATCAGCGGGCGATACGCTTTGGGAACTGGCGGAAAAATACAGCGGCTCACACAATCTATCAACACATGAGTTCATTGAATGGGTCATCGATGTCAATCGCTTAACGAACGAACAAATTGTTGCAGGTGAAAAAATAGTCATTCCAGTGTTAAAATCAGAGGGAGAAGAATTAGTAGCAAGCAATCAATAAAATGGGTGATGATGGTGAAGGCGATTATTTATTGCCGTGTTAGCACAAAAAAAGAAGCGCAAGAAACATCTTTAGAACGTCAGAGGGAAGAGCTAGGGCATCTTGCGCAACAATACGGATTTGAAATTATCAAAGTCATTGAAGAGCAGGCGAGTGGATACGATATCGAACGCGATGGGATTTTGGAATTGTTAACGTTAATAAAAGAAGAGCGCGTTGAAGCGTTGCTCATTCAAGACGAAACACGTTTAGGTCGGGGGAATGCAAGAATTGCTCTTCTGCACTGCATTCGAAAAGAAGGAGTAAAAATATATACCGTTAGCCACCATGGGGAAATTCAATTATCTGAAGCGGATTCGATGGTATTAGAGATTATCAGTATTGTTGAGGAATATCAACGAAAAATTCATAATTTAAAAATTAAACGCGGAATGCAAAGAGCGGTAGAAAAAGGGTATCGCCCGGAGCGTAACTTGAAAAACGTCGGAGAAAATGCCGGAAGAGAACGGCTTGAATTACCGGTTGAAGAGATTGTGCGCTTGCGGAATAATGGCTTGACTTTTGCAGAAATTGCTGCTACGCTGCGTGGATTCGGCTATCAAGCTTCCAAAGCGACGGTACATAGACGTTACCAAGAATATGTAGAAACAAACATGAGCGAAACGCTTGTCAAGTCCAATGGACTCTAGTAATATGTACATGGCAGTTATTCAACAAAGGGAGTTATATGGCGATGTTATCACAAGAAAAAATTGCGAGAATTAATGAGTTGGCAAAAAAGGCAAAGATAAGCGGATTGACCGCTAAAGAAGCAGAAGAGCAAAAGCGCCTTCGTCAAGAATATTTAAAAGCGCTGCGTGAGTCGTTTACAAACACGCTTCATTCCGTGAAGATCATCGATCCTAACGGAAACGATGTTACACCGAAAAAATTAAAAGAAAGTAAAGCAAAACGAATTCATTAATGGGGCTGTCGCCATAAGTGTCTGACTTCCCGTACATTTCACAATATAGTTATTCAATGCTATTATATATTGTGTTGTGGGGCGGACACTTTGCTTTAGGGCAGCCTCTTTTTACAACGAATTTTCGATTTTTTGTCATGGATGCTTGTACATGACGCTGGCTTTTCTATATGATAATAATTATAGTGTAGAATAGAATGTTTTTGTGAAAGGATGAAGCTAATGTCACATTCGATTGAACAATTATCGATTACAACAATCCGTACACTTTCGATTGACGCCATTGAAAAAGCAAATTCTGGGCACCCGGGAATGCCGATGGGTGCAGCACCAATGGCATATACGCTTTGGACGCAGTTTATGAACCATAATCCGAGCAATCCAAAGTGGTTTAACCGTGACCGCTTTATTTTATCTGCCGGACATGGTTCTATGCTTCTATACAGCTTGCTTCATTTAAGCGGCTATGATGTTTCGATGGAAGACATTAAAAACTTCCGTCAATGGGGAAGCAAAACACCTGGACATCCGGAATATGGACATACACCAGGCGTAGAAGCAACAACAGGTCCGCTTGGACAAGGAATTGCAATGGCTGTCGGAATGGCGATGGCAGAAAGACATTTAGCAGCTACATATAATAAAGACAACTTTAACATTATCGATCACTACACATATGCCATCTGCGGTGACGGTGATTTAATGGAAGGAGTAGCGTCTGAGGCTGCTTCACTTGCTGGTCACTTAAAGCTTGGCCGCTTAATTGTGCTTTATGATTCAAATGATATTTCGCTTGATGGTGAACTGAGCCTGTCGTTCTCTGAAAATGTAGCAGAACGTTTTAAAGCGTATGGATGGCAGTATTTGCGTGTGGAAGACGGCAATAATATTGAAGAAATTGCTAATGCGTTAAAAGAAGCAAAAGCAGATACATCTCGTCCAACGCTTATTGAAGTAAAAACGACAATCGGTTATGGCTCACCGAACAAAGCGGGCACTTCTGATGTTCATGGTTCACCGCTTGGAGCGGACGAATTGAAGCTGACGAAAGAAGCGTATCAATGGACATTTGAAGAAGATTTTTATGTACCGGAAGAAGTGTATGAACATTTCCGCAAAGTCGTTAAAGAAGCGGGCGAGAAAAAAGAACAAGAGTGGAATGAATTATTCGCAGCGTATAAACAAGCATATCCAGAATTAGCGCAGCAGTTGGAATTGGCAATTGAAGGCAAGCTGCCAGCAGGCTGGGAAGCAAGCTTACCTGTATACGAAGAAGGAAAAAGTTTAGCTACTCGCGCTTCTTCAGGTGAGGTATTAAACGCAATTGCTAAAGTCGTACCGCAATTTATTGGCGGCTCTGCTGACCTTGCAGGCTCCAACAAAACGTTAATTAAAGGCGGAGAAAACTTCTTGCCAGAAAGCTACCATGGCCGCAACATTTGGTTTGGTGTGCGCGAATTTGCTATGGGAGCAGCAATGAATGGAATGGCGCTTCATGGCGGTGTGAAAGTATTTGGCGGAACGTTCTTTGTCTTTTCTGATTACTTACGTCCAGCTATTCGTCTTGCTGCATTAATGGGGCTACCAGTTACTTATGTATTAACGCATGATAGTATTGCTGTTGGTGAAGACGGCCCAACACATGAGCCGATTGAGCAATTGCCGTCGCTTCGAGCAATGCCGAACCTTTCTGTCATTCGTCCGGCTGATGGCAATGAAACGGCAGCAGCATGGCGCTTAGCATTAGAATCAAACGATCAACCGACAGCGCTTGTACTCACAAGACAAAATGTTCCAACATTGCCTCATACAGCTGAACGTGCATATGAAGGTGTGAAAAGAGGAGCTTATGTTGTATCTGAGGCAGCAAACGGCGCTCCACAAGCGTTGTTGCTGGCGTCCGGTTCGGAAGTGAGCTTAGCTGTAAAAGCGCAAAAAGTGTTAGCGGAAGAAGGAATTCACGTTTCTGTAGTGAGCATGCCTTCATGGGATCGCTTTGAGAAACAACCGCAGGAATATAAAGAAAGTGTTCTTCCAAAGACAGTAAAGAAACGCCTAGCTATCGAAATGGCCGCTTCACTCGGATGGGAGCGCTATACAGGAGATGAAGGAGATATTTTAGCTATTGACCGTTTTGGTGCTTCTGCTCCGGGAGAGAAAATTATGGAAGAATACGGATTTACCGTTGAAAATGTTGTCGCGCGCGTAAAAGCATTGCTAAACAACGCATAATAATGGACAAGGATAAAAGTGGCAGACCTATAAGTGTCTGACCTCACGTGCATTTCATAATATATAGTTCCATTTATCTAATGTTAGTCCTATATATTGTGTTGTGGGGTCTGGCACTTGGCTTATAGGTCTGCCCTTTTTCTTCTATCATATGTGATATATCGACAAAACTAGTCGATATATTTTCCGTTAAAAGACAAATATCTTCCCTCTACTTTTCCTATAATACATATAGCTAGGAAAAGAATGGGGGACGAACCATGATTGGATATTGGATTTATTGGATGAATAATGAAATAGCTGTACATTATGCAAACCGCCCGGAAAAAATTGTAGAATTGTTTCGTGAATATCGCGATGCAAAAGCGTCACAAAAAGAGTTAATAGCAAGGCAAATTCGTTATATAACAGAACCGATTCCAAGTGCGTTGATTGACGAAGTGCTTCATCAGCAATTTGGTAAACGGCTCGATTATCGCTCGGAAAAAAGTATATACATGATTCAAACGAAAAAAGCGGAAGATGAAGCGACTTTAATTATTCAAAACCGCCGTCTTATGTTAATGGTAGAAAATAATGAAGAAACGATTGTTTCACAAATGTTTGATGCGCTATCAACCGTTACACCCCACTTTTTAGCGGTCGATTTTCACTTCAATGGGGCACAATGGATTGCGCAAAAAATCGAAAAAAGAAAATTTGCGTAAATAAGAGATTTTCTGGACGAAATATTGTATAATAGCTCATTGTTTAGTACACTGTTAGGTAGACAACATGAAGGAGGAAAAAAGTATGTGGACAACGATTCTAGTTGGCATTCTAGCTCTTCTTGCTGGAACGGCGCTAGGATTTTTCATCGCTCGTAAAACGATGATGAATTACCTAAAGAAAAATCCGCCGATCAATGAGCAAATGATTCGCATGATGATGATGCAGATGGGAATGACTCCATCACAAAAGAAAATTAATCAAATGCTGAAAGCGATGAACAACCAATTCAAATAAACATTGGACAGGCACAATCCTTATCTGATAAGGGATTTATTGCTTGATTAAGATTGATTAAGATGGATTAAATCGGAGAGATGAACTGATAAAATTAAAAATAGTGAATCTTTCTCCATCATTTTTTTTATTAAAAAATGGTGAATCTTTCACATTTTTTATCAAAGACCATTCTATTCGTTGACAGTTTAACCAACGAAAGGAGTGGTCTTTTTTGTTGCTTGAAGATGTATTAAGGGAATATGACTATTATTGTTTATCTAAAGGGTTCACGAAAAAAACGATGATAAATAAACGCCAAGAACTTAAAAATTTCAAAAAATTTTTATTAGAAAAACGTGCCATTACAGAATTAGAAAGTATTACCGTACATGATTTAAAAGCATATATGAGATTTAAACAACAAACAGGATTAAAACCGCAATCTATTGTGTCCATGTTCAAAATGATAAAGGCATTTTTTTCATGGTGTGAAAAGGAAGAATATTTGAAAGAGAATATAGCAAAAAAGGTTGAAACTCCAAAAATACCCAAAAAGGTACTCAAAGGTTTTACAACAAAAGAAGTTGCAGAAATGATTAATTCATTTAGTTATAAAAATTATTTCGAAGCACGTAACAAGGCAATAATAGCCATGCTTTCTGATTGTGGACTGCGTGCCATGGAACTAAGAGAATTAGAAACAAAGAATGTAAAAGAAACCACAATTCTCGTCAACGGTAAAGGGAACAAAGAACGGTATATATTTATCAGTCCAGCATTAAAGAAAATTCTTATAAGATATGAGCGAATCAGAAAGGAATATTTCAAAGATAAATACGTTAACGAAAACTATTACTTTTTGTCTTACAAGGGTGATCTGATTTCTCATGTTGGACTTAATAACATTATTAAAGAGGCAGGTAGGCGTGCAGGAATTAAAGATAAGAGAGTAAGTCCGCATACGTTTCGCCATTTTTTTGCCGTTCAATGCATTTTAAACGGAATCGACATTTATACACTTTCTAAGTTGTTGGGACATTCTGATATTTCAACAACACAACGATATTTACAGTCATTAGAGGATTTCGAACTGATAAAGAAAGCAATGCCATCAAGTCCACTAATGAATATAAAAATCTAAATAGGAGGCGAAAAACATGAATATTCTCACAGAACATATTAAATACACTACACGCAAAATTGACGCTTTTTTAGAAAATTACACGCTTGGCACATTAGTAATCGAAAATGGACAAGCATTTTTACAGTTAGAAATCGGGGAATTTATACAACTTAACGATTTGTTTATTATTGAAGTTTTCGATGGGGAAAAATACAACCGAATTTCATATCAAGAAGCACTAAACACTTACTGTTCTGATGCTCCAGAATGGCATCTTTATGCAGGGCTTGAAGCAAGAATTAAAAGAAAAGAGGTAGCGTAAATGAAAACACTTCATCTCACTGAACATGAAGTTAATGTGCTTAAAGTTGTTTTAGATGTTTATCTTGCAATCAATATAAGGTTAGAGGACTCGAATGATGAAACGCTTCGTGAACTTTACGATGATGTTAAACGGATTCGTAAGTATTTAGATTAATCAAAAAAATCGGGGAGCAAGTGCGGGCAACACTTACTCCCCATAGGCATACTCAAATAAATATCCCGTTAAATAAAGCATACACCATTTTCAAAAAATAGGCAAGGTGTACGCTTATTTGAGTATGCCCTAAAAACATACCGTAGGGGGCATATATTCAAATGAAAGCAGGTAACATTGAGCAATTTAAACATCTTTCGCAGTTTCGAGATTTAACCGACTTCAATAATCAGATTGAACAATGGATGATTGATTTAAAATCCAAATTCACCAAATCGGAATTAATCGCCTTAAAACGTTTAATTAGATATTCCGCAAAAATCGCAGGCGTTTGCAATGCTAAAATTCAAACGCTTGTTTCAGCATGTCATGAAAAAGGTAAAGAAATCTCACGTTCTACTTTTGAGCGTATGTTGCGGAAAGCAAAGAAATTCGGGTTAATTCAAGTGATTAATACATTCAAAGAGAACGGAAAACAATCACATAATGTTTATGTATTCCAGCGTTATCAAATTGTTTCTGATTCTCCTACAATTGAAGTACCTGCAAGTGAAACAATTGACGCACCTATTAAAGAAACTAGCAATCTTAATTTTAAAACTAGCAATCTATTAAATAAACGTAATGAAAACGTGCAAAAAGAAGATAAATTAGATGCAAGTTTTACTTCCTCAAGAGTACCAAAGGTCTTTACTGAATTAGTAAAGTGTTTTTATGACGATTACAAAGTGTTCGAGGAGTTATGGAAGGTCATTCAGATTCAAACATATTACCTTTCTTATTATTCGCTGGATGACCGTTTAGAATTGGCTACTAATGCTTTTAAACAAATGATTCGGAATATGAAACAAGGTAAGAAGGTTAGAAATATTTTCGGGTATTTTTGGGGCATTGTACAGAAGAAATTAGATGAGGAATATTTACAAGTTATTTGTGAAGAAGTGGCTTAATAAAATCACAATTTTATAGAGATTTTTTCAGTATTTTTTAAAAATATACTTGAAAGTCAAAAAAGGTCAAAATATAATAAAAACAAAAAGGTCAAAGATAGTCAAAGATGAAGTAAAATTACACTTTATTTGTAACAATTTTGTAATATTAATTTAATCAAATTGTAATATAAAAGTTTGCCAAAAAAACAAAATTAAGTAAAATACAGCATAAAAGGGAAATGTTAGGAGGTGGTGTTGCTAATTATTCAAAGAGGATTATTAATATTTTTTAATTTTTAAAAATAATATAAAGGGGGAATTAAATGAAAAAGAAAACTTTACGCGATTGGATTGTTGAATATCGAAAAAATAAAGAGGTAATGAGTGATTTTATCGTGTATGAAACGATTCGGGAGCAAAATGAACTGGGGCAATATGATGAAATAAGATATATTCGTACACAAGATAAAGCATTAAATCAGATTATGAAGCGAATTGAAGCAAGATATTGCTATCGAAATGCGATTGACAAAAAGGATATAAATGAATATTTCTTGAGCGCAATATATGAAATATTTGAGAAAGCGGATATAAAAAGAAGCCCAGCCGAAATTATCAGTTGGGCTGGGGATAAAATGAATTTTGTTGTAATTGAACATATACGAACACAATACGATACTGAAATTTTATCAGAAAATGAAACTGTATACAATACTGAAAAAGAAGATGAAGTGAATATTAGTGATGTGCAAATATATCGTGAATGGCTTAAAGGTGAAGATGATAATACATACGAAAAATTTCTTGAGTTTGTTGGTGGGTTAGAAAAGATTTTAAGCGATTCACAATTTGAAATCTATACATATATAAAATCGGGTCTAAAACAACATGAAATTGCAGAAAGAATGGGAAATGTCAGTCAGCAATACATATCTAAAACTTGGAACGCAGCACTTAAACGGATTAAAGCAGAATATTTAGCATTTCGTACATATAAAATCATAGTTAAAACAAATACATATCAAACAATTAAAACGTTTGTGAAGTATACAGAAAATATTTTGGAACATGTGATTGATGATGAAGCAATGCTGTTTAATTATGTACTGAATTTCTTGAAAGAGAATGATGAAGATGATATTTCTATTGAATCGGCTCATGAGAATAAGAAGGACATAAATACAACTGTGATTGATGCGTTATTTGATTACATGAGCGAAAAGGATACAAAGTGGTTTATTGAAAGATGGAAAGGTGAGAAGGAAGTAAAAACGCAAAAAGATAAACAACGATTTGTCCGCATTGTGAATAAATCATTTGTGCAGTATTTGATTAAATCAAAAGAAGCACTAAAAGAAATGAGTGAGCATATTGCTGAAAAAGGTGAAGAAAATTATGATGATATTATTGAATTAATAAGTTAAAATGTAATATAATAAAAATTTATGTTGTATTTTTAATGATATTATATTGTAGAGGGTGTTAATGTTGCCCTCTATTTATTTTTTAAACTCAGCGTTCCAATGAAGTATTAAAAATTCAATAATATCAACTATATTTGAATTTCCCACAAATTGAGTTAATGACCTACAAAGGAAGGGTATCTCCTTCTGTACTTTCGTTTTATCAATAGTCATTATTACAAGTTCTTTCGCTTTTTCGCCTCCATTTTCTTGGGAGTGGGCTTTTGCTCACTCTTTTTTTGTTTTATTTTTTCTCATATTTTTTAATATTTTTGGAAAGGAGGCGTTGACATGGATTTAACATCTATTCCATTAGAGCAATTTGCAACAAACGGTGTATTCGCTTTATTATTCGTTTGGTTGCTTGTTGATACGAGAAAAGAAGCAAAACAACGTGAAGAAAAATTAATTGCTCAAATTGAAAAACAAAATGAAGCACAACAACGTATCGTTGAAGCAATCGAACGAATTGAACAAAAAATCGAGAAATTGGAGGTGTCTAAATAATGGCTGAAATTACAGTAAGTGCATATCAAGCAATTAGAGATTATATTCAACAAAATTGGAAATACATTGAGTTAAGAGATGATTCAAATAATCCAATTTTGCGCCTTTCGCCTTCTGATAGTCGTGTTAGTTGGATACATAATGCAGGCGATCAAGTATTGAAACTTCAAATTGTCGTCAAAGGTTCTGATGCTGATATTACTTATCCTGTAACATTTGCTTCAAGTGCAATATATGATGTTGCAACAGGCGGAAATGCTTATTCAATTGAATCATTTTCATCTTTCACAATTGAAAGTGATATGGATGAATTAACGGTGATTCATGAAATTCAAGTGCCGCAAGTTTAAGGCGGTGATTATTCATGTTAGGTGCAGGAACACAATCGAATCCTTATATCATTCAAACACCGCAGGATTTACACAGTGTAAGAAATAACCTAACTGCTTATTATGAATTAGGAAATGATATTGATATGGGCAGTTGGGGGAATTTTACTCCTATCGGCACATCTTCAACAAAATTTACAGGAAATTTTAACGGTAAAGGATATAAAATTAAAAATCTCACAATAAATTCAACAACTGCATATGTCGGATTATTTGGTTTTACTGAAAATGCAACTATACAAAATTTAGCAATTGAAAATGCAAATGTTGTCGGTCAAAACGTGAACTATGCGGGCATTCTTGTAGGAAATATTACGAATAGCACAATAAAAAACTGCTACACGACAGGAAATGTATCGGGGCAATATGGAATCGGTGGTTTAGTTGGCTGGCATTACAGTGGATTAATTGAAAACTGTTTTTCTCACGCTAATGCAACAGGAAAAGGACGTGTTGGTGGTTTAGTCGGGAATGGTGCTACATCTAATTCACTTGTAAATAAATGCTATTCGACAGGTTTGGTAACAGTAACACCAGATCCTAACTTATATAATGGCGGTTTAGTCGGTTCTCATGTGGATTCAACAAAAGTTACAAATTCATACTGGGATATTAATACAAGTGGTCAAACAATTTCCGCAGGTGGTACAGGTAAAACAACTGCTGAAATGAAAACACAGTCCACATATGTTGGATGGGATTTTACTAATACATGGGGAATAAATAATGATTATCCTTACTTGCAACTATTCGGAGTACCAACAGCGCAACCAAAACAACAAACAGTTACAATTCAATCATATGTGAATCATATTCATTCCAAAACATCTAAAATCAATAAATCAACTAAACAAGCACAATCCTTTTTAAATGCTATTCAGACGCTTTCAGAACGCCATACAAGCACGAAACGGACAATATCGAGTTATACCCTACCAATTACAACAAGCGTTCAGAAGCAAAATAGAACGGTTAGAAGTGCAATTGCAACAGTAAATACATATATAAATCCAATCGGTTCAATCATTGAACGCAAGACAAAGACAATACAACAATTACTTTCTTACATAAATCCTATTCATTCTAATGTAATTGCAGTTATACCAATACAAAATAAAGCAGTAAATGCTTATGTATCAGTGATTGAAAATACTTCAAATGTACAGTTTGAAGAAAATCTATCTAACGTATATGCAATCGAAAATCCTTCCACAGTGGAGGTGATTAACTAAATGGCACTAGCAGGCGATACGGTTAGATTAAAATGTCATTTTCGCACGTTTGATGGACAATCAGTTGAGCCAACTGATATTAAATTAACTATCTATGACACTAATAAACAACAAATTGAACAGGTAACATTAGATGACACCAATAAAGAAAATTTTGGTGTCTATTTTTATGATTATGTACTCCCGATGAATCAAAGTGAAATTATCTTTGAATTTTCGGGAGTTTACAATAACAAGCCGATTCTCGTAAGGGATTCGGTAAAAATTGAATTTAATTAATGAAAATGGAGGTAGATATTATGTCTGATGAAAAAGTTACTCAAACTCAAGACCAACAACAAGATCAAACTCAACAGCAAGACCAACAACAAGTGGACATGAAAACATATCTTGAACTTGTTGCGAAGATGGAGAAAATGGAACAAACACTTGCGAATGAAGCAGAAAAACAAAAAGAGATTGAAGCGAAACAAAATGAATTATGGCAGAAGCAAGTGCAATTAACATTAAAAGAAAATGGTTTAGAAAAGTTTGCTGATATTGTAAAGGTATCAAATGAAGATGAATTAAAAGATGTTGTGAAAAAATTAACTTCTATTGTAAATGAAATCAAAATCGAAACAGGTTATGTACCAAACGATCATAAACAAATGACTGCCTATGAGCAGGCAAAGAAACAAGGTAATACAGTTGCTATGATTAAGTCGCTATTCGGAATGAATTAATTCTGATGGTGACTTTTTAATTTATAAAATTAAAAATTAAATGGAGGATGATATTAATGTTTACACATGATAAGTTTTTAGAAGGTCAATCCGTTGATTTAAAAGATGTATTAATTCAAACTACACCAGTTATTACACCATTCACTACTTTTCTTTTAGGAAAAGAAGTAAAAGCGACTGCTCCACAAGTTTCTTGGATTGAAGAATCAATTAATGAAGCAAGTGCAGTTACACAATCAGAAGGTGGAGACGCTCCTGCATATGTTGAAGATAATCAAGAGATATTAGATAACTACCTTGAAATTTTTGCGGCTACTGCGACTGTTTCTAATACTGCTCAAGCGTCAAGTGCAGTAGGTATTAACGATTTACTTGCAAGAGAAGTAGCAAACAAAACAAAAGCAATTAAAATGCGTATTGAAAATAAATTAATTAACGGTACAAAAGGTTATAATTCAACAACTAAAACTTACACAACAGGTGGAATTTTAGAGCAAATCCATGCAGATCACAAAATCACAGGGTCTGTTTTTGATAAAGTTGCATTTGAAGAAACTCTTTCTGCTTTGTATCATGCAGGCGTAAACTACAACATGACTGTATTTCTTCCTGCAAGCATGAAAGTAAAAATTAATGAATTTGATAGCGTAACATTCTTGGCAAGAGATAAAGAGTTAGGTTTTGATACAGAAGTATATACTTCTGTTTACGGTCAAGTACGTTTTGTACTTACTGAAAAATTACAAAATAAATTATTTGTTGTGAATGGAGATTATCTCGAACTCGCAACGCTTATTCCATTTAGCGCAACAAAACAACCTGTAAGTGGCTCTAAACAATCAGTTTATCTTGAAACACAATTAGGTCTTAAATTGTTAAATCGTAAAGCAGCAGCATCTTTTGAAATTACTGCTTAATTGAATACATAAGTAAAAAGGGGATGCTTACATTTTGTAGGTATCCTCTTTTTTTATAAAAAATTTACTCATATTTTTGCAGAAAGGAGTGAAGGGGAATGAATATCAAATTGCGTGATGAGTATTTGCTCAAGCGCAGAAAAAAGAACATTTCACAAAAGGAATTAAGTGAATATCTTCAATGCTCACAATCTCTATTAAGTCGCTATGAGCGTGGAGAGTGTGGGATGAAGAAAGAGAAAATTCAAAAATATAGAGAATACATAGACCAAAAATAAAACTAAATTAATCAAAAAGAAAATGGAGGTGAAAAAGTGAAGAAAGGTATTAAGAACACGTCATAACCACACTCCTTTTATTCCAAAAACAACAAAATTTTCAAAGGAATAAAAGGAGGAAACCTATTCATCATCATGATGGGTAGGTAAGGTTATTGACGTTTAAAATTAATTTTTATTGTTTTGTTTTTAAGGAGTTGTGGGAGTGTTCTCTTTTCTTCACTGTATCAGATGAAACAGAAATTAAGAGAACTATTCCCTGCTTGGTGTTCGGATTATACACCAAAACAAAATACGCTTATTTTAACTGATGATTTAGATTCACTTGTAGGTTGTGCTATTGAAAAATACGTAAAAGGGAATGAAATTAATTACTTTTATGATTTTAACAACATATTCGTTGCTGATAAAGAAGATAAACGGAAAGCAATCGGAATTGACCTTGCGCTCCATCGTGGTAAATCATGGTGCAATCATGTTGTAAGAATTAATGAAAATGACTATGTAAATCATCTTACTGCAAACATTAACGCTTTATTAAAAGTACATGCAGGAAACTACACAAAGAAATATGCAATGTCTACAACTCTTACAATGTGGAGTTTTTACGGTTTACCTTTACCAAAAACAAAAGAGGGGAAAATGGTACTGTTATCCATTGACTCATCATTTTTGGGACATTATTCCGATGCGTTTAGAAAAACTCATAATACATATTTACACTTATTAGGCTTTGATGAATTGATTGATTTACTCAATGAAACAACAAAAGCCGATTATTTACATATTCAACAAAAGTACAATCTTAAATCAAAAATTAAATTGAATAAAGAAGGATATTTAGAAACTGATATTGCCCTTGCAGAATTGCAAGGGTTTTTTGATTTTCCAATAGAGTTGCCTAATAAGCAATTTAGTTTACTTACAAAGTTTAAAACACAAGACGCTAATACATATCAAATTCAATCGAAAGATGAAATACCGAATTTAATCTCTTTTGCGCTTACTGGAACAAGAAAAATGAAATATACGACACTTTGTTAGGAGGTAATCAGATATGAAAAATTATTTCTTTTGCTATGACAAACGATTAAGAGATTTTTTGCGATATGAGAAAAACATCGACTATATCACAGAAGGCAGACACCTTAAAACAGGCATGATTTTTACGTTATTTGAACGCACGGAATTTCTTAATCAAGCCATTCAAGAGTATAAAAATCGCTAATTTTTAGGAGGTATGCAAATATGATGACTTATACAGAAATGGAACAATTATTACAATTCAATGATCATGAATCTAAAATCTTTATGCCGAATGAGATTTTTGGAGATTTACAGAAGAATATCGAAAATCCTTCACATATTGCATTTGCTTATTCCTATATTTATTTTGTTACGTGGGCTTATAGATATGCAAAGTATGGAACGGTTAACGAACTCATTGACCAGAAATTCATTAAGAAAATATTAGGGTACAATGCTAATTATAAAAAACTCGATTATCTCATTAAGAAAAATGGAATCCTTGAGCAAATGGACTATATTAGAACAACTAAAGATTTTCCGTTAAGTTATTCATATGATGAAATTGAAGGTTTACAGTTTTATTATGTTGATGACTTTAAAGAATACACAGAATACATAAAAGCATTAAATGTACCGAAAAACTTTAAAATCAAATTTCCAGTCAAGGCATTTTATAGAGATAAAGAATCAGAAGAGGAT
The DNA here is from genome assembly GCA_035645275.1 of Anoxybacillus sp. Classification (GTDB taxonomy): domain Bacteria; phylum Bacillota; class Bacilli; order Bacillales; family Anoxybacillaceae; genus Paranoxybacillus. The sequence continues at coordinate 54,936 of DASQMX010000025.1, forward strand.
TATTATGAGGATGGCACATTCTTTTATATTGATCGTACGCATTTAGTGCCATTTGAAGTGTTCATATTTTGTATGACGAATGAGGATTTAGGGTGTACAGGGTTTTACCTGTACGCCTTTTTTCGTTGTATGAATCAAATTTTCAACGGTTATGATGCTCCACTTGAAACATTAGAAGAAAAAACACGAATCAAAGATCGTACATTAGATAAATACCTTGATGCACTAAAGAAGTACAATTTAATTCATTGTATTGCTCAAGATTTTGTTGTTGGATTAGGTAAAGGGTTACAAAAAGCAAATAGATATTTTGTGAATGAGCCGACTAATTTCACAGATATTCCTAAACTGGTGTTATGTCAAGAAAACGGACACGTTAAACAGAGAGAAATAGCTGAACTTAGGCAGCTACTTTTCTCTGATTAGCGTAATATGCAGCTTCAAATTCACATGGCGATACATAGCCAAGGGCGGAATGACTTCTTTTGC
>DASQMX010000026.1:0-959718 GCA_035645275.1 Anoxybacillus sp.
ATCATAATAAACTTGATTAACTCTAACATAGAGATTAATGCGGCAGCTACATAGGTTAATGCAGCAGCATTTAAGACTTTATTCACTCCACGTACTTCATCATTGACAATAAATCCTTCAGCAAGAAGAAGCTTTTTAGCAGGAGCACTTGCATTAAATTCTACCGGCAGCGTAACTAATTGGAACGCCACAGCTGCTGAGAACAGAATAATACCGAGCCCAATGAGAGAAGTTTGCTGAAGCAGGAATCCTCCTAACAGTAGGAATGGAGCAATTCCAGAAGAGAAATTCACCACTGGAAACATACGGTGTCGCAAGAGCGTAAACTTTAGGTTTAGACAACTTCACTCCGCCTCACCTTTTCCTACCATAACAGCTCAAGAAAAACGCGCAGCAAATATCAAAAACAAAACTATGACCATAGGAATAAACACCTAATTTCTACCTTGTTTCTCAAATTAAAAATGAAAAGATTGACTGATTAAATTCTGTAAAAAATTCAATAAAAATAGGTTATTTTTTAAAAAAATATAGTATAATTCGTGTTGTAAAATGACAAAAATCTACAAAAATTTACAAAGCCGATTTGAATATTGGCAAACTGCTCGAAAGGGTAGGACGCAAAGCTATAGGGACTAAGTCTTAGGTAAAAAGATATGCCAGCCAGTTGCCCTTTCCTTGAGGAATCTTGGAAGATTTTCAACATCATTTATTTTCGGTTACATGTTCATTTATCTATACAATTCACTATTTTTTATTCACCGAATATAGATTTTGTAACACGTTGATTCTTCGTTTAGTATATTTTTGCCTAATCGACTACCCTTTTAGCATTTAGGGGTAGTTTTTTATTTATTTCCAACATTTAAAATATCTATCATACAACTTAGAAAGGAGTGGTCGAAAGCAAGATATGAATGTACGGTTATCAGTGTATATAATAAACACTTTGTACAACCATTCCCAAAATCCTTTTATCGCCTAGTTTTCATGTTGAAAGGTTAAATCTGTTTTCTATAATACAATGGACACGATAAATAGTTCATTTATATATATAATCAGACATAAGGTTGAGAAAGGAAGGATTAAATGAAGTTTAGATTGTCATACTTAAGCTGGGTTATTTTACTCACTCTTATAGGTTCGCAAATCGTTTCACATCTTTCGGATCTTATGGACAGTATGGTTATTTCTTTGGCTATGTCTGTAGTGTCAATTATTATGGGTTTTAGTATTCTCCATTATTTTTTAGTAAAGCCAATTTCTCAACTAACTGAACGGGCGCAAACGATTATGGATGGCGATGTAAGTCAAACTGTTCAAGTCGAAGCCAAAGGGGAGCTTGAAGTACTAGCTAGAACAATCAATAATATGACAGAAAGCTTGCGAAACCTAATTATGAAGCTTCAAAATGATTCGAATGAATTAGCTAATTTTTCTAGTTCTTTATCTGAATCCGTAAATTTATCTATGAAAGCAACGGAAGAATTATCTGAAGCTATTCAGCATAGCTTCGCAAGTGTTCAAGAGCAAAGTGCTAATCTTGAAGAAATTCAAGCAACGATTGAAGAGATCAATGCTTCTATTGAGGAAATCAACGCTTCCGCACAACAAGCAAACTCTGTCACAGAAGAATCCCTAAAAACTTCAAAAGAAGGGGTCGATGCAGTTGATCATGTCGTTCAACGCCTAACATTAGTTGCTTCTGCCTCCGAAAAATTAAAAAATACGATTTCAAGACTTAGTGACGAATCAATCGAGATTACACAACTTGTGAATGTGATTACGAATATTAGTGACCAAACAAATTTACTTGCTTTAAATGCGGCCATTGAAGCTGCTCGTGCTGGTGAACATGGGAAAGGTTTTACAGTTGTAGCTGAAGAAGTTAGAAAACTGGCTGAGGAAAGCGCAAAAGCGGCAAAAAATATTATTGAAATTGTTAATCGAAATAAGAAAAGTACAGACGAAGCTGTATCTGAAATTGATAAAGTTAGAAATGAAGTGATCGAAAGTCAAAATTTAGCTGATACAGCCAAATCAGCACTCTCAAGCATTATGTCTGTTACAGAAGAAATTAACGAAAATACTACAAATATTGCCGGTGCTGTGAAGCAACAATCTTTAGCAATCGATCAATTAAATCGTGCCATTGAGTCTATTGCAAGTTCTACTCAACAAATTTCAGCTGGAACACAAGAGTTAAGTGCGGCTGTTGAGGAACAAGTAAATACTGCTCGAAAATTAGATACATCATCGAACATACTCAAAGAAATGGCCAGAAGTTTGGAAGAAGTTACAAAAAGATATATTGTTAAACAGTAGCAGTACATAATAACCTTTTATTGAAGAAGAAGCACTTGTAAACAATACGTAACGATTTCCTTATAATTAGGGAGGGCCTAGCCCAATCCCTAATTATAAGGAGTTTTTTATACATAAAAAATCAATCCTGTACTTGAAGTCTTGCTATTTCTCATTTCTCCCTTTTCACATTCTCCTCAAAAGAGCAAAGTCAAGATTTTGCCAAAATTCGAGATATGCAGTAGACACTAAAAGCTAAGAGTTCCCTTACTAATTCGAAAGTAGTATTTTAGAACCGCACTCACATATTATAGAATGTTTAAGACGACGAACTGGTTTGTGACATCTAAAGCATACTATTTGTTCCATTTACATTGCCACCTTTTTCTGTTTACTTATTTCATTGAGAACACTTTTTGCAAGAGAACGAATAAACAAGAGATGTGTATTTAGCATAGGAGGTCTATAATATTTTGCATTCAATTGCTTAGTTAAGTTTAAACATTCATAATCATTATCATAAAGTACCTCTAAATGGTTAGATACAAACCCAATTGGAACATATATAAAAGACGTAAATCGGCAATGGTATTTGTGAACTTTATATTTGGATATGGATTCTTCCCTCTCCTCCTAATCCATAATAACTATAATTCTCTTTTAGTGCGCAAAAAGGAGGCCTAACGTTCTCTAAGACTGGTTCCTTTTTATATATTCAATTATAAATATTTTGTTATTAAAACCAATATAAAATTATAATTATTTTAATTTGGAAATAGATAAAGTCAAAATACGTTTTGTAAATTGCTTATGTTTGCAGATGCATGTAAAACAAAGGGAATCAAGCGATTGATCAGAGAAGTTACAAAAGGATTGAGGTGTTGTTGAAGTTGCCCATCATAACGGTGTTTTAAGAAGGGGATGTCACATTGAAAAGAGTTATGTATGGCCAAACGGATGGAGGAATTTTGCGATTTGGTTCAGCGATTCTCTACATCATCTTCCACAAAACTGCCATTAGTTAAATAAAATCGTATAGGTGCCTGTCACCTGCCTGATTTTCAGTTGAGATAAAATTCGTGCGGTGACAGGCACTAAAGGTCAAAGTTTGGGATTATGTTAAATTCACTATTAGCTGTTTTGTTATTCTTTTAAGTGGTATGGCAGTGTCGCAATGACAACATCTTTTTTTAGAATTAAAAAGAATCTTAACACGATTGCTGTTTGGTTATGAAGTAAAGTGTGCCACCATTTTTTGACGATAAATTGCGGCATTAGTATCGTAACAGGTGCTCCCTTTGCTTCTTTTTCTACTTCATTAATATAGTCCAATAATGGAGAAAGAATAGTCCGATAAGGTGAATAAATAACTTTTAGTTCAATTTCCGGATACCACTTTAACCATTTTTCCCGTATTTTCTGTTCCTCTTCTTCAGTGAAAACAATCGTAATGGCTGTGATATCGTCTGAAATACTTTTTGCATATTGTACAGATTGGGCCACTACTTTACTAACCCCTGAAATCGGTATGATAACCTTCGGAGCCACGATTTCTTTTTTTACAGTCCGATCACTTTCATCCAATTTTAATTGTTGAGCTAATTTTTCATAATGGGCATGAATTTTATAAAACAAGACAACCATTAATGGAATGGCCACGATGACTAACCATGCACCTTGCGTAAATTTCGCGATAACGGTAATAATCGTTACTAATCCTGTAGCTATCGTTCCCGTTATAATAATTGACAGAGTGGCCATATTACGTTTTGCTTTTTCTTTCCATATTTTCTTAATCATTCCGTATTGCCCGATGGTAAAGGAAAGAAATACCCCAACTGCATACAACGGGATTAGCGAATGAGTTTCACCATTGAATACGATAATTAAAATAATGGCTAAGATACTCAGAAGAATGATTCCATTTGAAAACACTAAACGATCTCCACGTGCTGCTAGACTTCTCGGTAAATAACGGTCAGTAGCAATAATGGAAACAAGCTGTGGAAACCCGGCAAAACTTGTATTCGCAGCCAACACTAAAATTAACATCGTAATCATCTGAAAAATATAAAATAACACGGTATTGCCAAATACGTGATTTCCAATTTGCGAAATAACAGTCTTATGTTCGACTGGAGTCACTCCGAACCCTGCTGCTAAAATCGTAATGCCTAAAAACATCGTTCCTAACAATAATGACATCCATCCCATTGTAATAGCAGCGTTTTTCGAACTGTCAGGTTTAAACGAAGGCACTCCGTTGCTAATGGCCTCTACGCCAGTCATGGCCGAACATCCAGAAGAAAAAGCTCTCAATAAAATAAACACGCCGTATCCCGTTGTGAAGAAATGCTCAGCAGAAGCATGATTGGCATAATTAAAACCATGCCATCCTTCGTTGAATAGTTTCCACCCACCGACAATAATAAGAAAAAGAACGGAAATGATGAATAAATAGGTTGGATAGGCAAATACAGTTGCTGACTCAGTGATTCCACGCAGATTTAAAATCATAAGCATTAATACGAGAGCTATTGCTATTTCAATTTTCCAAGTAAGTAAGGTTGGAAAGGCAGAAGTAAGCGCTGCAACTGCAGAGCTAATACTAACGGCAACGGTAAGAACATAATCGATCATTAATGCCGCTCCTGCCACTAAGCTTGTTGTGGTATTTATGTGGTCTCTTGCAACTACATAAGCCCCGCCACCTGATGGAAAAGCATAAATGATTTGTCTATATGATAAGGTCACAATGACTAATAGTCCTACAATTGCCAACGCAATTGGCAAGGAATAAAAAAAGACGCTCGTTCCTAATATCATCAATACTAATAATATTTCTTCTGTTGCATAAGCTACGGAAGATAAGGCATCTGAAGAAAATACCGCCAATGCTTTCCATTTTGGTAATTTTTCATGTTTCAACCGTTTCGTTTCCATCGGTGAACCGATTAACAGCCGTTTCAAATATGCCATTTTCAATACTCCTTCTTGAACGTATCATTAAAATTCATTTGATAACATCACTTTACGTATTTGATTACATTTTCCCACCCTCTTAGCATGATGGTTTTTATGTATTTTTATGTACATAGTTAGATGTACATAAAAAACCACTGAGGATGTACTCAGTGGTCAAAAAAATACACTCCTCCCAAAACGCTTACGAGGTTAGCTGTCGGGTTAGGACTATGAGAGTAGCCCCTCCTTTTTCAAGGATTCACCCCAAGTAACAAAACGTTACAAAAGTGGTTCCCCCGCTCCTTACAAGGATTCAGCGATTCAAACAATGAGTTTTCAATTACAGCAGTTATCTTACTTAGTCGATTACAAGTTGTAAAGGCGTAAAAATCAGAATTAAACCGGAAATAACCCCAAATGACGGCAGTTTGTTATTTTATTCGTTTTCTTTTCCATTCTTACTCACGTATTTATAATATCTTGTATCCAAATATCTAAAAGAAACAGAGAAATCTGCCATTAGTGGAACAAAAAAAGGCAATCCCCGCTCTTGAAGTATCGCCTTTTGTTAGATGAAGTTTTTATGAAGTCAGGAGTTTAACCCCATACGAACGAGAAGTTGTGGGGAACAGTGTTATATGTGGAAAACGAATCAAACTCTTCGATTGAAAGTGTATATAGTACAATAAAATGACTACTACTCTTCATGTGTTGTACCCTCTTGTTGTAACCTAAATAGTTACAACAAGAGGAGAAGCCAAGTTTAATTATACTTATTTCGCTTATTATGAACCAAAAATCACAGCATCAAGTGAATATTGACCTGGACCTATTAATAAAACACCAATGGCAACAGCAATTAACATGAGGTTATATTCAAAGCCGTTTTGAGTAATCCAATAACCATTTGGACCATGAACTTTAACAATGGCGACAACCATTGATGCAGCAATCAAAAGAGCAGCAACTGGAGTAAATAATCCTAATGCAAACAATGCGCCACCGACAAATTCTGCAAGTCCGGCTAATATAGCCATCGTTACTCCAGGTTTAATTCCAATTGATTCAAAGAATCCACCAGTCCCTTTTATGCCATGACCACCAAACCAACCAAATAACTTCTGAGCTCCGTGCCCCATAAAAGTAATACCTACCACTAAACGAATTAGTAATAATCCTAAACTCATTTTATATCTCTCCCTTTCATAAATTTAGATTTAATATATCTCTAATTCAAGATATATACGTAAAAAATAACGGCTAATTTTGTATATAAAAATTTGTTTTATTAAGAAGTTTACCCTAACTTCTGTTTCACTGTTAACTCCCCTCCTTTTATCATTGAACCATAGATAATTCATCAATCCTCTGGACATATTGTTCGTTTTAAAAGCATCCTTTTATCAAACACATGTCCATAACAATAAATATCTCGAATATAATTATCTTTAATTCAAGATTAATTATAAGATTGCCATTTACTCTTGTCAATAATAAAAATTCGACTGATTTTTTATCTGAAAGCATGTTTTCAAATCCATGAATACTGGAAAAAACCCTTCTTTAATTTACAGAAAACGAAAATACGAACAATCAAATTTAACGTGGGTTTTAGGGGCCCCTTTCATTGCTTGAAGGGGCTCCGATTTTGCCGCTATCTGCTTGAAAAATAGAAAAAGAGACATTGCGAAAATGACAATATTAATAAACCGGAAAATTCATATCATCATTTCGCATCAGTTTGACATGTACCATAATTATTTTTCGGTTAATGAATGGCTATATGTATTCCCTAGCTCATACGCGCGATTGAAGAGACTCTCGTAATGCTTTTTGATTTCATCTTCGTTTTCAATATCTTCAGCTAACGTATTATATAGAAATGCCACTTCAGACTGAGGAATACCTGTATAGCCCGCTAAACCAACGTTCAAATAATGGGAAATCATCGTATCGAAATTTCTTTTTTTAAGACTTTCTTCTGTCTCACCGACAAGCGGAATCCATAATACCTTTTTGTGTGGAAGACGCGCATCTCCATAAGCAAAACCATAGTTCCATACCCGGTCTATATATCCTTTCGTCATTGCTGGTAATGAATACCACCATAATGGAAAGATGAAAGCCAATCCATCGTTTCTTTTTAACCTTTCCATTTCTGCGTGAACACGTGGAGAATATTTTTTATTAGGGTTGTCCCAATCAGGTTCATCTTGTTCGTAAAGAAGCGGATTAAATTCCTCACCGTACAAATCCGCAATTTCAACTTCATGCCCAGCATCTTTTAGCCCTTGAACAAAACGTTCGGCAATCGCAAAAGTAAGGGATTCTCTTCTGGGATGTGAGACAGTCGTTAGCACTTTCATAGAACGAACTCCTTAGACTGATTTTTTTACGGCTCTTTTATATTGCGTATCAAAGGTTTTAAATATTCCCTCTTCATCTTACTTAACTTCTATAATTTTCACTCCTTTTGGTTTCATTTAACATGTTCACCGAGAAGTCTCCCACCTCTAAGCGAAGTGTAGGCGGGAGATGAATCGGAAGTTTTCTCTCTCTAAAATCGAACATATGTACTATAATGGTCTTGTCACCAATTCTAGGAAAGGAGGAACCTCTATGCTCCGTGGGCAAAAAGTATTCTTTCGTGCATCGAAAACGGATCTCAAGCGGCTCTACGCCTGCAATCGCGAGTCGGCTCTTGTTTGGAATGAGTGTCTTCGATTAGCGAAGGAATACTTCCTTCAGTACGGACGATGGATCTCGAAAAGCGAACTGCAAAAGCAAACAAAAGGAAAGTTCCGTCTTCACAGCCAGTCCATTCAAGCTGTATGCCACAAATATGTCTTCGCTCGACAATCCGCTCAAAAAGCCATCCAACAAGGACTTCGCCATGCTCGTTATCCCTACAAGAAAAAGAAGTATTTCAACACAAAATGGGCGAAAGACGGTTTCATGATTGATGAAAACGGGAAAATTGCATTGTCGATGGGCATCCGTAACGGGAAGAGAGAAAAGCCCATTATCGTCTATGCCTCGAATTTACCTCAAGGAACGATCAAAGAAATCGAATGTTGTTACGATAACGGTTGGTATCTAGCTGTCACTTATGAAGATGGACAGGAAGCGAAAGCCTATCAACCGGGGCATTCGGTCGGTGTAGATTTAGGCGAAATTCATACGATGGCGGCGTTTTGTGAAAACGGTCAAGCCCTTCTCATCACCGGAAGAAAAGTGCGCTCTCTTCATCGGCTGCGGAATAAAAAACTCGCCGAGATTCAGCGACGTCAATCCAAGTGTCAAAAAGGTTCCCGTCAATGGAAGAGGTACGAGCGGGCGAAACGGTATGTTTTATCGAAATCAGAGCGGCAGCTGCGGGATGCACTTCATAAAACAACGAAGCAGTTTGTCGACTGGTGTCTGGTCCAATCCGTTTCCGACGTTTATACGGGGAAGGTCGAGGGAGTCCAGCGAAACACAAGAAAGAAAAAGCGGGCCAACCGGAAACAAGCGCAAAAGCTCTCGAATTGGTCGTTCGGGAAAGTCAAGCAGTATCTTGCGTACAAATTGGCACAGTACGGCATTCGCCTTAAGGAAGTAGAAGAGTCTTATACAAGTCAGACATGTCCTGTCTGCCAGAAGAGAAGAAAAGTATCCACCCGAATCTTTGCTTGTTCCTGTGGATACGAAGAACATCGGGACATTCATGGGGCCCGAAACATCTTGAGCAAAGCGGTATATCAAAACATCATTCCTTGGCAGGTACCGACCAAGCTGACGTATCTACGGATTGCGTAAGCAAGAAGTAGTAGATGGGTTGTTCCGCCCCATCGGCCCAAAGCCGATGTTGCTTACTAATCGATCGAGAAGACTTCCGATGAGTTCATCGAACAGGAGAAGACAGCCTTCTTCTGCGCTGAAGCTTCTTCGATGGAGTTGGTAAGAAACTCCCACCTCTAAACACCGTGTAGGTGGGAGAGGTTCATGAGGAAAGCCAGCTCTTTTTCTGAGACGGTTACAGACAGCAAAACGACCAATTTGAAAGCCGCTCGTTATGATGAGCGGCTTTGAGTGGTTCAAACTAAAAAAACATGCCAAGGTGATTAGGACTCCTATTCTTATGAAGCTAAATTATTTGACAATTGCATTTTTCGGTGATTTCGAATCGCCCACCATAAAGAAGTCCCCCATCCGAATAAGATCGCTGCATACACGGATGTATGCAAATCTTCGGAAATTCCCCAAGAATGTAATAATGTACGCACGTTAGTTAAAATAATGAGTCCTCCAACGAGAACGCCAAGTAAATGAGATGGCATGATTTTGACGAGCCATGCGGCAATCGGTGCGGCCATCAGTCCTCCAAGCATCAGCGTTCCGACCCAAAACCAATTGACCTCTTCCCAACCTAATGAAATTAAAAATCCAAGTGTCGCAGAAACTGCAACAGCAAATTCGGCCGTATCTACTGTACCAATCACTTTACGTGTTTCAATTCCTCTTTTTGTGAGAAGAACCGGAGTCGTAATAGGTCCCCATCCTCCTCCACCGGTCGAATCGAGAAAACCCGCTAGTAACCCTAATGGAATGAGCTGCTTGTTTGATAACTTTTTATGATTTGTTTGTTCTTTGGGTGAACGAAGAAAGAGAAACCGATACATGATATAAAAACCAAGTGCTAATAGAAAAAGAGATACATACGGTTTAATGATATCGCCAGGAAGATTGCTTAAGAAGCATGCGCCAACAAACGCCCCGATGGCACCAGGAAGGATGAGCCTTAACACCATCTGCCGATCAACATTCCCAAACTTCAAATGGGAAACACCGGAAGCTGCCGTTGTCACGACTTCTGCTAAATGAACGGAGGCCGAAGCTACCGCTGGAGCAATGCCAAAGGTGAGCAACAATGTCGTCGAAGTTACTCCATAAGCCATCCCAAGCGATCCATCAATCAGTTGAGCAATCATTCCAATCATCACAAAAACAATAAGTTTTTTCATGTCCCCATCCCCTCCAACATCGTATTATTTTTTTTGCAATCTATGAACTAGAAAGACCTCACTTCTAAATGAACAGTGCTTTTTTAGTTCACACTTCCCCCTTCCACTAGAAAAGGCACGAAATCGTTACGGGTAACGACTTCGTGCCTTCAGTTTGTCTGATCAGCATTTAGATATTAGAACTTTCGAATAATTATTTTATTAATTCCTACATTAATACCAATTAATCCTATTTGTCAAGTGTGTTTTAAAAATAAAAAGCAACCCACTATGTGGTTTGCTTTTGCTGTTCAAAAATGACAAAAAGGAATGGGATATTGATTTATCTCTTCTCATGGCGATCACAGTAAATGTGCATCGCTTCACGTAAAAAGGCGGCTAATCCTTTTTGATATTTGTCAATATTTTTTGTAAATCTCTCATCGTTAACATACAGGTCGCCAAGCCCGCGGAAAATTTCAAGCGTGCAATCGTAAAAATAGTCCGTAAATAATTGTCTCAACTCGCTCACCGCTTCTTGAACTTGCGCGTCTTCAGGACCGTACTCCATGCGAGCGATGATTTTTTTATAAATCTCATCCCATTTAGACATAATTGTTGCCCAATCTTCTTTTGAATACGTTGATGTTCGTTGCTCTACTTGTTCCACCATTTCTTTGCCGTATTTTTCTCTAGCCTCTTGCGCATATTTCTTCTGATGCTCTTCAATTTCTCTCATATTGAACCCTTTAAACATCTCTTTCTTTTCCATTTTGCTTCTTCCTTCAATCGATTGAATCGTTTTTTCAACGGTTTTAATCATTTCTTCAAGCCGCTCTTTCTTTTTTATCAACACTTCTTTATGAACTTGTAATGCTTGTTTTCGGTCAAAGTTAGGATGATCGAGAATGTTTTTAATTTCTTGCAGGCTAAATCCCATTTCTTTAAAGAAAAGAATTTGTTGCAAGCGCTCAAGATTTTGCTCGGAATAAAGCCGATATCCAGACGTTGTCACCGCTTCAGGAACAAGAAGGCCGATTCGATCATAATAGTGAAGAGTGCGTACACTAATCCCCGTCATATCAGCGACTTCCCTAACTTTATACATCCCCTCACCTCCAATTCAATCGTAAGCTATGACGTAACGTTAGAGTCAATAAAAAATAACACACAAATTTTATATGGAATGTACAAGTAAATGATAAATAACAGAGACTAAACATTTGTTGTCACTATACAAAGAATATAAAAAACTTGGGGAGTATCTATGCAAAAGGAGTAGAAACCGTTGTTTTATTAAGCCTAAAGTATACAAGGAATCGTCGTATGTCATTATCTCAAGCAATCAAACGCTTCTTCGTAGAAACAAACTATTAAATAAAATGCAAAAAGATTAAAACGGGATAAAAAAACAGCAGTTTAACGATGGCAACTGCTGTTTTTACTCTTTTCTCTATCCTAGAATCTTGTATCTTTCAGTTAACAACTTATTGTTCCCCTTCGGCTGCTTACGGAGTTTGAAAAAATTATTGAAAAACGTAAAACAATGAAAGCCCTTCCTCTCTTCCATCCTTGCAGCTCCGAGACCGCGCCAGTGTGATTTCAGTTTTTCAATACTTCCTGTTCAACAGAAAAAGTGATGCCACCAAAGCGGCATCACCTTTTGTGTTCAGCAATTACTCTGTTTTAGCTTTTTCGTACGTTGATTGCTTGAGGACCGCGGCTGCCTTCGACAATATCTAAAGTCACTGTTTGTCCCTCTTCTAACGTTTTAAATCCTTCGCCTTGTATTGCCGAAAAATGAACAAATACATCATTGCCGCCATCTACTTCAATAAATCCAAATCCTTTTTCTGAATTAAACCATTTTACTTTACCAGTATTCATGTAAGTTCCTCCTAAAAATAAAAAATATTTACCATTGTTCCATTACTTCATTGTTCAAAAATAAAAAGCCGCACACTCATGAACTGAAGGCCTTATAAGATCGCCTACACTTCAAATGAGGTACGACTTATAGCGGATCCATGATATAACGAACTAAATGGTATTTATATCATCATAACCAATACAAACTGAAAAGTCAAGAACGATTATGATTAAATTGATAGTTTGTTTGGATAAGTTTGCTTAATAAAATTTGCTTTATAAAAGGTTCGATAATTCCATATACAAACAACCATCGATGATATTGACGCAACAACAAGGAGTGTAAAAACGATAAATATTTGATATTTGACAGCCGCTATGGGTTCTGCACCAGCTAATATCATTCCTGTCATCGTACCAGGAATTTGTACAAGTCCCATTGTTTTTAATGTATCAATGGTTGGAATCATGGCGATTTTGATCGCATTTCTTTTTATTTCTTTTTCATCCTTGCTTTTTTCATCGACTCTAATACCACACCAGAAGCAACCATTGCCGTTCCCGAAAACATCCCGGCAACCGGTATAATGTACTGCGCTTCAAACGGGATAACATGAAACATGAGCCACAAACATATGGAGGAGCTTACAGACACCGTTATCCCCAAAAACACGAACCAAAATGTTCGTTTGAACTCGATTCCTCTTTTAGAGACGCTTATCGAAGCTGCGATTACCATGATCAACACATAACCTAGAATGATATACCATTGCTCAAATGAAAAAATGTAGGAAATAAAATAACCTAACAATAATAACTGGACAAACCCTCTGAATGACGACCAAAGGATGTCTTTTTCTAATTTTAATGTTTGTTTATACGAAACGAAAATGGGCACAAAAATAAACAACAATATCGCCAATAATGCGGTATTATCAATTTCCTGCAAATGAAACATCCTTTCTTTCAGGGACTTTATTGTTTAAGGAAAAAATACGGCATTAACTAGAAACACCTCTATGTATCGCTTGTTTTCATCAAGATGAACACCTACCAATTAACTTTTCTATCATTATCTTATCGAATTTCCTTCACAAATCCTATACTTCTTTCTTTATAGCCCCTTTGGAGATAAAATTGATGTGCCTGTTGTCTTTCAATACGGTTCCCGCTGTTAAATCCAATGGCTATTGCTCCTTGATTTTTGGCCCAATGTTCCGCTTCTTCCATTAATAGACTCCCTATCTCATTGTTACGATAGTTTGCAACAACCACTCTAAAAGCCTTTTTGATGTATATAAAGATTAACTTTCTTTCAGAATAGTTTACATAATTTCGTTATAGTATACTCTTCTATTCTCAAATTCTCGATGGTAAGAAGCTATAAAAAGAGTAACATAATCCTGAAAATTCCGTTCCTTAAGTTCATTGTTCCTTTTTCCATTCGTAATTTACTAATAATAGCTTGTACCATCAAATCAAAATCTTTATCACTAAATTTGAAAAAGTGTTTATTCCCTTTCCCTCTTTATAAAGAGCGGATTGTTAGATTCCATACTTTTGAAAAAGAGCAAACACTGTGTAACGATATTCAAAAGTGCTCCAAAAATTTTTTCCGTCATTATCCTCATCCTTATAACCGAAACATTTTACAATAACCCGTGGTGCTAGATAAAAAAGTGAGTATAAAAATAGCCCTTGCATGGGAATCTCGTCAAAATGAAAAGTGCCACCCTACATTTTAAAAGGAGAGTTCTCATGCAAGAGTACTTTCATTGTACACGAGATTTCGCTATAAACTAAAAACAATGGTCAACGATTCTACAAATAGTAGAAAAGCAACTTTCTTATATCCGTATATACTTACTTCGTCGAATTCAACATTTGCTCAAATAGTCCGATGCCACTATCATTAGTTCTTGGAAAATTACTCGGCTTTACCTCCAAACGAGCGTGGCATCGTTTTTTAGTTGGCAATCTTTTTTCCGAAAACACTTCTATGAAAAATGGTCATTTACTATCAGATACTTGTCTACACTCAAAAAAACAGTAGACATATAATGCATTATCAAAAAAGAAATTGTATTTGAAGCGAAGTTGAATGATATGTTTGATTTTCTGCAACCCTGGTTTTTCTTAAAAAAAGAGAACAGACGGAAGTCTTCACTACCGTTTGTTCCATTTTTTGATTACCGCAAATAACTTTTTCTTTCTCTTTACCATCCGCCTTATTTCCGAAATAGAATGCCTTAGTTTTTTTATATCCCGTTTTCCTTCTATAAGATCGTAATCAGATAAATCTTTTTTTTTCTCTATTGCCTTTTCAAGTTCAGTTAAGGCTTCAGAAATCCGCTCTAATGATAACTTTATCTGAGAGGTAGACTCCTTAGCTAGGGTGTGAACATCTTGAATAGAATGATCTCCCATCATAATTTGGCTCCTTCCTTATAAAGGACAATAGCACTTAATCCTCCTTACGTTTATTTGGTTTCTTAACGAATTCGAGTGTATCTTCCAGTTTTTTTAGTAAAAGCCACTCCTTCATTACAATTGTTTCCATAAGTTGAGTAACGGAACGATTTAGCTGAATAATTTCGTTATTGCTTGGCTTAGTGGGAAAATCACAGTATTTTCCCACAAATGCTTGAATTTTATCCGCTTCCGCCCGGATAAGATGAGCAAGCGCATTTTCTTCTCGAGCGACAGATTCCATTAAATCGATTAGTGTATCCTGCAGTGAACTTTGATGCCTGTCTTCAAAGCATTCAATTTCATTGTGTTTTTCTCTTTTGTGATCATCCGACATTTCATTGTCACCTCTTCTCTTGATCTAATGTTTCGGAAGACACTATCAAAATATGTACCATCGTCACATTCTGTGTGTAGGCATCAATCTAATTTATAGAGCTTCGATCAAAAAAGGAAATTCTAGGTCGTTATCTTAAAATTAGAAAAAAGTATCTGTGGAACAGAAACTTCCATGACATTTTGTACCTTAAATTTCAATTATATAGTAAGTCATTTGAAGCAGCTAAACATTTCACAAGAAAACAAAAATCCCTATCATTTAGGAGGATGCTTGTCCTAGGGGAATCACACAAATTTCAATAACAATTTAAATTTAGGCGTAAAACAGGGACAAATACCGTGCTTCACAAGAAACAAGCGAATATATTATGACTGTAGTCAATCAATAATAAAAAAGGAGTGAGCCAAATGGCTAATATGGAAAATAACAATGAGGTGGGTGTACAGCAAGTCACCCCATCGCCATTCCCAACACCTTCAAATGTAGGTGCAGCGTTAAATGACCTGCTTCTTTCCATTGCAAATGAGGAAAACGCATTGGCCAATTTGATTGATGCTGAAGCGAACAAAATCCTTCGTGCACGAACAGCACTTACACCCAACGCTGCCGACTTAGCCAACTTAAACGACGTAGTCGAAAGCGCAGAAAGACTGCTACGAACAATTGTCAAAAAAAATATTGTATTGGAAACAAAAACGGAAGAGGTCCTTGATAGCGCCGCTGCCCTTGCAGGTAGACCCGATCTTGGGGTAGTAATTGGTAGTTTGCTTACTGGATTAGTTGCTGTACTAGGCTCAATCGCTAACGAAGAATTTAGACTTGGCGATTTAATCGATGAATTAGCTGGCGTAATTAATCGGGCGTCTCAAGTTGCGGTTAATACTGATCAGTTAATTGCAGCAAACGATGTTGTAAATAGCACCCTCCGTTCCATTATCAAAAAAGAAATTGTGCTTGAAACAAAGATGCAGGATGTGCTTGAATTTATCGAGAGATTTACTTGATGTTTCCACTAGTGTTTCTTGTAAAATAGAACAGAAGGCTGTCGTCTGTTCCAAATAGGATATCACTGGGCAATTTTCTAAACGTTAAAAACCCAGAAGACAACGGATTTTGACCGAATTCCTAGAATCCCTCAGATTTATAGAATCTGAGGGATTTTTTGATTACTGATAATGATGTGTTATGGTAACTAGCTTCTCGTTATATAGAGGGGATTGATAGAACTATCCACTTGAACGTTCTCCTTCTAAATATATTCCCTTTTTACGAATAGAAAGCTGCACAAAACCGTACAAAGATGAGAAAATTAGTAAGCAGCCTGAAAAAATATAGACGAGACGAACGCCAATAAGATCGGTTAAAGCACCTATGCCAATAATAGAAAAAATAAAGATGAATTGCACGAATGAAGATCTCGCGGCAAGAATTTTTGTTAACGTTTTTTCATCGGCGCTATTTTGTAACATTGTTTCTTGCGCTAAATCACGCAATTGATAAGACGGTCCCATTAACAACACCAAAAATAAGGCCATATAAGGATTAGACATAAATCCATACGTAAATGTTAATACCCCGAATAGAAAAGAGCCACCCAACATAAATAAAGTCAAACGTCCTTCCATGATTTTAGATAGGCGGTAAACAAAAAGTCCACCTAAAATCGTTCCTAAATAATACCCTCCATTAATATATCCCCACCAAGCTTCTCCTTTGTGAAGAGCTTTTTCAACAAATGTTAAAGTGACAGCTCCCATCCATATCGTTCCGACCCAGGCTTCCATCAAATCCATTGTGATCATGACACGCAATCCTTCGTTTTGAAAAAGATGCTTCCAGCCACTTGTTAACCGAGCAAAGAGTGTCTCTTGTGATTGGATATTAGAAACTTGCTTTACTTTTACTAAAAACAAGCATCCGATGGACAGGAGTAACAAAATGAAGATGATAACAAGAGTTTTTTCTTTTCCAATAATAGATAGCAACAACCCACCTAGTGTCCAACCAGCGAATAAAAATGTTTGGTCTACAGTCGAAATGAAGCTATTTGCTTTTACCCTTTTATCTTCAGGTACAATCGCTCTCATAAGCGAACTTTTAATCGGTGAAAACCAGCCGTTAAAGAAGGAAATAACAGATAAAATGATAAATGTAAGAATCGTGTTTAATGTAGAGAAAGATTGTAAGAAAAGGAGAAATAAAAATGATAAAAATAGTAGCTGAATCATCTGTGAAACCATCAATAATGAAGGCAGTTGAAATCGCTCAGATAAAGCTGGTAAAACAATGGTGCTGATCATTCGTGACATCACGCTTATGAGTGGAACAGTTGCTGCTAATGCAGTTGAGCGGGTCTCATCATAAAGATGCATCACTACTACCATTGTATAAAGAGCGAACGCAAGGTTTGTTCCTGTTTGGCTTACTAAAAGTGCATAAAATCTAAAATTCAACCTTTTCACCGCCAATTTTCTTCATTTAATAAATACGGTTTTGATTTAAGTTAGAAAGTGGATAATGTAAAATAAGTTGTACCCCTATTTTACCAAATCTCCTGAGTCCTCTATCTTCAAACCCTGATTTTTCATATAATCGTCTCGCCGCAAGGTTCTTTTCGTTGACCGCTAGAACAATCTCATTGATATGAGGGAAATGGTTCATGACAAACTTAGGAAGAAGTTGAAGCGCTTTTTTCGCGTATCCCTTTCCTTGATGAATATAATTGATTGAAAGCGCCCGGAGTAACATTGCATTTAAGTTATTTGTAAAGGATTGAATGTCTTTGCCATCATGTAGAACAAAAAAACCGACTGGTGTATCTCTATTCAGAATGACGACAGGATAACGGTTTTCATCTTGGATGGACAAATCAATAACTTCAGTCGGGAGCGCAGTAAACTTCTCTTGCTCTGTTGGAAGATAGAAAGTTTGCAGAACCACATCGTGCTCAGGGCCGTAGAAACAAAGCTGTACCCGTTCACTTTCCCCTAATCGATTCTTGAGCATCTAGTCATTCATCCTCTCTTCCATTCATATTAACAATATTTTGTAAAATAACGGATAATTTAGTATTAATAAACCTCTCTCACCTACACGTTGTTTAGAGGTGGGAGACTTCTCGGTGAACATGTTAAACCTGTTTCTATTGCTTTTTGATTCTTGTTACTTGTTTTTCCACAGGTTAACTATTATTTAGTTTACTTATTTAGTTCGTTGAGGTTAAAATGTGCTATTTCTTCATTGTCTAATGTAACGATCAAGAAAGCATTGAAATCATTCCCTTTTGTATTTTTATTAGACGAATATTGAATACAAAAGTTTCGTATTTCTAAGGAGCTTACGTATCTTCTTTCCATACTGTTTTGCCTCTCTTTCTAATTTCTATATATGCTTGTTTTATTGATTATTTAGAACATAGTTTACTTAAAACATCAGGATAACTTTTCAAAAAACATCGGACTATAGAAACACAATACAAAAAGAGACTGTCTCGTTTATAGGAGACAGTCTCAGAACATCGTGTTTCTTCATTAGTATTATTGTTGATGTGGAAAAACGGTGTGCAATCTTTATTTATCTTCTAATGTTAAAACAACACGGCCATTGATTTGACCTTTTAACATTCTGTCAAATACTTCATTAATTTTCTCGAGAGGTTGCACTTCAATAATCGTTTTTACTTTACCTTCTGATGCGAATTGAAGAGCTTCTTGTAAATCTTTTCGTGTACCGACAATGGAACCGATGATTTTAATTCCGTTTAACACTGTATCAAAAATCGGAATTGGCATTTCTTCTGGTGGCAATCCGACAAGCACACACGCTCCGCCTCGGCGAACCGACTTGAACGCAGATTCAAAAGCTGGTTTAGACACAGCCGTTACAACTGCTGCGTGTACCCCACCAATTTTATCTTTCATAAATTGCGCTGCATCTTCTTTTTTAGGGTTCACAACAAGATCGGCACCAAGATCTTTTGCAAGTTCAAGTTTCTCGTCACCGATATCAACCGCAACGACATTAAGCCCCATCGCTTTAGCGTATTGAACGGCAACGTGTCCAAGACCGCCGATACCATAAATCGCTACCCATTCTCCTGGTTTGGCCCCTGTTACTTTTAACGCTTTATATGTCGTAACTCCCGCACAGAAAATTGGCGCAGCTTCTTCAAACGGTAAGTTATCAGGAATTTTAACAACATAGTCTGCAGCAGCTCTACAATATTCAGCATATCCCCCATCGACTGAATAGCCTGCATTTTTTTGTTGCTCACATAATGTCTCTTGTCCGCTTAAACAATATTCACAGTGGCCGCAAGCAGAATATAGCCAAGGAATTCCAACGCGATCGCCCACTTTTAAATGGGTTACGCCCGGACCTACTTCTTCAACAATTCCAACTCCTTCATGGCCAGGGATTAAAGGAAGTTTTGGTTTTACCGGCCAATCACCGTGAGCAGCATGCAAGTCAGTGTGGCATACACCACATGCTTTTATACGAACTAGTACCTCCCCATATGAGATGGTTGGTTTCTCAACCTCTTTTACTTTTAAAGGTTCCTTAAATTGCTCAACTACTGCAGCTTTCATATATATCCCCTCCCATGTGCTTGAAAAAAGAATCCTTTTGTAAATATCATTAAGATATTCTGCTCGTAAATATCATAAGATATTCTACTTTTTGTATGAAGCTGTCATACACCAAGTTCAAAAATTTGTCGAAAAGATTTGTCTAAAATGTTAATATTTACAAAAATTATCGACAGCAAAGACACCGTTCTCGTTATTTTTACGGCATTGAATTTATAATCGCCTCAATAGCTATGGCAAGTAAACTTAATATAACAGTCATTAAGGTAGAGCTAAACAACATTTTCCTAAAAATAGAAAATGTTTTTGATTTCAGTTTTCCATTTCTCCGATATAATAAATAAAAGAAAACACCCAAAACCATCGAACTAATCCAAGACGTCAAACCCAATTCTGTAGCTAACTTCTGCCAGTCAAATATCCAAAAATAAAGAATCATAAAATGAACTACAATCAACGGAAAGGTTACAATGAGCAATAGTTTATAGAGCAAAAGTATCCCTCTTCTATGACAGTCTTTTTAGAAATACATAGCTCACTTTATCGTATTGCATTTTTTCCTCATAAAAACGATGGGCGTCAACACGTTGTAATCCCGATGATAAGGATACAATCTTATAACCATTTTCTTTCGACCACTGATGTACATATGATAAGAGTTTTTCACCATATCCTTTTGAACGTTCGCTTGGTTCTGTCACTAAGTCGCAAACCCAAATAAACCGCCCATTGTACAAAGTGATCATTGGCATAAAGCCGACAACGGCAACGATTTTGTTATGATCATAAAGGGCAAATAATCTATATCCCTCTTCTTCACGCGCCTCATGAACTAATGCAAGATATGAATGTTCATCAAGATGTGGTCTTAAATGCTTCATCACAGGAAATGCCTCTAAAATTTCCTGATTCGTTTGCAGTTCTTTAATCAAAGTGGCTGCCATATTCATCTCCCCCATATGTATATCTTTCATAAGGCTGAATTTCTCTCATTACCTCGTCTGAATCCTTTCTCTCCCCTTTGCCACTACTGTCTGTTTGTGACTTGATGGGAAAGAAGGCATGAAAGACCAATTAATAAACAGGCTACACTAATGGTCCATAAAACACCGGAAACTCCTATACTCAATGATGCGTTTTCCGATCCCATCAGATGTTGATGTTCAAAGGTATTTATAGCTTCTAAAAGTTTGTATCCCGCCAAAGCAAAGAAAACCACGTGTCCGATGAACCAACTGAAGGCTTTTCTGCTGAATTTGTAATGAAACCAGAGAACGATTAGAACCACGTGTTCAATCCCGATCACGATCGCAAATCCCCAATTCAGCATTCCGTATACTTCCGCTTCTAAATACATTCCCTCACCTCTAATCACAATGGTTTCCGCTGCCTATGAACATTACTGATTGGAATCCAAACAAATTGTCATAAACTACTTCTCGGCTTCGAGCAGATGAACTCTTTTTAAATCCTCCATCACGCCATCTCTATACATCCACCACAAGCGTATCATATGCCATCTCAATATTTAGACCCTCTTCGTTTAAACGTTTTTCTACCTTTTTTAGTTCATCAAAACTCAGCCCATTCATTTCGTCAATGTGCGTTAATATTGTTTTCTTAGGATTAAGTTCTTTTATCATTTCTAATGTTTCAGCAAAAGTGGCTTCTTCTTTTAGTACAGGATGTTCTGAAGTGATTAATCTTTCGCCTGTAAGTGGATGATATTCAAAAATCCCGATAGGCAAAATGGCAAGATCAACACCTTGCAATTCTTGAGGAGGTTTCCAGTTATTCAGTTCATCAAGAGCAATCAACACTTTTTTATTGTTTGTTTTTAATAAAAATGCATAAACATAATCTTCTGCCAAACGGAATGGCCATATTTCTGTATCATTTATCCAAACTCGATCACCATCTTTTAGTTTATGAAGCCGTATGTACCCTTGTTGAGAAAAGAATTGAAGGTGTTCTCCGCTTCCAAGACGATGATTAAAATCGACGGCGACTTGTTCAGGTAAATAGACATCGGTTTGTTTGTTTTTTGGCGGATAATTCACCCAATCCGCATTGATCGATTCCAAAATTCTTCTTCCCATCACATGGTCTGGATGCCAATGCGAGTAAAACACTCCGTTGATCTCGGTAATATTCGAACGATTAATTTGATAATATATATCTTCAGGGGTATCGAATAAAAGATTTGGTCCGTGCACAAACAAACTAGGACCGGAGCGGCTATATGGCACACCTTTGACTCTTGCTTCTTCACATACTCGACAGCGACAAAGAGGACGAGGGATGGTCATCGCTCCCCCTGTTCCAAGAAATTCAATTTTCAACTTTATCACTCCAGACATCTGAAAATTTTGGTAAATATCAATATACCACTAATTATGTACAAATTCCTCTTGATTCTACTTAAGTATCATATTGATGAACCAGAAAAAACACGGATAATAGCCCCTTCTTCTTTACGCACAGGCATATCCTTACTTTTTAAATTTTGATAACGAGGCTCGGTCATTTTTTTCGCGCTCGGCAAATTAATCCATAACTGCAGACTATGCACGGTAGAACCAGGTGCCGGGTCTTCTTTATGAATGACGCCTCTCCCAGCTGTCATCCATTGCACATCTCCCGGCTCCAGTTTTCCATAACCTGCTTTATTATCAAAATGTTCAAGTACTCCATCAATCACATATGTCACCGTTTCAATGCCGCGATGCGGATGAATATCGAACGTCCCTCTTTGGAAAAAATCTTCGGCAAGCATTAAAAACGGGTCGTATTCTTGCCAATTCCCCGGTTCTAAAACAAAGCCATTCCGATGAATCGGGCTGTTTGTTTGGTACTGCACCGTTTTAATACGGCGAATGCCTCGCTGTTTTTTCATAACGGTATCTCCTCCTGTTTCTCGTTGACGTTGTTTAGCTTTCTATGTTGTTATCGTTACATCTTTACCAATAGATTCATTCAATCTTTCTTAATCAATTCAATAAAATGGTAAATAATCCTTGCCGTTAACCCCCAAATGACTTTATTTTCATAATAATAAAAGTGCTCATCCATTTTTCGAGGACGCCAATTATAATTTTCTCCGTTCGGAATCTTATCAAACGGAAAATTCGCTTCAGGTTCTACTTTGAAGTGAACATGATAAACTTCCGGCGCCGTTTGTTGAAAGAAGGATAGCGGAACAGTAAATATTTCAGCGACTTCCTCTTTATTTGGTTTCATCTTATGAGAATGACTAATCGTAGCAACAAACGGGTAAATGATCGTGTCAAAAGGAGACACGATATAATCTAAAGGAAAAATGTTAGTAATGTTCGCTTTTTCAATCCCTAATTCTTCGACTGTCTCCCGAATGGCTGCTTCTTGGGCATTTTTGTCATTTTCATCGATTTTTCCACCAGGAAAGCAAATTTCTCCAGGCTGCCTGTTTAAATGAAACGCTCTGACTTCAAATAAGACGTGAAATTCGTCATCTTTTTCGATTAACGGTAAAAGTACCGCGAATTGGCTGAATTGTTCCTGTCCTAACAAAGTCGGTGTTCGATTGCTTAATTTGTCAATGATTGTCTTATATTCCATCGTCTTACCCTCATTTCTTGCTTCATCTTCATACTTAATATATGTTTCCGCATCATCCATCGTAATCAAGAATGTGCTCCTTCATTGCCGATAAAACGATTATCATCACATAATCGCATGCCAACGTTTTATAAATAAGCGAGAAGGCTCCCACTTCTAAACGAAGTAAAAGTGGAAGTAGTTCGATATAATCTCATCACGTTTGAAAACGAATGGCAATAGGGGATTCCTCGTTGATTTTTAACAGAAAAAATTTATCTTCATCAATGGAATGTTATTGTAATTGCCCTATACCGGAATGATACAGTTCATAATAAAATCCTTTTGCTTTTAACAATGAATGATGGGTACCTTTTTCAATAATGCGTCCTTCATTAAGCACAAGGATTTGGTCAGCGTTTCGAATCGTATTTAAGCGATGAGCGATGACAAAACTTGTTCTCCCTTTCATAAGCCGCTGTAACGCTTCTTGTATTTTCAACTCTGTTACTGTATCAATGCTGCTTGTCGCTTCGTCTAAAATTAAGATAGACGGGTTGGCTAAAATCGCTCTCGCAATCGCCAAAAGCTGTTTTTGCCCTTGGCTGATGCCGCTTCCTTCTTCGTTTAAAATGGTATCATATCCGTTTGGAAGCTTCATAATAAACGAATGGGCATTTGCTAATTTTGCGGCTTCTTCCACGTCTTTGTCACTAGCATCTAGTCGGCCGTAACGAATATTTTCCCGAATCGTTCCTTGAAAAAGGAACGTATCTTGTAAAACGAACGCCATATGCTGTCTAAGGCTTGCTCTTTTCATATGTTTGATATCGTAACCATCAATGAGTACCTGTCCGCTATCTGGGTCATAAAAGCGGGAAAGAAGGTTAATAATCGTTGTTTTTCCTGCCCCTGTCGGACCGACTAATGCCACCGTTTCACCAGGAGAAACATGAAAATGAATCTCTCGAATCGTCTCCTGTCTTTTTTCATATGAAAACGAGACATGGCGAAATTCTACTTCTCCTTTTATATTTGGTAAATGAATGGCCTCTTTTTCGTCTTCTTCCTCTTCCATATCGATAATTTCAAAAACTCGTTCCGCCCCGGCCATCGCCGATAGCAGCATATTAAATTGGTTGGCAAGATCGTTAAGAGGCCGGGTAAACTGTCGTGAATATTCCGCAAAAATAACGATGACGCCAATCGAAATGAGGCCTTTTAACGCGAGCACTCCTCCTATCCCGGCAATGATGGCAAAGCTGATATTATTTAATACGTTCATCAACTTTGGAATAAAACCGGAATACGTCTGCGCCCAAAAACCGGATTGTTTGAGCTTTTCGTTTTTTCGTTGAAATTCAGAAATCGTCTTTCTTTCTTGTGAAAACATTTTGATGATTTTTTGACCAGAAATGGATTCCTCAATGAAGCCGTTGAGCTCTCCTAAATTGCGCTGCTGTTCTTTAAATAATATACGTGTACGGTTCGTAATCCATTTCATGCCAAAATACATCATTGGAACAATTGTTAACGTCAAAACCGTCAGCAGCGGACTAAGCGAAAGCATTACAAAAACCGCTCCAATAAGCGTAAGAGCGCTTGAGAAAAGTTGAATAATGGAACTATTTAATGTTTGACTCACATTTTCAATATCGTTTGTGATTCGGCTCATGAGCTCCCCATGTTGTCGCTCTTCGAAAAAGCGGATTGGAAGTTTATGAAACTTTTCAAACAGCTGTTTTCTTAACGAATAAACCGTCTTTTGAGCGATCGCAATCATCCAATAGTTTTGCAGAAAAAGAGACAGAGAGAGAAAAAGATACACTCCACCTAATATCATGAGTGACTGAATGAGCCCATCTTGCTTTTTTGTGACGATATGTTCATCAATGATGTTTCCGATGAAATACGGACCAAACAGACTTAAAAAACAGCTGAAGACAACCATGAGAAGTACAAGAGCTAACATTCCTTTTTGCTTTGAAAGGAGTGTTGCTACTCTTTTAAACGTTCGAAACCAATGGTTAGCTTTTTGTTCCGATGTTTTTTTCCAATGATGCTGCGGCTTCAACATATGTATTTCTCCTCGCTGCCAAGCTGTGATTGCACAATTTTTTGATAAAGAGCACAGCTTTTCAATAAACTTTCGTGGTTCCCTTTGGCTAATAAAGTACCTTCATCAAGAAGTAAAATCGTATCTGCTTTCATGGCTGTACTTACTTTTTGGGTCACAATAAACGTAGTACATGTATATGATTTCAAAGCTTTCAATAATTCTGCCTCTGTTTTTAAATCGAGTGCGCTTGTACTGTCATCTAGCAGCAAAATTTTTGGCTTTCGTATAAGCGCTCTTGCGATGGAAAGCCGCTGCTTTTGGCCGCCGGAGAGATTCACCCCTTTTTGTCCAACAATCGTATCATATCCGTTTGGCTGTTTCATAATCGTTTCATGGATTTGCGCATGTTTCGCTGCTTCTATCGTTTCTTCCATTGAAGCGTCTGCTTTTCCAAAAGCGATATTTTCTTTCACCGTTCCGGAAAACAATAAAACTTCTTGCGGAACAAAGCCGATTTGTTTTCGCAACATTTCTTGATTCATGTCGCGAACATCAATGCCGTCAATCAAAACCCGGCCTTTATTCACATCATACAACCGTGGAATTAGTTGCAATAAAGAAGATTTTCCCGACCCGGTCGCTCCTAAAATGGCAATCGTTTCTCCTGGATGGGCAATAAACGAAATATTTTTTAAAACGGGGGCATGAGCATTGGGATATTGGAAAGAAATGTCTTCAAATACGACTTCGCCTTCTTTGATCGTTGTTTCATGATTCGTTTCTTCACGATCTAACAAATCGATGTTTACCTCCAGCACTTTTGAGATACGTTGTGCCGATGCTTTTGCCCGGGAAAAAACGATGAGAATAAACGTAAAAATCGATAAAGCCGAGGTAATACGTGTAGCATAGTTGACAATCGCTACCACCTCTCCTGCTTTTGCGCTGCCTATTTGAATGTTTATATCACCGAACCAGAGGATAAGGATAATCGCTACGTTCATAACGAATAACAGAACAGGCATTGATAGTTCCATGATTTGCAATGATTGAATAGTGCGATTCATCAAATCTTCATTTGCTTTTATAAAACGTCGTTGTTCATGTTCCCCTCTCATCATTGCTTTAATGAGTTTCATTCCCGCTAAATTCTCCCGCATCACTTCATTGACTTGGTCGAGTTTTTGCTGCACCATTTTAAATAATGTCATTCCTTTATTCATCATCCATATAAGAAACAATAATAAAATCGGAATCGTAAAAACTAAAATAAGCGCGAGTTTGAAATGAACATAGAGCGCCATCACTGTACCGAACAACACTAACAGCGGAGCCCGCAGCATAATACGCAAACTCATAAACACGGTGTTTTGTATTTGCGTGACATCGTTTGTCATTCGCGTAATTAAAGAAGAAGTTGGGAATTGATGAAAATTAGAAAAAGAAAACGATTGAACTTTTTCAAATAAACGGTTTCTCAAAGCAAATCCGTAATTTTGACCGACATAAGCAGCCGCAAAAGAGTTGGCAATTCCAGCCATAAAAGCAATAAAGGAAGTGCCTAGCATGATGGCACCCCACTTCCACACGACAGAAAAATCGTTTTGCAGTATTCCATCGTCAATGATTTTCGCCATCAACAATGGATGCCACAGCTCAACGGCTAATTCAATAAGCATAAGCCCCCAGGCTAGTATCATCCATTTTGTATATGGTTTTAAATACGATAGCACACCAAACATGGAAAACCCCCAAACAATCGTTGCTGTTCATATCATTCTGATTTTTACCCCCAATTCTAAAAATCAAGAAGCGGGAAATCGTTTGTACATAGACGTTCCCGCTCCTGTATGGCTCGTTTGCGATGTTATCTTTTTTGTAAATAATCGACAATTCCCATAGCACAAACGTTTAAATCTAAGCGAATAATTTCATAAACTTCTGCTTCGCGCGATATATGTCGTTCATCTAAAAAAGCGCGAACCATTTCAAACAGACCTCTGGATGTGGCAGCTGTTTTCTCTTCAAAAGAGGCATTAGGATTTTCTTTCGTTATTCTTTCACCAACTTCCACAAACTTTGGTAGCCACTGTTTTAATTGTTCAAAGACAGCACGCGGATTTTCCGACATGCCGAAATGTCCGAAATAAACGCGATCAATATTTAAGTTCTCGAGACGCGCAGCAGAATTTAACATCGCTTCCGGATTAAATTGATTCGGCGAAGTCGAAGGTAAATAAAATTCTAATCCGTACTCAAGCAATTGTGGGTAAAATACCCCGACCGTATCTCCCGTGAAAACGCCATTACTCCACGAATCATAAATGGAGAAATGATGGTTGGCATGCCCAGGCGTATGAAAGAATGTCAACGTGCGATTTTCGCCAATCTGTAATGTATCGCCATCTTCCATGGCAAATAAACGTTCTTCTGGAACAGGTAAGATCGGATTGAACAATTCATCAAATTTATCACCATAAACAGCTTTTGCACCTTGAATTAATCTTGAAGGATCGGCTAAATGTCGTCTCCCTTTTGGATGGACGAAGACGTTGGCGTTCGGACACTGCTCAAGTAAAAGACCGACCCCTCCTGCATGGTCAAGATGAATATGAGTGACAATAATGTTTTTGATGTTTTTTGCCTCAAGCCCTAACGCTTCTAACCCTTTCAGTAAATATGGAATGGATGGACTTGCGCTCGTTTCAATGATCGTTAATTCTTCTTCATGAAGCACGTATGTACCTGTTCGTTGGGCTACTCCTAAATCATAAACATCAATCAATGAAATCCCATGTCCTAAATCAATTGGATTTTTCACATTTTTTCCCCCTATAAATTATTTTGGACACTAATTCTAGCAAATGAAGGCGTTATGCTTTATGAAAAATGTTATAGAATATGATAAATACTTGAATCCTTTTCAAATTCAGCACCTTTACGATTTGTTTACTGTTAAAATATTCTACAAATCCATCCAATTTCCTTGTTTCACTAAGTTTTTCTGAATGTAAAAAAATGAAACTTAAAACATTTTTAAATTCACTCAGTATAAGGAGGAAGAATTTGTTTCTTCCTCTCATTAATACACATCTCGTTTTGTAAAGACGAGAAATGAAATCATAAGAGCAACCAGTCCCCAAACGGTAAGAACGGTCATTGAAAATCCAAGGGTCATTCCAGCAATCGGCGGTGCCATGCCGCTCACGTAATCCGTTAGTCGCAAGTTAACCATAAAAAGGTATTTTGCCGATTCCCAAGATGATACCATGTTCGATAAAATCGCCCCGGAAATGAGTGCCGCCAGCATAATCCCCATAACAGCGGCTGTGCTTCTCATTAAGACCGAAAGCATAAACGTCAAAGTTCCGACAATGATCGATACAAACCAGACAAGCCCAAATTCTATTAATAAGTATTTCCATTGCGAAAGTAAGTGAACGTTTGATGTATCTAACTCTTCTCCATGTACAGAAAAACCGGTTAATAAGGGCATTGTCCAACCACCGAATCCGAATACAACTCCGGGAATGAAATAAGAGATCACCCCTAGCGACAGAAGTATAAATGAAACCGATAAAATCATCGCGATATATTTACTCAATAATATTTTCCATCTCTTTACAGGCCTAGTTAATAATAATTTAATCGTCCCACCACTTGCCTCTGAAGAGACTAAATCGGCGGCAATGACCATCACCATGAGTGGGATGAAAAGGTCAATCGAATTTTCGGCAAACATTCGCATAAACGTCGGTGCCCCTGGGGCGGATGGATTGATATTATGGTCTAAATAGTATTGTTGCTGCTTTAGGCGGATTTGTAAAAACTTTCGCCATTCTTCCGATAAACCGCTCGAATTCAGACGATTTTGCGTATCAATAATTTGCTGCTGGAGCTGAGCACGCCAATCTGTTGTTCCTAATTGTTCTTGCAATGTTTGAACCCGTTTCATTTGAGAGTATGTAAAAAGAGCAACGAGAACGGCAATAATCGCCGCAATAATCAACAAGCGTTTTTTGCGAACAATTTTCATCATTTCGTTATAAACTAAATTAATCAATCGTCTCACCACCCGTCAGTTCGATAAATAAATCTTCAAGCGTTGGAAGTTTTGTGCGGATTTCACTTACTTTGATTCCTGCTTTCACTAACTTTTCATTCCATAAAGGAACTTTTTCCGCATCGTAGTGTGTGATCAACGTACCGTCTTCTTCCCCTATAATCACCGTTTCTTCCTCTAAAAGCGATTTTGCTTTTTCGATCGGTTCCACTTTCCAAATGACACGTTCCTGTTCAGCAAGGAGATGTTCTACTGTATCGATTCGAATGATTTCCCCTTTTGACATAATCGCCACACGGTCGCACATAAGTTGAATTTCACTTAATAAATGAGAAGAAACAAGTACAGTGAGACCCTCTTTTTCTGCTAAAAAACGTATGAATTCCCGCATTTCACGAATACCGACAGGGTCTAATCCATTGGTTGGTTCATCTAAAATCAAGATTTTCGGTTTACCTAACAGCGCCTGCGCAATCCCAAGACGTTGCCGCATCCCTAATGAATAGGTGCTGACGCGATCATGAATGCGGTTTTGCAGCCCGGCTAATTCTACGACCTCTGAGATACGATATTTAGGAATATCAGGTACCATTCGCACAAAATGTTCGAGATTTTCCCAACCGGTCAAATACGGGTATAATTCAGGGTTTTCCACGATACAACCAATTTGCCGAATCGCTTTGGAAAATTCACGGTGCAAATCATAACCACATAGTGAGATTTGTCCAGAAGTTGGTTTGATAAGTCCGACAAGCATGCGAATCGTTGTTGTTTTCCCCGCTCCGTTTGGGCCTAAAAAGCCGAATACTTCGCCTTTTTTCAATTCAAACGAAAGGCCTTTAATAATTTCTTTTTTTCCAATCCTCTTTCTTAAGTCTTTAACGACAAGGGTCGCATTTCCGTTAGTCATTTTTCTCATCCCCTTCCGTGAACGTAATCAATGATGCCACACGTTGCCCGATCAGCTTGTACCCTTCTTTGTTCGGATGGAATTTATCGCTATACAAATAGTCATTCACATTCAGTTCAAACAAATCAAAGGTTGGAACAGTAATGATATTCGGATAGTTTGCCGCAACTTCCGCTGACTTAAAATTCCATTCACGTACGACAGCCGATGTCGTTTTGGCATCCTTAAGGTCGTTAAACGGATTATAAAGACTTATATAAAACACAACCGCATCTAGGTTTAAGCTGCGAATCGTTTTGAAAATGGTATGGAGGTTTTGTAAATATTGAGCTTTTGCTTGATTGATTCGTTCAAGCGAAAAATTACGTAGTGCTTCTCCGCTTTGAAACAAGTCATTTCCACCGATGGTCATGAGGATTACGTCCGCTTGCTTAATTTGCCGCTGCACTTCTACTTGTTGAAGTTGAGCAGCTAAACCAGCGGAACGTTGTCCTTTAATCGCTAAATTTTTTACATAGATCGTTTGTTTTGTTTTTGTTTGCAGCTCATCTACTACATAACCGACATATCCTTTTCCGCTGTCATCTCCCGTACCTCGAGTTAACGAATCTCCAAGGGCTACGATATGGAATCCATCCTCTTTTTCTTCAGCAACGTCTTGTAACGAAATTTTTTTCACTGGTGGTGATGCTTCATAAAAAAATTGATCTTTCATCGCAAGTCCAAGCCCCGCCATCCATAAACCGCTTGAAAAGATTGAGAGAGCGACGATGATTTTTACAATATCTACTTTCACAGAATCATCCTTTCTATCTATACATAAAGCTTGCGCTGTTTCCATTTAGTTACATCATACATCATAGGCGCTGTTAAATCATTTAAAGTGTTCGTATAAACTTGATGATCAAAAAGATGAATGTGTATCAATGTAAGGTATCATAAACTGTATGAAAATAAAAACGAGTCGTTGTATGGGTGACTCGTTTTTTATATAAATGCGTTTTAAATGAAAAATAGGATAGTTGGGATTCATTTAACAATTATAATGCAAAAATTCATAATTATTATAAAATTAATACGAATAAGTCTCCTTTATTTTTTATTTGGCTATGTTCAATAATTCTTTCGATATTTAAGTTGGTTTCAATTCTTGGATATGGTTTAACATCGTAACGACAATGAAACAGTAAGTAAGATGATTGTGGAAAGTTCTTTGTTTTCATCCGAAGAAACTTTCTTTTATTAGGGTAAATCGAGTAATTGATAACATGGAGGTGTCTTTAATTAGAAAACATTCAATTATCGCAAAAATAACATTTGGAATAGGACTGATATTTTTTATATTTGGTTGTGTTGCGTTGCTTAATCTGTTGGATGATTCTTCTATTATTGTACTAAATAAATCTATGGCATTTGGTTATTTACTTCTAGGAATATCATTAATTTTATCATCGTTTCTTTTACACGAAAAAGAATAATGAATAGAGGGACTATCAGCCAACGGCGCGTCAAAAGGATAGTCAACTAAGAGACCTTAAACTATAAAGGTCTTCCTTTTCTTCTAAAAACAACAAAATGCATACCATGGTCAGTAAAAGTGTTTAGGAGAGATGAAAATGACAGTAGAAATTATATCTAACCTGTTCAGAAACTTTGCTTTAAGAGAATGTAGAGGCTCAAGTGATTTATATGAACATTTGGCATTGAAGATTGCTGAGGATGAAGAACTTCTTGAAATCGCGGCCAATGCTCGTCCCGGTCAGCCCGTTCCGAACTTATTTTTTGGTGCCGTTCAATATTTGCTGCTAAAAGGAAAGGAACACGAACTGCAAGAATACTATCATAGTATTGTTGAACATCCAAAAGACTATAAAGATTCCTTCCCTACTTTCCGCGATTTTTGCTTACAATATAAGAATGAAATCATTTTAATTCTGAAAGCTAAGCTCGTGCAAACAAACGAAACTCGCCGCTGTGCCTACCTATATCCAAGCTTTTGCTATATTTATCATCAAGCGAAAAAGCTGTTATCTTTAATAGAAATAGGAACAAGCGCTGGTTTACAACTTCTATGGGATCAGTACCGTTACTCCTACGGTACGAATGAATGGTATGGGAACCCAAAGTCAAATGTCCACATTCAATCTGAAATAAAAGGAGAAAATACGCCATTTTTACCCGAAGAAAGTCCCCCTGTAGCAGCGAGAATTGGAATAGATCTTCATGTCAATGACGTAACAAACCCTGAAGATTACATATGGCTCAAATCGTTAATATGGCCTGAACATAAGGATAGACGAGAACTTTTTGAAAAAGCCGCAAGCTGCTTAAAAAAACACCGTATTCACTTGATTGAAGGAGACGGAGTAGCGCTACTTCCTGAAATCGCAAAGAACATTCCTGAAGATACAGCCATCTGTATCTTCCATACCCATGTCGCGAATCAAATACCGAAAGAAGCTAAATTAAGATTGCTGCAGCAAGTAAAGGTGCTTGGTCAAACAAGAGATGTATTTCATTTGTACAATAATATGTGGGATACAAAGCTCCATCTTGATTATTTTTTGAACGGAAAGGAATGCAATGAAATCGTTGCAGAAACAGACGGACATGCGCGGTGGTTTCGCTGGTTGTTGTGATGTATTTGTGAAGGTATTTTAGTAGAAAAAGCGGGCACAGTTTGCCCGCTTTTTTATTAGAACTTAGCTTGATAGTTTTCGATTTCCCATGCGTGTACAGCTGTACGGTAGCTGCCCCACTCTGCTTTTTTCATTGCTACGTATTCACTGAATACATGTTCACCTAGCGTTTCACGGCCGATTGTACCGTTTTCAAATTCTTGAACCGCTTCACCTAAGCTAGCCGGAAGATTTTCGATTCCAAGTTCTGCCCGACGCTCTTCAGTCATGTGGAAAATATCTTCGTCAATTGGTGCCGGTGCCTGTAATTCTCTTTCAATCCCATCCAGACCCGCTGCCGCGATGACAGCAAAAGCTAAATACGGGTTAGCTGATGGGTCTGGGCAGCGAAGCTCTACGCGAGTAGCTAAACCTTTTTTCGCTGGAATGCGAATTAACGCTGAGCGGTTCGAAGCGGACCAAGCGATATAGCAAGGAGCTTCATAACCTGGGACAAGCCGCTTGTAAGAGTTGACTAATGGGTTTGTAATCGCTGCAAAGCTTTTTACATGTTCCATTAAACCAGCGATGAATTGGTAGGCTGTTTTAGAAAGTTGGTTTTCGTCAGATGGATCAAAGAACGCATTTTCGTTTCCTTTAAATAATGACATGTTTACGTGCATGCCCGAACCGTTAATCCCAAACACCGGTTTCGGCATAAATGTTGCGTGTAAGCCATATTTGCTTGCAATTGTTTTGACTACCCATTTATACGTTGTTGCATTATCCGCAGCACCCAATGCATCGGCATATTTGAAATTGATTTCATGCTGTCCTTCCGCTACTTCATGGTGAGAAGCTTCAATCGTAAAGCCCATTGCTTTTAATGCACGGTAAATTTCTAAACGAACACGCTCGCCAAGGTCTTTTGGAGAAGGTTCAAAATATCCACCGTTATCGTGGAGTTCAGTTGTCGGATTTCCGTTCGCGTCTGCTTTAAACAAGAAGAATTCTAACTCTGGGCCTACTGAAATTGTAAACCCTTTTTCTGCTGCACGTTTAATCGTTTTTTTCAGCACATTGCGAGGGTCGCCTTCAAATAATGTTCCATCCGGATTAATAACAGAGCAAAGGAAACGAGCTTCAGCGTATCCTTCTTCTACTGTCCAAGGTAATACAGCAAACGTATTTAAATCTGGAAGAAGGTAAAGGTCGGATTTGTTAATCGGAGAAAACCCTTTAATCGAAGAACCGTCAAACATCATTTTCCCTTCGACAACGTCATCAAGCTGCTCTGCTGTCACTGTGACATGCTTTAAAATCCCTTCGATGTCAACAAATTGTAAATGTAACAGCTCCACATGTTTCTGTTTGATCGTTTCTTTAATTTGTTCAAGAATCGCCGTATCGCTGTTTGCTTGAGAAAGAACCGCTTTTGTCATGTCATATAACCTCACATTCTTACGTCTATTTTGTTTACATGGCTCTATTATATTGAAACACTTCATTTTCGGCAATATATTCCCTATAAATTTTTCTGTATTTTTATAACTCCCCAACCGAAAGCGTTTTCAATTCTCGGAAATATAGAAAAGACATTTTTAACTACATAGAATCGAAAGAAATCCATTTTCTTTTGGCGGGATCTCCTTTTATAAACCATATCACTGTTATGCATATTAATACATTTTATTTTATATTTAAAATTTTATACAAAAAAGAAAAACAGCGGGCTTAATAGCGCTGTTTTTCTAGTGTAGTGAATGAACTGTTACTTCATTTCATTTGAAAGGGAAATTTTTCAAATCCTCTCTTTCTTCGTTATTTTCTCGGAAATGAAACATATATAAATGAATATACTATCTCAGAATCTTTGAGGAGGGTTTTTAATGCATTGGTTTCGCTTACTTTCCATTATCTTTTTTTCGTTTACCGCTCTGTCTCTTTTTTCTTATCAAACATTTGAAATTATTGAGGCCATTGAAGAATTCATTCAATATTATTCTAAAAAATCTTAACTGTTAGGTTATGAATACAGCTATAAAACAAAACGGATTGATCGTCCGCTTTTTCGCAGTTTTTACAATAGGAGTTTGTAAGAGGTTTTTCTCTCTATCCTAAATGCTGATCCCTTCTTGTAAGACTAAAACTAACGATATGAAACTGAAAAGCTGCAAAGTCCAAACATGTATTGTTTGGTGTCTTCCAAAAACAAGGAGAGTGTTCTGATAAAAATGGAAATGTTATGTTCCCAAAATCATTTGCTAAACAGTTAACTCATAGTCTAGGAAAAAGGTCAAAGTATGAATGAAAAGGACTGTCCCATCATTGTCTGACCTTACGCGCAATCCGCAACATATATTTTATTTATGAATAGTTATGGGGGAGCACTTTGCTTTTAAGGAAACTTCCTTTAAGGGCCTTGTCAGAAAGTGAATACTCCCCCTGCTTTTCGATTGATGGAATTAAATATGGTTGTTACCGCCCCAACTACAGTCACTACTACCGATTATAAAAAAATATCGAAACCGACAATCAAACTTCCACAAAGAATCTCGATACCGTCAATAATAATAATAATAATAATATCATTGTTTCTACTTATATGTATGTCCTAAAGAAAAAGAACTTGTCTCTTTACAAAAAAATTAATAAGAATCGTTCATATACAACCTTCCAAAAGAGATATTCGTTTATTTAGTCAAAGTTTACATAATAAAATTCTTGTAAATAACATTTCGAACGGAAGAAAGGAACTGTTTTGTGCTTACTACAGTTCGACAAAAACAAAAAACAGCCAAAATGAACTGGCTGTTCCCATTTGTTAATTTTTCACTTCATAAGCGATCCATGTAGGCTTGTTAATTTTCGCTGACAAGCCAACGATTTTTGTTTTTACTCTTTCCGCGTCTTCTCCTGCTAACGGAGTCGGTTGATAGTCGTTTCTTGTTGTAACAGAGGAAATACGAAATGGAATAATATTAATCTCTTTTCGAGCGGTTAGTTGGCCGTTTTGGAAATAAAAAGTTTGCTGGAAGATAAAAGTATCTTTATCGCTCGGATTTTTATTTCCGCCAAACATAAAGTTCCCTAAGCTGTAAACAATAAACTTCTCTTTATATTCTTCGATTCCTTGAATGACATGCGGATGATGACCTACAACTAAATCAGCTCCGCTATCAATCGTAAAACGGCCTAATGACTTTTGAGTTTCATTCGGAACATAGCTTCTTTCTTCACCCCAATGGAAATGAGCAAGAACGATATTCGCACCTTCCTCGCGCAACGAGCGAATATCATTGGAAATTTGTGCGCGAATCGTATCGTCATCGACCCATCCTTCGTAACCGAGCGCGCCGATTTTTACTCCTTTTATAGTCGTTAACAGTTTATGTTCGTAACCAAAATAACCGATATTCTCTCTTTTTAGGTTTGCAATGGTGTCTTCATACCCTTTTTGTAAATAGTCATATGTATGGTTATTAGCCAAATTGACCGCTTCGATTCCTGCTAACGTTAAAATTTTTGCGTATGATGGATCGCCGCGAAAACGAAATTTTTTCGCTGCTTTTCGTGTCGAGGTTGTTAAAGTCGTTTCGAGGTTGACTGTTGTAAAATCATCATTTTTAAAAATCGGCTCTATATTTTTCGTAAAAAAGTGAATACCGTTTTTTTTCGCTTCATGGTCAAAGGAGTTGGTATATTCATAATTTTCGTCACGCCCTAACGTTACATCTCCCGCAGCACTCAATGTGATACTTATTTCTTTAACGACCGGTTCTTCTCGTTGTAATTTTTCTCGTTCTTTGTTTTCTTGAGGTTCATTTCGTGAAGATTCCTTCGTTGTTTTGTCGGTTGTTGTTTGTGTGCGAATGTCCTTATTGGTTGTTGTGCTGCAAGCAGATAAAAACATGAATAAAGAGATCACAAAAATTACATGAATAAGTCTCATTGTTCTATAACCCTTTCATGAAAAATACATATTAAAAACGCTATAAACTTCATTTTCGACACCATTTCTGTAAAATCCTTTTTTTAATTCATTTTTTGTTAATCATTTAGAACATAGTTTAACTTTATAAATAAAGGCGATTATTTTACCTTACCTTTCTGTATGTATATAAAAAAGCTGCTCCTCAACCTGAGGAACAGCTTTAGATAAGTTCAAC
Organism: Anoxybacillus sp.; assembly: GCA_035645275.1. GTDB lineage: Bacteria > Bacillota > Bacilli > Bacillales > Anoxybacillaceae > Paranoxybacillus. The sequence goes on from DASQMX010000026.1 coordinate 36,913, forward strand.
TAACATCAGTGGGGAATGAAGCCCCCCCACTGATGCAGTTGCACTTTATTCTTTCACTTTCATTAAGCGTAACGAATTCATAATAACAATAAGCGTTGCTCCCATATCGGCAAAAATCGCAAGCCATAATGTAAGCCAGCCTGGGACGATCAGGATAAGTGCTAAAATTTTCAGTCCTAAAGCAAATGTAATATTTTCTTTAATGATTCGTAACGCTTTTCGGCTTAAGCGAATTGTGTACGGCAATTTTGTTAAATCATCTGCCATTAAGACGATATCGGCCGTCTCTAAAGCGGTATCCGTCCCTGCTCCTCCCATCGCGATGCCGACAGTCGCAGAAGCTAAAGCAGGTGCATCATTTACGCCGTCGCCTACCATCGCTACGCTGCCAAACTCTTCGCGCACCTTTTTAATCGTCGTTAGTTTATCTTGCGGCAATAGCTCTGCTTTTACTTCTGACAACTGCAGCTCGTTTCCAATGGCTGTTGCTGTCGCATGATTATCCCCTGTCAGCATCATCGTTTTATGAATGCCAAGTTTGTGCAGGGATTGGATAACCGCTTTGGCGCTTTCCCGTACTTGATCGGCAACAGCGAAGAGACCGAGCAATTCCTTATTTGTTCCAATCAATATCACGGTTTTCCCCTCAGTTTGTAAACGGGAAATTCGCTCTTGTACATGAGCTGGTAAAGGGAGAAACTCGGCAAATAACGCTGGACTGCCGATATAGTAAATATTGCCGTTTACCTTTGCTTTCGCACCTTTTCCTGTAATAGAACGGAAATCGCCTGCTTGCCATTTTTCGATATCAATCGCTTTTCTCTCCGCTTCACGAAGAATCGCGGAAGCAAGCGGATGTTGCGAATGTCTTTCAATCGCGGCAGCAATTCCTAACAGTTCGACTTCGCCTATATCTTTGATTAGTTCCATATTTGTTACTTCTGGCATTCCTTTCGTTAAAGTCCCGGTTTTATCGAAAGCAACCGCTTTTAAACGCCCTGTTTCCTCTAAATGAATGCCACCTTTAATTAAAACTCCTTTGCGTGCAGCATTGCCAATGGCTGTTACGATGGCAACCGGAGTACTAATGACAAGGGCGCATGGACAGCCTACAACCAAGACCGCTAATCCGCGATAAATCCATTCTGACCAATCGCCACTCCATAATAATGGCGGTAATACAGCTAAACATAAAGCAATGAGCATAATAGCCGGGGTATAATATTTCGCAAAGCGGTCAACAAATTGTTGCGACGGTGCCCGTTCGCCTTGAGCTTCTTCGACAAGATGAATGATTTTTGCAATCGTTGTATCCTCAGCCCGTTTCGTAACGCGTACTTCTAATGAACCTTCTTCATTTAATGTTCCTGCAAACACTTCGTCTCCCACTTGTTTATGAACAGGGATGGACTCTCCGGTTATCGCAGCCTGATTCACCGAAGATTGTCCTTTTACAACAATTCCGTCCATAGCGATTTTTTGCCCTGGCTTGATAATCATTATATCATCAATTTGAATATCCTCGACATCCACTTCATACTCTTTATCCGCTTTACGAATTATCGCTTTTTTCGGGGCAATATCCATCAAACTGCGAATCGATTGGCGCGCTTGATCCATCGCATATCTCTCAAGCGTTTCACTTAAGGCAAATAAGAATACGACAACAGCCCCTTCGCCCCATTCACCAATGAAAGCAGCGCCAATAATGGCTACTGTCATTAATGTCTTCATATCAAATTGGAGACGGACAAGGTTTGAAATTCCAACTTTGAATAATTCATAACCACCGATCATGATGGAGAGAGCAAACAAGGCTATTGACAAAACACTATTTTCACCAACGGTAAATTGTGCAGTATAACCTAACAAAACAAACAAAGCAGAGATGGCTGTTATGATGTTTGTACGTTTTTTCCAAAATGGCGTTCGTGGTTCCTCTGCCCGCTCCTTCGCTGGTATCACTTTTATTCCATCAAATGCTCCCGCTTTCTCAAGCTGCTCAATCGTCGCTTCACCGAAAACGGTTATTTTTGAGGCACCGAAATTCATTTGTGCGTCGACAACTGTTTCTATCTCTTTTACATTTCTTTCAAACTGTGCCGCACAATTCGTGCAAGATAATCCTTGAAGACGGTACACTTGTTTTTTTGCCTCCATTTTAGTCCCTCTCCCTTACATGCAACAAAGCGATGGATACTAACTGACGAACATGATCGTCCTTCAACGAATAAAACACTAATTTTCCTTCTTTTCGATATTTAGCTAACCCCATGTTGCGCAGAAAACGTAAATGATGGGAAGCGGTGGCCGTTGTCGAGCCAATAATGTTCGCTACATCACAGACGCATAGTTCCTCTTCCAGCGTCAATGCATAAGCAATTTTTAAGCGTGTTGCATCCGATAATGCTTTAAACAGCAGCTCTACCCCTTCCACTTCGTCAATGCGTTGTTTTAATGCATTCACTTTTTGTTCATCAAAGCAAAATATTTCACATGTATCTCCTTGTTTTACCGTTTCTTTTGTCATCCTATCACCTTCAACATTCAAATATTCGTTTTAATGTTATTGTATGTATTCTTTCACTCAATTGTCAATTATATATTCAAACAACTATTAGATTGTCTTTTAAAGATGAACATTTGTCATTCATATAGATGATCGATGCTTTTTAGTTAATGACACTTTCCAAGTTGATTTGCTCAGTCTGCATTCGGTATGCTTTTAGGAATAGGTAGGGTTATCCTTCTCCAGAATGTTTTGGTCCAATCAGAGAATACCCTACCTTTTTTCTTTTGATTTAGTAAAATGCTTTACACGAAATTTTATAATCTAGATAACTGATTTTTTAAATAAGTGTTTCTTTTTACTATGAATTCATATATAAAATCTGGTTCAGAATCGAATTTTTCAATGTTTTCCTTTATATAAGGATCATTTAACACGTGCGGACGTAGCAAGAAATAAAGCTGCTCGATTTTAGGACGCATATATTCGAGAGTAAACTCGTTGTGTAAAATGCGATTCATGATGTTATAGTACATTTTTCGAAAAACATCTATATCTAATAACCTTGCCGTCAATGTATTGAACCCTTCAATGCGAACAAAATCATAATTCAACGGTTTACCATTAATATCTCTTCCCCAAGTAGCATCAAAATCCCATGGAATAATTTCAAACAACCCTGAATCTGGATTTCGATATAACGCATAGTTATGAACAAACCCATCAAAATTTTGCGTACAAACAACACCCGCAAGCCAAAGCAAATATTTTTCTACATCTAAAAATTTAACAATGACATGCTCATATTCGTGTTTGGACGTAGTATTTAACTTATAAATAAATTCGGCAAGATAAAGATGGTCATCCGGTGTTCCGCATTTTCTCTCAAAGCCTGCATCTAGTGACTTTTTGGCCTCTTTGTCAAAAGAACCAATCAATGAAAAATTAGCATCATCATCAACGGCATAAAAGATGGGTCCTTGAGGTAAATTACGCTTTTTTAAAAAATATTGGTCAACCGACTCTAACTGCAAATAAATCCCTTCAAATTTGCCATTGATGCTCAGAAAAGTATGTTGCGAATGAGGGGAAAGTATACCGAGATTCGAAAAGAAATCGAGAGAAAGTTTGTTTCTCATTATGGAAGGATCTATAAATTCGGCATTTAGATGAATTTCGTGGGCACCATCTACTACATAAGGTTTATTAAAGGAGATAAAATAAGATTTTTTTTTGAATTCCCTAATATGTGAACCTCGATAACTAACATCAATATGAATTTTTTTATTTTTTACCTTTAGTATCGCTGGGACAGGTTCATCATTCCAAACATCACGCCGCAATTCCTTTAAATCGTTTGGATGAATGAAGAGTTGAAGTTTTGGCATTTGATTCATTGACATCTAGCATCCCTTCTTTACTAACAATGTTCACTAAATCCTATGTGAACATTAAGTTACTTGCTACCCAAGTCATTTGTGTAATTTTCCAAAGAACAGACATTTGTCTAAATCAACTCATATGTGAAAAACGTACATTACTAATATGAAAAAGGTAACTGAAGCTTTTTTCTTTCTATCTTTTCAAAGCAAAATGAATTTAATAGGAGGTTAACTAATGAAAAGTTATAATTATGACGATATCCAAAAAGCTGTAAATGAAGTTGCAGCTAGTGGACTAGAGGATTTTTTATATCAAGAGCCGTATTCACACCGCAAAAAACACTCTAGTCGTTCATGCCGTTCGCACCGCAAATGCCGCTCGAAACGGTCACATCGTTCGCACCGTTCGCATTGCTCCAAACGGTCACATCGTTCGCATTGTTCCAAACGATCCCATCGTTCGCATTGCTCGAAACGATCACATCGTTCGCATTGCTCGAAACGGTCCCATCGTTCGCATTGCTCGAAACGGTCACATCGTTCACATCGCTCGAAACGTTCGCATCGTTCGCATTGCTGTAAACGTTCGCACCGTTCGCATTGCTCCAAACGTTCGCATCGTTCACATTGCTCCAAACGTTCCCATCACTTCTAGCCATATCGAAGAAGATAATGGAAATATGCACATGCTAAAATTAAATGTTATATAATCTATTTTTATGTAGATGAGTTTCGCAATGGAATGAAAGTGCAGCTAAGTTTCTCTTAAAATCGGCAATGCATAAAGGGATATCTCAAGTTGTGAGACATCCCTTTAGTTATTAAAGATGCTTATTTTGCAAAGTGTTTACGAATAAACTCAGGTGCGTACTGTTCGTCCATTCGTTCAATTTTTACGTTAGAAGTTCCCTTATAATAAAACCCAATGATATATTCCGATATTTCATCATCCGAACCAACTTGCTGTAGACATTCCTCAAGCTGCTGGGAATTGTTAATACGCAATGCGTCTTGATGTTGAGCGGCTTGTTCGAAATTGATTTCTCCATATCGGTTGCCTTCCTGGTTTTTAATGATAACGGCATGCGTAAAAGCATCGGCTGTTTCCCTTGCTTTTAAAAAGCCGTTTTGCTTCAGCCATTCATCTAGGCGAGTGTACGATTTTTGCCAAGTAACTTCCATTCGTTCGTTGCCGTCCCACACTAATTCGATATGTCCCCACGGATAACGTCCGTCAAACCTTTGCTCTGCTGTTTCATGTTCCAATTCTGATTTCAATATAGCAACAAACTCTGCCATTTGTTCTTTATCTGTTATAAACGTCGTTTCCGCCCATTCGCTGTGCGGTTGAATCATAATTTTATCAAGGCCGGATACATCTTGTTTCTTTAGCAATGGATAGTAAATTTGTTTATATTCTTTTGATTCAACAATCGGTTTATAGAAAGATTTATATTTTTCAAACGGAATGACATATGAGCGGACCACTTTGCTGCCGTCCTTTAACTCATAGCCAAATACAACGGGGCGGCTATTAAATGTTGTCTTCTTCACTAACTCTTTTTCTTTAATGATTTGCTGATGAAGCAAATAAATGTTTTTTATATTTTCCTTTGTCGCAAAAAACGGATTAGGAGAAACATACCCAAAGCGATCGTTGTATATAGCAACCGTTTTTTCCTCATTAAGATAGTAAATCTCTTCACTAAAATAAACTCGTTCAATTTCCGCTAGCGAAGGAAGGCGCTTTTCATATCCTATTATGTCAATCTTTAAAAGAATACCAATAACTAACATACTAATCGCAAAATATAGATAACCTTTCCATTTATGAAAGACCCGCCATGTTTTTTCTAACATCATTTCCGCTACAAAATAACCGAGCGCTGAGGCTGTCGCATAACCAAACAAAATCCATGCGAAATGGTTTTGTGTTTCGCCAAAATATAACCCGCCGACAAGCATGAAGCAAAATGCAACTCCATATTTAAAAATCGGGCGAAGCGAGCGAAAGGCAATCGCTTGGCCGGCTGTTTCGATATCACGTTTTTTATACATCCATAAAGATAACGCCAAAAATACGATAATGAACACGAGATAAGCAATGATTTCTCTCCATGTTAACGGGCGATGCGCCAGTTCAAACGCCCGAAACAGCGGAACAATTCTTTCTATATTTTGATTTAAATAATACTCGCTGGAAAAGCCGTATAAGAAATATTTGAGATTCATCACGACTAATACGGTAATGCCGGCTGGAAATACGAGCATAATATAAAACAAAACTCCCTGCAAAACCGACATTCCTGTAACCATTCCAATAAACACGCTGGCAAAGAAAACAAGTAATTCGATTAAAAATGTCGTCCCGATCCACCGGGCTATTTCATAAGCTGATAAAAAGGAGTCAAGGTCCAAAACGTTTTTCATGAATAAAAGGATAGCGGCAGTTATGACAATCGGGAGAAATAATATGAACAGTGAAAAACATAAGTGATAATAAAACAAGGATGAGCGCCGAAATGGCAAACTATGAATATAATCAGCAGAGAGTTTGACATGCAAATAGCGAAAAATAAAAATCGCTAATAAAACAGGAATTGTAAACATAATGATCACTTGAAACTCATATGAAACGGAAAAGACATTTTTCCAATAAGTCTCATAATAGGGCCAACGCTCACTTGTGTAAATCATCAAAATTTGCAATGGCAAGGCAAAACATAAAGTAAGAAGATGGACAATTCCAACCCAGCCCACGCTTCTTAGATTTTGTATGAAGATTCCGCGATTAAACGATAATGTTTTCGATGGCATAACCGACATCCCCCATTTCGTAAATAAAGATTTCTTCCAATGTAAGCGGCAGCATATCAAAGATGGCAGGTTCGAATTTTTTTACATGTGATACAACGTGTTCTTCCTTTCCACGGACAATGCTTAACAGAACGCTTCCCCGTTGTTCTTTGTATAGAACGTTTAATCCTTCCAAAAAGAGCGAAGGCACCTTTCCTTTAAACGCAACTTGAATTTTATGAACGTCAGATTTTAAATCATCTAATGCTTTTTCAATGATAAGTTCACCTTTATGCATAATTCCAATCGAATCGCAAAGGTCTTCGACTTCCCTTAGATTATGAGAAGAAATAACAACTGTCATTTCTCTTTCCGCCACATCTTGCACAAGCAAGTTTTTCACCTTTTGCCGCATGACCGCATCTAACCCATCGAGCGGTTCGTCTAAAACAAACACGTCAGGCATCGCTGAAAATGCGAGCCAAAACGCCACCTGCCTCTGCATCCCTTTCGATAGACGATGGATTTTTTTATGAACGTCGATTGGGAACATTTCTTTTAGCTTTTGAAAACGTTCTTCATTCCACGATGGATAGATATTTTTATAAAAGTGTGCCATTTGTTGGATCGTCGTGTGCGGAAAAAAATATAAGGCATCAGGCATAAAAATTAGTTTTTTCTTCACGTTGACATTTTCAAAGACTGGCTCGTTATCGATGAGAATGTCACCGGCATCTTGTTTATAAATTCCGGCAATCAGTTTTAAAAGCGTCGTTTTTCCAGCGCCATTTGAACCAAGTAATCCGTAAATGGAACCTTTTTGTATATGAAGGGTGAGCCTTTTTATCACCTCTAAATCTTCAAACTCTTTGCGTACATTACTGATTTGGATCATCACTTGTCCCCCCTTTAACAGACTGTTCCGCGATTTCAAGCAATGACAAAATGTCCTCTTTTTTCATTCCTAAATAGAGCGCCTCGGAAATGAGTTTAATTAAGTCATTTTTCATTTTTTCCACCTTTTCTTTGTTCATCGTTATCGCCTGCGGGGCAACAAAGCTCCCCTTCCCCGGAACAGAGTAAATATAACCTTGATGCTCAAGCTCGCGATACGCCTTTTGAATCGTGTTTGGATTGATTGTTAATTCTTTTGCGAGCGAACGGACAGATGGAAGCTGTTCATCCGCTTTCAATACTTCATGAATAATTAACTCTTTTAACTTTTCAACCAACTGCTCATAAATCGGTTTACGGCTGCGAATGTCTAAATCAAACATCGTCGCCCTCCTTTTTATGGAATATGAATACCCGTATGATGTGTATTAACTGTATTATATTATTTAATACAATTATAATTATATATAATTTTCTAAAAATTTCAACTCTGTATTTGTAAAATTATTGAAAATAAAAAAGAAACAACCTAATTTGGTCGTTTCTCTCTTATTAGTGTGGTACCACGATAATTAGCCGTATACTATTGTGAAGATCTCGATTCTGTTTGATGATAGGTTTGTACAAATAACCCATCTCCTTCTAGCCATTCCGACAAAAAGACATCTTTATAATTGGGTACGCCATGAACCAACAGTTAAATGTAAACGGTGTAATTTGATTAATCATTTTCCTTCCTACAAATTGACAATGATAAATCCTATTACAAGCTCCAGCGTTAAATAGAGAATCTTCATAGTTTTGACCCCTGTTAATTGTTGTTTCACTTTTCTTTATTGCCAAATCCACTTAACAATAATCGTGTTTTTTGAGCTCACATCGAAAATTTTCAAAATTATACAAAATATATTACGCGATTTTCTCCCCTTTTTTGTTTACACTCATTCATGATAAGTCTTTAAGGGATAAGGTGAAATGATACATAAAATAAAAAGGATGTTGTGATACCAAAAACACAACATCCTTTCTTGTCATTTTGTTTCCTATGCCGTATTTTTTCTAAAAACTGCAATCTTTATTATACAAATTGCTTTTCGCTTTTTCTTTTTTTAGTGATAAAATGAACACAGTCAAAATAATGCACAGACCGCCGATGGCTTGAAATATCCCAAATGTAACATTGAGAAAAACTATCGAGGCAATAACGGCGGATAATGGTTCAACACTCGATAGTAAGCTTGATTCAGTGGGTGATAAATGACGAATGCTCTCAACAAATAACCAGAAAGCCAATAATGTACCAAAAAAGACAACAAATATAATTAACAGCCATGTATCAATTCCCCATACAATGTTTGAAACAGTAGCCGGAAATGTAATAAGAGTCATACTCGCACCGCCAATCAGCATGCCCCAGCCAACAACAACCAGCGAATGCCACTTTTTTAAAAGTTGCGCCGATGAAAGGGTATAAAACGCTAAAGTAATACCGGATAATCCCCCCCATACAATCGAGACAAACGATACTTGTAACCCTTCTGTTGAACCGTTCGTAATTAATAAAAATGTGCCAAGCATTGCCAATAAAACAGCGAGCCAAACTTCTTTTGACGGCTTTGTTTGTTCTTTAAGTATCGTATAAAGAACTATATAAACCGGTGCTAAATATTGTAATAAAGTTGCCGTAGCCGCATTTCCTGTAGCGATTGAAGCAAAATACGTATACTGAACCCCCAGCATGCCAACGATCCCAAAAACAAGTAAATGAATTCGATGTTTCTTATCAGCCCATATGGATTGCGGTTTTAATCCTTTTAATGCGCTCACAATTAACAAGCCAATACCGGAAATAAGCATTCTTACCACCACAAGCCACTCGGCGGTCATATGTTTTTCTTGAAAAAGGATTTGCGCTGCTGTCCCTGAAAGTCCCCAAAGTGCAGAACCCGTTATCACCATCATGAGACCCTTTGCACGATTTGGCATCTTTTGTGCTAACTCCATGTCTGTTCCTTCTTCCTTTATATCTTTTTTAACAGAAAAAAATAGTTCCATTTAAAGGCTATTCTTCATTTTGTTTTGCCACCACAATGAATGCGCTAACTAGGATAAACAAGCCTCCGATAAAAAAGTTTTTATCTAAATGTTCTCCGAGTAAAAGCCAGCCGAAAAACGAGCCGACAAGCGGCTGAAAAAAGAAAAACAATGAGCCAATTCCCGCATCCATCAATTCCATTCCTTTATTCCAAAGGAAAAATGCTCCAGTCGTAGAAACAATGCCAAGATAAAGAATTCCCAATATTACATAAGTGTTATTAAGTATCATCTCATTTGACTGAAGCTCCCACACCGCTAGTGGTGCCGTGAAGAAAATCGCAAAAAGAATAGCGTACGTTGTGATTGTCAAAATGGAAAAACGGAAAGATGCCAGCTTAACGTACACAGATAGCAAAGCCCAAGTAACAGCTGCACCAACTAAAATGATACTCCCCCAAAAAGAGTGAGCTGTATTTTCCTTAAAACCAATGACAATCACAACCCCGACGGTTGCAAAGAAAAGGGCCGCTAGCTTTCTAATCGTGATCGATTCTTTTAAAACAAGTTTTGCAAACAAAACAATAAACGCTGGTGTGGCAGATGTAATAAGTGCACCGGTATGGGCATCGGACAATTTTGTTCCGATAAACTGTAAGGAAATCGAGACAAAATAACCGATAAAACCAATCCATGCGAACAACATCCAATCGTTTTTTTGAAAACGTAAACGAGTCTTATTGCGTTGCGTTATTTTTAAGATCGAAAACAACACGGCAAATGCGATGATATAACGAAACAAGACTAATGTGAGCGGCGGCACAAAATCGAGCACATATTTGCTGACAACATACATTCCGCCCCATATACTTGCCGCCAATGATAGATAGACTGCACCTAAAAAATGATTTTTCACGATAAACAACCTCCGTCTTTTAAGGGAATTAAGAGCGTACATCCCTAAGACGAGGTGAAAATATTTCTACTGTTCCCCTCGTCTTAGAAGCGAACAGCAGGCTGATCGTTTTCAAACAAATCAAAATAAATTCTCATCGTGATCCCCCTTTTATCTTTTTGTTTCATTGTATCAAATCGCCGAAAAATAAACATTAATAATTTCCGTATTATTCCATATGTTCCCGTGAATAGAATACTTCCTACGTTTTTGGAAAAAATAGTAGACTAGTTAGCAATTCACCTAAAGAAAGGTGTTCTCTGTGAATTATAATCTGTTGAATCCAGTACAACTGCTTTGTGTGTTTATGTTATCGATTGGGATAATGAATCATGTTATTGTGCTCCCGTTGCTATTACAAGCGGCCGGTCGTGATGCGTGGATTTCAGCCATCATAACCCTTGTTGCATTGCCATTATGGCTTCCGGTTTTATATTTTGTCATGAAGCAATCCAAGCAAATGAATTTATTCTTATGGTTAAAAACAGAATTTAACAGTGTCATTGCATATTTCGTGGCGATTCTTGGAAGTCTATTATTACTTGTTATGGGCTATGTTTCGCTCAACGACACGGCTACGTTTACTACCACTACCTACTTATCAGCTACACCCGATTGGGTCGTTTTGTTAATTCTAACAGCAATGTGCTTTTATAACGCCTATTATGGTATACCATCCATCGCAAAAACGGCGGTCATCATTTTCCCGTTTGTCATTATTTTTGGGTTTACAGTTATGTTCGCAACGATGCCGCATAAAGATTATTCATTGTTAAAGCCAATCATGGAAAATGGCTTTACTCCTGTTTTAAAAGGAATGATCTATACAGGTGCCGGATATACAGAAATTTTTACCATTCTATTTGTGCAACATTATCTTCAAGCCCGTCTTTCTTTTAGAACACTTTTAATCATTGGTTTTCTCACCTCAAGCTTAACCATTGGTCCAACGATTGGTGCGATTATTGAGTTTGGACCGAAAGAAGCAGCGAATTTACGTTTCCCTGCCTTCGAAGAATGGCGGTTAATCAAATCAGGAACCTACATTGAATATCTTAGTTTTCTTGCTACTTATCAGTGGATGGCTGGAGCGTTTATCCGAATTTCCTTGGTTACTGCGCTTATACCAGAGCTGTTTAATATAACGGATAAAAAGACACGATTATGGATTTTGATTGTTATTTATATCATCATTTTTTTATCATCATCATTAATTCCAATCAGTGATGACAAATTTTTAGATTTTCTATATCAATTTGTTCTACCGCTTTCGTTACTATTCATTCTATCTCTCTCTTTGTTTATTGGGATATTGGCACTCATTTCATATTTTAAAAAGAGGAGAGCTTAATCATGCAAATTCCTTCAAGAGCACCACTAATTAGAAATAATAATGATCATAGTGGACAGGAAACGCTGATCATTTCCGAGCAAACTTTGCGCGATCATTTTTCTAATTGTAAAGATGTCGCGATTCTTACCTCGACAATTCAACCGGCAAAAACCGCTAGCGGCACGCTGACCTTAGTGTTTGTCTATTGCGAGGAGCTGTGTGACACCCAGATTATGAAACAAGTTATATTTCCAATGTTTAGCAAAATGTGCCGTGAATATCCTTGCCAGTCGGTGGAGGAAATTGAAACAAACAAACTGATGCCAATGGAGTTGCTTGGAAAAGAAGTGCTGATTGATGATCTGAACTATCTTGTCTTTAGCGGTGATTTATTAGTTTACTTTCAAGAAGCGGACGTTTTATATTCCCTTACGCTCGCCAATCCTCCGAACCGCAACCCGGAAGAGCCGAACACAGAAGTGTCCATTCGCGGTCCGAAAGACGGTTTTATTGAAGAAATTTCGAAAAACGTCGCGCTCATCCGCAAGCGAGTTAAATCTCATAAGCTGTTTTATGAACAATTTATCGTTGGAACAAGAAGCCAAACAAAAGTAGGATTATTGTACGTTGATGACATCGCGAATCGTGAAATGATTCATGAGGTTAAAAAAAGAATTTTACAGTTAAATATTGATTCCGTAACGAGTACCAACCAGGTGGAAGCGCTGATTGGCGACAGACGGTTCCCGCTATTTCCGTTATTTGCATACACAGGACGCCCAGATTTTGCAGCGAATTGTTTATTAAATGGAAGATTTATCATCTTATTAGACGGTGCTCCTACCGCCATTATTGGCCCAGGAACCTTAACATTTTTACTGAATACATCCGAAGATAATGTTACAGAATCTTTCTTCGTCGTTTTTCAGAGATTCCTTCGCTTAATGGGAATTTCCTTTGCCATTTATTTACCCGGATTTTGGGTCTCCTTATTAACGTATCATCAAGACGAACTACCATTCACTCTCTTAGCAACCGTTATGCTTTCAAGGCAAGGAGTGCCGTTATCTGTTCCATTAGAAATGTTTATCATGCTAGGATTGTTCGAAATCTTTAAAGAAGCGGGTATGCGCTTGCCGTTAGCGATCGGTCAAACGTTATCGGTTGTCGGTGGATTGATTATTGGGCAATCAGCTGTCAACGCTGGATTGTCCACACCGGGAAGCCTTGTTGTATCGGCGATTTCCACTATCTCCACGTTTACATTAGTAAATCAAAACTTGTCGGCAACCGTGACGTTGATGCGTTTTATTGTCTTACTCTCTTCTTCTGTACTAGGGTTATTTGGGTTTATCGCTTCTTTATTTATCCTTTTAACATACACAGCCAATTTAACAACATTTGGAATACCATATCTTACCCCGCTCTCCCCTCCAACCATGGATATTTGGAAAGTCGTAACCCCGAATGGGTGGAAAAAATTCAAAAAGAGAGCGGGTTTGCTAAAACCGCAGGACGATACACCAAAGGGGGAAGCCAATTGAAATTCAAAGTCGCCTTTCCCTTTATGATTTCTATATTCTTGTTGACAGGGTGCTGGGGATCAAAAAATATTGATCATCTTACTTATCTTTATGCAATTGGTGTTGATTATAAAGATAATCATTTCATCGTTTATGTGGAGACTATTAGCTTGACCGGATTAGCGAAAGTGGAGACGGGAGGTACTCAAGAAAAAACAGCCGTTGCCGTTGGACGAGCCACCGGCAAAACGTTTAATATTGCAACCGATGAGTTGTATCCTTCTATTCAACGAATGGTTTCATGGGGGCATTTAAAAAGTATTGTGTTTACGAAAAGAGCGCTTAAGAAAGCAGTACTGCAAAACGTCTTAGACCTTATAACCCGATATAACGAAATTAGGCATACAATTTGGGTTTATGCGACAGATGAGCCATTAAAAAAAATTTTTGAGGCAACACCATTTTTGAATACAACCCCATACTATTCTTTATTATCAAACCCTGAAGAGATTTTTCAACAAAGTTCATTTATTCGGCCGATTCGTTTAAATCGCTTTATGGCTGATATGAATGAAGATTCAAAAACGGTGCGACTCCCTTATCTCAACATTACTACGCGTAGTTGGTCGGAAGATCAAAAAGAAAAACCGATGTTAAATTCAAAAGGAATTTGCTTTCTTAAACATTATGAACTTCAAAAATGTATCGATCGTTCAAAGTTACTGGGAATTAGGTGGCTTGAAAAAAAAATAAGCAGAACCCCTGTTTATGTAAAAAAAGGAAACAAAGTAGTGGCATCGATCGTCGTTCGCAATCCGAAGTCAAAAATTTCCTATAACATTAAAGAGAATACTCCTGTGTTTTATATAGAGGTATCCGGCAAAGGAAGTGTGGTTGAGTTAAGTGAAAAATTAACGGAAAAACAATTAATTCGCTTGGCACAAAAAACGGTAGAAGATGAAATAAGAAGCCTCTATAAGTTGGGGCTCAAATACGATATTGATATTCTTAACCTCTCTGAAGTGATGTATCGCAAAAAACCAAAAGACTGGAAGAAGTTTTCCGAAAATGGAAAAATCCCATTAACAGACGAAAATTTAAAAAATATTAAAGTAAAAATTTCAGTGGATACATCTGGGAAACAGAAATTTAGATAATGATGGATCTTCAATAAACGTATCTGACCTATATAGTCTCAAATTTCTCATGTTTGCTTGGTCTCTTTACATGAATGCTGCTGAAAGACGGAGAGGTAAAACAGCAGTCGCGCAAAAACGCTCGGCAACCATCTTGATTGCCGAGCGTTTTTTTAGAGGTGGGAGATTTCTCAAAAAGGTTAAAACATACTTAGTGAATATTTTCCTGACAATAACTCAAGAAGCCTAATGCCTGTAATACTATTTCCTTTTTCATCTAGTGCCGGACCAAAAATGCCAATACCAAAGAGTCCAGGAACTGCCCCTAAAATTCCACCAGAAACACCACTTTTGGCTGGTATACCAATCTTGATGGCAAATTCTCCAGATGCATTATACATGCCGCAAGTGACCATAAATGTTTTGCAAATACGGGCAATGTGAAGCGGCATAATTCGATTTCTTGTGATCGGGTCTAACCCATCCATCGCGAAAACCAGTCCGATTCTTGCTAAATCTAAACATGTCATTTCAATTGCACATTGTTTTGTATACAAATCCATCAATTCTTCAACGTCTTCGTTAATAATTCCGTGTTGTTTTAAAAAATAACAGAGCGAACGATTCAAATAAGCTGTGTCAAACTCAGATTTTGCCACTTCCTCTGAGTATGTGATATCTGGGTTCCCCGCCAAAGCTCTTACAAACTCCAGGAGTTTATGAATTCGTTCCGTTGGCGAATTTCCGCTAATCATATGTGTGACGACTAATGCACCGGCATTAATCATCGGGTTGAGAGGTTTGACAGGATTTATTACTTCGAGTTTCGCAATCGAGTTGAACGGGTCTCCGGTTGGTTCTTGGCCTACTTTGCGAAACACTTCCTCTTCCCCATGTTCCATTAATACGAGTGCAAGCGCGATAATTTTGGAAATGCTTTGCAGTGTGACTTTTCGCTTGCTGTCACCGGCACAAACAACCGTACCATCTGGATAATAAATAGCAACTGATAAATCATTTGGATTTGCTTTTCCAAGCGCCGGGATATAATCAGCTACTTTGCCAAATTTCGCATATGTCTTCGCTTCATCTACAAATCGTTGCAATTCTTCTGCTGATTTACACATCATGTTGATCACCCTATAGTAGTATTCCCAAGACATCCCCACCTATCACAACAAAAAGAAAAGGCGGATATTACTCCGCCTCTTCTACTACTTCAAAATAATCTTTGTAAAATCCGCCTACTTTTCCTGTATTATCGATGATGAAATAAAAATCTTCTGTTTCGTTTTTCACTTCGTATGTTTTTCCTGGTGTTAAAACATTATTCACTATGTACTTTTCCGCATTTGTATGAACACATTTTACTTTTTTAATCGTTGGACGCTCTAACCAAGTATGATGAATCATGTTCCTCTCTCCTTTTTTAAATGTTAAACTATGCTATTATTTTACCGCAAAACTTGAAAAAATCCTCTGATGAATTTTAAAAAATAACGAAAATGAGTTTGGTAGTAACGTTACACTGTACTTTTTTCCATGTTATGATATTTTCAAAAACAATTACCGAAACAGAGAAGGAGCGAGAAAAATGACAAGTGAACAATTAAAAGTTGGCGACATTGTCACAGGAGTATATAAAACAGGCAAATATATCGGAGAGATTACAGATGTACGCCCACACCATTATTTAGTGAAAATAAAAAGCGTTCTAAAGCATCCTCTCCAAGGAGACTTACATCACCCAAAACAAGTAGACGTACCGCTGTTCCACGAACGACGCGCGCTTGCTTTTAACGAACAAGCCAATATTCCAAAACAGATGGTTAAACGGTACGATGGCGAGATTCTCGATTATCATGAATCACTACGTAAAGCACTCGATGAGATGATGGAAGAATTAACGAACGATAACAGCGAGTGGGCAGCGAAAAGCCTTGAAAATTTAAGAACCTTAGAAAAGGAATGTTTCCGTTAATCCCCAGCTGAATTTTAGTTTCTTTATCAAAAGAGCCTTCCGACAAATAGGCGTCTGGAAGGCTTATCCATGCTTTTTATCTTGATTTGCTACTAGAATCTGTTTTTAATGATTTATATACAGGAAGATGTTCATTTTGCTTTTTTTCAAAATCATAAATCATTTTATAAATATAATCATTGATCATCATATTCTTCACGCTCCGCTGTTTAATATCTTTACATTTTCATTGTAAAGAACGAGATCGTCTCATACATCGGAGCGCAGATGGAACTTTTATTCTTAATAAGTATGAGTATAATATCCAACAAAAGTCGTAATCATTTACGTTTCTTGCCTGCACTACAAACTAGACTCATTTATTGTACTAAGCAATTTTCTTTTCGACTCTTCGTCTTGATCAAAGTCGTAAATCAAGTCATTTTCCAAAAAAAGCAGGCCGTGAAAAACTTGCAGAAATTCATCACAAGCCTCACAATACACTTCTTCCCCTTCAGTCCAAAAAACGAAAATAGATAATCCTCTTTTTTCAGAATGCTTATAGCGGGCCTTATACAATTTTAAAAGCTCAGAATATTTTTGGACGGCATCTTTTTTATTTTCAAACACCATTCTTTCTTTAATATTCTCTTCCCAGCCGTCGAAAAAATACCATGGTTCGTAATCTCCTTCAGTAATCAAGATCGTCCAATAATTTTTCATTGTCTCACCCTTGTTGGTTATAGCCTATTTTCTCTTGAAGCTCGTTACTATATCTTCTGATTTACTACACTTTATTTTTGAGTATAGCAAACAATTCGCGGAAATAAAGTGTAAAATCTTTCTTAAAACACGCGAATAGATCATTTTAAAATCATTTAAGCGAACGCTCCAAAAAACGATGTATATCGAGTTGTTAGGAATTTCATCATGCAACTAAAAAAAGGATTTAAAGGAATAAGCAGTTGTATTAGAAACAGGGGCCTCACTATGCGCTTATTGGAGTTTACCTTCAAAAATTATTTTTCTGCCGCACGGTTCGATGACGAGTTTTCCATCTTTTTCGATTTCCTGGAAAATAGGTTCTTCAATACGGCGAATCGGAGTATATCCTTCTTGCTTCATCCGCTCTAAACATTGTTCAATCGTCTCATTAGCCGCTACTTCAAACTTTTTCTTTTTTGCCCGTTTCTCCATGTCACTATCTTTCCTTCCTCTGTCAGCTATTTTGCTTAGCAGTTTTATTACATTTTCTTTTTCATCATTACAAAAAAATCGAAAAATTTTAATCGCCTATATCATTGTGGTGCAAGTCCTTTTTTATCATCTTCTCATATATTTCAGAAACGTTAAAATTTGCTACCTCACTCTTCCAAAGTGTTCCAATTTATCATAAACCAATTAACGAAAAATAGACTGTACACGGCAGCCACTCCTCGTTTTTCACATCTCAACCAACCATTAAACCTGCGATAACTCAATCAATCGTTTTCTTTAATGATTTCACCTTTTATATATTTTTTATGCCATACACTATATTTATTTTCTGGTGTATGCCCCATATCCCATTGACCTGCTTTTGGCTTACTTTTATCCCAAAACAATTCCGCTTGAATCTTGTATTCTTGATCAAATGTTCTCTTTTTCATGATTGGACACCTCGAACCGATTGTAATTAAGTTTATTATAATCTCTCTGTTCTCCATGTCCAATTTTTAGACTAACATCATTTGTAATCAAGAAATCCAACTTTAGTATGTGATTTCCAAAATACAAAAATTCCCGATCATCTCCCTCCTAGAAGAGAGAGATGAATCGGGAAAAATGTTCATTTACTGATCCTTTAAAACATATTTTCGATATAAACGGTAAAGAACCGATGCTTTATAAATTTCGAGCTTACGCCGTTCATTTGGATGATGAGTAATTCCAGCCTCTTTTAATTGCTTGACAAGCCAACCTTTTGAACCGAAATGTGCCATTTAAAAAACCCCTTTCCTTTAGCTTGTCCTATATGTATGATCGATGTTCGATTTTCATGACAACAAAAAAGCTGATTTGCACTTAGGGCAAATCAGCTTTATTAACATTAATCTTTCTTCACTTTATCCTTTTTTCCTTTACCTTTTTTCTCATGTTTCTTTCCGTGCTTATGCGGCTTTTCTTTCAGATGATTCTTTTCTCTCAGCGTTTCTTTTTTCTTCTCTTTCTCCTTTTCCTTTTGCTTATAAAACTTTTCTAATTGTCGTTTTTCCACATTTAACTTAGGATAAGTAAATGACATCGGCGGAACATTTTTCAATGCTTCACTCATGATTTCACGGAAAATGACTGACACGGTTTGACTGCTTGTCGTTTTAAGATAATGATTTCGATCCGTATGGTCGTAACCTAACCAAACCGCGCACACAAGTTGAGGAGTATAGCCAACGAACCATTGGTCTTTCACCCCATCAATCCCGCTGATGGGTACCTGCGTGGAACCGGTCTTTCCAGCGATATCTCTACCAGCGATTTTCGCACGCTTTCCTGTCCCTTCTTCAATGACGCCTTCAAGCATAAACGTCATCTTTTGTGCGACTTCTTTCGATGTGACTTTCATTAATTTTGGCTCCCACTCCGCGATGGTTTCCCCGTTCATATCAACGATTTTCGTGATGGCGTGTGCTTCTGTCTTCACTCCTTCATTCGGAAAAACGGAATAAGCTTCAGCCATTTGCAAAGGTGATACACCTTCTATTCCACCAAGGGCTAAACCTAAATAATGGTCTTCTTTAATTAAAGGAATACCGAACCGTTCTACAGCGTCAATTCCTTTATGAAGACCGATTTCGTTGAGAAGCCATACTGCTGGAACATTTAACGAGTTAATCACAGCTTCGTACATCGTTACAGTTCCGCGATATTGATGATCGTAATTTTTCGGTTGATAGCCGTTAAAATCAAAAGGTTGATCTTTCAGTAAATCAAAGATTTGATACCCTTCCTCAAGCGCTGGTGTATAGACAGCGAGCGGCTTCATCGTCGATCCCGGCTGTCTTTTTAATTGTGTAGCACGGTTGAATCCACGAAATACGTGCTCCCCTCTTCCGCCCACGAGAGCTGTGATTCCACCCGATTTCGCATCTAATAAGACGGTACCGCTTTGCAGAAGTTGATCGTTTGTACCTTCTGGAAACAACTCTTCTTTTTTATATACCTGTTCTACCGCCTGTTGCATATGTTGGTCCATTTCCGTATAAATGCGCAAACCACCAAAAAGAACTTCATTTTCTGTTAGTCCATATTTGTTAATCGCCTCGTCAATAATATGATCGACATAATACGGATATTTTCCTTTATAAGGGTCAAGCTGTTTCTTTTCGAACACCATCTTTTCCTTCTTAGCTTCTAAAAATGTCTTTTCATTAATGTATCCTTGCTCTTTCATTAAACTTAGTACTAAGTTACGCCGCTCGATTGCTTGGTCGTAATGTTTTATCGGAGAAAGGGCCGATGGTGCTTTAATGAGACCGGCAAGCAACGCTGATTCACTGATTGTCAGTTTTGAAACGTCTTTTCCGAAATAAATTTCCGCCGCTTTTTTGACTCCCCATGCTCCTTCACCAAAATAAATGCGATTTAAGTACATTTCTAAAATTTCATCTTTTGTGTAAGTACGCTCGATCTTTTTGGCAATAAAAAATTCTTCCCACTTCCGCTGTAATGTTTTTTCATTTGTTAAAAATACGTTCTTGGCAAGCTGTTGCGTAATAGTGCTGCCTCCTTCAACAAATTCCCCTGCTTTAACGTTTCGCCACATCGCTCGCAAGATGCCTTGATAATCGATTCCATGATGTTTGTAAAAACGTTTGTCTTCTGCCGCAATCACCGCCTGAAGCAAATGCTCTGGCATCTTATTAATGGAGATCGCTTCCATTTTTGAAACAGATAGTTTGCTGGCGATTTTTCCTTCACGGTCATAAATAATGGTGGGGTGTGGCAATGCTTCTTCCAACGAACGAATATCAATCCTTAAAATATAAAAGTTCATGGTTAATAGCCCTAATACTAGCAATCCCACAAGCACCATCATCACTTGTTTTACTCTCACCATTTTACGCTTCTTTTTCTTGAGCATTCTGCTTTTTTCCATAAATCCACACCTCGTAACCTTCCAGACGATAAAATAGTCACTTCTTGAGACTCCTATAACGTTCGTTAGAGCCTGCAGTTTTATGTACGGATCCTCTCTAGCGAATTCTTTGTAAACAAGCTATTAAAATTCTTAAAATGATAGTCTAATTTTCTACCGTCATACCTATAATGTAATAGATTGAAAATGAAGGAAGGCGGTAGAAATCAATGATGCTCTATGATATTAGAAATAGATTATATTATAAAGTGATAAATTCAACGAAACCGAAGATGACAGGCTCTCATCAAGGGAGATCGTGGGGATATGTCCTTAAAATATTGAACGGAGAATACGTAAAATTTTGGATAGATTATAACCGAGGGCGTTACATGTACTTCGAATATGAGGGAAAATGGTATCGTGTTCAATACTTACAATCCAATTATAAAAAGAAGAATCAAGATGTATTCAATGGAGTAATGATCGATTTAATTGTTGACGCTCAAGAGTTAAAGCTGATAAAAGGAAATATTGAAAAAATGCCTTTGCTAGCCATGTAATGATATAAAAACACTCCCAACTCATTCAATGCTATACACATTGAGACATAGATAAAAAAGAAAACAAGGAGCATTTTGTGTAGCTGATCATTATTTTACGAAGCAGAATACGTTCCAAAGAACCCTTGATATCGTAATACACAAACTGTATTTATGTACCAATAAAAATTAGGAAAACCTCCTGAAGTAACATTCGATTCAGGGTGTTTTCCCAATCTTCCATTACACCTCTACTGTTTTTCCTTCTTCGATAATGTGGTACATAAGGTGGGCTAAGTGATGAATCGGGCCGTATTCCTCTTCTTCCTCATCGACTTCCTCACTAAATTCCAAGTCATTTAAATAGAGTGCAGCGAATTCGTAAAAATTTTTTAGCTCAAAAGAATAGCAGCCGCTTGGATCTTCGTTGTCATTTTCGTAATGAAGAACAAGATAGGATTCTCTGCCATCCACATCTTCCGCATCAAAGAATACAAAAAAGCCAATGTTTGTGTCCAAATCAAACAAATGTCTAGTTCCACCTTCAGTTACCTTATGATAGTCATCCTCATTTAGCTTCTGAACAGTCATGCTTTCCATTTGGTCTTCACTATGAAAATCAACCGTGAATGATTTCATCGTTATCACTCCCCCTAAATTATGTATATTTGTATCATAAACGATTTTGTAAAACTTAAACAAACAAATATTGGTAATTTAATTCAGTTTGTAAAAATAAAAAAGTCGGATTCTTGAATAGAATCCGACTTTTTTAATATATGAATTCCAGATGCCGCGATTGCCGTTTTCGAATGGAGTTTTCTAACCACACTCCACCAAGTGGGTGTTCGCAGGAATATTCCTGTCGTCCTCATCCATGTCTAAAAAGAGGCATGACATTCCTATTCCGATATAGAACTCCCTATTTACAGCCATCGGTTGAAACTTCATTCATCAACGCACAACGCAGCGGGCAAGTATTATCATATACTGTTTTTATCATTTATTCAAGAGAAAAATGTTGCTATTCATTCTTATTGCCTTCTTGCGGTATTTTCACATCTTTTCCGTTAAGATCATCAATGACTGCATCTACTGTCCCTTCAACATAGGTATCGCTTACTTGTTCGTGCGTCACCGCAAGACCGGACGATAAAGCAGAGTTACTCTTATAGTCAGATGGATCATAATGCTTTCCTGCAATCTTTAAATTTTCATCATGGTTATTGTTATTTTCCATTGGTTACACCTCCTCGTTCTTATGAAGCATCATTCATTAATTTAACTTAAATTCAGTGATTTTATGAATGAGCTGAGAATGTTGGTGAGCAAAAAAAGAAAGCGATGCTGAAAAACATCGCTTTCTCCATATGTTAATATGCATTTAATTTTACATGTTCATCAATGATTAGTTGTGGTTCTGTTGTTGCTTGAACGTCTTCGATTGTATATCCTTCAGCAACTTCAACTAATTTCAAACCTTGTTCTGTGACATCGATGACAGCCCGATCGGTAATGATACGGTTGACAACTTTTTGCCCTGTCAACGGCAGCTTGCATTTCTTTAAAATTTTCGGTTCACCGTTCCGGTTGACATGCTCCATAATCACAATGATTTTGCGTGCGCCGTGAACCAAATCCATCGCGCCGCCCATTCCTTTAATCATTTTTCCTGGAATCATCCAGTTAGCAAGGTCACCTTTTTCAGATACTTCCATTCCACCTAAAATCGCGATATCAATATGGCCACCGCGGATCATCGCGAATGATTCAGCACTATCAAAGAAGGCCGCTCCTTTAATCGCTGTTACTGTTTCCTTCCCAGCATTGATTAAGTCAGGGTCCACTTCATCTTTCGTCGGATACGGACCAATTCCTAACAGACCATTCTCTGACTGCAAGACAACTTGTTTGTCTTCGGAAATAAAGTTGGCCACTAATGTCGGCATACCAATCCCTAAATTGACGTAAAATCCATTTTGAATTTCTTTTTCGGCTCTTTTTGCAATTTTTTCGCGAATGTTCATCTCATTCACCCCCGTGTCGTTAATCGTTCAATTCGTTTTTCCTGCTTACCGACAATGAGACGTTGTACATAAACACTCGGCGTATGAATATGATCCGGATCGAGCTCACCAATTTCGACTAACTCTTCTACCTCTGCGATCGTTATTTTACCGGCTGCGGCAATCATTGGGTTAAAGTTTCTTGCTGTTTTGCGGTACACTAAGTTCCCCATTTTATCGGCTTTCCACGCGCGTACAAGACTAAAATCAGCCGTAAATGCTTCCTCTAATAAATATTCTTTTCCGTTAAATACTCGTTTTTCTTTTCCTTCGGCAATCGGTGTCCCAACTCCTGCCGGTGTGTAAAACGCAGGAATTCCTGCACCGCCGGCACGAATTTTTTCTGCCAACGTGCCTTGAGGAACAAGCTCAACTTCTAATTCGCCAGATAACACTTGGCGTTCAAATTCTTTATTTTCACCGACATAGGAACCAATCATCTTTTTAATTTGCCGATTTTTTAACAAAATACCAAGGCCCCAATCGTCAATACCGCAGTTGTTTGAAATGACGGTTAAATCTTTGACTCCCGTTTCAGCAAGTGCCAGAATTAAATTTTCTGGGATGCCGCATAAGCCAAAACCGCCGACCATAATCGTCATTCCATCTTTAATATCTTTTACTGCTTCGACGAAATCCGTATAAATCGGTTTCATTTCCCCCACCCCTTTATTTCTTGTTAAACAGGATATACACCGTGTTTCCGTTCAGAAAATGTCATATATTTAGACATGTATGCATTAAATCGTTTAATTAACTCATCACGAAGCGCATTTGGTGCAACAATACCGTCAATGACCATTTCTGAAGCAAGACGGTAAATGTCGATGTCCTTTCGGTACTCTTCCCGTTTTTGTTCAATAAATGCCGCTCTCTCCTCTTCCGGTAACTCGGCGATTTTGTTCGCATAAACCGCATTCACCGCCGCTTCCGGTCCCATGACGGCAATTTGCGCATGCGGAAGCGCTAAGCAGCAATCCGGTTCAAACGCTGGTCCAGCCATCGCGTAAAGACCGGCTCCATATGCTTTACGAACAATCACAGAAATTTTTGGAACCGTTGCTTCTGACATAGCGGAAATCATTTTTGCCCCATGACGGATAATTCCTGCGCGCTCGACTTTTGTCCCAATCATAAACCCTGGAATATCAGCTAAGAATAAAAGCGGAATGTTGAACGCATCGCAAAGCGTGATAAACTTTGCCGCTTTATCTGCCGAATCATGGAACAGCACCCCGCCCTTCATGCGCGGCTGGTTTGCGATAATACCAATCGGCTGTCCATTTAAACGGGCAAGACCGGTAATCAGTTCAGGGGCAAACAATTTCTTAATTTCGCAGAAAGAGCCTTCGTCGATTAAGCACTCAATCAGGTCATACATATTAAACGGCGCATTTTGGTTTACCGGAATAATCTCTTCAAGTGTTTTTTCGAAAGATTTCGGTAATTTCGGTTCTGCTACCGGCGGTTTTTCACTATAGTTTGCTGGAAAGTAAGATAAATATTTCCGTGCAAATGCAATCGCTTCTTCTTCTGTCTTAGCGAGAACATCACCGCAACCAGAAACGGTACAATGCATACGTGCACCGCCCATTTCTTCAAGCGTTACTTTTTCACCAATGACCATTTCCGCCATTCGCGGTGAACCAAGGTACATCGATGCGTTGCCTTCGACCATGATAACGATGTCGCAAAATGCCGGAATATAGGCGCCGCCTGCTGCTGACGGACCGAATAACAAGCAAATTTGCGGCACTTTTCCAGAAAGTTTTACTTGATTATAGAAGATACGCCCTGCTCCGCGACGGCCAGGGAACATTTCGATTTGGTCAGTAATCCTTGCACCGGCAGAGTCAACTAGATAAAGAATGGGACAACGCAGTTTTTCCGCGGTTTCTTGAATACGGATAATTTTTTCTACCGTTCTTGCTCCCCAAGAACCTGCTTTTACCGTTGAATCATTTGCCATCACACAAACTGTTTGTCCGTTAATTTTACCGACACCTGTGACAACTCCATCAGCAGGTAAACCATCGGCTAAACAGTTTGCAAAAAACGCATCCTCGAACTCAAGTCCTTCATCAAATAATAATTTTAAGCGGTCACGTACAAATAGTTTTCCTTGTTCTGCATTTTTTTGGTGATACTTCGGTGCACCACCCTGTTCGATTTTTTTTCTTTCTTCTTCTAGCTTTTCTGTCAATGATAGCTTCACTTTGTTGATTACTTCATTTGAGTTCACAATAGCTCCCCCCTATTCCCCTTTGTAAACTGGCTTTCTTTTTTCTTTAAATGCTTGTAACCCTTCAAGACGATCTTTCGTCGGAATGGTAATTTCATAGGCCATTTGTTCAAGCTTAAGTCCTGTATTTAAGTCGACTTCTAAGCCGCGATTGATGGCAATTTTTGCTTGAGCAACGGCAATTGGGGCGTTTTCCACAATCTGATTGGCAATCTCGTAAGCTTTTTCCAGCAGTTGCGACGATGAAACAACATATTCAACTAATCCAATTCGTTCCGCTTCCACGGCGGTAATCCGTTTGGCAGTATAGATTAACTCTTTTGCTCGTCCTGTTCCGATAAGCCGTGGTAGGCGTTGTGTCCCACCGGCGCCCGGAATAATACCAAGCGATGTTTCTGTTAAGCCTAATTTCACAGTTTCAGAAGCAATTCGAATATCACACGCAAGCGCAAGTTCCAAACCACCGCCAAATGCAACACCATTCATTGCGCAAATAACGGGTTGTGGCAGTTGTTCAAACTCATTAATGGTTTCTCGTATAAGAGATACGGTTTGTCGCACTTGAGTTTCATTCATTTGCGCGCGCTCTTTTAAATCGGCTCCAGCACAAAATGCTTTTTCTCCAGCTCCTGTGACAATGACACAACGTACGTTTTTATTGAATTTTAATTCTTGTTGTACCTCTCGTAACTCATTAAGCATTTTTAAAGACAGTGCATTTGCCGCTTCAGGTCGATTTAATGTAAGAATGGAAACACCATGATCTAACGTGGAATAGAGTACCGCTGCGGACATATGTAAGTTCCTCCTCAGCTAAGTTGGCATTCAGACTCGCTTAATGTCTGTAAATAATGACTGTTTAGTTTTCGTCCTATTTTTTCTTGGATAAAAAGCGCTGCTTTTACTAACTGCTCCATCTGGACTCCAGTTGCAATGTCCATCCCATCAAGCATATATAGCAAGTCATCGGTCGCTAAGTTTCCTGAAGCGCCCGGTGCGTACGGACATCCCCCTAATCCGCCAAGCGCGCTATCGAACGTCGTTATTCCCATTTCAAGTGAGGCGAGAACGTTTGCCAATGCCGTACCGCGAGTATTATGAAAATGCATTGCCAGCTGTTCTTTTGGAAATCTCTTAAGAAGTTCTTCTAGAACCTCTTGTACTTGACGTGGATTGGCCACGCCAATTGTATCGCCTAATGAAAGTTCGTCAATCCCCATTTCAAACAGTTTGTCTGCTACTTTAATGACTTGTTCGACATCGATCGCACCTTCGTACGGGCAGCCGAAAACGGTCGAGATATAACCTCTCACCGTTTTGCCGGATTTCTTTGCCTGAAGCACGACTTCCTCTAAAACAGGAAACGTTTGTGCAATGGATTTATTAATGTTTTTTTGATTATGCGTTTCGCTCGCAGACATAAAAACAGAAACTTCGTCTACGTTGGCTGCCAGTGCGCCCTCTAACCCTTTTAAATTCGGTACAAGAGCGGCATAAGTGACTCCTTGTATTTTTTCAATTTTTGCTGCCACCTCAGCCGCATCGGCTAACTGAGGAATCCATTTCGGATGAACAAATGAAGTAATTTCGATATAGGTTAATCCTGTTTGTGACAGTTGATTAATCCAAGCAATTTTGTCTTTCGTTTCAATAAACGTCTTCTCATTTTGCAATCCGTCACGGGGGCCTACCTCTTTTATCGTGACTTGCTTGGGCCATTTCTTCATCTTCATCCCACTCCTATTCAAGCTCAATTAATACATCGCCCTCGTTGACAAAGTCGCCTTCTTGCACCTTAATTTCTTTCACTGTGCCAGATGCTTCTGCAGCAATCGGAATTTCCATCTTCATCGATTCTAAAATGACCACATCTTGCCCTTCTGTAACTTGTTCACCAACACTTACGACGATTTTCCATACATTACCTGCCATTGTTGCAACGATTTGACTCATATGCTCTTCCCCCATTCTCTGTGTTGAATTATTTGTTAGCTGTTGCTTTGTTCAAATATATATTTACAAAATTGGTTGTTGTATTTCCTGCTTGAAATTCAGAATGTGAAAGAATTTCTTTCAACATTGGGATATTCGTCTTAATTCCTTCTACTTTATAGCTCTCAAGCGCCTGTAACATATGTTCAATTGCTGCTTGGCGGCTTTGTCCTTTCACGATTAACTTAGCAATCATCGGATCATAGAACGGCGTTACGGATGAGCCGCTCGTAACCGCTGTCTCGTTGCGGACATGCTCTCCATTTGGTGTCTCAAAAGCGGTGATTTTCCCTGGAGATGGGAAAAACGTTTTTGGATCTTCGGCATAAATACGCACTTCAATCGCATGACCATCTCGTTTTATTTGTTCTTGTGTATAAAGCAGCTTTTCTCCTGCCGCAACTCGCAATTGTTCTTCGACTAAATCTAGACCAGTAATTTCCTCTGTGACCGGGTGCTCCACTTGAAGTCTCGTGTTCATTTCAAGAAAATAGAAATTTTTTTGCTCATCAACAAGAAATTCGATCGTACCTGCGTTTGTATAACCAATATGCTTTGCCGCCTTCACAGCGGTTTCGCCCATTTTTTGTCGGGTTTGTTCATCCAAAAACGGAGATGGAGCTTCTTCAATGACTTTTTGATGACGGCGTTGAATCGAGCATTCTCTCTCCCATAAATACAAGTAATTTCCGTGTTGGTCGGCGAGAATTTGAATTTCAATATGCCTTGGATTTTCAATATATTTTTCCATATACATCGCACCATCCCCAAAGAAAGAGGCCGCTCGTTTTTGATTCCCTTCAAACGCCTTTCTCAATTCTTCTTCGTTATGGACGACTTGCATGCCGATTCCGCCACCACCAGCAGACGCTTTTAGCATAATCGGGTAACCAATTTCTAGCGCCGTTTTTGCTGCTTCTTCCACATCAGCTAACGGGAAAGAGATTCCTGGTACAACAGGAACTCCCGCTTCTACCATTGTTTTTCGCGATTCGATTTTGCTGCCCATTCGTGCAATGACATCTGCTTTTGGACCAATAAAGACGATTCCTTCTTCTTCACAACGACGGGCAAAAGCAGGGTTTTCTGATAACAATCCGTATCCAGGATGAATCGCTTCCGCTTTTGTTTCTTTCGCCACTTCGATGATTTTTTCAATGTTCAAATAACTTTCATGAACGCGCGGTTTTCCAATTAAATAAGCTTCATCTGCCAATTTGACGTGCAGCGACTCTGCATCCGCTTCGGAATATACTGCGACCGTCTGAATCCCTAACTTTTTGCATGTCCGAATCACCCGCACGGCAATCTCGCCGCGGTTTGCGATTAACACTTTTGAAAACATATGAATCACTCCTATGCCTTTACACTGGATTTTGTTTTAATTGTTCAAGCACTTCTTGCGCTTGTTCACGAAGCTTAAATTTTTGGATTTTACCTGATGCTGTCATCGGATAAGATGTTGTAAATTCAATATAGCGTGGAATTTTATGGCGCGAGATTTTCCCTTTGCAAAATTCACGAATTTCTTCGGCCGTAGCCGTTTCGCCCTCTTTTAAAATAATCCATGCCATGACTTCTTCACCGTACTTTTCATCAGGTACTCCGACTACTTGTACATCTAAAATTTTTGGGTGCTTGTACAAAAATTCTTCGATTTCACGTGGGTAAATGTTTTCTCCGCCACGAATGATCATATCCTTTAGCCGTCCTGTAATGCGGCAGTAGCCGTTTTCGTCCATCACCGCTAAATCTCCTGTATGCAGCCAGCCTTCTTCGTCAATCGCTTCTTGTGTTGCGTCTGGATTATTATAGTAACCTTTCATGACATGATAGCCGCGCGTGCATAATTCACCTTGTACACCGCGTGGAACTTCTTTATTCGTTCCCGGTTCGACAATTTTTACTTCTACATTTGGAAGAGCTCGACCGACCGTTTCAACACGCAGTTCAATTGGATCGTCAGTTCGCGTTTGCGTAATAACCGGAGAAGATTCGGTTTGGCCATACGCGATTGTAATCTCTTTTGCTCCCATTTTTTCCATTACTGCTTTCATCACTTCGATTGGGCAATTGGAGCCAGCCATAATGCCGGTGCGAAGCGATGATAAATCGTATTTATGAAAATCCGGTTCATTTAATTCAGCGATAAACATCGTTGGAACTCCATGTAATGCGGTACATTTCTCATCTTGTACCGTCTGTAGTACTTGTTTGGCATTAAATTCTTGAATCGGAAGCATAGTCGCTCCGACAGAGACGCAAGCCAATGTGCCAAGAACACAACCAAAACAATGGAAAAACGGCACAGGAATACAAAGACGATCTTCTTTTGTTAGCTTCATGCATTCCGCGATATTGCGGGCATTGTTTACAATGTTGTAGTGTGTTAACATGACTCCTTTCGGAAACCCCGTTGTGCCGGAAGTGTACTGCATATTAATGACATCATGTGGGTCCAATGAGTTCATGCGCTCATCCAATTCTTCGTCTGACACCTCTTCTGCCATTTTAATCAGATCACTCCATGAATATGTTCCTGGATAGCGATTTTCACCTAAAACAATGACGTTGCGCAAATAAGGTAAACGTTTGGACTGAAGCTTTCCTGGTTCGCACGTGTGTAACTCCGGAGCAAGTTCATAAATCATATCAATATAAGAAGAACCTCGGTATTGCTCCATAAGAATAAGAGTCGTAGAGTCAGACTGCTTTAATAAATATTCAAGTTCAGCGGTACGGTAGTTCGTATTTACAGTAACGAGTACAGCTCCCATTTTCCCTGTTGCAAACTGACAAGCAAGCCACTCCGGTTTATTTGTTGTCCAAACAGCGATATGTTCGCCAGCCTTTATTCCAAGTTTCATCAATCCGCGTGCAACCACTCGGCAATAATCGTCAAACTGCTTGTACGACAGGCGAAGCCCGCGGTCGGCATAGACGACCGCTTCGTGATTAGGATGCAATTTCGCTTTTTCTTCCAACAATTTCCCAACGGTAATATTTAGTAACTCAGCCATAGTTTTCCTCCTTAAAATTCTACGAATCTATACTAAAAAACTATGCTTTGATGACCGAATTTAGCATCCTAGTTGACGAGCAATTACAATTCGTTGCACCTCGGAAGTTCCTTCACCGATTTCCAACAGCTTCATATCGCGCAAATGGCGTTCGACTTCATATTCTTTCATATAACCGTAACCACCATGAATTTGAATCGCTTGATTACAAATTTGGAAACCCATTTCAGAAGCAAACAATTTCGCAAAAGAAGCTTCTTTTGTAAATGGTTTGTTATTGTCTTTTAACCAAGCAGCTTTGTAAACCATATTCCGAGCCAATTCAATTTGCATTGCCATATCCGCTAATTTAAATTGAATAGCTTGGAACTTGGAAATCGATTGACCGAATTGTGTTCGTTCCTTTGCATAATTGAGCGCTTTTTCAAACGCAGCTTGGGCGATACCGACCGCTAGAGCGGCAATGGAAATACGTCCGCCATCAAGCGTATATAAAAACTGCTTAAATCCTTTGTTCGGGTCACCTAATAAATTTTCTTTCGGTACACGTACATCCTCAAGGACAAGTTCGCATGTGTTCGAAGCACGAACCCCCATTTTGTCATAATTGCAATTGATTGTGAAACCTGGAGCATCAGTTGGAACAATAATGGCAGAGATAATATTTTTTCCTTTTTCGTCCTTTCCTGTGACTGCCGTTACAATCACTTGTCTTGCATAGCCCGCATTCGTAATCCAACATTTTTCCCCATTAATGACATACTCATCTCCGTCAAGTACGGCTCTTGTCTGTGTACCACCTGCATCCGACCCTGCATTAGGTTCCGTAAGACCAAATGATCCAAACGTTTCCCCTTTAGCCATTGGGACAAGCCACTTTTGTTTTTGCTCTTCAGTGCCAAAATAATAAATAGGACTTGCACCTAATGAGACTGCAGCTGCATAACTAAGCCCTGTTCCCCCACAGGCACGGCCGATTTCTTCCACAGCAATGGCATATGAAATTGTGTCCCCGCCTGAGCCGCCATACTCTTCAGGAAATGGTATTCCAAACAGACCTAACTCTCCCATCTTTTTAAACGTTTCAATTGGAAATTCTGCCGTACGGTCCCATTCTGATGCATATGGTTTAATTTCTTTTTCGGCAAAATCCCTTACCATTTCTTTAATCATTTGTTGTTCTTTTGTTAACTCAAAATTCATGTTTTTCTCCCCCTTTGTTTGATTGAAAAATTATATTCACACCGACTAGTCGGTCTTTTTCGACAACAGACCGACTAGTTGGTCTGTTATTTCGACAAAACACAACAAATTAAAGAGCTATTTTTTAAGAATGAGAGAAATTTCTTAAAAAGAACGCCTTAATCTCTTCTTTTTGCTTAGCACTCTCTGTAAGTAAGGAGTGTAAGATTAAATCGATAAAAATTTTCGCTATTTCTTCAATGGTCATTGAACCATTTGGCTTATACCATTTATACGTCCAGTTGACCATTCCCATAATCGACATACCGGTAATTTCTATAGGAAGTTCAGACCTAAACTCTCTTGCTTCAATTCCTTCACGAATGACTTGGAAAATGACTTGTTTAAATTGTTCGCGCTTTTCATTGATTTTTTCGAAATATTCCGGTTTCAGATAGATGCTTTCTTGGTAAAAGACTGTGATGTGCGGTTTGTATAAGTCAAATACTTTTACAAACGATTGGATAATTGCGCATAGACGTTCTGTTGGAGTTTGATATTTTCCATATGCTTCTTGAGCTTTATTTAGTACGTAAGTGATAAATACCTCATGGATATGATAAAGGAGTTCGTCTTTTGATTTAAAATTATGGTAAAATCCTCCTTTTGAAGTATTACATTCAGTAACAATGCGATCAACAGTGACGCCGTGATAACCATATTTTTCGAAAAGCTTTAGTGCAGTTTCTATAATTCTTTCTTTTAATTGCTTCTCTACCATAATTTATCTCCTTTATTTTCATATTAACATATTTTTCAGAAAAGTAGTACAATTTTGTGCAAAAAAATTTAATTTTATGTATATAATTTATATAATTATCTTTTTATTAGAATTATTATAAAATATAAGAGGATTCTTATGTCAAATATTTACTTCACTACTGGTTTTCCATACTTTATTGCTAGTTCCTTAGTAACTCAGTTGATAAAACAGTATCATCCGGAAAAAATTTATTTTTTTGTTTTGGCGAATATGAAAGAACAAGCGTATAAAGAGATGGAAAAGATTTTAAAAACAACGATCTATCCAAAAGAGCAACTAATACTGTTTGCTGGTGATATTACAAAATTATAAGCTCGATAAAACTGACAGAGCGAAACAAGTGAAAATTCGATAATGCTTTTTTGCTGTGGTATAATACGTAGCAACTGATAAAAAAGGAGATGAACTAGGAGATGAAGAAAATACTTGTCATTAACGGAAGCTCAAGAGAAAACGGAAATACAGAAAAATTAACATCTATCATGCTAGAAAATATTTCATATACTCATATTAATTTAAGGGATTATGTCGTTAAACCAATTATCGACAAGCGCCATACAGTCGAAGGATTCAGTCCAATCGATGATGATTACGATCAAATTATTCAATCCTTACTTGAACACGATATTCTTATTTTTGCTACACCACTTTATTGGTATGGTATGAGCGGATATATGAAAAATTTTATCGATCGTTGGTCACAAAGTTTAAGAGATAAACGATTTGATTTCAAAAAAGAGATGGGTATGAAAAAAGGGTTCGTTGTCATTTGTGGTGGAGACAATCCTTATATGAAAGGATTGCCGCTGGTTCAACAATTCCAATATATTTTCGATTTCGTTGGTCTTGAATACATAGGTTATTTAATCGGCAAAGGCAACGCTCCTGGTGAGGTATTAAAAGATGAACGAGCCATTGCCCACGCAAATTATTGGAATGGATATTTCAAAACGCTTTACAAATGAAAATTCCCCGTATTTTGCGGGGAATTTTTATTAAGTACTTCCCTGATCCTTTGCTCACTGTCGATTCTTTCTCAAGCACTCGCATCGAAGCAACGTTGTCATCTAAACATTCCGCCGTTACTTTTGTTATTTCCGACAAACTTCACAGCCACGTTTCATTTTTATGTATAATCACCGCTTTCTATCTAACAATATAAATGGAGGTGGTCCAATGGAACCGATGTTATGTC
The DNA here is from genome assembly GCA_035645275.1 of Anoxybacillus sp. GTDB lineage: Bacteria > Bacillota > Bacilli > Bacillales > Anoxybacillaceae > Paranoxybacillus. The sequence continues at coordinate 70,611 of DASQMX010000026.1, forward strand.
CAAATTGTAAAACAAATCGCACTCGTTTTAACATTATTGAACAAACTCCGAAAGCGGTTAAAATAAACCCTCAAACAGGCGCAATTGAGCAAGAATATACAGACGGACATCTAGATCCGTTCCATATGCCATACCGTGGCCCATCGTATCGCGTTCAATGTGCTGCATGCGGACTGATTGAAAATCCGGAAATGTTTATAAAACGAGCGCAGCATCAAATGTAATGATTAAGGAGGAATTAATTCATGGCAAACAAAAAACAAACTCCATCCAATGAAGTAAATCAAAAGAAACTCGTTGATGATAAGGTGAAAAAAGCAAGAGAAAATGGATTTGAAGATGACCACATTCGGCGAGTGACACAAAATGGCGCAGATGGTCAATAACTTCAAACGAGGCTATCTTATGATAAGATAAGACAGCCTCTAATTGTTCTTTATACTTGATGTCTAACTCTTCGCCTCCATGCAAGCCCTCCAGCGCACTTTGCGCTTTAGAACTTGACAGGACGTTTGCGTTTTTCTTATGAAGACAAAGTGTTATCGATACATCGTCCATGTACCAATATCGTAAAAGCCTAATCGTTTATAAATGTTACCGGCTTTAGGGTTATCATAAAATAAGCATAGTGTTTTTCTTTCGGAAATGAGGTCTTTTATTAATTTTTGCATAATCGCGCTAGCATAGCCTTTTTGCCGGTAATTTTCATCTGTACAAACCCCAACGACCATCGCAGAAAGAGAATTTTCAGCGGTAGTAGAAGCGCTTGATACAATCTTCCCATCATCTTCAATATAATATGTTCTCCCTGTTTTCGTTTCAATAGATGTTACTAACATTCTTCGTGATGAAGGAGTTGTCGTGAACTCAGTGATGCGTTTTCGTAATTCAATGATTCGGTCAACGTCTTCTATTGTTGCTATTTTTATGTCAGCAGTCACTTCTTCTATGTACTTATCCGTTTTACATTCACAGAAATACATAACTCTCTTTTTTCCTAACGGTAAGCCCTCTATCCGTTCAAATTGTTCAACGACTTCCGATTTGCCAGACAATTGAATAGAATCATGCTTACTTTTCATTATTTCTGCAAAACCTTTTACATTAAATGAAGATCTGGCATATGGAATGTATGAATCATAGTACCTTAATAAAACAGCATTTAATGTTCCATCTTCAGCAAACTCACCCCAAATTTCTTGAAAATCTTTGTCATACCCAAATGCTTCAATATCTCCGATGAGAAAAAGATTAAAAGATGGTTCCTCTTTTAACAACGAAAAAAGTTGTTTATAGTCTTGAGATGTTAATTTACGAATCAACGCCTTTCCCCCTTTCATTTCTAGTAACAAACAAAAATTCTTTCTATTCAAAATTTTATTTCTAAATAAAATACCATTTTTCTTCACAGAAAACAACATATTTTTGTAAAATTTGTTAAATGTATAATTAAACAAATCTCGCTCATACTCTATTTATAAAGACAAAAAGGAGGAAATCAATGCGATTTGTGGATCAGCTTTATGAATACTATAAAGATCGGCTTACTGGTGACGAAGAGGATGTAGAAATTGTCACGTTATCTATACTTCAAGAACTAAGTCGCAATGATCTTATAACATTCATTAAAGAGATGGATGATAGAGAACTCATGACGATGATTGGCTTATATTTCATTGAAAGTCTAAAAGCGAAAATAGCAGAAGAAGGAATTGGACAGACGAAAACACCTTCTGCGCAAATACTTCATTAATGGGGAGTTCGTCATGGCGAAAGAAGAAAAACTAAATGAAGAAGCGGCAATGAACAATAATCTACATTCTTCTACTTTTCAAATGAACTATGACATCATTAAACATCATCAACAACCTAAAATAGCTAAAGCAGACAGAAAAAAGCCTTAGTTTTGAGGCTAAGGCTTTTTAACTTCTAAATGTGCCTGAAGAAGCCTAAACGAAGTGAAAATGGAAGCAGTTCAGACGTTAGTCCATATTCAGTAAGCGTTCCCTAGTTGTAATAAATTCGTCCCACATCGTAATAAATAAATCAATTAACCTCGGATCAAACTGATGTCCGCTTCCATCCATTAAAATCGCTTTTACTTGTTCTGGAGGAAATGCGTCTTTGTATACTCTCTTAGAAAGTAATGCATCAAACACATCGACAATGGCAACGATTCTTCCTTCAAGAGGAATTTCTTCTCCTTTTAAGCCGTTTGGATATCCTTGGCCATTCCACCATTCATGATGCGTACAGGCAATAGATGCTGCCATTTGTATAACAGGTAAGTCCAAGTTAGATAAAATTTGATGTCCAATTTGGGCATGTGTTTTCATTGATTCCCATTCTTCTTTTGTAAGTTTTCCTGGTTTATTTAAAATCGAATCAGGGATTCCAACCTTCCCGATATCATGAAACTTCGCTGCAATTTGGATGTTTGCAACAAATTTTTCATCACACACAGCTAAACGGGCAAGCATACCAGCAAGAATGCCAATTCGATCAACATGATTTTTGGTGTCATCATCACGATATTCTGCTAATTGTAAAAGTTTTTCGATTGTATCGAACATGACTTTTGATTCTCTCGTTACATCTTGAATAATTAAAAGCGCACGTGAAAGCTCGAATATTTTGTTTTGCGGAAGCGGGCGCACCTTATAATAATGCAATCCATCAATACTTTCAACTGTTGTCATCATTGCTTCTTGCTTTCCTTCTAATACAGGACATCCCGAACAAGGCACAGTTCGTTTATACAGTACTTCGTAGCAACGCTTTCCAATTGGCGAATCTCCAGTCATTCCTAACGATTTTACTAATCGCTTCATTTTCTCATCCGTCCAAGTAAGACGACCGAAATCAATCGTACTAATTTCATATGCATAAATCTCAAGAAAATCAAAATCACGTAAAAATAAATACGGTCGTATGATTTCGTTAATCATTGACAAAGTAAACTTTGTGAGCTTCTCAAATGAATGAATATATTGTAGAATATATTGATTAGCCAAATACTCTTTTGTAGTAAAAACTCTTTTTAGCGCATCGCAAAGCGATTCGCCAGTAATTTGAAAAAAATTTTCATGATATTTGTTCTCGATGATTACTCGACTCCAATCCCGAATAATTCGAAAAAACGCTTCAGATTCTTGGTATATTTTTTCTTGGAAAAATTGCAGCAAGAACGTTCTAATATAAGCAAAAAAATTTTCTAACTCTATGAATGTGTAGACATGTTCGTCACCAATACGCTGCAAAAGTATATCTCTAAAATGTGTCATGATTTGCTCTACTTGAAATGAAATATAACCGCTAAATTGATTTAAGTTCTGTATATCTTCATCTGTCACGCCGTTCATTTGTCGAAACTTTTCAAACTCGAAACGAAGAGGATGTGCCGCTTTTTGTAGTTCGATCCTATAGGCTTCCAACGTTAATTGCATATCAAACGAAAAAAGCGCGTGAATGGCATTGTATAACGGCAAAGCGAAATCAGGGACTACTCTTGATAAGTGAGCAGAAATAATGTCCGCATATTTTGTATAGGTTGACAAATACCATGTTAACTCTAAGTCAAATTCCGAATGTTTCAGTCCAATGTTATATCGTTTTTGTATGTACTCATCATTTATTGTTGCTAAAAAGCATTCTTCTAAATATTTTTTTTGTGTTTCTTTTAAGCAAGTGAGGTTGGAATGTTCATGAATGAGTTTCTCAAGTTTTTCAACTTTCATGATTTCTTCATATAGCTCATCAACAATCACATCAATTAAAGGAACTAAATGATTTCGATGATTATAGATTAATTGAAGCTTTTCTTCTGTAACCCCAGTATATTGTAACTGTCTTAACCGATTTTGATCTGTTACAAATATCCGTTTCATTTGCAATTCCCCTTGTTTCGTATAGCGTTCTATCATTATTTTACAACCCGATAGAAAGGATAAAAAGTTACAAAAAAACGAATATTATGACAAACATGGATAAAAAAGAAACATTGGCATAACCAATGTTTGTTTCGCTGTCAAAATACCTATATGTTTAACCGAGTATTTCAACGACATATCCTTCGTTTGTTAATACTTGATGAATTTTCGTAATATGTTCTTGATTTTTTGTCTCTAATGAAAAATAAATTTCTGCTTGTCCTGGCAGCACTTTTGCACCGACACGCTGATGATGAATCGACAGAACATTTGCTTCTAATTCAGCAATAATTCGCAGTAACTTATTTAACTGACCAGGTTTATCGGAAATCACGGTTGTAAATGTAACCAATCGCCCTGATTCGAAAAGACCACGCTCAATAATTCGGGAAATAAGCGTAACATCCACATTACCGCCGCTTAATATAGAAACCACTTTTTTTCCTTTAAAAGGAAGCTTATCATACAAGATGGCTGCAAGCGAACATGCAGCTGAACCTTCGACTAACAATTTATTACGCTCTAGTAGATATAGCATTGTCCGAGAAATTTCCGCTTCATCAACGCAAATCACATCGTCCACAAACTTTTGAATGTATTGATAAGTTAATTCACCTGGCTTTTTCACTGCAATTCCGTCAGCAATTGTATCAGATGCTTGAATAACAATCGGTTTATTATTGCGAAGTGCAGCAGTCATACCAGGACATGCTGATGATTCCACCCCATAGACTTTAATGGAAGGGTTATGTTCTTTCAGAGCGAATGCTACTCCGGCAAGCAAGCCCCCGCCACCAACCGGACAAAGAACCGCTCCCACATCCGGAAGTTGTTCCAATATTTCTAAAGCGATCGTTCCTTGTCCAGCGATAACCGCTTCGTCATCGAATGGATGTACGAACGTCGCTCCCCTTTTTCGTTGCAAATCAAGAGCATATTCAAGCGACTCATCAAAAATGTCACCATGTAAAATAACCTCAGCACCATATCCTTTCGTTGCTTCGATTTTACTTAATGGTGCCCTTTTTGGCATGACGATTGTGCAAGGAATGCCAATCATGCTGCTCGAGTAGGCCACTCCTTGCGCATGATTTCCAGCTGAAGCGGCAATCACGCCCCGTTCACGCTCTTCGTTGCTTAGTGACATAATTTTATTAAATGAGCCACGCACTTTAAAAGAGCCGGTTTTTTGCAAATTTTCCAGCTTCATATACACATCGTTGCCGGACATTTTGCTAAATGTATATGAATAATCTAATGGAGTTTTATGAATTGTTTTTTCCATTCGTTTTTTAGCCTGCAACACATCATGTAATGTCAGCATTTGAATAATCACCTAACTATCTACAAATTTAACCATTTTAAACGCTTCCAAAGATACATTATATCGATATATTATGATTTGCATCAAGTAAACGGAACAGTATTCGTGTATGTTATGTTATAAGCTGTACTCCATGTTTCTTTTTTCTTCCTTAATGATGTAAAACACATAAAGAAGAAACGGAAACCCGGCAAAACTTAGAAACGCTAAAGAGCCGAATAAATAATTGGCATGAGAAAAACCGAAAAGAGAAATGAGCAGCCCCCCCAGCGTTGGACCGAAAGCATTTCCGATTGCCGTAAATCCCATTGCTCCAAAGTAGATACCTTTCATGTTTGGCTTGGCAATTTGGTCAATAAATAAATCGCTCATTGTAAACATCATCACTTCTCCAACAGTAAAAATAATCATTGATATTACCAGCATCCAAGGATGATGAAATAACCCGAATAAAAACAAGCCTAAGCCGACCGTAACTGTTCCAAGCAGAATGGAAACAACCGGAGAATAGTATTTTCCTATTCGCGAAACGGGATATTGCGCAATTAAAACGGTAATAGCATTAACAACAATTAAATACGAAAATAGCTGAACACCATCTTGAAAATACGGCGCGCTTGATAGATATTGCGGTATGGTGGAGCTAAACTGTGAATAGCCGGCAATACCTAGCGTCATACCGATCAGCGAAAACAACAATATTTTATCATGAGCAATAATGCGGCATGCCATGATAAATGTTGGCTGCGCTTGATTGCTGCTTTTATCTACGGAAACGATATCCCCCACGCGCTTAAACATGATGAATAAACATATACCATACAAAACATAAACAAGCGCGGTAATCCAAAACGCCGTTGTCGATGTCGCGCTTCCTATTTTTAATCCTACAAGAGGTCCGACCGCTGCACCAACGTTAATCGCGGCATAGCGTAAATTGAAAACAAGCAATTTACTTTCTTGTTTTGTAATATCTGATAAAAGCGCACGCGATGAAGGTTCAAAAAAAGAACGGCATAACCCGTTTAAAGCATTTAATATAAAAAACGTAAAAACATGTTTGGCGATGGCAAAACCGATAAACACAAGCGACCAAACAAAGATGGACGTCAGCATAATCTGTTTTCTTCCGTAACGGTCGGATAAATGCCCGCCAATAAAACCACCAAATAAGCTGACAAACGCACTGACCCCGATAATAGTCCCTGCCTCAATGGGACTAATCCCTTTTGTTTTTGTTAAATAAATCGCAAGAAAGGGAATGGTCATAAACGTGGCCATTCTTGAAAATAAAGTGCCGATGATAATATTTATACTAATCGGATGAAGTTGTTTCATCGCTTCCAATGTTCCTTTCCTATATTTTGATAATAAGGAATACTGTTATTTTTGAGATTTTTATCAACAATTACCATTATAAACAAATGTTATCCGTTTTTGTATTGATTATAATTCATCTTTTGAAAAATAAAGACATTTCGATTATGATATAAAGGCAATCATGTCATATAATGAGGTGTCATTATGAAAAAACAACGTTATCTCCCGCTCTTATTTGCGGTTATGTTTCTCGTCATGGCTGGTTTTGGGATTATTATTCCCGTATTGCCTTTCTTTGCTGAAAAAGTCGGGGCAAATCCTACACAATTAGGACTTTTAATGGCTGTATATTCCTTTATGCAGCTCATCTTTGCGCCAATATGGGGACGACTGTCAGATCGCTATGGCCGCAAACCGATTTTGCTAATTGGAATTAGCGGGTTAACGATTTCGTTCTTTTTATTCGCTATTTCCACTGAACTTTGGATGCTTTTTGCAGCGCGCATATTAGGCGGTTTGCTTTCTTCAGCAACGATGCCGACGGCAATGGCATACGTAGCTGATGTGACAACGCCGGAAAACCGTGGAAAAGGCATGGGAATGATTGGTGCAGCAATCGGAATAGGATTTATTTTCGGACCGGCAATTGGCGGTATTTTTTCGAAAACAAGCTTAAATATGCCATTCTTTATTGCCGGTTTTCTTTCATTCGCTACTTCTCTGTTCGTCCTTCTATTTTTAAAAGAATCGCTACCAAAAGAAATGCGTACCCAAAAGTTGCAGCAACGTGAATCGATTTGGAAAGCATTTAGCGGGACGATTATTTTTTTATACATACTGCAGTTTTTCGTTTCTTTTTCCCTATCTGGTCTTGAAGCGACATTTGCTTATTATGCGGCAAAGCGAGCGAATATTGGTTCAACGGAATTAGGATATATTTTTATGATTATGGGGTTGGCTGGTGCATTTGTCCAAGGCGGATTAATCGGTAGACTGATTAAAAAGTACGGCGAAGAAAAAGTCATTCAAGGCGGAATTATTGTTTCGGCAATCGGCTTTGCATTAATTTTATTCATTAAAGACTTTTTGACAGCCGCTGTATATTTATCCATTTTCGGAATCGGGAATGGCGTGATTCGCCCATGCCTTTCGTCACTGATTACAAAGCATTCGACAGTTGGACAAGGAAGCGCTACAGGGCTTTTGTCTTCATTTGATTCTCTCGGCCGCATTATTGGCCCGCCTATAGCCGGCTGGCTCTTTACAATGATGATTGGACTGCCATATGTGTCTGGCATTGTATTATCTTTTGGCGCATTCATTTTATTCTATCTCTTCTCTCGACAAGCAAAAAAGGAAAAAATAACAATGATATAATGGTCTGCTTCCCTCACGACAATATTTAAATCCATTTCTCTCGTCGTTGAGGGGGCTGACTTTTTGTTTTTCGACAATTCTTTAGTGAATGGTTTTCTATATTTTTGTTTTCTCATTTAGAACATAGTTTTATTTTATAAAATTATCAGCAAAAAGACTGCCTTATAGGGACCAGGAAGGCAGTCTTCCTTTCACAAAAGTTTAACATGTTCACCGATTCATCTCCCACCTCTAAGCGAAGTGTAGGCGGGAGATGAATTGGAAGTTTTTTCTTTCTAAAACCGAACATACATTCTATGACAATCTTGTCACCAATTCGATGAAAGGAGGAACCTCTATGCTCCGTGGGCAAAAAGTGTCCTTTCGTGCATCGAAAACAGATCTCAAGCGGCTCTACGCCTGCAATCGTGAGTCGGCTCTTGTTTGGAATGAGTGTCTTCGATTAGCGAAGGAATACTTCCTTCAGTATGGCCGATGGATCTCGAAAAGCGAACTGCAAAAACAAACAAAAGGAAAGTTCCATCTTCACAGCCAGTCGATTCAAGCTGTATGCCACAAATAGGTCTTCGCTCGACAATCCGCTCAAAAAGCCATTCAACAAGGACTTCGCCATGCTCGTTATCCCTACAGGAAAAAGAAGTACTTTAACACAAAATGGGCGAAAGACGGCTTCACGATTCATGAAAACGGGAAAATTGCATTGTCGATGGGCATCCATAACGGGAAGAGAGAAAAGCCCATTATCGTCTATGCCGCGAATTTGCCTCAAGGAACGATCAAAGAAATTGAATGTTGTTACGATAACGGTTGGTATTTAGCCGTCACTTATGAAGATGGACAGAAAGCGAAAGCCTATCAACCGGGGCATTCGGTCGGTGTGGATTTAGGCGAAATTCATACGATGGCGGCGTTTTGTGAAAACGGTCAAGCCCTCCTGATTACTGGAAGAAAAGTACGCTCTCTTCATCGGTTACGGAATAAAAAACTCGCCGAGATTCAGCGTCATCAATCAAAGTGTCAAAAAGGTTCCCGTCAATGGAAGAAGTACGAGCCGGCGAAACGGTATGTCTTATCGAAATCAGAGCGGCAGCTGCGGGATGCGCTTCATAAAACAACGAAGCAGTTTGTCGACTGGTGCCTCGTTCAATCTGTATCGAATGTGTACATCGGAAAAGTCGAGGGAGTCCAGCGAAACACAAGAAAGAAAAAGCGGGCCAACCGGAAACAAGCGCAAAAGCTCTCGAATTGGTCGTTTGGGAAAGTCAAGCAATATCTCGCCTACAAATTGGCAAAGCACGGCATTCGCCTTAAGGAAGTAGAGGAAACATATACAAGATAGACTCCCTGTCTGCCAGAAGAAAAGAAAAGTGTCCAAACGAATTTTTGCATGTTCCTGTGGATACGAAGAACATCGGGACATCCATGGGGCCCGAAACATCTTAAGCAAAGCGGTGAATCAAAAAATCATTCCTTGGCAGGTGTCAACGAAGCTGACGTATCTACGGGTTGCGTAAGCAAGAAGTAGTAGATGGGTTGTTCCGCCCCATCGGTGGAAAGCCGATGTTGCTTACTAATCGATCGAGAAGACTTCCGATGAGTTCATCGAGCAGGAGAAGACAGCCTTCTTCTGCGCTGAAGCTTCTTCGATGGAGTTGGTAAGAAACTCCCACCTCTAAACAACATGTAGGTGGGAGAGGTTCATGCAATTGTATTTTGTCGGCTTATATAATCGCTCTGCTCTTTTTTGTTTTTCACAATGAAATAGAAAACAAGAGCTAATGAAATGCAGCCAAATACAACAACCATCCATCGTAAACCGATTGTATCAAGCAATAAACCGGTTCCTAGTAAAACGATTTGGAACATGATGCGATCTAACATATTTTTAAACGAGAAAAACCGTCCGTGAAAATCTTTGCTGACTTTCGTTTGGAAAATGGTCGAAACAATCGGAAAGAAGCAGCCGACAGCAAGACCGAAAAGACCGAATGAAACAACTGAAGCGATTTTTATATGAGCAAAATAAAGTGATAAATGCGCTATGGCAATGACAATTGTAAAAATGTACATCAATTTTAATAAGTCTTTATTTACCGAAATACGCTTTACGATAAACGCACCAATCATAAAACAAATTCCTTCCGTCGTATACAATAACCCTTTAATCGAGCTGTCATGCTGGAGTTCACTTATATTGATGACCATTAGATTAAAGCCACCGATAAACAAATATGGAACAATCATTAAAATTAATGCGATTTTAACGATTGGAATTTGCTTAAGTACCGGAACGATTTCTTTAAATTTTGTTTTTGAGCGCTGCTGGCTTTTATGTTGTGTTGTTTCTTCCTGAATCATTAAGTAAAAAGTAGAAACAAACAACAGCCCATACGCCGCCATTGAACCAATATATAAAGAATATAAGTTCATCACTGCAAGCAACGCGCCGCCAAGAGCAGTACCTAGTATTCTAGCAATCGTTGCTACGTTCATATGGATACCGTTCATCGTCAATAAATCTTTTTCTGCAACAATGAGTGGTATAGCTGCCTGTAGCGCTGGAAAATAAAACGCAGCAGATATTTGAATCGCCACCATAAAACATACCATCCATAATACAGAGGAATACTTCAATGCCAGTAGCATGAAAACAACGCTTAACATCCGGACAAAACCGGAATAAAGAAGCACTGTTTTCTTTTTACTGCTGTCAACTACTCTTCCTGCAAGCGGTCCAACTAATACACCTGCGAACAATCCCGTAAACAAAATTAAAGACTTAAAAAAATCAGAAGGCACATGGTTTTGTAAAAACTCCAAATTTCCGATAATTCCTAACCAAAGCCCTAATCCAGCGATGAATTCACCGATTAAGATGAGCCATACATTTCGATTGCGCCACATACTTTCTAATCCCCATTCGTTATAATATACTTACGTTGCATTATTTTACCATATTATTTCGGTTCACGAAATATTTTTACTCTTATTTAGAACATCAATTAAATATAATATGATACTTCCTTTCCTTTTTTCTCTGAACATCATCGCTATCTCATCATCATATCGGAACTAATATTTTTCGACAAAACCTATATGAAAAATAGGATTTTTACAATAAAATTGGTATGATAAAAAGAGATGATTCAAGAAAGGAAGTAGTTGCAATGACAAAAAGGCTCTATTACATTTCCCCTTCGACAGTCAGTTGGACAACGACAGTTACAAACATTAAGAAAGAACATAATGATTATCTCATCACCCTTGCCGAAACCGCATTTTATCCCGAAGGTGGAGGACAGCCGTCGGATTTAGGTACGATCGATAATATCAAAGTTATTGATGTATTTGAAGAAGATGGTGAAGTGTATCATAGGCTACCTTCTCTTCCAAATGACAATACGGTCAACTGTCAAATTGATTGGCACCGCCGGCTCGATCATACCCAACAACATAGCGGCCAGCATTTATTATCAGCTGTCTGCATTGAATTATTTGACATCCATACCGTCAGCTTTCATCTTGGAAAAGAAACAGTAACCATCGATTTAAATATTTCCCACTTGTCCGCGCAGCAGTTGAAAGCCATTGAAGAACGTGTGAACGAACTTATATACTGCAACGTTCCGGTAAAAACATATTTTGTATCAAAGAAAGAGGCTAGTAGCTTACCGTTTCGTAAAATTCCGGATATTGAAGAACCCATTCGTGTTGTTGAAATGCAAGGAATTGATATTTCCGCTTGCTGCGGCACACATGTCAACCGAACAGGAGAAATTGGAATGATTAAACTTTTAAAAACAGAAAAACATCGCGGACTGACACGCCTTCATTTTAAATGCGGCATTCGTGCTCTTGCTGACTATTCCAGCGCGCATAATATCATTACAAAGATGGCACAACATCTCGGGACAAACAAAGAAACACTCTTTGATAAAATCGTAAAACTTGAAGAAGAAAATAAAGTATTGCTCAAGGAGCTTGAACATTTAAAAGGCGAACTGCACGATTTTGAAGCAGACAAACTGATGCAAAATCATCATCATTCACTCATCGTACAAGTTTATGAAAATAAAACGATGAAAGATTTGCAAGCGATTGCGCAGCGAATCACAGCGAAACAAGATAAAGTTGTCATCTTGGCAACGACGCTTGAGAATCGTTTAGTCGCGGCAAAAAGCGGAGCATTTTCCTTTCATATCGGACAGCTCTTCAAGGAACAACAAGCACATTTTCATGGAAAAGGCGGAGGCAATGAACGACAGGCGCAAATGACATTTACGAACTCAACAGACTTAACAGCATTTATGAGCTCACTTCAAGCTGAAATCGAAAGGCTGATTGTTCTAAGTGATTGATGCACATATTCATTTCGCTCAATATCCAAATGTCGAAACGGAAATAAAAAATGGGAAGTATGTTATCGCCAACGTAATCAATTATTATTATCGTTCATTCCTCTTGAACATTATTATTGGAAACAGACGGACCTTGGACATTTATAAATCCTTTTACCAATATAAAGACATCGCCGCTATTATTATTTGAATCTGTGAAATGTGTTGTCAGAGCTTATCGAAAAAACGTAGACAGTATTAAAAAAGAAGTGGGGGACAACATGCTTAAAATCTAGCATTAACAAATGCTCTGTTTTACTGTATACTACTAAAGGAAATTTTATGTATTATGTAGCTAATATAATGAGGAGCAGTGCTATATGATCCATTTATCGTATGAGCAACTAAAAGAAAAATATGCTGCATTAGAGAAAGAATTGCAACTTTATAAAGGCTTATTAAAACAATTCCGTTTTCCATTTAACTATGTTGATTATAAACTAGGGCTTTCAATTGAAAAACGACGGGAACATCCTGATCCAATCATTCAGTCATTTCATCCTGATGAAACAAAGACATCGGAGTTCAATTTTCAAATCGATCCCCAAATCGATTTGCCATTTGAACAAGTCGAAAGTTTTTTGACACCAATTCTTGACTTAGTCCCTCACCATATTGTCTTTGTCGATGGTAACGGGATTATTACCTTATGCAACTTGCAGGCAGCAAACGATATAGGAGTAGACCGTGATTCTATTATTGGAAAACATATACGCGATTTGTTACAACTGCCGGATGAATTAATTATGACATTAAAAACGATTGAAACAAATGAACCGATTTATAATCAAGAAGTGTTAGACCGTTATTACGGAATCATTAATACACGGATTATTCATAACCCTGATGGAACGATTAAACGGGTTATTAGTATGTTTCAATCGCTAAATATGATTAAAGAAACGGAAAAACTTTCGTTAGCGGGGCGAATTGCTGCGGGTATCGCTCATGAAATCCGCAACCCTCTTACAACGGTAAGAGGCTATTTACAATTTTTCAGAGACCAATTGCCAAATGACATCGTGAACTTGATTGATAAACTGCTCATTCCTGAATTAGATCGTGCGAATGAAATCATTACCGACTTTTTGAACATTGCTAAACCAGCGGAACTGAAAATGGAAAAAATTAATATTAACAAGTTTATTCGCGATGACCTTGGCATTTTATTACGAAGTGAAGCATTACTCCATAATGTAACCGTCCATTATGATTTAGATGAACAATTAGCCGATTACGATGTGGAAATTGACAAAAATCAATTGCTGCAAGTGTTTTTAAATTTATTCCGCAATTCAATCGAAGCGAAAGTTGCAAAAACAATGAATGTTTCCATTTCAAGTAAACTACATAACAATATGGTGAAAATTAAGTTTTGTGATGATGGGCCAGGAATACCTCCAACGATTATCGATCATATATTTGACCCATTTTTCTCTACAAAGGAAACGGGGACTGGCTTAGGACTTTCGCTATCCCGTAAAATCATCGAACTACATAAAGGAAGCATGAAAGTCGAGAGTAACCATCATGGAACATGCTTCATTATCGAGCTACCGGTAATAAAAAAACAGCCCTCCAAATAAAATATTGGAGGGCTGCTTACATTATCTTTCTTTTTTCATCTCAATATGCTCTTCGTTCCAACAATCAACGTTATGAATTCCAATGTTGCGCGCATAAAATACAGGGTTCTTCCCTTTTTTACGCTGTTCCGTATAATCCTTTAGCGCAGCAAAAGCTACTTTTCCAAGCAGGAAAATGGCAGTTAAGTTGACAAGTGCCATTAAAGCCATAAATAAGTCAGCTAAATCCCAAACGATTTGAATACTTGCGACTGAACCGAACATCACCATCGCTACAACTCCGAGGCGATAGACAAGTAAAGTAGCTTTGCTTGATTTCATAAACTCAATGTTCGTCTCACCATAGTAATAGTTTCCGATAATAGAGCTAAACGCAAACATAAATACTGTAATCGCTACAAAGTTTTTTGCCCAATCGCCGATGTGAACTCCTAAAGCTGCTTGTGTCAGAGCAATTCCGTCCAATCCTTCTTTCGTATATTCACCGGAAAGCAAAATCATAAACGCAGTTGCGCTACAAACTAGCAATGTATCTGTAAAAACACCGAGCGTTTGAATTAATCCTTGTTTAGCCGGATGTGACACTTCTGCTGTTGCTGCAGCGTTTGGCGCGCTACCCATACCGGCTTCATTTGAGAATAAACCGCGTTTAATTCCCATCATAATTGCCGCACCGACTCCACCGCCAACCGCTTGCTCAAGTCCGAATGCGTTTTTGAAGATTAATACAAACATAGCTGGCAATTCCGTAATATTAACAATTAATACATAAAAAGCAACAATTAAATATAACCCAGCCATCAGCGGCACGATAATCGATGAGGCGAGAGCAATGCGCTGAACACCGCCAAAAATAATAATTGCTGTTAACACAGTAATAACAACCCCAACGATTGTACGGTCAAGGTTAAACGCGTTTTCAAAAGCAAACGTAATCGTATTGGCTTGTACGGAATTGAAAATTAATCCAAAACAAAGGGTAATCAAGATCGCAAAAAGCATTCCCATCCATCGTTTATTTAAACCGCGCTCCATATAGTAAGCCGGACCACCACGATAGCTCTCTTTATCCCTTACTTTATAAATTTGCGCTAACGTGCTTTCAACAAAACTAGATGCTCCGCCAATTAATGCAATCAACCACATCCAAAATACAGCACCCGGACCGCCAAGTGAAATCGCCAGTGCTACCCCGGCTAAATTTCCTGTCCCTACGCGAGATGCTGTACTAATAAAAAATGCTTGTAACGAAGAAACCCCTTTTTTATTTCCTTTCGATTCAGTAATGACACGGAACATTTCTCCAAAGTAACGAAACTGGACAAATTTCGTACGAATCGTAAAATAAACGCCCATAAAAATAAGCGCTGCAATAATAACATACTGCCAAAGAATGTTATTTAAAAATGAGACTGTAGATTGAAGCAACTCCATTAAACTCCACCTCTTTCTTCATGTAACAAAATCAACACTCCCAATGTAACAAAACTTAACATGATTTGCAATATTTTAATTGTGCATTTAGCACATTGTTTGATTATTTATATCCTTTTCATTTTGTATCTTTGACAACTTTTATCAAAAACTATAATAATAGTTATATATATTTTGATAAAGGGATGAATCACCTATGCAATACACACCTACACTAAAAGGCAAAACGATGCAATTTATCCGAATTTTACTTCCTGTTCTCATTACTCAAGTTGGGCTTTTTGCCATGAACTTTTTTGATATTATGATGTCAGGACATGCTGGAGCCTCTGATTTAGCCGGAGTTGCGATTGGTTCAAGTATATGGGTACCGATTTATACCGGATTAAGCGGAATTTTACTTGCGTTGACTCCAATCGTTGCCCAACATCTTGGCGCAGGCCGAAAAAAAGAAATTGCTTTTTCTGTTATACAGGCTGTCTATTTAGGGATTGTCATCTCATTGATTGTCATCATTAGCGGCCGTTTTTTTCTCGAACCGGTTTTACAACAGATGAAGCTCGAGCCAGTTGTACGGCAAGTTGCTCATGATTATTTAGTCGCTCTTTCAATGGGAATCGTTCCGTTATTTCTTTACAATGTATTTCGCTGTTTTATCGATGCACTGGGACAAACACGCATAACAATGGCGATTACTCTTGCTTCTTTACCCATTAACGTCTTTTTGAATTATTTACTTATTTTTGGTAAATTCGGATTCCCAAAATTAGGCGGGGTTGGTGCAGGATATGCAACTGCGATAACCTATTGGTGCAGCTGCATGATGGCAATTTTCATTATCCTTCGCCGCAAGCCATTTGTTGGTTATGAAATATTTAAGCGATTTTATCCGATTTCTTTTAAAGAGTGGAAAACTTTGCTGCAAATTGGGATTCCAATCGGCTTTTCCATCTTTTTTGAAACAAGCATCTTTGCTGCTGTCACATTGCTAATGAGTGAATTTGATACTATAACTATTGCCGCTCACCAAAGTGCAATGAACTTTGCTTCGCTGCTCTATATGATTCCATTAAGTATCTCAATGACACTAACCATTGCTATTGGCTTTGAGGTCGGTGCAAAACGTTTTGTTGATGCGAAACAATATAGCTTTCTAGGAATTGGCATCGCTGTCTCCATGGCGGTTTTGACATCTCTGTTTCTATTCTTTTTTCGCGGCGAAGTCGCTTCAATGTACACACAAGAGAAAGAAGTGCTTGAATTAACGAAACAGTTTTTACTATATGCAATCTTCTTTCAATTGTCAGATGCAGTAGCTGCCCCGATTCAAGGTGCTTTGCGAGGCTATAAAGATGTCAATTCCACATTTTTTATGTCTTTAGTTTCTTACTGGATGATCGGTCTACCTCTTGGCTACTTACTGGCAAACTTTACTTCTGCTCATGCATTTGGTTACTGGATTGGGCTGATTACCGGATTAGCAGCCGGTGCATTATTCCTTTTTACCCGCTTACTCTTTATTCAGAGGCGTTTCGCAAAACAATCCGTCAACATAAAATCCGCATAATAAAAGAGGCTGTCCCAAAACGGTCTGACCTCACGTGCATTCCACAATATATATTAATATTGTATTGTGGGGTCTCACGCTTTGCTTTGGGGTCAGCCTCTTCGCTCATCTCTTGAGATTATGCTAAAAATTCATTTTTGATTGTCCACCGTCGACATTAATCGTGGCTCCAACAATCCATGAAGCTTTGTTCGAAGCAAGAAACACAACAACATTTGCAATCTCCTCAGGAGTGCCAAATCGTCCGGCTGGTATTTGTTCTTGAACAAATTTGCGGATTCCTTCTGGATTTTCTTCTAATCGTCTCTGCCAATTGCCAGTTGGATGCAGAATACTTCCCGGTGCTACGCTATTTACACGAATACCATATGGAGCTACTTCATTCGCTAACGCTTTTGTAAAACTAATCAATGCTGCTTTTGCATTATTATATGTAACTTTACCTCCGCTTTCCCTTCCGTAAATGGATGTGATATTAATAATGCTGCCTGATTGTTTCTTTTTCATTTCCCGAACGGCTAATTGACTTAAGTGTACAGCGGAAAAATAGTTTAATTCCATGGCCTCATAAAATAACGACAAATCTGTTTCCATTACACTACTTCCGTTACTTCCACCCGCATTATTAATTAAAATATCCAATGAACCAAAGTCATGAATAAACTGCCGAAACACTCTCTCACGTTCCGTTTTTTCCGTTAAATCCGCTTGATACAAAACAATATTTCCTAGTTCTTTTTTTGCTTCTTTTAAATAAGCGAAATCACGGGCAATGATGGCAACATTAGCTCCTTCTTCTACAAAAGCCTTGGCGATGGCTTTACCGATTCCTTTCGATCCACCGGTAACTAATACGTTTTTTCCCTTCAGCTGCAAATCCACTTTCCTTGCTCCCTTCGATACAAGAATCGCTTGTTTATATGTACCACTATTTTATCATTCTTCCACAACTCGATAAAAGAAAGAACGGAAAAAGCCGCATACAAATAAGGCTTCTTCCGTTTCTCTCTGCTAATTTTTAAATTTTTCATTATACTAGCACCAGGCAGCGCCGACAATAATGAGTAAGATAAACAATACAACAATTAACACAAAACTGCGTCCGAAGGCTCCACCATAACCATAGCCGCCGTAACCAAAGCCGCCCCCTCCATATCCGTAACCAAATGGCATAAATTCCACCTCCTTAAACGATTCGAACCGTCAATCTTAGTTTTCCTACTGATGAAACTCAGATTTTTCTACTTAGCAGAACCGACCACCAATGCATGCACAACCAACGATAATTAAAAGGATAAACAATACAACGATTAAAGCGAAACCTCCACCATAAGCTGCACCCATCTTGAGCACCTCCTTCACTTCTGTAATAGTAGACTATTCAAGACATTCTAAAATGGTTAGACGATTTCGCAAAAATGGGTGTTTGCTGATAAAAAAAGGAGCTGACCCAATTTGTTTCTCCACAAAAAAACACCTGTTTACCTTTCTGGTGAACAGGTGTTTTCATGTGCCAGCGAATAATTGAATTTTCATTTTTAACATCGTCCTTTACAGTTAAATCATTTCTGCGTGTTGCACCATCGATTCAATTTGTTCAATCGTGACAGATTGCAAAAATTGATAAAAACTTAGATTTGTTGAAATTCCATGTCTTTCACAATTTTTTAAGAAAAAGTTCCAGGCAATTTGACATTTCTCCATATCAATCATTTTAATCCCCTCTCTATTGTATTATAACAGAACGGTTTATTTTATATTTATTATATAACAAAACAAAAAGATGTCAACAATCCATGGATATTTTTTATGTAAAAATCTATACATTTACCATTCAATCATCCTTTTAACAAATGAATTGATGATGTAACTTGTTCAGTTTTTACAGAAAGCATGCTAACGCTTATTTGGGAACGATGACTATAAACAAACAACAAAAAAAGGCCGTCTAGACAGCCTTCTTTTATCGCAATACTGCTAATATTATAATTAATAAAATGAATAAAACAACAATTAACGGAAATGTATAACCATAGCGATATCCACCGCCATATCCGTAAGGACCATAACCATACCACATCTGCTATTCACCTCATTTGTTATTAACGAACCATGCATGCACAGCCAACAATAATCAATAAAATAAATAATACGATTATTAACGTAAAGTTCCCACCATAAGCACCACTCACTCCATACACCTCCTTCGTTCCAACCTAACATATGCATTTATCCATACAAAAGAGTGGGCGAATACCTAGTTTTTATAAGAAAATCGCCCACAAAATTGTCAATGTGGACGATTAAATGCGAAAATTAATCGATATGCAACTGTTGAAGTACTTCTCCAATCTTAGCGTGAATACATACATCAAACAAATGATCAAAGCGAGTACGGTCTTTGTTAATGATGACCGTTGGAATATCTGTTTCAGTTGCAATGATGATAGGGATTTGATTAATCGGAGTTACTTCAAGAGAAGAACCAAGCACAAGAAACAAGTCGCTTTTGTATGCAGCATCAAGTGCTTCTTCAAAGTAATTGATTGCATCACCAAAAAGAACGACATCGGGCTTTAAAATCGTATGACATTGTTCACATTTTGGAACATCATGAGCATTGATATAAGACAAATGGTATTTTTCTTTGCATGTATGACAAGTGGCTGTTTGAATCGTTCCATGAATCTCGTATACATTTGTACTTCCTGCTCTTTGATGAAGTCCGTCAATATTTTGGGTAATAATATGTACCATTTTCCCTTTTTTCTCTAACTCCGCTATAAATACATGACCCTGATTCGGCTTATATTGCTGCATAAGCTTGACGCGGAAAATTTCTTTAAACGCCTGCCAAAACTCAATCGGATGTTTTTCAAAATAGGAACGAGAAACAATGTCGACAAAACTTTGATCTTTTGTCCATAATCCACTGCTTGAACGAAAATCAGGAATGCCAGACTCTGTACTCATTCCTGCTCCCGTGAAAAAACAAATTCGTTTCGCTTCATTCATTAAGGTTTCCAGCTTTCGAATAGTTTCGTTCATAAAGAAATCCTCCTCTTTGTACGCATTTATATAAATATAGATTAATTTTCTGATATATGTAACCATTCTTTTTATCTGATGCTTATATCGATTATTTATGTATATTTTAACAAAAAATAGAGGCTGACCCATAAGTGTACCTGACCTCACGTTTATTTCACAATATATCGTTCATTGATCCAATGTTATTGACCGATATATTGTGTTGTGGGGCCTGACACTTGCTTTTAGGTCAGCCTCTTTCATCGTTGAACCGTTTATTCTCCTTTACCTAAAACGCGATTAATCCGCTTTCTTAACATTGCCATGCCGCTTCCGCCTGCTTGGAAGTGACGAAGTTTCCCTTCGGCGTCGAACACATAATAAGCTGGCACATATTTATTTTCAAATGCATCAGTTAGCTTATGTTCATTATCGACAAAAATTGGTTGAATGATATCATGAGCTAATGCCATTTGCCGAATGACATTAATATCTAAATCGTCCTCTGAACGCGGCATATGGACGGCTACGACATTCAGTTCATCATCGTATTCATCACGCAGCTCATTCACTTCCGGCATCGCTTCTTTACATAAATAGCAGCTTACAGACCAAAAATGAATAAGCGTTGGCTTTCCTAATAAATCCGCTTTTGTCACTTCTCCATTAATCCACTCTGTTGCACCTGTTAATTCTGGCATTTCATCACGTAATTTCATTATCCATCCACCTTCCTATCATTATATTTGTTTTTTCATTATATTGTTTTTTGTCCTGGTTTCCAGTTGGCTGGACATAATCCACCCGTTTGCAAAGCTTGTAAAACACGTAATGTCTCATCGACATCACGCCCAATATTGTTATGATTCACAACAGAATACATTAATTCTCCTTCTGGACTAATAATGAAAAGACCACGAAGTGCAATTCCTTCTTCTTCTATTAATACACCGTAACTCTTTGAAACTTGCATATTTTTATCGGAAGCTAGTGGAAAATTGAGCATTCCTAACCCATTTTCCTTGCGCTCGGTATTGATCCAAGCTAAATGAGTATGAACAGAGTCCGTTGATACACCAATAATTTCTGCATCTAAATCTGCAAATTCTTCATAACGATCGCTTAATGCGATAATTTCTGTCGGACAAACAAACGTAAAATCATTTGGATAGAAAAATAGGACGGTCCACTTCTTGTTGTTCATGATTTCTTCCAACGAAACTTTTTTAAATTCTTTATTCGGCATGACTGCTTCCATTTCAAATCGCGGTGCTTGTTTTCCTACTAGTCTTTCTGACATGTATGTAACCCCCCAATAAATTAGAATAATTATTATTTAATATATTTTTTATTATAAATAAATCAAATTTAAAGTCAATACTTTTTTATAATTATTTTAAATAGATATTCTTTATTTTTTATTAACCATTCTCAATATCATAATAAAAAAAGGTTGACATTGGCCATTCGTCAACCTTTCTTAAAACACTTTATTTATTTGTTTTTTTCTAAAAGATTGTTACTTTATTATAGCTTTCGACTGTCGTAGGCAAGCTATACGCTTGCTATGTCATGCTGGAAAAGCAACAATGTTTAGGAAAATCGCCATTTATTTTTGATGCTTGCTGCGCTCACCCCACCATCCTTTTTTCTTAAAGTAGAGGGCAATGCCGCCCCCTAGGCCCGCCATCAGCAGCAACGCATAGAAATAACCATATTCCCATTTTAATTCCGGCATTTTTTCAAAGTTCATTCCGTAAAGCCCGGCAATAAATGTCATCGGGATAAAAACAACACTGACTAACGTCAATGTTTTCATAATGACATTCATATGGTCAGATTTTAACGATAACTGTAAATCGAAAATGCCAGTCAGCGTCTCTCTGAACGTATCTAAAGCCGACGTTACCCGAGCAAACCGGGCGATGGCATCTTGAATATACGGATTACTTTCTTCATTAACATAAGGAAAATCAGAATGGCCAATCGTTTTCATCATCTCTTCCTGCGCTTCAGCAATTTGTCGCAGTTCATGCAGTCGTACTTTCCAGCGGAATACGAGATGGCCGATTTCGTTAGCAAACGGCGTTTTAAAGACTTGTTTTTCCAGCGCTTGAATATGACGGGCGATGTAATCGACCAACTCTAAATACTCCATCGCCGCTGAATTTAAAAATTCATATAAGATATATCCCGGATGAGAAAGGTGTTCGGGATGGTGTTGGAGATGGACAAACAGCTTCTTGACTAATTGGATTTCCCTCTCTGTATAGCTGATAACATATTGTTCTGTCGCAATGATTCGCAGTTGTGTTTTTTGAAACTGGTCATTAACAATAAAGATGGAAACAAATGCACACTTTTCGTATTGATCGACTTTTGGAAAATCACTTCCGTTTAATAACGCTTTCTTGGCTAACGGATGAATAGAAAGCTTCTCCAATAAATCTTGGAGCATTTCTTTTGTTTGTTCCGTAAAATGTAGCCAACATACTTCGTGATCTTGAGGCAAGTGCGGCGTTTTCAATTTCTGTATTTGTTTTGCATTGGCATTATAACATAGCATCATGTTAATCCCTTTCCATTTTTAGTATATAGTTTCTTCATTTCTGCAATAAAAAAACGTGATTTTCCCAAAGGAAAATCACGTTTTTACCATTAATTTTTGTACGCGCAGTATGGGCGCAATTTTACACCAATGATACTGCCGGCAAATGCAGCTATAAACCAAAGCCAACCGTGCAGGCTAAAGGAAGCAATTCCATCAAAATAAGCACCAATATTACAACCGAAGGAAAGGCGTGCTCCATATCCCATTAACACGCCGCCGATTAGAGCGCCAAACGTCATACGTGTCGGCCGCTTCCACTGAACCGGTTTGGCGTAACGGCCGGCAAATGCAGCAGCTAATAAAGCGCCAAACATCAAGCTAATATCCATCACCGTTGTTACATCTTCGTATAACGGACTTTTTAACGAAGCTGCTCTCACCGGGTCTTGCCAATATGCCCATTGCTCCGGCTCGGCTCCAAGAAGTTGCAGAAACTTTGCTCCCCAAAGTGCAAACGCAGATGTAATTCCCCACGGTTTTCCTTGAACCATTAATATAAGAGCATTCACTACAGCAAGGATAATGCCGCCTAAAACAAGCGGCCATGGCCCTTTATAAATCGCTTTCCAACCATGATGATTGACTATGCTTGTTGAGACAAGCTCGCCGTAGCGGCGCTTCTCAATGACGATTGTCACGTAGTAAACAAGAGCTAACATCACAAACTGAATTAAAAATCCAAAACCTACTCCAAAGATTTGGATGAGCGAAATCGGTGCAAAATGAGGAGCATTTAACCAAAAATCAAAATGAGTCGTAGCAATCACAGAACCGGCAATAAAACCAATTAATGTTACCAGTCCATTCGTATCTCCACCACCAATATGGTAAAGCGTACCTGAGGCGCATCCATCACCTAGCTGCATCCCAATGCCGAAAATAAACGCCCCAACAAGAACAGACATACCAACAGGAAAAACATAACCGGATATAGAGTGGCCAAACATGGAGCCTTTGAGAATCAATGGTAAAAATAATAGGTTGGCTGCTAGCATCATAATCATTTGCGCCCGAATTCCTTCACCTTGACGATATAAAATAAATTTTCGCCATGCAGAAGTAAAACCAAAGCGGGCTTGATATAATACAAATCCGCCAATGGCGCCTAACACATATAAGAGCGCCTGCTGAAGCGATACTTGAACATATAAAAATAAAGTTCCCCCTACTAAAACAGACAACGCAACGGCCGTAATGAGTGGAGTTAAGTTTTTCGGATTGCTATCTGTTTGTTTTGTTGATATTTTCATTTCACTTTTTGCTAATTCTGCCAACAGTGAATCCTCCTTCCCAGTAATACATCATATTAGTAAATAATATACAACAAAATATATCGATTTTCTAGGATTTATTTTGTTTTAAAATGAGCCGACCCTAAAGCAAAGTGTCGTCCCCCACAATCTCAATACATAATAGATTCCATGTGAGGTCAGACACTTTTGGGTCAGCCCCTATCAATCAGCAAATAAATCTGATGATAAATAGCGTTCACCTGTATCTGGGGCGATACAAAGGACGCGGGCCGTTGGCGGGAGTTGTTTAGCGATTTGAACAGCATGATAAGCTGCCGCTGCTCCCGATGCTCCGACAAAAATCCCTTCCTCTGCTGCAAGACGCCGCGCCATCATTTGTGCCTCTTCATCTTTAATAAGTAAAATTTCATCAAAAATCTCTCGGTTTAATATTTTTGGAATAAACCCCGGCCCAGTTCCCGGGATTTTATGTGGACCGGGTTGGCCTCCAGATAAGACGGGAGAACCATACGGCTCAACGACATAAATTTTTAAATGAGGAATATGTTTTTTTAGCTCTTCCCCCGTTCCCGTTACAGTGCCACCTGTTCCTGCCGTTAGCACAAAAGCATCCAAATTCCCTTCAAATGCCTCAAGAATTTCTACCGCGGTTGTGCCACGATGCGCATCGGGATTCGCTTCGTTTTCAAATTGCATCGGAATGAAGCTGTCCGGAATTTCATCCGCCAATTGCTTCGCTTTGTCAATCGCTCCTTGCATCCGCAATGCTGCAGGTGTTAAATACACTTCTGCTCCGTATGCTTTTAAAATTTTCACGCGCTCTGCCGTTGCATTATCAGGCATTGTAATAATACAACGATACCCTTTCGCAGCACATACCATCGCTAAACCAATTCCTGTATTTCCCGATGTCGGCTCAATAATGGTGCTTTTTCCCGGTGTAATCTTTCCTTCTGCTTCGGCGCGGCGGATCATATTCAATGCCGCACGATCTTTGACACTTCCGCCGGGATTAAATGACTCTAATTTCATATAGACATTTGCCCCATCGGGATGAGGGATATTGTTTAGTTTCACAATCGGTGTCTGGCCAATTAAATCAAGAATCGAATCGTAAAGTTTCATTGTCTCTCCCAACCTCTATTTTATCATTTCGAAACGATTATACCGATGTTTTGACAAATTACCAACTATTTTACTCTAATTACTTAGTTTTGGATTGGCAATAGAAAAGAGGCTGAGCTATAAGCCAAGTGTCAAACTCCATAACACAATATATACATAACATTAGATAAATGAACGATAGATTGTGAAATAGACACTTTTAGGTCAGCCCCTTTGTGGAACATGAACGGCTGGCTCCACATGAACATGGGTCATTTGGATATTATGTTGTTCTTTCATCATCGCTTCAATTCGATCGGCAATTTCATGGCTTTTTACGACATTTAACTGCGGGTCAACTTGAATCGTTACATCAAGAATGATTTCATTCCCTAACATTCTCGCTTTCACGTCAGCTACCTTCTGCACACCCTGAACAAGAGCAATTTCTTTTTTGTATTCATTTAAGATATGTTCATCAAATCCGTCCGTTAACATATGTGATGTTTCTGAAAAAATTTCCCATGCGGTTTTACAAATCATCATACCTACGATGAGCGCGGCAAGCGGATCAAACCAAAACAACTGAAACTGCGCTCCAACAATGCCAATGACCGTGCCTATGCTTACAAGAGCATCGGAAAGATTGTCTTTCGCTGCTGCTTCCATCGCTTGGCTCTTTGTTTGCTTCGCTAAACGTCGATTAAACGCATAGACTCCAAGCATGACCAGTGCCGAAAATCCTCCCGTCCATGCTGCTAACCATTCAGGAGCTTCTTTTTCCAAATGAACGATAGAATGAAAACCCTCGATAAGAACTTCAATGCCGATGGACATCATAAGGAAAGCAGCAACTAATGAAGAAATTTGTTCAGCGCGTGAATGTCCATATGGATGATTATGATCACGAGGCTTTTTAGAAATTTTTAAACCGATTAATATCGCTGTTGAAACAATAATATCACTCAAATTATTTAGGCCATCTGCCCTTAAAGCTTGCGAACCGGCTATATAACTAACGATGAGTTTGATGATTGATAATCCGATATATGCCCCTATACTTAACCAAGCTCCCGTCTCTGGTGCCATGTTTTTGTTCATTTCGTTCACCTAACTTACATTCATATATTTTGCATGTATTAGTTTACCAAGTTGACACCATGTGGGTCTACAGCAACAAAATTGGCTTGATGAATGAATATAGATTAAAACAAACTTTTTCATCTATGGATAATTTTTTTTAATCATACCAAAAAGGTTGTCTTTGTACAAAATTACTCTACGACCTAAATAGACGTACAGTAAGTCTGAATCTATTGTTCTCTATAAATGAAACAAAGCGAAAATGGTTATCTGTTGAAAACATAACTTATGATTGTAAGAGAGAAAGTTAGCTAGCTCTTTTTTGTTGACGAACACCTAGAAGTATGATAGAGTTTTTAGTGTTTCATCACTCTACCAATTTAATAAACTAAAGCGACAACAGTTGGAGGTAGTACATCATGAATGCAGTCATCACCGCAGTGTTCGTTGTGCTCATATTAAGCTTATTGCGAGTAAATGTCGTACTTTCTCTTATTATTGGAGCCATCGTTGGGGGATTAACAGGCGACCTTAGCCTCACAAAAACGATTGAGACATTTACCGCAGGCTTAGGGAACAGCGCAGAAGTGGCTGTAAGCTACGCCTTGCTTGGCGGGTTTGCCGTGGCGATTTCGAAAACAGGACTTCCTGATGTAATCGTCTCTTTGGCGTTAAAATTAATCAGCACAAATAAAGCTAGCCGTAAAAAAAATTATTCAAAAGTACTTATTCTATTCATCATTTTACTTATGTCCTGCTTTTCGCAAAATGTGATTCCGATTCATATTGCATTTATTCCAATTTTAATTCCTCCTTTACTGAAAGTGCTCAATGAACTGCAAGTCGACCGTCGGCTTGTCGCTTCCATTATCACTTTTGGCTTAATCACGCCATACATGTGGCTGCCAACCGGTTTTGGCGCGATTTTTCATGACATTTTACAAACAAATATGGCCGAAGCAGGGCTTAACGTAAACAAAAATGACATTCCAAATGCAATGATGATTCCGTCATTAGGAATGATTGTCGGATTGTTGATTGCCGTCTTTTTTACGTATCGTAAACCGCGGCAGTACGGTGAAGTGAAACAGATGAACTCGTATACAGATGAGGCTGCTGCATTCTCTAAACGCGGCATTTTCTTCGCCATCCTTGCAGTAGTCGTTGCCCTTGCTGTGCAGCTTACATTTGATTCGATGATCTTCGGAGCATTAGCAGGAATTATCACGATTTATTTAAGCGGCAGCATCCAATTAAAAGATAGTGATGTTCTGTTAACCGAAGGCATGAAAATGATGGCATTTATCGGTTTTGTTATGCTAACAGCGTCCGGATTTGCGAATGTCATCAACGAAACAGGACATGTACAATTGTTAGTGGAAAAATCCGTACAGTTAATTGATGGTAATCGAGGGCTAGGAGCTTTTCTTATGCTGCTTGTCGGACTTTTAGTCACGATGGGAATCGGCTCATCGTTTTCCACGGTACCGATTATTACAACGATTTTTGTTCCGCTTTGTATCAAGCTTGGGTTTAGTCCAATGGCAACAATTGCGATCATTGGAGCAGCCGGAGCGCTTGGCGACGCTGGTTCTCCTGCCTCAGACAGCACGCTAGGACCAACATCCGGCTTAAATGCAGACGGAAAGCATAATCATATTTGGGATACTTGTGTTCCGACATTTATCCATTATAATATTCCAGTCATCATTTTCGGCTGGATTGCGGCAATGGTATTATAAACGATGGTGAAGAGGCTGACCCAAAAACAAAGTGTCAGACTCCTTAATACAATATATAGCACATAACATTTATTGTGAAATGCACGTGAGGTCAGACACTTACGGGTTCAGCTTGTTTGAAAAATTCACAACATGAAGAACGATTTGGTTTTAAGCATTAACTATCTAATGAATGGATAAAAAATACGCCTTCTTTCATTCTTTGTACTTTGTAATTATGGAAAGAAGGCGTAATTTTTTTGTATTAAATTTTTTTCACGACTTGAAAATACTCTTCCAGCGTAAGCCCGTGCTTAAACATGACTTTTGCCGCTTTTTTGCCGACATAACGAATGTGCCAAGGTTCGTACTGATATCCAGTAACCTGTTCTTTCCCTTTCGGATAGCGAATAATAAAGCCAAACTCATGAGCATGTTCGGCGACCCATTTTCCTTCTCGTGTTTCTCCGAATGCGATTGTGATTTTATTATTGACGCTTGGGCTGGTAATATCCATTGCCAAGCCTGTTTGATGTTCGCTCTGCCCCGGCAACGCAACGGCATGAACTGCTTTTTCTTGCCCTACCTTTTCTACTTCTATCGCATATAATGCCTGCTGTCTTTCATATGAACGATACCCCGAAGCAGCTACTAAATGCACTCCCGCCTGCTTAGCAGCTGAAAACATCTTTTCAAGCGCTTTCGCTGCTTCAGCCCTCATAAAACGCTTCTCTACGTTTTGATCGGCAAATGTAAACGGAACATCCGGTATGACTAAATCGTTTGGCTTGTAATCTGCCGGCAAAGTATTTTCCTTGTTAACAAGAGCTAATATGTTTTCAGGATTTATAATTACATTAATCCCGTTTTGTACTTTAATGACATTCCAATATTGTGATGCTAAAAGTAAATCTGAATCGGTTTTTGCTCTCTGTGGGGCTTTCTGTTCTTTTTTTGTTTCTGGATTAACGCGAGCTAAATCGTTTATTTCCTGTCCTTGAAAGTAAAACGGTATACAACCGCTCAATAAAATAGAACATACAATGAACAGTAAAAAAAACAATCGTTTCATCGTTTCACCTTTTTCCTTTATAAATACATAAAATCGCCACGAAAAAAGAAGTTGTCCCAAAAGCAAAGTGCCAGACCCCACAACACAATACATAGATAAACTATATATTGTGAAATACGCGTGAGGTCAGACACTTTATCCCGTTCTTTTTTACTTTATCATTCTTTAATGGCTGCTTCCAATGCTACTTCAATCATCTCGTTAAATGTCGTTTGCCGCTCTTGAGCGGTAGTTTCTTCTCCTGTTAAAATGTGGTCGCTGACTGTTAAAACGGAAAGCGCTTTGCGACCGAATTTAGCTGCTAATGTATAAAGAGCCGCTGTTTCCATCTCAACCGCTAAAATACCGTAGCGGGCCCATTTTTCCCAATCGGCATTATCATTATAGAACATATCCGCAGTAAAGACGTTACCAACCTTTAAATTTAATCCTTTCTCAACTCCAACGTCATATGCTTTCTTTAAAAGTTCGAAATTAGCGGTAGGAGCATAGTCAATTCCACCAAACGTTAAGCGATTCATTTGCGAATCAGTGGAGGCGCTCATCGCTAAAATGACATCGCGAACTTTCACATCTTTTTGAATCGCACCACACGTTCCAACACGAATTAACGTTTGAACATTATAGCTTTGCATTAATTCTGTAATATAAATCGAAATGGAAGGTACGCCCATTCCTGTCCCTTGTACAGAGATGCGGTGCCCTTTATATGTACCGGTAAACCCGAGCATACCACGAACATTATTATAGCATGTTGCTCCTTCTAGAAACGTTTCTGCAATATATTTGGCACGAAGCGGATCACCAGGAAGCAATATTTTGTCGGCAATTTCATGCTCTTTCGCTTCAATGTGAATACTCATTCATAACTCCTCCTTGTTTTACTTAATCGACACTTTATCATCTTACCATATTTACGATTCTTCGCAAAAGAAGGAACTGGTTAGTAAAAGTATATCAATATGTCTCAACATACTGATATCAAGAATCGGTCAATGTTTAATGATTTTGATGTTTTTCTTGTTCTATATTCCAATAAAAAACGATTTTGTCCATTGACAAAATCGCACTATTTTTAAGAAGTCTCCCACTTCTAAGCGAAAAGAAGACAGCCTTCTTCTGCGCTGAAGCTTCTTCGATGGAGTTGATAAGAAACTCCCACCTCTAAACAACGTGTAGGCGGGAGAGGTTCATTTAAAAATAAAGGATGGAGAAGAATGTCTCTATTACGAGGTTTTTGAATCATAATGATCATTTTTAGAGGATAAATATTTCTCTTTAATATAAAGAATTTTTTTATCTTCGCTTGTCGTATATTTCTTTTGTCTTTTTTTCCAATCCGCAAACAGGAAAGAGGCAATCATATAAAATGGGACTGAAAATTCAAGAGAAACTAAAAAAATGTAAGAAAATTCTTTTACAACTTCAATGCCGTTAGTTTTTAAAAATAAACCGCTAAAAATGTAGTATGAACCGGCAATGACGATATTAACGATCCAGATGTTTACAATATGCAAAGCAAATATTTTGCGGCGGCGATTGATTGCTCGCTCTAACTCTGATTTGACATACAACGAGGCGATCATAGAGATGATACCTAAATAAACGGATAGAAAAACCGCCCACATTTCACATTCTCCATTTCTATTTGTCAACAAATTCCGGAAATGAATCAGACTTGAACGTACAAACTAAACATTGAACAGTGTAAAGGAGGAAATTGCTCATGGGTAAAAAACACCGCAATCGCATTAATGGACAAAAGAAGAATAATCATATCCCAAAAGAAGCATTACTTGCTGAAGAAGCGGCACATGCAAAGGAATATTCCGCTAAGGGAAGAAAAAATGGTCCCAATCCTAACTTATAAGAGGCTGAAGAAACACAGCCTCTTTATCCTCTTTATTACGAAGGGTCTACTTCATCGAACGATAGCTTATAAACTTTCGTATACTCTCCGCGTGCGATTTCTGCTTTTGTTGCATCTTGTTCGAGTTCTTCATCGTCATTCATACCAGGGGCAAACACCGGAACATTCGCTTTATCATCTTCCCGTTCTCTTAATGTCATCACGTAATCAACCCATACCTCCTTTCCTATTTATGTTTATGCTTTCCCCTAAAGCAAATAACCTATTCTTTCTCCTACTAAAAATATAACATAATGATCATTTGTTTCAAGATATTTATTTAAATTTTCTTAATATTTCTAACTAATATGAATGCGGCTCACTTTTTTCCAGCCACCAGGGCAAAGCTTATAACACGCCTGTCCCCTGCCGTCTTTATCAATTAACAATATGTCTCCTGTGCCTAAAAAGCGGGCATGATAATCTTTTGGCATTAAATCTTGAACATTAAATATTTTGTATACAATCTCTAACGCTTCCTGATGGTCAGAAGCGTCGACCGATAAGTGATACACTTGTTGATATCCTTTCGTTTGGCCGAACTTTGGCGTTTGAAACAATGTAACATTATATTTTTGTTTTGCTTTCAACATTTTATTCATCAATAATCGCACCAACGCCATTCACTCCCTCAAGCAAGTTTCTTATAAACATTATTAGCTTTTATATTTGTCGATTCCTTCATCAAAATAAGACTTCTTTTGTCGAATGACTGAAATATTTGTTCACCCAGCTGCTTTTATAGACATTTTTTGCTAATAAAAATAAAAACGAGTTTGGTTTCATAAGGGTCTGACCTCATGCGCACTCCATAATATATAGTGTTCTCATCCGATGCTATATCCTATATATTATGGTTGTGGGGTCTGACCCTTTGCTTTTGAAACCAAACTCGTCATTTAACAATATCGTTGTATGAGTGTTGAAAGCTTTTCACGCAAATTTGGAATGTCGGCATTTGTGACCCGGAAGCGAACAAAGGATTCATCCAAGTCGAGCGCCTCTGCTAAAAGACTGCCGAGACCGCGGGCGCGGCGGTCGATTTGCATTAGCACTTCCGTCTCTTGTTCGGATGTTGGCAAAAAGATCACTTCCACTTCATCGAGTTTTCCACGGAACATGCCGGCTTTTGGAACGTATTCAAACTCCTGCACGAACGGAAGACGGCCTCGAAGATGAAACGGCGCTTCTTCGCAGTCTGCTTCGCGAAGCCGAAAACCGATTCCTTCCATCGCTGCTAAAACGGCATTCATGACCGGCGTTGGCTCAATGCGAATATAATCCTCATCAGCAGGGTCAATGGCATTTTTAATATCCAACCCTGTATGAAGCCATACTCTCGTTTTTCCAACTGAAATCGGCGTGTCCAGCGGAAGTTTAAATGAAAACGGAATTTCTTTTTTTTCGTTGACGTCGATGGTAAATGGCTCGGTAATTTTCCATTTTTCAATTAATGCTTGGCGCGTTGTTTTTTGGTCATTGACTTCAACAGTGTAAGTAGAATAAAGCGACAAATAAATTTCATCAATCTTTTGTTTTACGCTTCCACCAATAATCTGCACAACTCCCTTCACTTCACCACCTAAAGCAATACGTTCAGAAACTAATTTTGTATCGACTTTTGCGGCCCCAATTCCGATGCTGGCCAACATTTTGTTAAACAATGACATCCTTTACTCCTCCATTATCCAAGTTTTGCAATAAGCGATTGATATCGGCGCTTAATTCATGAATATCTTCGTATGGCGTGTCAATCTGTAACATCTTCCGCAAAATATAGCGCGCCTCCCTCGATAAAGAAAGCTCTTCTTCCCAACTCCGCTCTTCTTTCACCGTTGGTTCATATGTCGAATATAATAAAAACAACATAAAATGCCCTAACGCATAAAAGTCGCTTTTTATGCTGATTTCTCTTCGCAGCTTTTTTTCGATTATATCGTCGTTATTCTCCCGCTCGTTTTCTGTTAAAAATCGCGCTAGGCCGAAATCAATGATATATACATTTCCTTCCTTAAGAATGACGTTGGGAATACGTAAATCGCGATGAACAATTCCGTTTTGATGAATATACTGTACAATTGCCAAAATATCCATTAGCAATTGAAAAGATTCTCGTTCTGTAAACATTTTTTCTTCTTTAAAAATCAAGTCTTCGACCGTTTTTCCAGAAATGAGCTCCATGACAAGATGTGGAATGCCTTTAATCATAAACGAATCATAAAGTTTTGGAATGCGCGGATGGTTAAGCATTTTCAATATTTGCGCTTCTCGTTGAAAGGAAAATGTTCCTTTGTTTCGTTTTGTTTTTCGCATCTGTTTCAGCACGACATATTGATTCATTACAATGTCGCATGCGATATATGTAATTCCATAACTCCCCATTCCAAGACAACTTTCTATACGATAGCGGCCATTGACAATTTTCCCAACTTGATACGGACGTTCTAAAAAACGCTCAATGCCCGCATAAAGCCAATACCATCTCTTCATCAGCTATCAAGGAAGCTCGAGAAGAAACTTCCGCTATGATGTTTCTTTTTATAATGATGATGTCCATATTTGGAATGATGTGTTTTAGAATGGTACATTTTCAAATGATCACTGCTGCTCCAACGGTGTTTATGATGATTTGAATTTTTTTGCAAAATTGCTTTTAATAGCTTCTTTAACATAAAATCTCTCCTCTATAACAGACTATTCATATATACGGATTGTGGCGATAAAAGTTTCACCTCATCAAACATTTTCTAGGGGGATTCTGCAAATGGGTTTTTTAACAAAAATGTTTTCCTATCTTGCTAAACCATTCGATACGTTGACAAAGTTTTTCATAAAAAAAACAGAAACGACCATCACCACGCGTGACAACTTAACATTCATTAGCGAACAATTAGAAAAGTCACTCGCTTCCGATTCTCCTCAGACAAAAGGTTCCCTCGGAGCAGAAAAAGAACTTGTTTCATTAATTAAAAAGCAAACAGAAGAAGGCAATTTGAATAATATTACGCGTACAAAAGCATATTTTTCATTTTTTCAACGCTGTCCAGAAGTGCACTGGGCATTTTTAGCCCATACTGTTTCAAGAAATGGTGGCTGGAATATGACTGATTTAAAAGGAGACATCATTGGAAATATTATTCCTAAAAAACAAATCGAGCCGCTTTTTTTATGTTTGGAACGAGCAAATGCGTTCATTTTTCAAGATGCTTATCCTCAGCTTCTTTTATATGAAGAAAGTAAACGAAGAGGGGAAAACATTTTTCATTTATTGCCGCATTTTTCGGTGTCTTCGTTCATGCAGCCGTTTTGGGAGGATTTTTTACTTACGAAAAATTCATCGTTGCTGACCGTTGCCTTAATCATCAATGAACAGCAGCATATTCAAAAACATGTCATTGAACAGCCGTTTTTTCAAGAGCATGTTCTTGAAACACTATCATTCTTGCTTCAACAATGGTTAGGATTTATGGATGTCGTCATCCCTTTTTATGACAAAAATAAGGTAAGGCTTGCCGGAACGACTGTTCACGATTTTGCCAATGTTGACCATCGCATCGCAATCGGCAAAACCCTATATAGAATGTTATTTCATCATAAAAAGGTATATAGTGGGGCTTACAAGTTTGCGTTGAATACTCCGCATACAGGCTCGCGCGCTGACTTTTGGCCGCACCTTTTCTTTCACACTGTAAAAATGCGAAAAAATGCTTCTATTTATAGTCCAAAGCTAGTGAATGCGTGGCCAAACATAAAGCACCGCTATCCACAACAAGATGATTGGTTTGTTGATTTATCAGCGATGAAACATCTTTACGGGATTCCCATTGTCAAAACATACGACATAACCGATAACTACTTGACGAATATCATTGAGTTGTCTTCATTAGTCCTATCGAAACAATTTCTGTTTTGAACGTCTCCCGCTGAACCACTTATCGTTCAGTCTTCCCGATATAAATTATTTTTCAGCAAAATAGGGTTCAGACTCAGCGTCTGAACCCTATTTTGTCTACAGTCTAAAGAGGCTGCCCAAAAAAGTGCCAGACCACACAACACAATATATAGGACATAACCTTTCATAAATGAACGCTATATTGTGAAATGTACGTGAGGTCAGACAATTATAGGCGACCCTCTATTTTCATTGATTAGTCTTCAATTTCATATTCTTCGTCAATAATGCATTTTTCGATTAAATAATCGAACGTAATATCAGCAATTTCCTCGAGTTCCACTTCTGTCGGCAAAAAACCACGACGAATCAGCTCATTGTAAAAGAATTCTGCAATTTCTTCCGTATCAATTACTACTTCAATTTCTTTCACAACATCGCCCCCTTTGTATTGTTTTATGTCCGTGTACTTCTTTTTATGCCAAAAGATTTTTTTGAATCTTATGTATAATATCCATTTCAGCAAAATAAGTTAGTGATAGCTAAACATGAAAGGAGAAATATAAGAAATGGACAAGCATGTTGAGGCCATGAATGAGGAGCGGATTGATGAAGCAATGACAAAATGGATGGAAGCGATGACAGAGTGGCTGTTTAAAATCATTGTTTTTTTTGGCATCCCTTATTTTCTGTATATACTTGTACAGTTTTTCAAAATGTAGCTGTTATCCATTCCCATTCCTATTCCATTTCTTAGCTACTAAATTTCGCAGATTTTTCAACGTCATCTCCATCATTTTTTTATACTCTTCATCATAAAACCACTCGTATAGTCTTTTATAATCATTGTAAATATCTAAAAGTTCGTCAACTGATTCTTTATACTTTTTTTTTGCTTGCCACCATTCTTTTTCCGATTTTCTATACATATGCATTGGTTCCTCCCACTCCGTCTCATCTGTGAAAACAGGCGATAACCAAACAACATCTTGCACGAAAACAAGCGAGTGGTCGTTGGGGGAAATTGGTATAAGTTCATCTGGACTTACTTCGAGCATTTTTTCATCTGTAAGACATGTGAGCTCATATATGATTTCCTCCCATCCCTCGTCTTGATAACGCCAAATTTCTGTACGCACGCCTACGATTTTATATAAATCAGAACCTTGATTTTTCACTTGAACAATTTCTCCTAAAAAATATGGCAGTTCGACTTCAATTTCTTCCATCACTAATAAATGCCCATCAAAATCGGAAAGTAATATTAATGTATGTTCAAGAAATAGACTATTGCTATGATTAATTTCATATAAAAATGTTCCATCGAGCATTTTTATATCGGTAATTGTTCCAACTGTACCATATAACGTGTTTACAACAATATCTCCTATGGCAAACTTCGGTTTTTGCTCAAAATCCATTACTCTCCCTCCTTCTTGCAATTTTCTATTCA
The DNA here is from genome assembly GCA_035645275.1 of Anoxybacillus sp. GTDB lineage: Bacteria > Bacillota > Bacilli > Bacillales > Anoxybacillaceae > Paranoxybacillus. The sequence continues at coordinate 106,673 of DASQMX010000026.1, forward strand.
GCGTATAGTATTATATGCATACGGAAAAAAACCCGACACTTATTGTGCCAGGCTGATGGTGTTAGTAGAAAGTTCAATTGTTAACGCTTTCAAAACAACATTCATCAATAAACGACCCACATCTCTTGCATATACCGTTCCCAAATTTGGTCAAATATGCTCATACTCTCTAAATAATCCCCATTTAGCTCAAGGTATCTGCTAATCTCATCATAATCTGAAGATGATTTTGGAAAACCGTGATCATGATAGGCATGATTCGCAAAGTTGACAAATGGATCATCTTTTTGACCATCGCGAAACGTAAGTAAATAACGATAAAACGATTTTCTCATTTCTCTTCACCTCTTACATACTTAATTTTTTACATATTGTAATGACTTTTTTACATTTTGTGAAGCCTTTTTTAGTCCATAAATTTGAAATAGTTTCTTTTTAATACTCTCGGTTGACTCATTAATTGGTCATAGTCCATCTTTTTGGCAAGAAGTTTTGTATCAATTAAAAATAACTGGTCTTCTATTCTCTCAACGATATCGTCGTCTTGATAAACGATTCCGCATTCGTTACAAGAGATACTAGGGGTATTCGCTATTTCAATTGCCCTTGTGCCATCAGGTAATTCCCAATAAACAGTGGCTGCGATCGTTTTTACATTGTTGGATGTACACCAGAGACATTTCATTGCGGCTCTTTCTCCTCTCTGTTATTGAGCTTCTTTAACATCGCTTCAAATTTCTTTTCTTTCATTTCGTCGCGCTTTTGTCGAAAATCTTTTAATGACTTATGATTAGGATTGGCTTCGTATGTCCGGCGGCGATTGAAGCGCTGAAGCTCTTCCGGAACAATGTTCAATTTGGATTCGTTCGCAATCCCAGCAATTCCTGTTGTCGATTTTTTCTCGGCCAAATCAGGAAATATTTTTTGGAAATATTCTTCCGCTGTATCTGGTACATAGTCTTTCGGCTCCGGATAGAAAGTGATGACTCCCTCATAATTACGCAAAATGACTTTATCAGGAGTTTGTGAAATGAAATAGTTTGGCTGAAGCGCGATTTTTCCACCGCCGCCTGGCGCATCGACAACAAATGTAGGTACAGCATACCCAGATGTATGGCCGCGCAAGCCTTCAATAATTTCTAAACCTTTTGCGACCGGTGCGCGAAAATGGCTAATTCCTTCCGATAAATCACATTGGTAAATATAATAAGGCCGAACACGAATCTTGACTAAATCATGCATAAGCTTTTTCATGATCGCAACACTGTCATTGATTCCTTTCAGAATAACAGCTTGATTGCCTACGGGAACGCCCGCGTTTACGAGCATTTCACATGCTGTTTTAGCTTCCTCGGTAATCTCAATCGACGTATTAAAGTGGGTATTTAACCAAATTGGATGATATTTTTTTAAAATGTTGCATAAATTTTCTGTTATTCGCTGCGGAAATACAACAGGAGCTCTTGTACCAATGCGGATAATTTCAACATGTGGAATTTCGCGAAGTTTTTTCAATATATATTCAAGGATTTGGTCATTGACTAATAACGCATCTCCACCGGATAATAATACGTCCCTTATTTGTGGTGTTTGGGCAATATATTCAATCGCTGTATCCAATTGCTTTTTCGGTACCCCCATGCCGATTTGCCCAGAAAATCGTCTTCTTGTACAGTAGCGGCAATACATCGAACATTGATTCGTAATAAGAAATAAGACGCGGTCAGGGTAACGGTGCGTTAAACCAGGGACGGGAGAGTCTTCATCTTCATGAAGCGGATCTTCTAAATCATATTTTGTTTTACATTGTTCCTTTGCAACAGGTACGGATTGCATGCGAATGGGACAGCGCGGATCATCTGGATCCATTAAAGAAGCATAATAAGGAGTGATGTTGAGCGGAATCGTTTTGGCTGAAATTTTCACCCCTTCCTCTTCTTCTGGTGTTAAATGAATAACTTTTTTCAAATCATCGAGCGTACGGATGGTGTTCGTCAATTGCCAGATCCAATCATTCCATTGTTCTTCTGTTACATTTTTCCAAATAACAATTTCTTTCCAATGACGCTTTGGTTTATATAATTGCATTTGCTGCATAATACCTCCTTCATCAGTAATGTATTACTATTACATGCAAAGCACGGCAAAGACGTAACCAAACGCGTTAGCTTTATTTTTTATTGTTTATAAGCTAAATCTTTAAACCAAACATTCATATCTTCTAATTCTTGATAAATATAACAATTATTCATTAAGCGGCCCGCATATTGATAACCGAGTTGGTGAAAAACAGCATTCATCCCGAAAGATTTCGCGCGGGCCAAAGAGTAAGCACAAAATATACCATCCTTTCGCAAGTCCTCCTCTAGCTGACGGATTAAATATTTCATCAATCCGTGTTTTCGATGTTCCGGAAGTGTTGCGCAATCTGTTAACTCGGCATTATGATACGTTTCGTTCACTTCCGCTGAAGCAGCGCTGACAATTTTTCCGTTTTTTTCAATGACATAAAAAATCGTTCCGCTTTTCAATACGTGCAATATATAATCAACATGCTGCAGTGGCGTTGGATAAACGGCAAATACGGTTTTATACAATCCCGATAACTCTATGGCATCTTGTTTTTCCGCTTTTCTCATCAAAAATCCATCAGGAAAAGATGATAAATGGTTAGATTCTGTTTGACTTTGAACGGAATGAATGATTTCGTCTTCTCTACACCAATCATCGCTCCGTCTTCTCCCTGCTGTTAAATACTTTGCCAAAAAGTAGGCATCGCTGCCATTGAAATAACCTTGAATCCACCCTTCATTGATAAATCCCTTTTCTATAAAAATAGGAACATGTTCCAATCTCGCTTTGACAATTATTTTTTCATATAATTTTTGCTTGGCCTCTTTTTCTATATACGGAATGAACCCATATAAATGACCACGATAATCTTCCACTCTGAGCCTTTTGTTAAAATCGTCATAAATGATATGACACCAATATGTTTCTTTGTTCACGTAACATGGATTAGATGGGCAATCTGCAGGCACCTCCTTCTATTACATATGTTTTTTATCATGCATACGATGTTAAAGGCGGTTTCATACATCTTTTTATAAATGATGCATAATTGTGTGTTCAAATGATATCAAGTCTTTCTGTCTATTGCTCGTTTGTAATGACAGTAATGCAGCAAATGTTGCTCATTGTATTAGCACATCGCCAATTTCCTTTTCAATAATTGCTTTGCTTTCGAATTTTAGATAAATAAAGGAACAAGTCATACTCCCATTTCCCCTTTTTCATCGATTTCACACCAATGAATAATCGTTAAAGCGAGAATTTCTGCAGCTATCAACATGTTGTCGATTTCAATATATTCGTTCGGATGATGGGCAACAGCCGTCGTTCCTGGTCCAAATACAATGGTTGGAATTCGGCCGACTTGAGCAAGCAATCCGCCATCGGTTCCCCAGGGAGATGCTTCAACCGTTGGTACTTCTCCTTTCACACATTTGTACGCATCGACTAAAACCGCGACAAGCGGGTGATTTTCCTCAATGGAACTTGGCAGCCACTGCGCACCGAACCATTCCAGTTCGACAGGATGGGTTTCAAACCACTGATCTCTCTTATTGATTACGCTTACAAAATGCTCCATTTCCTGTTTAGCCATCTCCACCGTTTCGTTTGGTGCCACGCCCATTCTGCCTTCAATGACGACGCGGTCCGGTACAGAGGAAGGCCATGTTCCTCCTTCAATTTTGCCAACGTTAATCGGGACTGGAATGGGAATATGTTGATAGAGCGGGTCAACAACGCGATTGTTTCGCTCTGACTCCAGCTCTTGAAGCTGCTCTAAGACTATTTTCATTTTTTCCAGCGCGCTTATCCCTTCGTAACGCGTTCCACCATGAGCCGATTTTCCATGTACGGTAATGCGAAACCAAAGCGAGCCTTGCTGCTTTGGGAACAATTTCATGTTCGTTGGCTCTGTAATGATTGCCCCATCAGCTTTATATCCCCTTAAAATCGCTGCAAGAGTTCCCGCGCCGCCACTTTCTTCTTCAACGACACTTTGAAAAATGACATCTCCTTTCAATCGAATTCCCATAGCCTTGATTGCTTCAAGCGCGAGCAGAAAAGAAACGGTTCCCCCTTTCATATCAGAAGCGCCACGCCCATAAACTTTTCCTTCCTTTACGGCTCCGCTATACGGATCATCTCCCCATTGTTCCACTTCTCCTTCAGGCACGACATCAACATGACTGTTTAAAATGAGAGAACGTCCCCCTCCTATGCCACGCAAGATGCCAACTACATTCGGACTGTTTGAAAAATCTGTGCGGGGTGAAACAAAGTACGGATGTTCTCTTAATTGTTCTCCATTTGGCTCCCATATATCAATCTCTAAACCTAGCTGGCGGCATTTTTCAATAATGATCGCCTGCGCTTTTGCTTCATTGCCTTGTGTGCTTGCTTGTTGTATTAATTGCGTTAATAAGCGGATGCCGTTTTTCCGCTGAGCGCTCAACCATTCGTGAATCATCTTTTGATAATTTTCCATTTCCTTCCTCCTTTTACCTAAGGAACACGCTTTAAAGTTTCTGAAATCATCAGCGGTGCCGCGGTACATTGCAACACATCATTTAAATCATATGGCTCCATAATTTCTGTTAATAACAGACCTTCTGTTGTTACCTCGATCACCGCCATGTCAGTAATAATCAAATGGACGCATTTTCTCGCCGTCAAGGGCAATGTGCACGCTTTTACGATTTTCGGTTCTCCATGTTTATTCACATGGTTCATTACCACGATGACTTTCTTCGCTTTTTGTGCCAATTCCATTGCTCCGCCGATTCCAGGAACGCGCCTACCGGGAATCATCCAGTTTGCTAAATCCCCCTTCTCGCTTACTTGTAATGCCCCTAACATCGTGACGTCAATTAGCCCTTTTCGTATCATGGCAAATGCAGTAGCGCTGTCTGAATAAGAAGCACCTTTTATGACCGTAACCGGATATCCACCTGCATTGCATAAATGAGCATCTTCTTCCCCTTTTTTTGAGCTTTCTCCCATGCCGAGTATCCCATTTTCCGCTTGAAACATAACGCGTACATCTGTCGGCAAATAATCTGGAACCATCGAGGGAATACCGATGCCTAGATTGACAATCATTCCGCTTTTCAGCTCTTTTGCCGCACGTTTCACCATCCGTTCTCTTACTCCCAAGCCCATTTCCAATTCACTCCTTCACTTTGGACAATGTAGTTAATAAAGATGCCGGGAGTAATAATTTCCTCCGGGTTCAATTCTCCAAGAGGAACGATCTCCTCTACTTCAGCAATCGTAATATGACCTGCCATCGCAACAGATGGATTTGTATTTCGCGCGCTTTTGTCATAAATTAAATTCCCAAATGGATCGCCCTTTTTCGCATACACAATAGAAACATCGGCTGTAAGCGGCAATTCTAATAAGTAGCGCATTCCGTCTACTTCAATTACTTGCTTTCCTTTTGTCACCCATTCATTATCGACACCGATATCGACGAGGATTCCGCCAAGTCCGACACCGCCAGCACGAATACGTTCAACAAGGACACCTTGAGGCGAAAATTCCACTTCTAATTTTCCATCATGCATTAATTTTCCAGCGACTGGATTGGAGCCGATATGAGAAACAATCGCTTTTTTCACTCTTCTGCTGCTCACTAAACGACCGACACCGATGTGTGGAAAGCCGGTATCATTACAAATTAACGTTATATTTTTGACCTCTTTGTTTAAAATCGCCTCAATCAAGGAAGGTGGCGAACCGATTCCACCAAAACCGCCAACCATTAAAGAACAACCATCTTCAATAAACTGTACCGCTTCATGCAAGGAAATGATTTTACCAAATTCGTTATTCATCATGGTCATCCCTTTCCACCAATCGGTAGTTCACGCTCTAGCTGTAAAAAAGTTTGTTTAAGCAACGTAATGAGTTCATCGATTTCTGCTTTTGTAATCGTTAACGGTGGGGCAATGATAATAGCCGCTCCATCTTTTCCATTGCCTGCAGCTGCTGGATATACAAGCAGACCAAGATGCTGTGCCTTTGTGACGACTAACTCCGTAAATGATAATGAATCTGAAAGTATGTCTTTCGTGTTGAGGACGGCAAATTCTATACCGATTAGCAATCCTTTGCCGCGAATATCACCAATCCATGGAAACCGCTTTTTAAAAGAAGCTAATTGATCAAATAAATACCGTCCTGTTTCGGCTGCTTTTTCTGGCAGGTCGTGCGTTTCAATATAGCGCAATACCGCAAGAGCCGTTGCTGCTGATAGCGGATTGGCACTTAACGTATGCCCGCTCATAATCACACCGGATCCTTCGAAAATCGGCTCTAATACTTGTTTGCTTACCATTGTTGCCGCAATGGGAGTATAGCCGGCACCCAAACCTTTTCCGAGAGTAAGCAAATCCGGCTTCACATTCCAATGTTCGATTGCAAACATCTTCCCTGTTCGTCCAAGCCCGGTCATAACTTCGTCAACAATCAATAAAATGTCGTATTGATTACAAATATCGCGAATTTTTTCATAATATCCGTCTGGCGGAGTGATGGCTGCTCCAGCTGCACCGATAATGGGTTCAGCGATAAAGGCTGCAATATGCTCGGCACCGATGCGTTCAATTGCTTGTTCTAGTTCGCCTGCGCATTGGAGCTGACATGAAGGATAAGTGGAGTGATACGGACAGCGATAACAATAAGGGGCGCAAACAGATGGAAAGTCCTCTAATAAAGGAACGAAGCGTGCCCGCCGCATCGGGTGTCCTGACATTGAAAGCGCGCCGATCGTGATGCCGTGGTAACTGAGCCAGCGCGACAAAATTCTATTTTTTCCCTTCTTTCCTTTCTCCTGCCAATATTGAATGGCGATCTTCATCGCTGTTTCCGTCGCTTCTGAGCCGCTGTTGACAAGGAATGTCCAGTATTCCCCGCCGGGTGCCAGCTCACTCAACTTGTCTGCTAATTTTTCAGCCGGTTCGCTCGTAAATTGGGAACGATATACAAATGCTACTTTTTTCGCTTGTTCATTCATGACATGAGTGATTTCCTCAACCCCATGCCCGATGTTAGCGGTGACCGCACCCGAACAACCGTCCAAATATCGCTTTCCGGTCACATCATATAAATAGATGCCTTTTCCGTACGAAACGAACGGATAATTGCGCCTGAGATGGGGTTTAATTAAATAGGTTCGTTCCATCACTGTTCCCCCTAGTCATGAGATGTCTTTTAGTGAAATGTATGATAAAAAGTAACATTTCATGAAAATAAAAAGGGGGTGACAAGTCTAACGATACAAAACGTGAATTAACATATAAAATAAAAAAGAGATGCAATTCACATCTCTTTTGTTAACCATTTAACTTAGCTTTTAATATTAGAATTGGTCATTTTCCCGTATTTGGCTTCGCTATAAGGCATTGTTAAGTTATATTGTTACATCATCAAAGCGAAGAAATAACCGATAATCAGAAATGCGTATACCCCTATTACTATACTTACAATACTTATTGAAATTGTCTTCCATCGTCCTTTTTCACTTATTAAGGCTGTTATTAACGAAAGTCCTACACCGATTATTAGAATGGCTGTACCAATATCTCCTCTAATTTTACCTACTCCGAAGGCAAATACAATAAAAGTCAAGATTAGTAAAGCAATAGATACTTTCCCTAAACGTTTTCTCAATGAAAAATCCCCCTATGAATTTAGTTTATGGTTTAAATTATTCTTAACCATTCTCTCCCTTTACCGTGTATTCCAATTTTATCACTTTTTTGAATTTAAAATGCTTTTATGAATCCAAATCGCCGCTTGCACTCCTTCCCCCATAGCAATCGCGACTTGCTCAGAGTGGACGCCAATATCTCCTGCCGCCCAAACATTTTCCACATTTGTTTGCTTCGTGCGTGGATCGGTTGGAATATGTTTATTTTCAAGCCGTTCCACACCTAATCGTTTCGCTAATTCTGTATTGACTTTATTGTTGCCAAAGGCAATAAACCCTCTGTCTGCTGACAACTCTGTTCCGCTTTGCAGACGCACTCCGGAAAATTGTCCTTCTTTATTTAGAAGCACTTCCTCAATGGGCTCGCGAATATACTCAATCTTTTGTTGCCTTAGTTCACTTTTTAAGTTGATCGATAAATCTTCCCCATCATGGTTAATGTAAATAATATCTTTTGTCCAATAAAGCAATGTGATTGCCATATTGGCTCCTGTTGTTCCTGCCCCAAGCACAATCACCTTTTTATTTGCCACTTCGTATCCATCACAATCCGGACAGACATATACGCTTGTTCCTAAGCACGGAAGCAAGTTGTTAATCGGGGGAATACGGTCTTTAATACCAGTAGCTAATAAAATTCGTTCTCCTAAGTAATGGTCGCCGCTTTTTCCATGCAAAAAGAATAAGTCTCCCTTTTTTTCAGCATCAATGATCTCATCTTCTACAAAATGAATGTTTAGCCTTGTTGCCTGTTTACGGCCGAGTGCACGCAATGTCTCACCACTAACCCCATCAGGCCAGCCAAGTAAATTATGATAATCCCGGCAAAGGTTTGAACGTCCATTATTGGAATCTACAACAAGCACATGATGGCGATACCTTCCAAGCTGAATCGCTGCTTGTAATCCGGCAATTCCGCCGCCGATGATCATACATTCGTAAATAAGAGGATTCACCATTTCACTTCCCGTTCATAAGTTTATTTATATATCATTTTGCCTCTTTTCCTATCGTTCTAACCGTCATCTCAGACAAGCAATGATGAAGTTTGCTTCCTCTAAAGAAAAAAGGCGGCTCAAGCATGGGGGCACACCATGCAGAACCAGCCTCTTCTTATAATTGAACAGCGTGTTCTTTATTCGCAAAATCAATCTCAAATCCCATATCTTCCAACATTTTAAAATCTTCTGACTTCTCTTGGCCTTCTGTCGTTAAATAATCCCCGACAAAAATCGAATTCGCTGCATATAGTCCCAATGGTTGAAGGCTTCGCAAGTTCACTTCACGGCCGCCAGAAATCCGGATTTCTTTTGTCGGATTGATATAGCGAAACAGTGCTAACACTTTTAAACAATATCTCGGGTTTAATTCATTCGTACCGGCAAGCGGTGTACCATCGATGGCATGTAAAAAGTTAACCGGTATCGAGTCCGCATCAAGCATTTTTAAACTGCGTGCCATATTGATGACATCCTGTTTCGTTTCTTTCATTCCAATAATCACGCCAGAACATGGAGAAATTCCTGCTTGTTTAACCGTTTCAACAGTCCTCACGCGGTCGTCATATGTATGTGAGGTGGTAATGTTCGGGTGATGTTCCTTCGAAGTATTAATATTATGATTGTAGCGGTCAACTCCGGCTTCTTTCAGACGCTTCGCTTGTTCAGGTGTTAAAATTCCTAAACAGGCACAAATTTTTAGACCAAATCTTTCTTTAATTTCCTGAACGGCGGCAACGACGGTATCAATTTCTTTTTCGCTAGGTCCGCGCCCGCTTGCGACGATACAATATGTACCCACTTGCATCCGATGGGCTTCCGCTGCACCGCGTATGAGTGTCTCCTTATTAATCATTTTGTATGTTTTCACTGGCGCTGTAGATATGGATGATTGTGAACAATAGCCGCAATTTTCTGGACATAATCCAGATTTGGCGTTAATAATCATATTTAATTTTACTTTGTTTCCATAATAAGTTCTGCGAATTTTATATGCCCCTTGCAGCAATAAAAGAAGCTCTTCATCCGGACAATCTAAAATCGCTTCTGCCTCTTCATCTGTTATTTCTCTTCCTTCTAGTACGCGATCAGCTAATGCCAACCAATCTACCATTCTCCTTCTCCCCTTTCTACCTTATTACCATCATGGTAGTGTATTGGAACTATAATTGTCAACCTTTATCAAATAAAAGTTAACTATTTTTTATAAAAATAAGAGGATGACCGAAAACAAAATGTCAGACCCCACAACCACAATAGATTGCACACCATTTTTAGGAAGTATGTTCTTGTGAGGTCAGACACTTATGAGTCATCCTCTTATTAATGTACGGTTTCTTTTATCTTTGTATTTGTCAATTTCTCGACAATATCGCGGGCAATCCATACACCGCATGCGCTTGCCTGCGCGAGACCACGGGTAATACCAGCGCCATCTCCGCCTACATATAATCCAGAAATTTCCGTTTCAAATCGGTCATTTAATTTTGGACGGGCGGAATAAAATTTCGCTTCTACTCCATAAAAAAGCGTATGCTCAGAAGCAAGACCAGGAGTGACATGATTAAGCGCCTCTGTCATTTCAATTAAACTTTTCATTGTATTATACGGCAGGACAAGGCCCAAATCACCAGGCACCGCTTCTTTTAATGTCGGTTCAATGAATCCCTCTTTAATTCGTTTTTCTGTCGAACGTCTTCCTTTTAAAATATCCCCGTATTTTTGCACGATAACTCCGCCGTTGGACAGAGCATTGGCAAGTCTGGAAATTTCATGCGCGTATTCATTTGGTTTATCAAACGGATCGGAAAATTTATGCGAAACAAGTAAAGCAAAGTTTGTATTACGGCTGCCAAGCTTCGGATCTTTATAGGCATGACCGTTGACAAGCATAATCCCCGAATGGTTTTCAACAACAACATGACCGGACGGATTGCTGCAAAACGTCCGTACTTGCGTGCCTACCGAAGTATTAAAAATAAATTTTCCTTCATATAAATGTTCGTTGATTTCTTCCATGACAATGTTGGACGTTTCTACACGAACGCCGATATCTACTTGGTTATTGATCATACGAACGCGTCGTTTTTTCAAAATTTTTGATAGCCAGGCAGAGCCGTCGCGGCCTGGAGCAATTACGACTTTTTCAGCAGTAATGACCTCTCCATTTTTTAATACAATTCCTTTTATACAATGATGATCTTTTTCTTTTTCCGTTACAATGTCTTCGACTTCGGTTTTAAATACCATATCGATTCGTTCACGCAAATATTCGTATATACTTTTTAAAATCTCCAAGTTTTGTTCCGTACCTAAATGGCGGACATAGGCACGAAGTAATTTCAGTCCTACAGCATATCCGCGTCGTTCGATTTCCTTTACCTTTTCTGTCATTGGATCGGTAATCGTTTCCGCTGCTCCATGTTTTAAGTTAATTTGGTCGACGTATTTAATGAGTTCAATGACCGTTGAATCTGGAAGATAATCGGTCATCCAGCCGCCAAATTCGCTTGTAATGTTAAATTTCCCATCGGAATATGCACCAGCGCCGCCAAATCCGTTCGTGATTGAACATGCCGGAACGCACCCCGCATAATCTTTTTTCCCCGCAGGCGGCGGGCATTTTTCAATTTTCTTTTGCAAAATCGGACAATTTCTTCGATAAATATCGTGCCCTTTATCGATTAATAATACGTTTGCTCCAGGCAGTTTTAACGTCAATTCGTAACATGTAAATATTCCTGCCGGTCCAGCACCGACAACAATGACATCATAATGTGCTTTCATATATGTATCCCCCATAAGATTCGTTCTATTTCTTTTTCCATTTGTAAATATACCAATTTTGGCACAAATAGTCAATATAATAAACGAACTTTTTAAAACAAATTATTTTTTAATGTTCGGTTTTCACTCTCTATTTTTTGATCATTTATGAGAGTTTGTAAATAAAAAACATCTCTAACCTTTCTAGAGATGTTTAAATGACATATTGAATTTTGCATGCTCAAAGACAAGTACCCGATGATCTCATTAACGATATATTTTGGAAGGTTATATGTTTCCTTTTACACGCTAACACAATCGTCGATTTTGGCCGTTGTCTGTGAAGTGCTAGATAAGATAATATTTCACGCAAATGTTTGCAAGGTCCTTCATGGCATCACTTAATTAGCTGTTCAACGGTAGCAACGATAAAACCTTTTGGTGTATATTTATATGAGTGATGCTCTTGTGAATGAAAGGGAATATGGCTAATCTTTAATAATGAAGATGAGTAGGAAAGGAAGAAATGAAAATGAAATTTTTGTTAAAAAATTTTTTAAATGGAGTTTTGACAATTGTCCCGATTATTCTTGCATTTTATGTGTTTTATAAAGTATTTTCGTTTTTTGATGGATTATTAGGAAAATACTTAAAACCGTATCTACAAGACTCATATATACCGGGAATTGGCATTTTATGTACGATGATTTTAATTACATTCCTTGGCTGGCTCTCCACCCAATATATCAGCGGTCGTATTATTAAGCTCATTGATCGTCTATTAGAAAGCCTTCCGTTCATAAAAACCGTTTATTCTGTCATAAAAGATACAATCGCTTCATTTGTCGGGGAAAAGCGTTCATTTTCCAAAGTCGTGCTCGTTCAGCTTCCAAATACGGGAATGAAATGCATTGGCTTTATTACATCAGAAGAAGTAGAGACGTTTCTTAGTCCGCTCAAAGATCATGTTGCCGTATATATTCCGCAAACATTTCAAGTCGCTGGGATTACGTGTTTAGTCCCAAAAGAACAAATTCAAGTTTTGGATGTAAAACCTGAAGATGCAATGAAGTTCGTTCTTTCCGGTGGGATGACAGCCGCAAAAAAATGAGGCTGTCTCTTCCACCATCTCCCCTATTTCCTTCTATATTTGAACATTTGAACGAGAGATTTACTTTTCCCATTCAAAAATAACGTTTTTTCCAAAAAATAAACGCTGTAATACTAGATAACACTACTGATATTAACATGGCGATGATAAACGAATAAGGGGAATGTTGATATGGAATCGGCACGTTCATTCCGTAAAAACTTGCCACCATTGTCGGCAATGATAAGACGATTGTAATGGCTGTTAAAAACTTCATCACAATGTTCACATTGTTGGAAATGACAGAGGCAAAAGCATCCATCATCCCGCTCAAAATGCTGCTATATACTTCTGTCATTTCAATTGCCTGCTTGTTTTCAATAATGACATCTTGCAACAAATCTTGATCATCTTCATACATTCGAAGATAATTAAGCCGCATCAAACGTTCCATAACAATATTGTTCGCCTTAAGCGATGTCATAAAATAGACTAAGCTTTTTTCCATGCTTAACAAGGAAAATAATTCTTTGTTTTTCATCGACTGATGAAGCGCTTTTTCAATTTGGCTCGTTTTCCGGTTAATCTGCTTCAAATACCGTAAATAATACGTGGAAATCATATATAACATTTGCAACGCAAATCTTGTTTTCATGAATGTATAAAAATTTTTAATTTTATTTTTCGTAAATTCCTCAAAAATCGGATTTTCTTGTAAACAAACAGTAATAAAGCACGTATTGGTAATAATCATACCAATGGGAATTGTCTCGTATATTGCTCCGTCGACTTCATCATGTGTAATAATTGGGATGTCAACGATAATTAAAACATGGTTGTCTTCTTTTTCAATCCGTGAACGTTCTTCATCATCGAGCGCATCTTTGATCGAATCGATAGGGATATCAAGATGATTGGCAATATAACGAATTTCCTCTTCTGTTGGAGCTACCAATTTAATCCAGCAACCATTTTGCAGTTCATGAATTTCTTCTAACTTGCCATCATTCTTTGATAAATAGATGTTCATCATTGTCAACTTCCTCCTTTGCAGACGAGGAAGATTTCTATCTTTTCCTTTCAAATGGAGCTCGTTTTCGATCATTGAGTAGCTCGTTCATTTGAAAAGAAGAAAGTGCTTCCTCGTGAGATTCCGGTTCTGGCTCTGGTGAACTTTGCCTACTCATAATACGAAAACTTCACTCCTTTCGTTAAAAATTCTTTCTCGATTAATGATAACGTTCATACGCCTATTTGTATAGCAAAAATCGAATAAAAATCACCATTTTTACGATTTTTTCTTTTCTGTCTTCATTTTCTAAAAAAATAAAAAGCAGCTGCCTTATAGCAACCACTTTACCATGAGTATTGACTATTTTCTCGCTGATTCACGCTTTTCTGCCACGATACCCGAACGAGAACGCCGGCGGACAAATCTATTTGTCCGCGAAGCGTTCTCCGTTCGGGTTAGGCATGCGGGCGCATGCCCAGTCAGCTAAGCGAAACGCTTAGCTGACTTCGGCAGAAAAGCTAGTTAAATAAATCCGTTTTATCTTTGTTAATCAACACGCCTGACCGCTTTACTCACTTGATGGAGTTGTATTAAAAAATTCTTTCTCTTTATCTTGCTGCTTAGGTGCTCCCTTGGCCGTTCTTTTTTCTCCCATTCTCCCATCTGATTCGTAGCTCAGCTTCATGGAATGAGGCTTTTGTTTCATCGGATTTTCCACTCCTTTCGCTATGTTTAATCTATGTAAAAATTTAAACGTTTAATCAATACTGTTTGAATTTTGTTATCTTTTTGTATAAATTTAGTTAAATCACACAAATATTGGGCTAACTACCGTATAATCCGAATTGAGCCGATTCATTTCGGCATATAAAACTGCTAGGGGGAAGAGGAATGAAAATGAAAAAAAGCTTATTATTAAAAGTTGGGGCTTCATTGCTAGCAATTATGTTTATGACAGCTTGTAACAATGCGGAAGAAGAAAACAACAGCACAGAAACAGAGCAAACGGACGAAAATACACAACAAGAAACAAACGAAAACCAATAATTGCATGTAAAAGAGGGACTTCTAACCTCACGGGAAATCCATCATATATCGTGTTCTTATCTTGTAATTGGGGGTCTGACACTTGCTACGGTCAGACTCTTTTTATGCAGCTAATTTCTAGCATCCTCAGCGGATTTTCTCTATAATGGAGTTATCGAAAGGTGGTGTTGTAAGATGAAGATTATAATCAAACCGAAAGCATTGGAATGGTATAAAGAGGATCTGGATTTAAAACAAGGTGATTTCGTGCGTTTTTTTGCTCGCTACGGCGGATGCAGTAACGTTCAAAAAGGGTTTTCCCTTGGAATTAATAAAGAATCACCGCTATCTCCGGGAGTGCAAACTGTCATTGACGGTATTACATTTTTTATCGAAGAAAGTGATATGTGGTATTTTGATCAACATGATTTAATTGTTGATTTCGATGAACAGTGGGGCGAACCTGTTTTTCTTTACGAATAATAATGTACATATTTAAGAGGCTGAAGGTCAGACTCCGCAATGGCAATATGTATAGAAGCCGGACCTGCAGCCTCTTTTTTATCGCTCTTTCTGCAAAACTGCAATCGTACAGCGGGAAACGGAAACGAGCCGTCCTTCTTCATCGACGATTTTAATATCCCAAACCATTGTGGTTCTACCGCGATGAAGCACTGTTCCTGTTGCTACTACTTTTCCATCACGAACACTTCGAATATGATTCGCATTAATCTCTAGACCAACGACGATTTCCTTTTCTTTATCAACAAGCTCATAAGCACCGATGCTTGCGACTGTCTCTGCTAAAGCGACAGACGCACCGCCATGAAGAACTCCAAACGGCTGACGGGTTCGCTCATCAACCGGCATAGTGGCAACAACTTTCCCGGCGGAAATTTCAATCAATTCAATCCCAAGCGCTTCCAACAGTGTGTTTTTTCTCAATTGTTCCATAACCTTCTATCACTCGCTTCATGTTTGTTTTTGGCTTTTTTCTAAAAAATTGTTGCTTTACTATAGCTTTTCGACTGTCATAGACAAGCTATACGCTTGCTATGTCACGCTGGAAAAACAACAATGTTTACGAAAATAGCCTTATTTTTTCGCTTGCTCATATGCTTCATGCCAATCCGGGAAATATTTTTTTATCGAGATTGGCCGAAATGAATCACGTTTGACACAAACATGTTGTGAAGTAGCCGTTACTGCTATCTCTCCATCGGGTGTTAAAATTTCATAACCGTATGTAACACGAATGCCATCATAATACTCAATCCACGTTTTTACTGTCGCTGTTTCTCCATAATGGAGCGGTTTTTTGTATGAAACTTGCAAGTCAATGACCGGTGATATGACCCCTGCTTTTTCCATGTCAGCGTAATGAAAACCCAATTCTTTAATGAATTGTGTTCTTCCTACCTCCATCCAAACGAGATAGTTGGCATGATAAACAACACCCATTTGATCTGTTTCTGCATATCGTACTTCAATTTGTTTCTCAACGACTTTCAAGCTTCTTCCTCCGTTTTCATTTTATATATACTTAACGTTATCTTAACATATTCGTCAAAAAAACGATAGAAAAGAAAAAAGCCGCACAAATCGGCGGCTAGCTTCGTTGTTATTCATATCCATGCTCACGCGTGGCAGCTTCATCTTTAATTTCGGCGCGCATGGCTGCGATCGCTTCTTCGCGTCGTTGGTTTTTAGCTTCAATCTCTGCTCTCTCTTCCGGGCTTGAAAACTGCATTGTTTCATGTGCCTTTTCAATATTCATAATTGTATTTTGCACCATATCCTGCAATTTTTCGACATTATCACTACGATCGTCCGGATTTGGTCGATTGTGTGCCATCATAACCCCTCCTGTATAATCAAGGTAGTACAAAAGTAGTATGAAGCATCGTTAGAAATTTTATGAGAAATTTTATTTAACAATAAATATATTATGTTAATAAATTTTACTCGCCTTTGGTTTGAATAACTTGTGCATGCTGTCCTGAATTGTCTTGCATCTTCTTTCCTTTGTTTCCACCCGCTGCACGCGGTTGTGTGCCTATATGATTAGGAACATAATGCTCTGGATGTCTCTTTGGATTGCTCATGTCTATCGCCTCCTCATCATCTAGTCTGCCCGTAATGGATGATAGTATGTACTATTTCACTTTTTTCAACATACGCTCTTCCAGCTTTTCCTCAATTCTTTCCATGGCATCACGATCGTTTAACAGCTGGTGTTTATTTTCCAATATCAGTTCTTCTAATGTTAATTTCCGTATTTTCCTCATTTTCTCACCTCATTTATTAATGATAATTTTATTAATTACCATAATTAACGGAAATTATTACAAATTTCGAAAATAATAAAAAAGCACCCTAAGCGGATGCTTTTTTCAGCTTATTTCATTTAATGTTTTTAGTGAATTCAACCATTTGATCATATGTCATCGGTCCGACGTACTTATGGCGAATAATTCCTTCACTATCAATCATATACGATGTTGGAATCGGTGAGATTTTATACAGCGTTAATATATCTCCCTTTTCATCTAGCACAACCGGAAACGTCAAGCCATATTCTTTGATGAAAGAATCAACTTTATCTCGGGAATCTTCTGAGGTTAAATTGACTGCTAAAATTTCGATATCTTTGTTATATTTTTCATAAAAGTTTTGCATCTCCGGCATTTCCGCTTGACATGGCGGGCACCATGTCGCCCAAAAATTGAGAATCACTTTTTTCCCTTTTAATTCAGATAAACGAATTTCTTTTCCCTCAAGCGTTTTCAACGCAAAATCGGGCGCAGCGTTGCCAATTTCCAGTCCCGTTGTTTTTTCATTACCTGTTGCTAATACTTGCCACAATCCATAACCGACAAGTCCAAGCAACAAGAATGTTGCAAGCAGTTTTTTCATCATTCATTCCCTCCCTATCGAAAGACCAATATCCATATACTTTCCGCCGTTAATGCCATTGCGCCTGCGTAAAGCAAGGCTAATAACACTTTACGCACAAATAATCGGCGTTTATAAAGTTGAAACGTTATGTACAATAAGCTTATGACAAGCCCTAAAATCGCTCCTTTTGTTCCCACGGTAAAAAATAATATCCCTTTCAAATTATTAAACAAAATAAAAGGACGAAAAAGCAAAAAGCTAAATTTGAAAATAAGAACATAGAGCAAAAACGCATTGCCGAGAATGGAACTTAATTCGTTTAATAACGGCTCGTCCTTTCGCAAATAAATAACAATAACAGCATATGCGCATAATAATGAAAAAAGAACGACAAGCCAAGATGCTTTCACTAAAATAGAGCCAATTTGGATTGTTTCCTGAAGCATGAGCTGGCTTTCTCCTTCAATTTTTATATCATTTTTATTTAATCATAAAAAGTAAAAAAGTGATATTTTTATGCTTAATACAAGTGAATACAGAAAATATCCCCTTGAGCATCAAGATGCTGAAGGGGATACGATTTAACGAATGTTTTTATGTTTATTTTTCATTTTTTCCGCTTCTACTTCTGCGTATGAAGCGAACTCATTGTTAAAGCCATTCTTTTGTTTTGCGTTATTATTTCGCTGTGCATTGGCGTTGCCAAGCTTTGTGCGTCCCATGTAAGTCACCCCTTATCAAGAAATTCATTTGTAGTATGAGCGGGGTGCAGGCAAGTTATGTTACTCATTTTTTCCCTTCGCAATCGGGTTTTCTGGATATGAAATCCAATCACTCCAACTACCGACATATAACTTAACATTCGTGTACCCTGCTTCAGTTAATGCAAGCACATTCGGGCAGGCTGTGACACCTGAACCGCAATAGACGATAACTGCTTGATCTTTTGGAATATCCGCAAACCGTTGCTCTTGTTCGCTGGATTTTTTCCAACACGCATCCTCTGTTAGGCCTTCTCGCCAAAAATAGTTTTTTGCGCCTGGAATATGCCCTGCTACTCGGTCAATCGGTTCTTCGATTCCTAAATAACGTTTCGGTTCGCGTGAGTCAATCAATAGTGCCGTTTGGTTTTTCATTGCCTCCCGAACTTCTTCAACGGTAGCCAGCATTTGCGGCTGAATGTTAGCGACAAATGTTTTTCTTGGAAAATGCGGGACATCGGTTGTCACTGGATAACTTTCCTCGACCCAGTTTTCATATCCTCCGTCTAACATATAGACTTGTTCATGACCAAGATACCGCAGCATCCACCAAAAGCGAGAAGCCATGGAGCTTGCCTGGCTATCATAAGCAACAACAATTGTATTATTATCGATTCCTGCTGTCGATAGCTTTTCAATAAATTCGTCCATATTCGGCAATGGGTGTCTGCCGCCATGCTCTCCCGAAGGAGCGGATAGGTCCATTTCCAAATCAAAATATAAAGCCCCAGGTATATGACCTTGTACATACTCTCTTAATCCGCGCGGTGCATCTCCCATGTAATAACGGCAGTCAATGATGCGAACTTGCTCATCATTTAATCGATTCACCAGCCACTCATTTGATACAACATATTTCATGACTCACTTCCCCTTTGTCCGCAATTTCTCTACATATTCTTGAACCATCGCGGTTGTCACATATTTCCGCTGCGGAACAATCCCTTGTTTTGCCAAGTCATTGATTTGCTTTGTGACCGCATTAATCCGATCTACCGTAAACGGCTCTCCTTTTAAACAAAGAGATACCGCTTCTTCAATAAATTTTTCTCGTTCAGCATCTAACTGCAAAAACTTCCTTATAATAGCATGTTGTCTGTTAGAATGAGCCGTAATCGCATGATGAACTTCACTCATATTCGCTTCTCCTTTTCTCCTTTTTCTTTTTCCATTAACTTTTTCACCTGTTCTTTCGGTACCCAGCAATTAAATTTGTAAAAAGGTTTTGTCTCATAGCCCAAACGTGTGCAGCGAAATTGCTGTCCAGTTACAGTCTTGATGACTCCATAATGAATGCAAGTCGCACAAGCGTGAAAGCGATTGTTCATTCGGAATTCCTCCGGCTTCGTTAAATGGTTAGTCATTTGAGCCGCCTGTCTCTATATCCGCCAGCATATCGGTCAGTTTTGCTTCAATGAATTGCAAATGTTCAATATTGATCGGCTCTGTTAACGCTGAAATTAAGCCGGCAAAATAGTCCGCGCTTTGCTGTTCAAGATGTTCGTTCAATCTGTTTATGGCATGAACATATTGGTCGAGATAGACACGTAAAAGAAATTCTTTATTTCTCCGTAAATAATCGGCAACCGGCTCTTGTAATTGTTTTTCTAATTCCTCTCTCATCCAACGCTTTTCATCGCGCTCGAAAAAAGATTTAGCATTTTTATAAAAAGATAACGCTTTTTTAAACCGGGAACGGTCAATATTATGTAAACCTGTTTCAAATTGTAATGTTGTAAACTCGTAATGTTCAAAATCAGCGAAAGTGATCCCGTGATGAATCGCTGCTGCTTTCGCATAAAGTCTTTTAAATCGTTCACGTAATTGTTCGACAATAAATTTTTCAACACGGAGACTTGTCGCGCGCATTTCTTGTGCCAAATCAAAGCCGATGGAACTTAATAATTCCTCAAGGCACGCTTCAAGCGCCTTTTTTACATCACGAACGTCCTCGCGCAAGGTAGCCGGATTAAATGTTTCTTTAAACCAATCTCCAAAGCGCAGGAAAATACGCTGCTTAATATAGTGAACTAGTTCTGCAATTTCTTGTTCAAGCGCATACCGTTCCGTTTCTGCTGCCGCTTTCTTAAACAACTCCTTCATCTCTGCTTGTTCTTGCCTAATTTTTTGTAATTTCGCTTGTTTTGCGTTCATATCTAACTGCGCTTGGGCAATATATTCAGAAAGCGTCTTGCGAACGCGGTTGATTTCCGCATAAGCCCCTGCAATAGCGAGAGAAGTTAACTCACCGATGATAAAACGCTCAAAATCCGCTTCAAAACGGCGCAGTCCTGATTCCGTTAAAATACCGTAGTTTGTTTCTCCTGTCTTTCCTGTTTTTTCTTCTAAGGCAAAACGGCTAGAAAGCGGATAAAGTCGCGGATTACGAATACCAAAGCGAACAAGCTGTTCTTTAACATATGCAAGCACATCAGCTAATTCATCATATGAATAGGCTAAATCAGCTGCATTAACAATAAAGAACATTTTATCCATGCTGAAGGTATCTTTGACGCGGCCGAGTTGGATAAGAAATTCGCGGTCCGCCTTTGAAAAAGCGTGATTATAATAGGTGACAAACAACACCGCATCGGCATTTTTTATATATTCAAAGGCAACCCCGGTATGGCGCGCATTGACAGAATCAGCCCCTGGCGTATCGACAAGCGTAATTCCTTGTTCCGTAAGCGGGCAGGCATAGTACAGCTCGATCCATTCAACAAAACATGCTTTCGTTTCATCAGCAACATATTGCTCGAACGCATCTAAATCAACACAAAGCTTTGTACCAAGATGATTTTCAATCGCTTCATATCCATGCACAACGGCCTTAATGAACGAATAATGCGGTTTTTCTTGGGCATCAACTGACTCGATATCAAGCGCTTTTTTGCTCAATTTAAATGCCTCTTCTAACGTTTCTGCTTTAAGACCAAAATAACGCAATGACATTTGCAAGTCGTTAAAAATTTGTTCTCTCGTCTTTAATTGCACAATGACCGTACCATGTGGATGATCCACCGTAGGCGGGACAATTTTATTAATCGTTGCCGTTGTCGGATTCGGCGAAACAGGCAAGACTTTTTCACCGATCAGCGCATTGGCAAACGAGGATTTTCCTGCGCTGAACGCTCCGAACAATGCAACGGTAAACGAGCGGTTTTTTAATCGTTGTACTTTTTCATTTAACTCGTTGATAAACCGCTTCATTCCTTTCACGTCTTTAATTAGCTCGACAGTGTGAGATAAATCCGCAATCGCTTTTTCCGTTTCGATCTTGACAGCTGTTTTTCCGTTTTCCTCTTCATTCGTTTGGTGATCCTCTGTTTTTTTCATGTTTGTCGTGTTTTCTTGCTGTTTGCTTGCGCCGATGACAAATGTTTCATTAACGAGCTGGGCAATCCGCTCTTTTGTCTGTTCCTGAAGCGGGACATCTCCTTCCATCACTTCAACCAGTTTTTCGTATGC
This sequence comes from Anoxybacillus sp., assembly GCA_035645275.1. Classification (GTDB taxonomy): domain Bacteria; phylum Bacillota; class Bacilli; order Bacillales; family Anoxybacillaceae; genus Paranoxybacillus. The sequence continues at coordinate 128,478 of DASQMX010000026.1, forward strand.
CTCTTTGCGGAGTTGACTCAATTCTTCTAAACGAGCCTGTATGTTCCATTGTTCCTGTTCCTGGTTCAAACGGCTCTGTAATGCTTTCATTTCGGTTTCTGTGCTTTCCCGCCATTTCATGATAAATTGTTCAAATAGACACATGGCCTTATCTCGGTAGAGCCGTTTGAACTCGTTTGCGATATCGCTCGTATATATCAAAATATAGTCGCCTGTTACTCCTGCTCCTTTTTTCACAATGCGTGCCAACAGCTCCTCGGTAAACGGCACAGTTAATTGCTGGGATTCTTGTAATAAATCATGCTCTTCTATGTTATGTTCTTTCAGAAAACGAACGAGCAGCTCGCGAACATGCCACTCCATATTCGTGCGAACCTTTTCTCTCACATTTTCATAAAACGAAAGAAGTCTTTTTTCCCGTTCCGCTGCCGTTTTCGCTTTTGAAAAAAATAATCCTACTTTAAAATCCGGCTGCAATGATTCAAGAAACGCCCGGGCAAGCTCTCTTGTTTCAAACGGCATAACATAGGCGTGCTCTAATACGTTATTTAATTCAGCCGTAAATTGTCGTTCGATTTCCTCACCTTGTTTTTCAATTGCTTTCATTTCTTGCTCGATACGTTTTATTCGTTCAGGCAAATCATCCAATTGGGTTTCATCATGAAGCCGCGCCTTTAATTGTTCTTCCTCATAAGCGTCTTGTTCTTGCAAAAAGAACAGATGGTCATTCAGCAATTGCTTTAGTGCTGTTTTGATTCCTGAAGCAAACCGCTCATCTTTTTCATGGAAAAGTTTTTGCAAAAAGTGAAATAAGCGGTTAAATTCATTATACGGCAAATCTGGTTGCTTTAATGATGTAAAGAAAATTTCTTCTACCTTGACATTCCAATCGCGAAACGCTTGAACAACCGACTGTTTGAAATCGGCAAATGATAATTCTTCTTCGCGATGTTTGTCAATTTGGTTGACAATAAGATACACTGATTTTCCATGGACGGTTAGTTCTTTTGTGAATTGAAAGTTCAATTCTGATTGGACATGGTTATAATCCATCGTGTAAAAGACGACATCCGATAAATGAAGCGCAGATTCCGTAGCTAAGCGATGCGCATCATCTGTCGAATCGATTCCCGGCGTATCCATAATCACAATACCGTGCGGCAGCCTATCGGTACGATGGCTAATTTCAATCGATTCAATCGCGTCTCCGTCTTTGCAGTATGCTTTAATTTCCTCATAATTGTACGGTGCTGGGTATTCAATAGGTGGTTCGTTTTTGTAATACACACGAGCGTATTCTCTTCCTGACTTTACTTTGACTAAATTAGCGCTTGTTGGAATTGGGCTTGATGGCAAAATCGATTCACCAATCAACTCGTTAATCATGCTCGATTTTCCCGCAGAAAAATGTCCGCAAAAAGCGATGACAAATTCTTTATTATTGACTTTTTTCATTAGCTGCTTGACTTTTTCCGCGTTTACATAATCCCCTTTTTTTGTCATTTCTTCGTAAACATAAAGTAATTTCTTTAGCCATTGTTGCAATGATAGTATTTCTTTTGTATCAATCATAAAACATAACCCCTTGTTCCCTTTAACATCGTATACACTCATTTTACTGTATTTACGCAATTTTCCCAACAGAAAATAACAAATCCCATCCATTTATTTGATGGGACGAAGAGGGAAAAAGCGATTTCGTTTATGAAACTCGCTCTTGTAATTTGTCATTGTGCATAGCGCCTGCTCTTCAATGGAAATGCGGATCGATAAGACGATGATATTTACCAAGCTAAAAATGATAGCTGTCCAGTACGCTTGAAACAACAAAGGAATGAGAACAAATTCAAAAGCGACGATCACATAGTTCGGATGACGCAGCCAGCGGTAAGGTCCTTTGGCTACTACTTTTGCATTCGGAAGGACAAGTATTTTCGTATTCCAAAAACGGCCAAGTGATAAAATCGTCCATACACGCAACAGCTGCATGATGAAAAATCCGCTTAAAATGACGGGCCAAAATGGCGATAGCCTAGTACCTCGCAGCGTTGCTTCCAGCCAAAACGATAGTAAAAATAAGATATGAACAAGCACGATATATTTATAATGGCTTTTGCCAAATTCTTTTGCTTCCTTTTCCTTCAGCCAACGTTCATTTTTTTTCGCAATCATCAATTCACTAAGCCGTTCAGCAATGATAAACAGAAAGAATACATAAAAAACCAATGTGTTCACCCCCAGCGTAATAACACTAATTCAGAACTAAACCCCGGACCGAGCGCTAGCAGCAAACCGTGTTCTCCTTCTTTCACCGGCTGCTTCATAAATTGTTCAAGCACAAAATAAACGGTGGCGGACGACATATTTCCAAATTGCTTGAGAATTTGAAATGATATGGCTGTTTTCTTTTCATCGATTCCGAGCGCTTTTTGATAAGCTTCCAATACTTTTTTGCCGCCGGGATGAGCGATAAAATAGTCGATATCAGCCATCGTCAAACAATGCGACCGTAAAAATTGTTCGACATTTGGCGTAAGCCATGAACGAATGAGGGAAGGAATATCTTTTGAAAAAATGACAAAAAAACCATCATCACGAATATCCCAGCCCATCACATCTTCTGCATGACGCATTAATGTCGACTGTGAAGCTAAAATGTACGGCTTAAGCTGCTTATCGCTCGCCTCATCTCCCGCTACACATACACAAGCGACCCCATCGGCAAACAACGATGTTCCGATTAAATTACTTTTAGAGCTGTCATTGGGCTGAAACGTTAAACTACAAAATTCAACAGCAAGCACGAGTACTTTCGCCTTCGGAAACGCCAAACAATACTCATACGCACGAGCAAGGCCCGCTGCTCCTCCGGCACATCCTAACCCCCAAATGGGAATCCGTTTCGTATGCGGCGAAAACGGCAGCATGTTCATCAACCTTGCCTCGATACTTGGCGTTGCAAGCCCGGTTGTTGATATGTAAAAAATCGCCTCGATTTCTTCATAATCAATAGGCGAGTGTAAAAAATGGGGATTTTTCAGACAGTTGTTGATTGCTTCACAACCGTATTTTATAGCATTTTCGATATAAGCATCATTTTTCTCAGAAAAGGTATGTTTATTTTTATACCATTTTAAATCTTTTACAAAAGAACGCGATTCGATTCGTCCATTTTGGAAGACGCTCATGAATCGGTCAAGATCGCGAAAAGTATCGCTGAATAGTTCTTTTGTATACTCCTTAACCGCATCCTGTGTAAGTTTATAAGGAAGCGTTGCTGTTCCAACAGAAACAATGGTTGGCATCCGTAACACCTCTAAGTTATTGTCGTAATGTTACTTTCTCCACAAATGTAATAATTATACAAATTTATAATTCACCACTTCTCTTCTTTTCTTGACGGTTGTTAACAAAATAAAAAAGCTTTCCCATTCAGAGGGAAAGCATCGACGTTTGAAAGAAGGCTTGAAAGAAGATGTTGTTGTGCATTTTTATTATATCGGTTTTTCAATAAGTACACATAGCGTATTTGTTGGTCAAACATTAAAATTTTGTAAATTTATGAATTTATATGTAAAATTTTGTCCATATTTGTTATGATAAGTTAGTGTACATAGTGTACAAGGGAGATGGATGATGATGTCTTTAGGGGAAAAGGTAACAATGATTTTAAACGGAACAATTGAAGCAGCAAAAGGAGTGATTCCGCTTCAGTTTACCGTCGACTCCCCTTCTCTATTTACCGATCCGCTTGCTCAGTCATCCATTGGTGTATTAATTGGTATGACAGGCGATGTACGCGGACAGCTTGTGATCGAAGGTGATGTATCTTCGTTTAGCTATATTGGTGAAATGATGTTCGGAATGGCACTTGAAGGGGAAATGCTTCAGTCATTTACAGGAGAAGTGGGCAATATGATTGCCGGAAATCTCGCGACTGCTCTATCACAAAAAGGAATTACTATGGATATCACACCTCCAACTGTATTAGTCGGACAAACAAAATTGTACGGATTCGATAAAGCGTTTCGGGTCCCTATCCTAATTGAAGGGATAGGAGAAATCCAAATTATTTTAATGATTGAGCTTCATTAATTTTTATATATAAAAACGTCACTTTCCTTTTCGTGAGCCGCGAAAAAGAAAATGACGTTTTTATATAATTATATCGTTTATGAAACTTTTTGTTCACTCAATTGAGATACAGTTTTCATTTCTTTTTTACTAGGCAATACATTAAAAATGATATTAAGAACAACCGCAGTAATGCTCCCTGCGACAATACCATTATCCGTTAAAATGCGAACGCTTGAAGGCATTTGCGAAAACAGATCAGGTACTACCGTCACTCCAAGCCCCATACCGACTGAGCAAGCGATAATTAACAAGTTTTCTTGGGAGGCAAATTCAACTTTGCTCAGCATCTTAATTCCATAGGCAACAACCATGCCGAACATCGCTACCATCGCTCCGCCTAATACAGGAGCAGGGATAATCGTCGTTACTGCAGCTACTTTCGGAACCAATCCAAGCGCTACTAACATAATGCCGACCGTATAAATAACATTACGTGTTTTTACACCTGATAGTTGGACAAGACCTACGTTTTGTGAATACGTTGTGTATGGAAACGCATTGAACAATCCACCAAGCAACATCGCCAAACCTTCCGCACGGTATCCATTCGCTAGATCTTTTTCGGTCAATTTCCGCTCGCAAATATCACTTAGTGCAAAATACACCCCCGTTGATTCGACAATGCTAACTATGGCTACTAAAATCATGGTTAAAATTGCCGTCAAATTAAAGCTCGGCGCGCCAAAGTAAAAAAACTCCGGCATGTGGAACCAAGATGCTTCACTAACAGCACGAAAATCGACTTTACCCATAAAAGCAGCAACAATTGTACCTGCAACCATACCAATTAAAATAGCAATGGAACGTATAAAGCCGCTAAAGAAACGGTACAAACAAATGATAAATAACAAAACGCCAAATGACAGCGCAATATTACTCAAATCCCCAAAATCCTTTGCTCCTTGTCCGCCAGCCATATTATTCATTGCAACTGGAATTAACGTAATTCCAATGACTGTGACAACTGAACCTGTAACAATCGGTGGAAAGAACTTAACAAGCTGTCCAAAATATTTTGCAAACAGCACAACAAATAACCCTGCTGCGATGATTGCACCGTATACGGCTGAAACTCCATACTGATTTCCAATGGCAATAATCGGTCCCACCGCTGTGAACGTACAACCGAGTACAACTGGCAACCCAATACCAAAGAAACGGTTTTTCCAAACTTGAAGCAATGTCGCTACCCCGCACGTAAATAAATCGATCGATACTAAATACGTCAGCTGTTCAGCATTTAGCTTCAGCGCCCCACCGACAATAAGCGGAACGATAATCGCTCCAGCATACATTGCTAAAACGTGCTGCAATCCTAATGAAAATAGTTTTATCGGTTTCACTGTGCTAAAACCTCCTCAACAAATCGTACTTTCCCGTCGCTTAACGAAGCAATTTGCGCTAAAGATTCCACTTTAATCCCACGTTCGCGCAATATTCTTCCTCCGTCTTGAAACGCCTTTTCAACGACAATTCCAATGCCAACGACCTGTGCTTTCGCTTGTTGGATAATATCGATTAGTCCTAGAGCTGCCTGACCATTCGCTAGAAAATCATCAATGATTAAGATCGAATCTGAACAGTCGATAAATTTTCGCGAAATAGAAATCTCACTTTCTTCTTGTTTTGTAAATGAATACACTTTGGAAACATATAAATCGCTATTAAGCGTTAACGATTTACGTTTGCGGGCAAAAATTAACGGCACTCCTAATTCATAAGCCGTCATTAAAGCTGGACCAATTCCTGATGATTCAAGGGTTATCACTTTTGTCACCTTCTTACTGTGAAACCTTTCCGCAAATGTTTCACCGATTTTTTTCATTAATACGGGATCCATTTGATGATTCAGAAATGAATCAACTTTTAACACATGTTCAGAGAGAACCATTCCTTCTGACAGGATTTTTTCTTTTAATTCCTTCATGCCATACCCTCCTTGTCAAAATAAAAAAGCTTAAAAAACACTGCCTCACTCATCGACATGAGTCAGGCAATGTCTTTTAAGCTTGAAAAAAGGCATACGAATCCCGCATTACCATACAGCACAATATCGACATTGCCACTCATAGTCGATCGATTTACGGTCGATCGGTAGAGACTCGCGAGCCATATTCCCGCAATTATATGAGTGAGCCAGTACTTATGAATTTATTTGCAGTATAGCATGATTTTGCCTATTAGAAAAGATAAAATTTTAAAAATACGAACAAATTTTACATTTTTACAACAAATGTTCGTGTTATTAAAATGTTCCTAATTTTTATTTTTAATACGCTAAATTATTAACGACGTTCTAATCGATTGATCCTGATTAGATTTAAACATATTTTATTCCAAGCTGTGCAATACTCAGGCACTCATTTAACCCCCTCGAATTAATATTGGATTCATAAATTTATCCATTTTTTATGTTCACAATATCTTCACATTTAAATGATGTGATAAGTGACAAAAATCCCTGTCATATCAATTTCTTACGTTTTTCATAGTGATAAAGTAATCAATGAACAATTTGTGAAACCTTGAAAATCGCCTAGCATTTTACAAATCGTTTTGTATGATGAAGGTGTAGAGATTGATTTTTTGGGGATTAACAGAAAGGAGTGAATGGGAGGATGGCATTACCACAGCTTACTGATGAAAAAATAAAAGTAAAAACAGAGGAACATTCCTCATTAAAAGGCACTCTTGCCTCTGTGTTTTTACTTGGATTTTTCCTTATTTTCACATGGGTTGGCGTATATTTTCTGTTTTTAGATCGTCTATGAGAGAAAGGAGATTAAGACGATATGCATATGCACAAATTTGAAAAAATATGGCTGTTTTTTGGAATTGGTTCATTGTTTGTATTTTTAACCGTTATTGGAGTTAGTGCATTTGCACAAGGTAATCAGCCGCCAAGCTGTTTAACAACGATTGATCCGGAAAAAGTAGACCAAACTCCTCCGTTTAACAAACCTGGTTTAGTGAAAACTGGAGATAACGAATATCAATTGAATATTGTTGCTTCTGCGTTCGCTTATACGCCGAGTCAAATTGAAATTCCAAAAGGAGCCAAAGTGACCATCAATGTGACAACAAAAGATGTGATCCACGGTTTTGAGATGGTAGGGACGAACGTCAATATGATGGTTGAACCCGGATATGTGAACTCGTTCACAAAAACATTTAACGAAGTAGGCGAATTTACGATTTTATGTAATGAATATTGCGGCGCAGGTCATCACTTGATGACAGCAAAAGTAAAGGTGGTGGATAAACAATGAACGAAACAATGAAAGTCGACCGCCGCGATGCAAAACTGGCAATGGCACATATATACGTTGCATTTGTCGCATTAGCACTCGGTGGATTAGCCGGATTATTGCAAGTATTAGTTCGCTCAGGAAAATTTACTCTGCCAGCAAATATTAGCTATTATACGATATTAACCACTCATGGTGTACTACTTGGTCTTGTGTTAACAACCTTTTTTATCATCGGCTTCCAATTTGCAGCAATGAGCCGGACAGCAGGCACACTTTCTAATAAAGTGCGCACGACAGGTTGGCTAGGTTTTTGGTTAATGACAATCGGTACAGCAATGACAGCATTTTTCATCTTAATTGGTGAAGCGTCCGTTCTTTTCACATTCTACGCGCCACTGCAAGCGCATCCAGGCTTTTACCTCGGCTTAACGCTCGTTGTTGTCGGAAGTTGGATTAGCGGTTTTGCGATGTTTGCACATTATGCAAAATGGAAAAAAGCAAATCCCGGCAAAACAAGTCCACTTCTTACATTTATGTCCGTTACGAATATGATTTTATGGCTAGTATGTACATTGGGAGTTGCAGCAACCGTACTTATTCAATTATTACCATGGTCTTTAGGTCTTGTTGAGCGAATTAACGTATTAGTAAGCCGGACATTATTCTGGTATTTTGGCCACCCGCTTGTATATTTCTGGCTATTACCAGCTTATATGGTTTGGTATGTTGTTATTCCAAAAATCATTGGCGGAAAAATTTTCTCGGACTCATTAGCTCGTTTATCGTTTATCTTATTCTTACTTTTCTCAATCCCAGTCGGTTTTCACCATCAGTTAGTGGAACCAGGTATTGATCCAGCATGGAAATACTTGCAGGTTGTTTTAACATTCATGGTTGTAATTCCATCTTTAATGACGGCGTTCTCAATGTTTGCTACATTTGAAATGTACGGTCGTTCAAAAGGTGCTACTGGTCTTTTCGGCTGGTTGCGTAAACTTCCTTGGGGTGATGCTCGTTTCTTTGCGCCATTCGTCGGAATGTTGTTCTTTATCCCTGCCGGTGCAGGCGGACTTGTGAATGCTTCACACCAATTAAACCAAGTCGTTCATAATACCATCTGGGTAACAGGACACTTCCACTTAACACTTGCGACAACGGTCGTCTTAACGTTCTTTGGTGCTGCTTATTGGCTCATTCCGCACTTAACAGGCCGTGTCATGACAAAAACAATGAACCGTTTAGCGATTGTACAAACTGTTGTTTGGGCAATTGGCATGTGCTTTATGTCAGGTTCTATGCATTTTGCCGGATTGCTTGGTGCACCACGCCGCTCCGCCTTCTCGACATACGGCAACTCGCCGCAGGCATTGGAGTGGATTCCATACCAAATCGCTCAAGCGATTGGCGGAACGATTCTTTTCATCGGCATTATTTTAGTACTTGTTATCGTGACAAACTTAGCGTTCTTTGCACCTAAAGGTGAAACGGAGTTCCCTGTCGGTGAAGTCGCAGAAACAGCAGAACGCACACCGTTTGTCTTCGAAAATTGGAAACTTTGGATCGGTATTACCGTAGTGCTCATTTTAATTGCCTACACAATTCCGTTTATCGATATGATTCAAAACGCCCCTCCAGGATCAAAAGGTTATAAACTATGGTAATAAAAAAGGGCTGACCAATAATTGTCTGATCTCACGCACACCCTAAAATATATACTGCTTTTTATCCGCTATTATGTCATATTTATGGCTGTGAGGTCTGACACTTTGTTTTAGGGTCAGCTCCTTTTTACATTACAATTGATAAATCGCTTTATACTTTTCTTCCAGATAAGAAATTAAATACTCGGCATTGAGCCCTTCCCCTGTTGCTTCGTGCAAAATTTCGAGAGGCTTTTTTATTTTTCCAAAACAATGTACTTTCGCTGTTAACCACTCACGAATTGGAAGAAGATCGCCTTTTTCTAACAATTCATCGAAGTGTGGGAGATCTTTAACCATCGCGTTTTTCAATTGAGCAGCGTACATGTAACCGAGTGCATAAGAAGGAAAATAGCCGAAACTTCCCCCTGCCCAATGCACATCTTGAAGTACACCAACAGCATCATTATCAGGACGAATGCCGAGATATTCCTCATACTTATCGTTCCAAATATCTGGTAAGTCTTTCACTTCCATCGTTCCGTTAAACAATCCTTTTTCAATTTCATAACGAACCATAATATGTAACGAATACGTTAATTCATCTGCTTCAATACGAATAAGTGAAGGTTTTGCTTCATTAATTGCACGATAAAATTCATCGAGCGAAACATGATTGAATTGTTCTGGGGCATATTCTTTCAATAAATGGTAATTCCGTTTCCAATAAGCATAATGTCTGCCGATAAAGTTCTCATAAAAAAGCGATTGTGACTCATGAATTCCCATCGATGTTCCCGAACATAAAGGAGTACCGACGAGCTCTTTCGATATGTTTTGTTCATATAAGGCATGTCCACACTCATGAATCGTTCCAAACAAAGCCGTACGGAAATCATTTTCATCATATTTCGTTGTAATCCGCACATCGCCTGGATTTAAGCCGATCGCAAACGGGTGAACCGTTTCATCTAAACGTCCAGCATTAAAGTCGTAACCAAGTTCTTTTAATAACATTAAACTTAATTCTCGTTGTTTCTCCTTTGGAAACTTGGTAAATAAAAACGATGTTCTCGGTTTATTGCTTGATTGGGCAATAGCTTTTACAAGGGGAACAATGCGCTGACGTAAACGGCTAAAGACATCATCTAATATTTCAACCGTCATGCCAGGCTCATATAAATCTAAAAGCGTATTATATGGATGGCCATCATATCCCCAATAGCTGATAAATTTTTGATTGAACTGTACTAGTTTTTCTAAATAAGGCTGGAACATGGAAAAGTCGGCGTTTTTTTTTGCTTCTTCCCATACCGATTCAGCTTTCGATTGCAGCACGACATATTCTTTATATTCCTCAGCCGGAATTTTTTTATTTCGGTCATATTCTTTCATACATTCAATTAGAGTGTAGCGTGTAATGTCAGAAAGTTGTTCCTGCACGTCTTTTGGCGATAGCTCGGCAATATACGCCGCCATTTCCTCTGATGTAGACATTTTAAAAACTTCTTGTGAAAGTACGCCGATCACTTCAGAGCGCTGCTCGACTCCTTTTTTCGGAGCACCGGTGCGCAAATCCCAATACATTAGACTAATCGCTTCGTTATAGCTCATCATCTTTCTTACATAGTTTAAAAATTGTTCTTCTATTTTTTTAATACGATCCATCATGCTGTTCTCCCCCCTATTCTCACTCATAAAATATCATTCGATAAAATGAAAAAAAATCCTTTTTTTAATATAAAAAAGGGGCTGAACCATAAGTGTCTGACCTCACGCACCACTAACAATATATTCGTCTTATATATTGTATGTCGTGGGGTCTGACACTTTTCGTTAGGATCAGCCTCTTACATCCGTTGGTAATACGTTTTTAATCGTTTCAATGACTTTTGCGTCTTCATCGCTCGTCACAAAAATGGAAACAATCCCTTTGTCCTGATGGCTGCGTACAAGGCGGCCTACTCCTTGACGAAGGCGCAAAATCATATATGGTACATCCACTTGCCAGAACGGATTATCGCTTGATTTCCGCTTCGCCTGAAACACTGGATCATTTGGTGGATATGGAAGCGACCAAATAATGACGTTCGATAAAGATGGTCCCGGAACATCTAATCCTTCCCATAGATGCTCTGCGCATAAAATCGTCTCTTCTTCATGTTGAAACTTTTTCACAAGTTCACTAATTTCCATATCTCCTTCAAACAAAAACGTAAACTGACGCTCTTCGTTTACTGCTTTTTTAAATTGTTTCAATTCCTGTTTTGAAGGAAACAATATAAGAGCACGACCGTTCGTTTCTCTGAGTTTCGCTAGAGCATATTCATATTTATTTGCAAATAGGTTTTCATCATTTTTAAAGATCGGCATATAGATAGCCATTTGCTCATCGTAGTTGAAAGGCGAATCAACACTAAATGATAAATATTCATCAATACCAAGACTTTCTGCCATATATTCAAACGATTTTTGATTCGATAATGTAGCAGAGGAGAAAATAAATGGTATGCGTTTGGAAAACACTTTTTCGCGCAGCACTTCTTGAACAGTGCGCGGCATAATCACAAGTGTGTTTTCTTCCTCTGTCGATTCAAGCCATGTAATCGCTTCTCGGTTATGAACAAAAAGAGTAAGAGAATGTTCAATTTGATCTAAATATTCATCAACAATATTTAATACATAATGGTCAATTGTATATGTTTCACTTTCAAAAACAAGTTCGTTACCGATTTGCACAATGTTACTATGTAATTGTTTGGCCAAGCGAATTAATTCATCGGTATAATGGATTTCTTGCCGGTTTGAGCCAACGACTTCGCGACTGCATCTTATTAACTCATCAAAAAAGTGTGCGCTTATTTCCAGCGTTTCTTCGATTAAATACGCTAACTCTTCACGAATATCATTTTCTAATAAACGGCTCAGCAATCTTTCAAGTGTTGTTTCTTTCATTCGATACGTGAGCGCTTTTTGTGCAGCAAACTCTAATAAATGCCCTTCGTCAAAGACAACACAGCTCGCTTCTGGCAAAAGAGGAAGCTGTCCTTCCCGCTTGCGTGCTTCATATGTCCATACATGCTCCATGTAAAAATCATGGGAACAAATAATTAAGTCGGCCGCTTTGCGGTAATGTTCACGCGATAACGTTTGTCCGCAACGATGGCGCTTTTCACACGTAAAGCAGTCTTGGAACGGATCCCACGCAATTTTACTCCATTGCTCATCGTTTAAGTGCGGATACTCTTTACGATCGCCATAATGATAAAAACTTTGTAATGGTTGCGTATCATGTACAAAGCCAGGGAGCTCGTCAAAGATTTGCTCATAAAGCTCTATATCATCATCTTCCAGCAAGGCGTTATCTAGTTTTTGTAAACATAAATATTGGTCAGGGGATTTAGCTAAGCGAACATCAATTTGCATATTTAACACATTGGACAACTTAGCAATATCGCCTTCTTTTTTCACCAGCTGCTCAATCAGCGTTTCATCCGCACAGGCAATAATAGCTGGTTTCCCTGTATAACGCGCATAACAAATCGCATAAAGCAAATAAACAATCGTTTTTCCCGTTCCTACCCCCGCTTCAGCAAAGATCACTTTCTTTTCTCTAAACGCCCGTTCCAGCTGAAATGCCATGTACACTTGCTCGTCACGTAACTCAAATCCTGCTTCAGGTAAAATATCATAAAACACATCGCCAATCCATTCATTTAATTTGTCAAAAAAATTCTCGTTTTTCTCTAAAGAAAATGGATACCGCTCATGGCTCATTGTCGACAAAACCCTCCAAAAATTAAGAATAACAAACTATTATTATTATCGATATTTCCTAATAAGTCAATAATAAAACCAATGAACTTTCATGATTTTCTGCCAATCGTAATAAAATGTTTGTTTCTCTTCATGACAATGGAACGAGGCTGTCTCATAAGGGTCTGACCTCACATGTGTTTCACAATATATAGTTCATTTATCCAATGTTATGTCCTATATATTGTGTTGTGGGGTCTAACCCTAGGCTTTTGAGACAGCCTCCTACTTCATTCTCTTTTTAGTTGTCCCATTAATTCATTCCACCAAGCATCTATGCAATAAGTAGCAAAAAAATTGGTTTCCATCTGCAAAAGACGGAAAAAGGAGCATGAACATAATGTATTTCCAAAGCTGTTTTGCTATTTTTTCCAAAAACAATCATCACGTTTCATCATATCCTTAACGTATTTGACAATACATATGTAAACGCCTGTTTCCAAGTATCTTTTGCCATTTCGATTTGTTTGATCCCTTCCACCAAAACGTCGTTCTCTTGTAAGAGAGTATAAGTATGGTCAAGCGCTTGTGAAATTTTGATTAAATCATTGGACGGGTGTTTCATGCTCCATCACCTCTTCGTAAAAGTAATATCTTGACAATATTCGTATTGTATGTAGAAAACAAAAAATCATTCCGAAAAATTCGTTGATAAGCGTCGGTCATTGAGCGGAAATCGCTGATAAGAAGCATAAAGTATGAGGACAAATTACAAAGTGTCATTATTCCTGAATAAAAAACTTCTCCCATCTATGACCGATTTTGGAGTATAGACGGGAGATTAAACTGAATGGTGTTAAGAGAAAAATGACTACGGTATGAAAACCCGCTATCCGTCATGTATCGTGATATTTAAGAACTTTCTCTTGCACTTCGTTAATTTTTAATTTAGAAATATGAGCTACTTTATTACAGTTTGGAAAATAAGCTAAAAAAGTCTCTCCAGCGCTTTCAATTTTTACAACCTTCCTTAAATTCACAAGAAATGAGCGATGTGTTTTATAAAAATAATCGTCTAATTTTGTACTAAGTTCTTGCAGCGATTCGTTCGTCTCATACCTTTCATTGCAAGTATGAATAACGGTTTTACGACCTTCTTTCTCAATAAATAATATATCTTTCATTGGAAGGAAAAAGAGTATGTTTTGCAATTTTATGCCAAGCTTTTTATTCTTATTCGCTTCGAAAGAATATTTCGATTCCCTTAGTAAACGAATAAATGTTCTAGCTTTTTCTAAAGCGCTGAATAAGCGGGTTCTTTCAATCGGCTTAACGATGTAATCAACAGCAGATATATTAAATGCCTCTACAGCAAATTCATCGTAGCCCGTTGTAAAAATAACCTGTAACGTCGGGAGTAATTCCTTGCACGCTTTCACAGCCTCAAGGCCATTTAAGTCAGGCATATGAATATCGACCAAAACGATATCCGGCTTCTCCCTCATTACGAGCTGGATGAACTCTTCGCCACTTGCCGCTTCACCGACCACTTTATATTGTGGTAATAAATGAATAAAATGACGTAAGAGGGACCGTGAAACTGCATCATCATCAGCTACTAGTACGGTTAAAGTTTCCATTAGTTTTGTCCCCCTTTCGATTTTTCATGATTGTCACGTACTTAACGCAAAACCTCCTCTCCTAATATTTCTTTTAGCTGGATGAGTTCAAACACTTCTTGTACTTGAGGATGAATGTTAGAAACGGTCACTTTTATGCCGCTTTCTGTATTTCGTAACGTATCAACTAAATTGATTAATAAACCGATCCCTGTCGAATCAACAAAGAACACTTCAGACATATTAATATCAACCTTTTTATAATATTTTAAAAGAGGAATGACTTGTTCCTCAATAATTTCCGTTACTTCAATGTCTAAATCCCCTTTAAAATAAATGACTGCTTCTTCATTACTTTCAATTAGTTCATATGAAAACATCTTCCCGCTTCTCTCCCTTTTTAACGAAATATGATTTGTTCTTGTTCATCTAAAAACGCTTCAATCCATCTTTCTTCTTTTTGAAATGTATGTCTTATTTTTCCGATTTGAATGATCGTTCCTTCTCTAACAAGGTCCATTTTTATTTTTTGATCAGCTGGAACGCTGATGCGTGTCGGTGCTCCACCTTCTGAACCGGCTTCTTTTATAACTGCTCCTAACCGGGCATATAGTTCCCCGCCCCGGACAATTCCATTCACTTTTAAAACTCCACCGGCGTGTATTTTTGAATGATGGCATCCTTTACCGTATATTGTAACATCTCCTGAACAATAAATGACGCTGTTTAAAGCATACATTAATTCAACGGAACAATATTGCTCATTCGGTATCGAATACTCCTCCAGCAGTTCTTTTATCTCATTGAGTAGCTGATTAAGCCGTTCTAGCGAATGCCATTCGTTTGGAACAGAGGATAAGAAACAGCTGTGCAAATTCTCGCCTAATTTAGACCATTTCATGTCGAGATGATTGCTTCCGCGTTTACACATTTCTATATATTGTTTGATCGTTGTCAGCAACGGGCGAAATTTATGATCTAATAACAATTTAATTAGGGGAAGCAATCCTTTTTTATGAAAATCGGTCACTTTAAACGCAGGTGCATTCATAACTTGCTTAATAGAAAGAATAAATTTTTCCATTTGCATCTGAATTTGCGTCAGTACATGAGCTGCTTCGGAAACAAAAATATGATTATTCCCGGAAATAATCGTGCTGCCAATAGCGTTTTGTCCAATATAAATGGACTGTTTCGCAGTAACGTTCGCTTTATTTACATTTTTTAAAATAGAAACATTTCCTTCGGCTTGTACGCTCATGCTGTCTTCAACGCTTCCCAATATTTCGACATCACCTTTAAAACGAATATTTCCAGTAGTTATATCTACATCTCCATTGTGGATAAGTTTTGGTACAATGGATACTTTCACAAGAAGCCCATTTTGTTCAAAATATGGCCGGCCCATTTCTGTCGCGACAATTTTTGTCCCATTTTCGACAAATGCGACTCCTTGTCCAAGCTGAACAAAAATAGGCTGCGTTTGCTTCGGCAAAATGGTTTCATTTGTCACAGTGATGCCAGGTGTACCTTGTACAGGCGGATGAACAACAGCAATGACCTGTCCTTTGTGGACTGTCGGTATATTTTTCAGTTCTCGAAAATCGGCCGTACCGTCCGTACGAATCATTGGTTTTTTATCTGAATGAATATCAATCAATAATTCGATATAACCATCTTTTCCTTGTACGGGACTAATACCGCTAGCTATGACAAATTTTTCTGCTTTCGTCACATTCATCGCTTCCATAATGGCTTCGTGATTAATTCCATGAACAATATTTAATCTCTCAAGCTCTTGCAATACTTGTTCATACTCAAGGTCATTTATCATCTCAACATGTTCTTCTCCGTTTAATTCAATATGCGGACTAGGAGCGATATCTTGAATCGTATACGTTTTTCGCATCCCCGGTTCAATGTATAAAGTCGCATTTAATTTATTCTCATCAATCATTATATTCCATTTTGTCTCAGTTACCTCTTCTTCTGTCTTAATTTCAAACTGATCATTTTCTGTCACTACGGTAGTACCGTTCACTAATTCATTATTTTTATAAAGTTTTACTCCGCGCCCAACTGTAATCGTCGGATAATATAACGGTGACGTCTTGCAAAGTATTTTCCCGTTCTGAACCCATACTTTTCCTTCCAAATCATCATTCGATACCACTTCTTTATGTTCTTCAGTAGGATTATTCGCTTTTGAATCTTCACTTATATCTATGCTCTCGAGCATATCCTCTATATCTGGTGCTGTTTTTTCTGTCTTATCGATTTTTGTTAGTTTTACGATAGCCGGTTTTGAGCCAATGCGTAAAATACCTTTCGTTTCTTGTTGAATGATTTCAATTTCTACTTGCTCGCGTGTTGCCCCAAGTATATCAAGACCAATACGAATAGCGTCATGAATCGTACGTCCTTTTGCAATGATGGATTGACCCATTTTATCTACCCCTTTATAAAAAAGTAGATGCACTCACCATTTGTTCATCTGTTACTTTAACAATGACTATTGTGATGTAATCAGTTCTAAAGATAACTCCTCTACAGTTTGTTTGCAGCAGGTTTTACAGTTATTAGTCAATCTTCATTTTTCTAAAGATTACGTTTATATCAAATTTGTAATTGAAGAATTCGAACTAGAGCTATTACTTATCTTTAATAAAACCATTGTTATATCATCTTTTTGCGGTACCCCTTCTGTAAACTCATTCACTGAATCTACTACACATTGCCCAATTTCTTTTATTTCCTTATCTAGGTTGCTTAATAAAGTATGAACAAGCCGTTCTAGTTTATATCGATGGCCCTCTTTATTTTGAGCTTCCAAAATTCCATCGGTGTAAAAGAAAACCATATCCTCGTTTTTAAGATGAATCGAGCTTTCTTTATAAACTTGATTGGGAACTCCTCCGATCATAATCCCTGATACTTTTGGAAGCTCTTTTACAGTTCTTTCTTTTCCATCGATAAATAACGGTAGGTTATGTCCCGCGTTCGCATATGTAAGTATGCCTGTCTTTGGATCCCAGTCAGCACAAAAAAGCGTGACAAAAGATTTCAATGTGCGTAAATCTTCGTATAATGCTTCGTTTATAGCCGTCAAAGTTTTCCCTGGACTGTCTGTGCTCTCGGATGCGCTTCGAAAAGCCCCTCTAGTTAAAATCATCAGCATAGCTGCAGGAATCCCTTTCCCCATAACATCACCTATTACAATCCGAATCTTCCCATTGCCTAATAAATAAAAATCATAATAATCTCCGCCAATTAGCCGCGCAGGAAGAGAGAACCCTAGAACTTCTCCACCTTCAAATTTAGGAATCTTTCCGTTTAGTAATTTCATCTGAATATTTCTTGCTAAATGTATTTCACGCTCTAATGTTTTATCGATGATTTGCTTTTCATCAGAAATTTTTGAAGGGAAAAACGATAAGCCTTTAATGAAATACATTAAGTAACCTCTCCCTGAACCTTTTCTAAAATTACCCATAAACCTACTATGTTCAGCCTGTTCAGCTATTCCTTGAAGTTGAATTCTTGAGAAAGGTAAATCGCATTAATAACGGCTCCCTAAATCTGTTGAATCAATAAATTTTAGATACGCTGCATACAAACCATAATCCAATTATTAAGTCAGCATAGAGCAATAATGGGCAATTCTCAATCTTTTGCACTGAATGTATATAGAGAAAATTGCCCAAATTCAGGTAGTTAATGTGTGAATGACATTCTTGTTTTCTCCTTCAGAATCCATCTTAGGTTGACAAGCAAATTCCAAAAGAATTTTTGTTGCTTCAGATGAAGGATATACAAGACCCCTCTACGAAAACGTGCTCATTAATGAGAATCCTTTTCCTAAAGTGAACTATTTTTGTTAGTAAAAGTGTGGTTTTATATTCGAACAAGAATCTGTTATTACATTAGTTTGAAAAAAGGGCTATCTCATTAACTGAGACAGCCCCCTCATTTGCATCAACCACGGTTTAGCCCCATGGTCTCGGTACAATAGTAGCTATTGCGGTAGTCACCGCCATTGTACTGAAGTAGCGCAATTTCAACTTCATTTTCGCTTTTCCTTTCGGTAGCTGGCTGGCATAGTAGAATGTTCTACCGTAGCCCCTATAGCTTTGCGTCCTCCGGTTTCCCGAAGTTTGCCTTTATCGGGGTGCAAGCTATATTATACCATATTTTTGTCTAATAAGCAGAATACATAGCAAACGATATTTGCCACTTATCGCTTACAGAAATAAGCATCTCACGCAACAATCCAGACTTTTCGAACTAGTTTTATCGAACTAATATTTTACCATGTTTTAACTGAGACTACTGTTATCTTGCAACAAAAAATAAAATTTTTCAACCCCCTATATCGCTGAGAAAATGAAAAACCCCTTGCTCCAAACAGGTCCATGTTCCTACAGGAAATTATGTTAGTAGTTTTTCAATTGTTTCTAAAAACAGTTCGATATGAATCGGCTTTGTCAAATATTCCGCAAATCCTTTTTTTAACGCCTTTTGAATCTCATCTTGCATAGCATAAGCGCTTAGCGCGATGACCGGAATCGGTTTTGTTATTTCGTTTTCTTGCAACATTTCAAACACTTCATATCCGCTCATATCTGGCAAATTGATGTCCAACAATATTAAATCTACTTTTTCATTGAGAGCAACTTCCATTCCTTCTTGCCCATTCACCGCGAATCGTAATGTAATGTTCGGATACGGCTCAAAAATTTTTTTCACTAACTGCAAATTCGCCTCATTATCTTCGATATATAAAATTTTCTTTGTCATCGATTGAAGCCGCTTTCGATGATGTTTACCAATCTCTCTACCATATCGTTCATCATGAGCAACATGTTTGCCGACTGGAATACTGAACCAAAAGTCACTTCCCTCTCCTAACATGCTGTTCATCCCGACTTCTCCCCCCATCAAGTGCACAAGCTGTTTAACGAGGGAGAGACCGATTCCAGTGCCATCAGCATGAGTTCCTTTAATCCGGTAAAATGGCTCGAAAATTTTCTTCCATTCTTCTTTTGCAATACCAATCCCGCTATCTTGCACATGAATATAAATTTTTCCATGTTCATGCCTAGTGGAGATGATTACGACTCCATTTTGGCGATTATACTTCACAGCATTGGACAGCAAATTAAGCATAATTTGTTTAAGACGTACCGGGTCCGCATATACAAATCCAATTTCATCTTGTTGCAACCTTTTAATGATACGAATGTTTTTTTCATCTGCTAATGGCTGAATTAGTTTAATACTTTCATCAATCACTTGTTCTAGTCTGACGCAATCAAACGATAATTTTAAATTTCCAGATTCAATGCGCGACAAATCTAGTATTTCGTTCACTAAGTTTAATAAATGCCGTCCGCCGGACAAAATTTTTTCGACAAACTCTTTTTGCTGTTCCGTTAATGAGTCATCGATTTCTAACAATTGAGCAAATCCAAGAATTCCGTTTAACGGCGTTCGAAGTTCATGGCTCATCTTTGAGATTAGTTCCGATTTGGCAATATTCGCTCTCTCCGCTTCTTCTTTCGCTAATAAGATTGCATGTTCCATCTTTTTTCGATCCGTTATATCAATGGCTGAACCGATGACTTCAATCACTTTTCCATTTCTCTTGACTGGGCAGAGACTTGCTAAATAGGAGATACCACGCATATACCCTTCATAATAAATGGTTTCGCCATTCCAAGCTTTTTGATAATATTCCGTTTTTTGCTCCGCTTGCTCTTTCGGTAAAAAATCATATAACGATTTTCCGATTATATCTCTGGAAGTAAAGCCAAGTTTATGTAACAACTCTCCATCACATAAAGTATGAATAAATGTATCTCCTTTTTTCACAAATTTAAAAATCATCCCTTGTTGCTGACGAACCGTATCTAATAAATCCCGCTGCGCTTTCTTTATCCTCTTTTTGTATTGAATAATTTCCGTTATATCTTGGCCGACGACGAATACACCATGCAGCTTCTGTTCGCTGACAATCGGAATAAAAGTCATATGCATTGGTATTTTTTTTTCGTGTTTATTCACAAGAAAGCATTCGCAGCTGCAAGCCTTTCCGTTTTTAGCTGCTTCAAACTTCGAGGTAACAATTTGATAATCTTCACTTCTAAAATAGGAGAAAATGGATGTTGCAATAATATCATCGGCATCACATTCTAAAAACTCCATTCCTTTCGGATTAACATGCGTGACAATACCGTCTAAATTTACCGTTAAAACTAAAAACGGATTGTAATCTACTAAAGAGCGATAATGTTGTTCTGTCAATCTCTTTGACTTTAAACTTTTATATTGCTTAAAATAAGCATTAAAAACCGTTATAAATAATATAAACAAGACGATAAAGCCGATGCTGCAAGCAAAAAAATGACTTGAAACTACGGTGGAAGGAAATGTAGTGTCTCCTGTTACAGAAAAATCTACTTGTTTAGGTTCACAGCAGAATGAAATAGCTTTCAGCGAAATATAATGCATATCGAATACGTTGACCCCCATCATCATAGCAACTGCTGTTTTTAAGACACTATATTTTGCGTAACAGTTATTGGTATAAATAGTAAATACAATGATAAAAAACAACTACCACCATAATCGATAAGTAAACGTGAACTTGACTGTAAACCAATAAACGAGGAGAAATAGTAGTGACAATGATGAAAAAATGGCTAATTTTAGACATCATAGCCGGCAAACGCCATAATATACGTCCAAAAAGCTGGATAACTTATACAAAATCATATATAATTCTACCGAAAATGCTAATCCTTGCAAGGCATATTCTTTTTCATTAGTCCTAAAACATTCTTCGAAAGTGCAACAAAATGGCTTATCAGCACTTATCTTCAATATATAATGGTAAGGAAATAGTTGTTAATTCATCTCGGCCGGAGGAAGTATACATATGAGGAAAAAGACGGTTACCCATCAAATTTTTATAAAAATGAGATGACAACAACGCACCATTCCTTTCATATGTTTACAAAACAGCTTGTTGCCCAGATTACAAATATGCTCTTATCAAGCGGTACAAGACATTGATCTTGTGATTGCTAAACTAACGAAAGTGTCACAAGCGTTAAATGAAAAGATAAAAGTATTCCAACTTGAGCAATAAGCACACTGAAAAAAGTGTGCTTATTTTGCCATTAGAGATCATTTACTCCGTTTGGTCTATCCCCTTTTGTTCATTCTTCCCATTCACCGTTCAGCGTTGGTAATTCAATTACTACAGTCGTTCCTTTTCCTTCTTCACTTTTGAAATGAAGTCTCCCTCTATGCAAATGAATAATTTGCTTTACAATAGCAAGCCCTAATCCTGTTCCCCCTTCTGATCTCGTTCTTGCTTTATCCACCCTAAAAAATCGCTCTCCGAGAAATGGCAGTTTTTCTTTTGGAATTCCTTTACCCGTGTCGGAAATAATAAGCTGGCAATTACGCTCATTTATTTGTTCTAACTGGATATGGATGTTTCCGCCCATTGGCGTATAGCGAATCGCATTATCGACAATGTTATGAATGACTTGCTCGATTCGATCATAATCCGCTTCAATAATAATCTCTGGATTTAATTCAGTCGTTAACGAAATGTTTTTCTCCTGTAAAAACGGTTCATATTTTTCTAACGTATCCTCAATGACTTGTGAAAACACTAATGGAACTTTTTGTAGCGGATATGTTTCTCCTTCTAATTGCGCCAAATCAAGCAAATCGTGAACAAGCCGCTCCATTCGGCTCGCTTCCCGATGAATGAGCTTAACATATTTTTGTTCACTTTGTTTCGTTTGGACAATCCCCTCAAGTATTGCTTCGCTATAACCTTTTACATAGCTTAACGGCGTGCGGAGCTCATGCGATACGTTCGCTAAAAACTCTTTTTTCCGCATATCTTCTTCAGCAATGGCTTTTGCCATAATGTTAAATGCTTTGGCAAGTCTACCGATTTCATCATTAGAACGAATTGGAATTTCCGTTTTATAATCGCCGTGCGCCATTTTATAAGCGACCGCTTCCATTTCCTTCAGTGGATTGGCAATACGGTCAGCCATCATTTTACCAGCAATAAGCAAAATAAAAACAAAGGCGAAAGCAATAGGAATCCAAATATAGGCCACTTCCGTAGTAATTTCTTGAATGCTTGCTAAAGGAATATATAAATAAAATACCCCTTCTAATCGTTGCTCGTCCAAAAGCGGCACCATCACCCCCATAATTTGTCGGCCGAACCTCTCTTCAAACCCGACTTTTGTAACCACTTCGCCTTTTAACAATTTTGCGCGGTCTTCTTCATTAATAAGCGAATCGTAACCAATGTCAAACGGCAAGCACGCGCTTAATTCACGGGGATTGCTGACTAACAAAATTTCTGCCGTTGATTTTTCGTTATACCATTCTACTCGCCGGCGATATTCATTTGTGATTGGACCGCCATGATAATCGCTTGCTAAATTTTTCCCTTCTTCGATTAACGTTTTCTCTACATTATCTACATACAACTTTTGATAAAAATAATGAGAGAGAAAATACGAAAAGGAAACGGTTAATATTACACCTACACTAATGGTGAACCAAATTTTTTGCACTAATGTCATCGACCATCGCTGCATTTTTTACACCTCAAACTTATAACCAATCCCCCATACGGTTTTAATGAAACGGCCATATTCCTTTAACTTCAGCCGCAACGTTTTTATATGGGTGTCGACCGTTCTTGCATTGCCGGTATAATCGTATCCCCATATGCGCATCAATAAGTCTTCACGGCTAAATGCTTGTCCTCTATGCTGTGCAAGAAACAACAGCAAGTCAAACTCTTTCAGCGTCAACACAACTTCTTTTCCTTCCACCACCACTTTTCTTCCTTTTTCATCAATTTGCATCGCTCCGAAAGAGAGAAGTCCGTCTGCCTTATGCTCATTGTGATACGTTGATCTTCGAATCACCGCTTCAATGCGCGCGACTAGTTCACCAGGGCTGAACGGTTTGACAACATAATCATCTCCTCCTAGTTTTAATCCTTTTACTTTATCCCACTCATCTCCTCTTGCGGTTAAAAAAATAATCGGTACATCGGATAAAGCTCTAATGCGTTCGCATAAAGCAAATCCATCGATATTTGGCATCATAATGTCGAGCAATATTAAATCGACTTTC
Organism: Anoxybacillus sp.; assembly: GCA_035645275.1. Classification (GTDB taxonomy): domain Bacteria; phylum Bacillota; class Bacilli; order Bacillales; family Anoxybacillaceae; genus Paranoxybacillus. The sequence continues at coordinate 152,067 of DASQMX010000026.1, forward strand.
GTTTGTTTCACCAGCTCTAGCGCCTCTTCCCCGTTTTCTGCCTGTAAACATTCAAATCCGGAGTTCTCTAAATACATACATACTAAAAAACGCATATCTTCTTCATCATCCACAATAAGCACTCTTTTTTTATTCAAGCGAATGTCCCTCCCTGATAATTAACTGAAACGGTCCGTTGCCACTTGAAAACTTGTCGATAATTTTTAAATGTTGCTGGTCAACTTTGTAAATTTCATTACTATCATAGCTCGCAATGTATAACTCCTGCTCACCTGCTGCCATAGCAAACGGATTTGAGCCAACTTGAAGCGAACCTGTTTCTTGAAGATGTTCATTATACTTTCTAATCATGCTTGTACCATGGCTGAGTGCAAATATTCCATGTTTTGTTTCAATAAAATAAATCGGCATTTTCGGAGCATGAATCCTTTCTAACAACTTACCTGTCTCTAATGAATAAACGTGGATATTGGATTGAATTTCCTCTCCACTTCCATGTCCGCCGATCCATAGTTGTTTTTGCTCTTCGCGAATGAGTCCACCTGCAGACGCTTTTGGAATGTTGATTTTTTCAATCACTTGTTTTTTTTGAACATCAATCACGCTGAGAAATGGTTCGGTAAAATGAACCGCATATATCTTTGTTCCACTGTTGTTTTGCAAAAGGGTAAGCGGCTTTTTGCCCACTTCTACAGTACCCAGTTCTTTTCCTCTAGTAGAAAAAATTCTGACAGCATTTTTATGTTGATCAGCAAAAAATAGATGTTTACCGTCGTTAGATACGATCGCGTTCACAATCCCTTTGCCCGTCTTCCATTCTCGTTCTAACGTTCCTTCTGCCAAATTGTATAGCTGCACCGTTTCTAATTCATTACCATATAACAAAAGTGTCTTTCCACCCGGAAGCAAACTAGCTCCTTTTATCGGCTGTTCCATTTTCCACTCTGTAAAAACTTTGTTATTTTCCAAATCAAAAAATGTTAGACTACCATCTTTAATATTCACACTAATAAGTGTTTTCATCTCTAACGGTATCGGTGTAAACGTCTTTGTATGACATCCCGCTAAAATCCCGAGACCAATCATCATAAGTAAAACATATTTTTTCATCTTATCTCTCCTTTTAGAGGGCAGATGTTCATATAGTTGTCATTATACGCAATAATTGTGAGAAATTTGTGAAGGATTTCGCACGTTTTATCGAATATAAACCAACAAAAAATCCCTCAACGATTGAGGGAAATGATTTATCGTATATAAGTTATTCTGGCGGCAGCGGCTTCCCTAATAAGCTAAATTGAATAATCGTCATAAGCCTCTTTTATCTTAAACTCTCCCTTCTAAACAAAGTGAAAGTAGGAGTAGTTCAATGAACATAAGCAGGGCGAAATCCCGCCTCTTTCGCTTCTTTTTCTGTGCAAAACATCATTTCTGCTTTTGTCACGTTATATTGCGGACTGTTTGGCAAATGATAAATTTTTTCCCCATCTTTGCGAATATTTCCTTTAATCGTTGGCTTATCGCACTGTTGCTCATCTACTGCGCGCTCGTTAAATCCATGTTCAGTCGCATAATTTTCTAAAGACCAAATACGAAGTTCTTTTTTACGGGCTTCTTCTTGTATAGCACGAAATTCATCGACATATTTAGTATTTGGTTCAAACACATATGCCACACGAGCATATCCTTGTTCAAGAAGCAGTTCGTTTACCATCTTTCCATTAACCCACACATACGCCAGCAATCGGCCATATTTATCACGTTCACGAACATCAAGCTCCAACTCTACCTCTGTTCCTTTCGGCAATAGTTTCTTTACATAATGACTAGCTTCCACCCCAAATGGCTGCACCGGCTTTGTCGGGTGGACAGATTCAGGGGTATCAATTAATAAAAGACGTACAGTTTCTTTTTTACCATTGACTTCTACTTTTAACGTATCCCCGTCAATCACTTCAAGCACAACAGCGGGAATTTTAGATGAAGCCTGCTGGCAGCCGAATAAAGCTAAGATAAAAATGAATGCTACAAATAGTTTTTTATAAACAGACACCTTTTCCCTCTCCTTTGAATCTTTACAATGTCGCAATTTGATTATAGACTGTGGAGCTATAAAAAACAAAAAGCTTGTTAATAAATTATTTGAATAAATAATTTTGTTTCAACAAAAGTTATTATAAAAAATTATTTTGAATCCATTTATTAAACGTAAAAATTTATTTATATTTTCTGACTTATTTTAAAATTATATATTTATATAACTTTATTGACTTTATAATATTATGTAAATTAAAATCTCTCATAGTTTTATTTTTGATAAGGAGGCAACAAAATGGGAGCTTTGGCAGACATTCAGTCTACGAAACACCAAGAGCCGAAAAAGAAACATCCTCCCGGTCTTTATTTATTGTTCTTTACAGAAATGTGGGAGCGTTTCAGCTATTATGGAATGAGAGCCATTTTAGTTCTGTATTTAACTACAGCTTTAGTAAGCGGTGGTTTAGGGTTTGAAGAAAGTGTCGCCATGAGTATTTATGGTACTTTCACAATGTTTGTTTACTTCACACCTATTATCGGCGGATACCTTTCTGACCGATTTTTAGGTAGAAGATTAGCCATTACCATCGGTGGTATTACGATGGCTCTTGGTAACTTTGCTTTATTTGCCCTACATTCAAAAATGGGACTATATATCGGTCTTGCTTTACTTATTATCGGTAACGGTTTCTTTAAACCAAATATTTCAACGCTTGTCGGAGAACTTTATGAAGAAAATGATAAGCGCAGAGACGCAGCATTCACGATTTTCTACATGGGAATTAATATCGGTGCATTCTTTGCGCCACTTGTTGTCGGTTATTTAGCCGAAGACTTTTTCAAAACAACTGTGAACGGTGTTGTCCAATACGGCTTTAAATATGGATTCCTTGTTGCATCGATCGGTATGATTATTGGGCAATTAATTTTCAATCTATTCGGAAATCGCTATTTAGGCGAAATTGGTAAAAAGCCTGTTGGCAAAGTGGAAAAAACAAACCATAATACTAAACAACCTCTTACAAAAAAAGAGAAACAACGCACAGCTGTTATTTTAATTTTAGCTTGCTTTGTCGTATTCTTCTGGGCTGGCTTTGAACAAGCGGGAAGTTCTTTAACACTGTACACCGATAAATTTGTTGACAAATCCATTGGTGGTTGGACAATTCCAACATCATGGTTCCAATCATTAAACCCTTTGTTTATTGTTATTTTAGCTCCAATTCTTTCAGCATTATGGGTAAAACTTTCTAATACAGAACGCGGAGACTTGTCCATTCCGACAAAAATGGCTCTTGGTATGATTTTACTCGGTTTAGGGTTTTTAGTATTAGTTCCAGCTGTCATGCAGACAGGCAGCAATGAAGACCAAGTAGTAGAAAAAGCACACGTCATGTTTATCGTGTTAACATACTTCATGCATACACTTGGTGAATTATGCTTATCACCTGTCGGCTTGTCAATGGTAAGTAAACTTGCTCCTATTCGTTTAGCTTCGCTATTAATGGGAGTTTGGTTAGCAGGAACAGGTGTAGCAAATAAATTAGCTGGTGTGCTCGCTGCATATACGGTTTCATTAGGTTATTTACAAATTTTCAGCTTAATTGGTGCCGTTACAATCGGATTAGGTTTCATCTTACTTCTCATTTCGAGAAAATTAGTAAAGATGATGGAATAAATCAAAGAGGGTGCCCAAACGTTACATGTTTGGGACACCCTCTTTTTTATTACTCGTTTTTCCTAAATTTTTTTTGACGAATCCACGTAAACATGGTGTTCTCCTTCTTCACTTATCTGATAAAAACTTTGCGTTTGTTATCATCCCCATCTAAAGGTAGGATCATGTACTTTTTACTTATCTATCCATTTTTACTCATTAATTTACAATTTTAAAACTCTCCGGGATGTGCACAATAGTTTTCGGAAGGTGGTGAGAAAGCATGAAGGCAACAGGAACACATGAAACATTAGAGCTTCATGAACTTTTATCATTTAAAAATGTATGTTTGACAAAAACAGCGGCTATGCAAGGGTTAGTTACAGACCCCGAACTAAAGTCATTAATGCAGCAGGATATTCAAAAAACGCAACAACATATTCGTGACTTACAAAATTTATTATCTTAAAGAGGTGATTCCCATCATGCAAAACACAGCGACGTTAGGAACATTAAATGACCAAATGATTGCAACAGACTTTTTAATTGCTGCAAAAAACGGCATTAAAAGCTATGCGATGGCGATTACGGAGGCATCAACGCCTGAAGTCCGCGATACACTAAAACAACATTTAAATGACGCGATTCAACTGCATGAGCAAATAAGCCAATATATGGTGAATAAAGGGTATTATCATCCAGCAAACGTTCAGGAACAACTTCGTGTTGATATGCAAGCGGCACAAATGGCTTTGAAGGCAGGAACTCTTCAGTAAGCGCGTATCAAACATTCACTCTCCCAAAATGATTTCTTTATTATTAAGGCACCGTTTACGGTGTCTTTTTTGTACATAATTAGTATTTACTTATAATTCACTTCATGTTTTCGCACTCTAAAGATAGAGGTGAGAAAAGATGAAAATAAAGTCGCTTATTGTTTTCGCTGGAGTAATCATGCTTATTTTTGGGATGTTAAGTGTCCTCCCTATTTATGAAAAGAAAAGTGTAGATAACAGCCGAAATGTTCAGCAATTAAAGACAGTACCTGCTCCGTATTTATCACAAACGAAAACAAATGCAACAATGATTACACTTGACAGTATCGCCAGTGGCAAGGAACTGAAAGCAAGACTAAACAACCATTCCGCGATTAAAATCATTCAGCATAATGAGAAAAATCAAAGTCATTATTACAAAAAACAGGTGACGGTCAAGTTTCAAAAAATCCCCACAAAACGAGAGCTCACCAAGATGGAAAAAGACATTGATGGGCAAATCATGAAACAAATGAATCATATTTTTGTGTTTGAATCAAAAAGCAAAACAGCAGATGAGCTAAAAGACTATTTTAACAATATCCAGCATATCGAGTATGCCGAGCCGAATTATATCTATTTGCAAAATGAAGTTCCGAACGACTTATTGTATTTGCGATATCAATGGAATTTACCGGCGATTCAAACAGAGGAAGGCTGGCGGCTTTCTCAAGGTAACAAAAATGTTATCATTGCGGTCATTGACAGCGGAGTTGATTTAGATCATCCTGACTTAGTACATCGCTTAAAAAAAGGATACAACGTGTTGGCAGACAATGCTCTTCCTGAAGATGATAATGGTCATGGAGCACACGTTGCAGGGATTATTGCCTCTGAGACAAACAATCGTGAAGGAGTGGCCGGCATTACATGGTTCAATCAAATTATGCCGATTAAGGCACTCAATTCAGAAGGATACGGCTCATCTTTTGATGTAGCGAAAGGGATTATATGGGCGGTTGATCATGGCGCACACATCATTAACTTAAGCTTAGGAAATTATCAACCATCTGAACTTTTGCAGGAAGCAGTCCGTTACGCATATGAACAAGGCGTGGTAATCATTGCGGCATCAGGAAATGATAATTCATCACAACCGAGCTATCCCGCAGCATACCCTGAAGTACTTAGCGTCGGGGCGATCAATCCGGATGGTTCACGAGCAGAGTTTTCTAATTATGGGAATTACCTAGATGTTGTCGCACCCGGCACAGGTATTCCAAGCACTTTTGTCCATCATCGCTATGCCGCTCTTTCCGGCACATCGATGGCTGCACCGCATGTATCTGCTTTAGCAGGGCTTATTCTCTCATTAAATCCGGAGCTAAGCAACATTGAAGTAATGAACATTATTAATCGTTCTACTGTTGATTTAGGTACTCCTGGAAATGATCCATTTTTCGGAAACGGTTTGATTAATATTTACCATGCCATGCAACTCGCCAATAAAAGAATCGAGACAACAAAATCTCAATAGAAAACTGGGGCAAAGCGTCAGACCCCACACCACAATATATAAGACATAACATTGGGTAAATGAACGATATTGTGAAATGCACGTGAGATCAGACACTTAATAGGGCAACCCCCTGCATAAATTTTTACTTAATACGCGTTTCATAATTTCATAAATTGAAAAATAATATATTGAAATAAATTCGCTTATCTTTTATAATATGACCGTGATTACCTAAAAACTGAATAATCGCTATCCTATTCAACCGATGGGGTAGAGGTTGCGACTTTTATCAGTAAAGCGGACGAGACGCAGAGAACGTTGACGACTCCGCTTGAAAGGAAAAGTCGCCGAAGTTTCCACACTTTCTCTGGGTGGGGAAGCTGGGGCTGTTGCCGAATAGGGACAGCACTGTCACGTTTGTTGTAAAGCAAACGTGGTGCGCTATCTTTTCGGAAGGTTTGATGCGGGTAATGTACATATTGCCGTCGAATCACCTTCGACGGCTTTTTTTATTACCCACTCCTTCCAAATATTTTATAAGGAGTGATCATAATGAAAAGCGCCATTCAAAACACGACCTCTAATCCTCAATCTTCCTCCACGGTTACAAATGAACTGCAGCGCAAATTAAAAGCGCGGCACTTATCGATGATTTCACTTGGAGGAACCATTGGAACAGGTTTGTTTTTAGCAAGCGGCGGGGCGATTCATACCGCAGGTCCCGGGGGAGCACTTGTTGCTTATATCGCGATTGGGATCATGGTTTACTTTCTTATGACCAGTCTGGCAGAAATGGCAGCCTATATGCCAGTAGCTGGCTCATTTAGCACTTATGCCTCAAAATTTGTCGACCCGGCATTAGGATTTGCTTTAGGGTGGAATTATTGGTACAACTGGGCAATTACGATTGCCGCAGAATTATCTGCCGTTACTTTGATTATGAAGTTTTGGTTTCCTGACAGCCCTTCCATCCTGTGGAGCGCTCTCTGCTTGATCATTATGTTTCTTTTAAACTACTTATCTGTTAAAGGGTTTGGTGAAGCAGAGTATTGGTTCTCCTTAATCAAAGTAGCAACAGTAATCATCTTTTTAGTCATTAGTTTTTTAATGATTTTCGGCATCATGGGCGGAGAGGCTGTCGGCTTTAAAAACTTTACTATTGGTGATGCACCGTTTAATGGCGGATTTATGGCGATATTAGGAATTTTTATGGCTGCTGGATTTTCGTTTCAAGGAACGGAATTACTTGGGGTTGCCGCTGGAGAGAGCGATGATCCTGCGCGCAACATTCCTCGCGCGGTGCGACAAGTATTCTGGCGAATTCTCTTATTCTATATATTAGCCATTCTTGCCATCGGTCTCTTGATTCCTTATACGAATGAAAACCTTGCTAACAGCGACGTAACAGTAAGTCCGTTTACGCTTGTGTTCGATAAAGCTGGAGTCGCATTCGCTGCATCTGTCATGAACGCCATTATCTTAACCGCTGTTTTATCAGCAGGAAATTCGGGTATGTACGCTTCTACAAGGATGCTTTGGGACTTAGCGCGCGAAGGAAAAGCTCCAAAATTTTTAGCAAAGCTAGATAAGCGTGGGGTGCCAGTCAATTCGCTCATTGTTACTTCCTTAGTTGGTACATTGGCGTTTTTAGCCTCCTTTTTCGGGGATGGTGCCGTATATACATGGTTATTGAATGCATCAGGCATGTCCGGCTTTATCGCTTGGTTAGGTATAGCAATCAGTCATTACCGCTTCCGTAAAGCATATATTGCACAAGGCCGTGACTTAAATGCCCTGCCATACAAAGCAAAATGGTTCCCATTCGGTCCTTTATTCGCTTTCATCCTATGCGTGATTGTCATACTTGGACAAAACTATTCCGCATTTACCGGGGATCGAATTGATTGGTACGGTGTACTCGTATCATACATTGGCTTACCTATTTTTATTGCCGTGTGGCTAGGATACAAAATCATAAAAAAGACAAAGATTGTACCGTTGGATCAATGTAAACTGGATTAATGCTCTTGAAAGAGGCTGTCTCATAAGGGTCTGACCCTTATGAGATGGCCTCTTCCCGCTTCATCACAAAAATGCCCCATTGCCTATATGGCAACGAGGCATTTTTTTAAGACATTATTTTTTTTCAATTTTTTCTTCCTCGTCAATAAGACCTTTCGTTGCGTTTTTAAATTCACGAAGTGTTTTGCCGGCTGCTTTTCCGAGTTCTGGTAATTTCTTCGGACCGAATATTAAAAGCGCAAGAAAGACGATCAATGCAACTTCACCAAAACCAATATTCATTATTATTGTTCACTCCATTCCGATAGCCTATCCCTTTATCATTATAACGTGTTACAAGAAAGATAGAAAGGTGTTTTCACAATATAAATGAGGCTGTCTCAAAAGTATAGGGTCAGCCCCCACAACACAATATATAGATCATATGAACTATATATTGTGAAACGCACGTGAGGTCAGACCCTTATGAAACAGCCTTATTCTTCATTAAGAAGGCGAATCGGCACAACCATCTCTTTGTCTGGATTTTCTTGCTCATAAATTCTCGCCATTTCATTTTTTTCATCTACGTGTTGAATGTATATTGGCTTTCCTTCGTATGTTACACGGACAATATCGCCCGATTCGGCAATTTGTTTCGCTCTAATAACTTCCATGAAATTCTCCCCTTTCACGATTGTGTGCGCTGTCTTCGGCCATTACTCTAAGTTCTTTCGAAAACAGTTCCTCATTGCACACTAGATAGGAATCATTTTCTGCCTCGGCGGAACGGTTCGATTGTTTTTTCTTCTCAACAGAATAAAGCGCCGTCTCTTCCTTCAACAGGAATTCCTCCCTCAATAAATTTTTTAATATATTTTTCCAAATCACTTTTCATTTTATAATGGTACATTTTACCTATATAAAAATATATGCTCATCTTTCTAATTTTTATGTTAGAATAATAAATTGTTGCGTGAATGATACCTTCAACAATCTGTCATATCCGACAAGGAGGGTATTGATGAAAGAGCGGGATTATTATTTTGACAATGCAAAATTTTTTCTTATTGTTTTGGTTGTTTTCGGTCATTTTCTTCGCCCATATATTGCAGAAAATACATTGATCCATAGTTTATATGTTTGGATTTTTCTTTTTCACATGCCGGCATTTGTATTAATTTCTGGATATTTCGCGAAAAATTTCCATAAAAAAGGGTATTTAAAGAAGATAACACAAAAAATACTCATTCCATATGTCATTTTCCAACTACTTTACTCCGTTTATTATTCGTTTTTATATGAAGACGATAATCTTTCGCTTGATTTCCTTACTCCTCACTGGGGTCTTTGGTTTTTACTAAGTTTGTTTTGTTGGAATGTGATGCTGTATGTTTTTGCTAAAATTCCAAAAACGTACGCCCTTTTCTTAACAATCCTTATGGGAATTTTAATTGGATTAACCGATATCGAAAAGTTTTTGAGCCTTTCGCGGACGTTTACGTTTTTCCCGTTCTTCCTGTTTGGCTTCTTACTGAAAAAGAAACATTTTGAACGATTATTTCAGCCGAAAGTCCGCTTCCTATCGGTTATTTTGCTCGTTAGCGTATTTGTGCTTATTCATTTTGCATTTCCGAACTTACAAGAAGAATGGTTGTACGGCTCGAAATCTTATGAAACTTTAGGCGTTAACGAGGAAACGGGTATTTTATTCCGGTTGTTGCTGTACGGAGTCAGCTTTTTAATGACATTTTGTTTTATGTCGTTGATTCCAAATCGCCAATTAACTATTTCTGCTTTAGGGACACGAACATTTTATGTATATATTTTGCACGGTTTTATTTTAAAATACTTGCACGCTACAAACTTCCCTGATGTTATTTCGAAAATGAACGGATATCCGTTATTGCTCGTCATATCCATTGTTGTAACGCTCATGTTAGCAAGCAAACCGATCATACAGTTCACCAAACCGATTATTGAATTCCGCGTGCCTCTGCGAAAATATGTGCTGCATCGTTAATGACTAAAATCTTAAAAATAGTACATCGATTAACTATTTCCCTTAAAATAATGGAAACAATAACGCTTGGGTTGGATGGCCCAAGCGCTTTCTTTTTACACTAGCACCTGCAATGCCTATTAACCTTCGCGTAAATTCATTGTATATCTCTTTACCATTTCCAACATTTCAACAATCTTCTCTGTTTAGTAAAAAAAACTAATCTGCTACTGATTCTGAACTTTCTAATCTCCACCGCCTCCACTGCCGCAATCACCACCAAAATCGCCAACACAATCGTTATAATCGGATGATGTATCGTGATAATAGAAAGGGAAAACGTAACTTTCACTACTTAGGTTCTTTCTTCCTTGACCGGGATCTTTGGACAATAACGAATAGATAACAAAAACAAGGAAAAACACCAATCCAAACAATACAATGACTTCCATTTGCTTCACCTCAACATTGGGATACAAAAAACAGATTATTACATGTATATGCTATTTTTCCCAAAAATTTTATATATGTTCCGTACTCGTCAAAAAAGCGAAAGAGCTACCAATGTGGATATCTCCTAGCATAGTTTTATATTCAACATTAACTTTAAAAAATCCTACTTTGCTGTAAAAACAATCATTTTTTGTCCGAGATAATTCAGCACTGCGTAAAATAAAGTGCCGAACAATACCGCTAAATCGTCGTGAACGTTTGCAAATGGATATGGAGACAAAGCTACAATAAAACGGGCAACCATTTGACCAAATGAATACGCCACATAATAGCACGAAATCATCACGGCAAAAAAACGGAAAGCGCCTTTTGTTACGGAAATATCACTTCGAAACGTAAACGAGCGGTTTAACAAAAAACTTACCAATGCACCGACTGCGTTTCCACTGAACGTCGCCCACCAATATGAAAAATGAGCAGCGTGCAGCATAAAGAACATCACCGATAAGCCGACGAACGTATTTACGACTCCAACCAGCAGAAACCGAACAAACTGGCTAGTTCGATTCAAATAACCTCTTAACATCAACATACATATGCTCCTCCGCGATTGGAGATGAGTGATTCGCTCGAAGCGGCAAATTCAATAAATCTATATCGACAATATATCTTGGACGCCGCTTTGTTTCTTTATAAATTTTCCCAATATATTCACCGATTAAACCAAACGCAATAAGCTGCAATCCCCCAAGAAGCCAAATCGACATAATAAGAGATGTCCAGCCAGTTTGCGTATGTCCTGTAAATTTTAAAAAGATGAAATACATTCCAAATATAAGACTGACGAAAAATGAGATAAAACCAATAATAGAGATAAAGCGAATGGGAGTAATGCTAAACGATGTAATCCCATCCAAGGCAAACGCCAGCATTTTTTTGAGCGGATATTTCGTTTCACCAGCCAGTCGCTCTTTCCGATCATAATAGACAACAGTAGAGCGAAACCCTAGCAACGGAACAATCCCGCGCAAAAATAAATTCACTTCCTCAAAACGTTCCAGTTCTTCAACAGCGCGGCGGCTCATTAAGCGATAATCGGCATGATTATAAACGACATTCACGCCCATCGCTTTCATCAATTTATAAAAACCTTGTGCTGTATGTCGCTTGAAAAATGTATCTGTATCTCGCTTTTTTCGCACCCCATAGACAATGTCATAGCCTTCATGAAATTTTTGTACAAACTCACGAATAACGGAAATATCATCCTGTAAATCAGCGTCAATAGAAACGATGCAGTCAGAAACCGATTTGGCGGCAAACATTCCTGCGAGCAAAGCATTTTGATGACCGACGTTGCGCGCAAGCTTCACCCCTTTCACCGTTTCATGCTGCAAACTCGCTTTATAAATGAGTTTCCATGTTTGATCGTTACTTCCATCATCAACAAATAACAATTTGCTTTGCCGCGAAACGAGCTTTTCCTCGATTAGTTGCTCAAGCAAACAGATCAGCTGTTTTATCGTTTCCGGCAACACTTCTTCTTCGTTATAACACGGTACAACAATGGTAAGAACCGGTTCGTTCAAACTCATTCCTCCTTAGACGTTACTTTATACAAATGGATTTTCCATGCGGATTCATGCGAATGAAATACTTTTTCCAGTTTCAGTTGATTTTCTATTGCATTTTCAATCGGGAGCGCGGATAAAATATAGCGCCCACCCATTTCCCGAAATACATCCGTATTTAGCTGCAAATTTTCGATCTTTTTCTGTGAATGCTTTTTAAACATATAATGTTTTCCGAGTTCATCCACAAAAATATAGCAACGCCCGCCCCACTCATCAAAATACTCACGCAGCTTCTTATCTTTCTTTAATTCTTGCGCAATAATTTCTCGAAAGCGATGTTTATAAGAGAGTGGATAAAAATTGTTGTACGTATCGAGCGTATAAAATCCGTTATATTGGGAAATTGCCGGGTGAATTCCGATGCTCACGACGCGATATTCTTCCACTGGAAGCCCTATGTATTCTTTAATTTCCGCAAACTGCTTTTCGGCATAAAACTGTTTAAACGACGGTTTGTTCCGATAAATGATTTCCTCGTTAAAAGCCGTCAACACAAGAAGCTGTGCCGCGATGAAACAGAGAGACATTCGCTGCCACGCCTTTCCTTGTCGCCATAAAATTTTCAAAGAAAGTGCAAATAACACATAAATCACTAGCGGCCGTAAAAAGTGATAACGGGCAAAGTTGAACTTATCAAGAAGGTCGAACCGTTCTGTCAATGGAAGCCATCCTTTATAAAACCAAAACGCATACCATGTCGAAAGTACAAAGTTTAGAACATGCAAAAAAAGAAATGTTTTTTCTTCACGCCAGCGTTTTTGTTTCCAGACAAAATATAAGGCAATGAACGTAACCGGCAAAATAACAAGACCATGTACCGTCATGACATGGTTATGCCCAAGAACATAGTTTTTAAAGGTTAAACGAATGACACGCCAAAGCGGCAGGCGGGCATGAAAATATTCATCGCGGCTCGTTGGCTCCGTTGAAAACAAAAGCGAATGGACAAGGCGATATTCAATCGCTAAATAAATCGCACTCATATAAACAATCGCCAATAAAAAGCGCACGTTCCAGCCTTTCCCGCGCACAACATCAACCAACCACAACATTCCCATCGCGCTTAAGAAAAAGAAAAAGCCTAGAACAAGACTTGAATAGAAAGGCAGGAGCGTTAACACCAAATAATTCATCCACGAACGTTCGCCAGCGCGAATGTTTAAAAACGCCCATAACGCAAGCGGCATCCCAAGCGTACTCAGCATCCCTGATGGCCAAAACGGTGTGAGGGCGAAGGCTAACGCGGCACCGACACGAATCCAGGCCCATTCTGGCGCCTGAATAAAATGTTTTTTCAGAAGCAGGTACATACCGATAAAGGCAAACACGCGCGTGATTGTTTGGCTTAAGCCATAAGCATAAATCGAAGGAAATAAAGCATGCAGCCATACAATACCACTGAATTCTGTACCAAATGCGTTTCGCGGCAGACCGTTAATAATTTGTGGAATGACGGCATTCACTGAGCCGAACAATTCACCGCTTCTGATTAACACTTTATACCAGGCAATATTCGAATCTAAATTATCGTGAACGCGCATATGCGCATTTTCGCCGAGAAGAAAATACGGCGACACAAAAGCAGCTATTGCAAGGAACGAGAAGAAAATCATCTTTTTTTCATGACGAGGAATCTCTCTATTCAGCAACTCTCTTCTCTCCTTCGATTTCAATATTGGCAGCCGCCCAACGTCTTTCTTTATTGTTTAACATAAAAAGGAAAATATTCATTCTGCCGAATTCGTATTTTGAAAGTTATTGTGAGAAGGAATAAAGAAAATCATATATCATATGTTGAAAGAATGGGTTTTCATAAAATTTGCAGCCAAATTGACAAAGTACATGGACCCGTGCTTTCGTTCACTTGCAACAAAAAAGGGGCTGACCCAAAAGCAAAGTGTCAGACCCCACAACACAATATATAGGACATAACATTGGATAAATGAACTATATATTGTGAAATTCATGTGAGGTCAGACACTTATAGGTCAGACCCAATGTTTTATCTATATCCAAGCCTTGCAGAAATTTGTTTGCCGATTTGCCGCATTCTCGCTTGCAGTTGTTCGATTCGTTCATCGGTCATACGTATTGTCGGACCGGAGACGCTGACAGCGGCAATGACTTTTCCTAAATGGTCGAAAATTGGCACGGCAATACAGCGAATCCCGTATTCGTTTTCCTCTAAGTCAAGAGCATATCCCTTTTGTTTCACTTGGGCGAGCTCTTTAAGAAATTCATCCTGATCAGTAATCGTTTTATCAGTATGCCTTGGCATTCCTTTACGTTTTAAAATATCAAGCACAACATTAGACGGCAAATGTGCTAAGATAGCCTTTCCTACTGCCGTGCAATGCATCGGAGCTCTTTTACCAACTTTCGAATGCATGCGCAATGTTTCTGTTCCTTCTAACTTTTCGATGTAAATCACTTCTCCCTGGTCATATACAACAAGATGAATGACCTCATTTGTTTCTTTCTCCAATTCCTGTAAATACGGTTTTGCCTCTTTTCTTAAATCGATTGATTCGAGCAGCTTCGAACTCAGCTCCAAAAATTTGTAACCAAGTTTGTAACGGCTTGTTTCTTCATCCTGCTCCATATATCCATATTGGACAAGTGTCGATAAGATTCGATATACAGAACTTTTATTAATATCCATTTGTTTCGCAATTTCTGTAACGCCTAAACCATTCTTTTCCGAACTGACGATATTGATAATATCTAATGCCCGGCTCACAGACTTGACCATATTTTCTCTTTCCATGTTCTCTCACCTCTAGTACAAAACATGATAATTCATTATAACATTTGTTTCCGGGCATTTGAGGTCACTAACCAATCTGAGCGCGTTCTCTTTTGCCGCAGCAAACGTATGGCGAAGTATTCCTCACTCACAAAAGGGCATCCTAAATCGATTAGAATGCCCTCGAAGACACTTTGTATGATAGATTATTGTTTTACTGCAAACTTCGCCTTGGCTTCTAAGCGGCGGCGGTGCAAGATTGGCTCCGTGTAACCGTTTGGCTGTTCATAGCCTTTGAAAATGAGGTCGCAGGCCGCTTGGAAGGCGACAGAGTTGTCATAGTCTTCCGACATTGGCCGGTATGCAGGATCTCCAGCGTTTTGCTCATCAACGACTTTCGCCATGCGTTTTAACGTCTCAAGCACTTGCTCTTTTGTACAAATTCCGTGGTGAAGCCAGTTCGCAATGTGCTGGCTGGAAATTCTTAATGTCGCCCGGTCTTCCATCAGCCCGATGTTGTTAATATCAGGCACTTTCGAGCAGCCAATTCCTTGTTCGACCCAACGGACAACATATCCGAGAATACTTTGAGCGTTATTATCCAACTCTTGTTGAATTTCCTCTGGGGTCCAATTAGGGTTGACCGCCACTGGAATTTGTAAAATATCATTGCGAAAATCTTTAAACTCTTTTCCTAATTCATTCTGTACTTTTGTTACATCGATTTGATGATAATGGAGAGCATGCAAGACGGCTGCCGTTGGAGAAGGTACCCATGCCGTATTGGCACCTGCCTGCAGTTGGCTGCCCTTTTGCTTCAGCATTTCCGCCATCATATCCGGCATTGCCCACATTCCTTTGCCGATTTGCGCCCGTCCTTGGAAGCCGCAGGCAAGACCAATATTTACATTTGATTTCTCATATCCTTGCAGCCATGCTGATGTTTTCATATCATTTTTGCGAATCATCGGTCCTGCTTCCATCGAAGTATGGATTTCATCGCCGGTTCGATCTAAGAAACCGGTATTAATAAACACAATGCGGTCTCTTACTTGGTAAATGCAGTTTTTCAAGTTCAGCGATGTGCGGCGTTCCTCGTCCATCACACCAATTTTGATTGTATTTCGCTCGAGCCCGAGCATGTCTTCAACACGGTCAAACAATTCATTGGCAAAAGCGACTTCTTCTGAGCCGTGCATTTTCGGCTTAACAATGTAGATGGATCCTTTTACGGAATTTTTATAGCGGCTATTGCCTAATAGAGAATGTTTCGCAATTAAGCCTGTGACAACCGCATCTAAAATACCTTCATAAATTTCCTGGCCACCCTGGTCTATTACGGCATTATTGGTCATCAAATGACCAACGTTGCGGACGAACATGAGTGAACGGCCCGGTAATGTTAATTCTTCTCCGCTTGGCGTTGTATAAACGCGGTCAGGATTGAGCGCGCGCGTTACTGTTTTATTCCCCTTTGTGAATGTAGCCGTCAAATCACCTTTCATCAACCCTAACAAGTTGCGGTATACATGCACTTTGTCCTCCGCATCGACAGCAGCAACAGAATCTTCGCAATCCATAATCGTCGTCAGCGCGGCTTCCAATAAAATATCTTTCACCCCCGCTCCATCTGTTTTACCGACAGGATGATGGCGATCGATTTCGATTTCAATATGCAATCCGTTATTTTTCAGCAAGATGGCCGATGGGTCTTTCGGATTTCCTTGATAGCCGACAAATTTTTCCTCATCTTGAAGGCTCGTCGTCTTGCCATCATTAATGAAAGCAGACAATTTTCCATCGACGACCGCGTACTTGACAACATCTTTATGAGAGTATTCATTTAACGGTACAGCTTGATCAAGGAATTGTTTTGCGTAGGCAATCACTTTCTCGCCGCGGATTGGGTTGTAATGCTCTCCGCGTTGCGCGCCATCTTCTTCGCTGATCGCGTCCGTTCCATAAAGGGCATCATAAAGGCTCCCCCAGCGCGCATTCGCTGCGTTCAGCGCATAGCGGGCATTGCTGATCGGAACAACTAACTGCGGGCCAGCCTGTAAAGCGATTTCATCGTCTACCCCTTCAGTCGTGATTTGAAAATCTTCTACTTCCGGCTCTAAATAGCCAATTTCCTGCAAAAATGATTTATATTTATCGAAGTCAAAATTTCCTCTATGCTGGCGGTGCCATTCGTTGAGCTTTTCTTGAATTTCATCGCGGCGGGCAAGCAGCGCTTTATTTTTGGGCGTCAAATCTTTCACTAACGTTTCTAAATCCGCCCAGAACTGTTCGCTGTCTACTCCGCTTTCTGGAAGAACTTCCGTATTGATAAACTCATAGAAAATGCGGGCAACTTGAAGGTTTCCTACTTTCACATAATCTTGCATAAAACATTTCCCCCATTTCATCATCGATTTTAGTGAGAGCGTTTGCTTGTATTACGGAAAAACTAGTCTTTGTTCGTTATTACAAAACATCGTTTCATATTTAATTTAAAAAAATAATAGCATAAAGCCGCATTTGTTTCAATAATTTTCAAAAAATTATTTCATTTCTCGTTTCTTTTTACTTCGACACAACGCCCCGGTGTTGGAAATAACTTTCCCGCATTTAATAAATTTTTCGGATTGAACACATCACGAATATTGGTTTGTGCGATAATTTCTTCATCAGTGAAAATGAAGCGCATTTCTTCCCGTTTCTCAATACCTACTCCATGCTCACCGGTAATCGAGCCGCCGACATCGGCACAAGCTTGTAAACATTCGCTTCCAGCTGCCAGCGCTTTTTCTGTTTCCCCAGGCTTTCTGGCATCAAAAAGAACAAGAGGATGAAGATTTCCGTCCCCAGCATGGAAAATATTAGCGATACGCAAGCCATACTTTTCGCTTATTTGTTTGATTCGTTCTAACACTTCCGGCAGCTTGCTTCGCGGAATCACTCCGTCTTGTACTAAGTAGTCCGGGGAAATCGCCCCCATCGCCCCAAATCCTGTTTTGCGATTCGCCCACCATCTTTCTCTTTCCTGCTCATCTTGAGCTACTTTCACTTCGCGAACATTTCGGCTTCTGCATACTTCTAAAATTTCATGAATTTGCTCATCGATACCGGCGGAAATGCCATCGACTTCAATAAGCAAAAGCGCTTCAATATCTTTCGGGTGCCCTACCGGAAACGCCGCCGCTTCAACCCCCTCAATCGCTGTTTTATCCATCATTTCAAGGGCAGCGGGAACAATTCCGGCGGAGATGATATCAGACACCGCCTGGCTTGCATCGGAAACTTTATCAAAATAAGCGAGCACGGTTTGCTTCGCTTCTGGATTTTTCAAAATGCGGACCGTTATTTTTGTTACAATTCCTAACGTTCCTTCCGATCCTGTCAACAGTCCTAATAAATCATATCCAGGCGGGTCAAGAACCCCATTTGTGCTAATTTCAATTATTTCGCCATTCGGCAAAACGAATTCCAGACCTAAAATATGGTTCGTCGTCACGCCATATTTCAGACAGTGTGCTCCTCCGGCATTTTCGGCAACGTTTCCGCCAATCGTACAGCAATATTGGCTTGATGGATCAGGAGCATAATAGTAGCCTTTATCAGAAATCGAATGTGTCAATTTGAGGTTTACAAAACCCGGCTCGACAACTGCACGTCGATTTTCAAGGTCAACACTTAACAGCCGCTTCATCTTTGTTAAGCTAATGATAACCTCACCATTTAACGGAATCGCTCCGCCGCTTAAACCCGTTCCTGCTCCGCGAGCAAGAAAAGGCAAATCATGTTCGTGACAATATTTCACAATCCGTGCGACTTCCTCTGTACTTTTTGGAAACACAACTGCTTTTGGCAAATGGCGGTGAATCGTAAAACCATCGCAGTCATATGCAAGCAAATCTTCTTTTTTGTAAAGAATCGATTGAGCACCGCCAACGATTTTCGTAAGATTTTCGATATGTTTATCTTTTGTTTGTACGCCTTTTACCGCCATGATTTCCCCTCCTTTTGACGATCCTCTTTTTGGTATGCCCAATCAAGCAGCTGAACCGTGTGCACAATTTTTTGGTTTCTTCCGTATTTCAACACCCCCAGCGCCATTTGCAGCATACATCCAGGGTTGCCCATCGAAATCATTTCGACATCTTCAGGGACATGCTCCATTTTACTTTTAAGTACGACTCCTGCCATTTCTGGATGGGTAATATTGTAAATACCGGCACTTCCGCAGCAACGGTCAGCATTGGGCATGTGAACCATTTCCACCCCAGGAATGCTAAGGAGAAGGTTGCGCGGCTCTTCACGTATACCTTGACCATGCGCTAAGTGACATGCATCATGATACGTAATCCGCGTTTTTATTTCTGCTTTTGGCTTTTCGTATCCTGTATCATGAAGATATTTAGAAATGTCTTCTACCTTCGCTGCAAACTGTTCTGCTTTTTCACGCCATTCATGATCTTCGCGGAACAATTCTGGATATTCTTTCAACATGCAGCCGCAACCTGCTGCGTTCACAATGACCGTCTCAGCATCTTTAAACGCTTCGATGTTCTGTTTCGCCAACTTTCTTCCCGTTTCGCGGTCGCCCGCGTGAACATGCAGCGCTCCACAGCACGTTTGATTTTGCGGGATTACTACGTCATTTCCGTTACGGGTTAATACATTAATGGTTGCCTCATTAATATCACTGAACATCACATCCATGACACATCCGGTTAAAAGTGCAACAGTCCGCTTCGTTTCCCCTTTCGCTTTAATGACGCCCGCATGTTTGTATTTTTTGCGCACCGGCTGTTTGACTTCCGGCAAAATCGCTTCCATCTCTACTAAATGTTCCGGCATGATATGGATCAGCCGCGTTTTGCGCGCTGCCTTTTGCAATCCGCTCTTTTGATAAAACTTAAACAAGCTTCCTAATAAGTGCAGGCGGTCTGGATGTGGAAACACTCCTTCAAGGAAAAATTTACTTACCGCTCCCTTCCATCCAGTTAATGGCATAACCTGGCGAATTTGCCCGCGTGCCTCTTCAATGAGTCCTCCAACATCAACATCAGCAGGGCAGGCGGTTGTACATGCACGGCAATCAAGACAAGCAAAAACCGGATCTGCAAAAACTTCATTGACTTCAAGCTTTCCTTCGGCAACTGACTTAATGAGATGGACACGTCCGCGGGGAGAATGCTGCTCTTGGCCGGTTTGTTCATAAGTTGGACATGATTCCAAGCACATGCCGCAATGGACACAATCGGCCCATTTACTTTCATCAGGTGGGTCATTCCAAAGATAATTGCCCAAGCTCGTCGTTGTACAAGCCGGTGCTTGTTTTAAATCGCTTTCTCTTACACTCACTTTAGATTCCCCCTACAAATCGTCTATGATTAAGAGTGTCATTCCGGTCAATTTTTGCTTTAATTCCTTTTAATAGGAAGAAATAAAACGGCTTTTCGCCCCAAACGTCTACTTTTTGCCGAAGCACAAACGGCAAATGTTTCACAATCACGTATCCGCCAAGCGGCGTCACAAACTGACGAAGCCGCTCAATGACAGCGACAACATCTTCGCCTACCCCTTTTACATATACTTGGCATAATCCATGCCCTAGACCGCCGTGCGCCTCAATGGCTACATTCACAGCATCCTGCAAGATGTGGCTTTCTTTGATGACTTGAAGGACGTCAAGATTGACAACACCGATTTTCAAAGCAGCTTCTATTTCTTTGCCGTCTCTGCTTTCTCTTCCATTTGGACCGATTGTGTAAAATTGTTTCCAAAATAATCGCGCTTCTTTTAATGGTAAAATGGTCATGTTTGTTTTCGACGGCTGAATGCGCTTTACAAAATCCTCTTGGTAATGGACAGCGCTTTCGACATCTTCAAAGCCGATCGCTAATGTATAAACCCGCTTCCCTGTTAACCGTTCCGATAAAGATGGGCTTAACAGCTCAAGGGATGTCGGCTCCATCATCGAATCTAGCAATCTCACAGAAAAAGCACGAATCTCTTCGATATTTCCGTCTTGGAAGGATAATAGAATGAGGCTTTCATATTTTGGCAGCGGACGAAGCTTCAACGTTACTTCCGCTATCACTCCGAGCGTCCCCATTGAACCGATAAACAGCTTGTTCATATCATAGCCGGCCACATTTTTTACAACTTTGCCGCCCGTGCGGATAATGGTTCCATCTGGATAAACCATTCTCATCCCGATTACGCTGTCTCGGGCAGCACCATAACGAAAGCGTTTCGGACCGCTGTCATTTGCCGCAATGACTCCGCCAATCGTTGCATATTCCGGCCATGCCGGATCTAAAGCAATCTTTTGGTTATATTCAGCTAAATATTCCTGCAATTGTTGAAACGGTGTACCCGACTTAACCGTTAATGTCATGTCGCCAACGATATGTTCGACAACACCTTTATAGTCTGCTAGCGAAAGCAAAATATCAGCCGATTCCGTTAACCCACCAAAGCCTCTCTTCGTTCCGCCGCCGACAATAGTTACTTTTTTTCCGCTATTGTCGGCATACTTTAAAACGTTTGCGATTTCTTCTTCTGATTGCGGATAGACCGTTACCCGACCGCTATTCCCTAGCGGATGTCTTTCGTTTTCCTCTGCTTGAATTTGTCTGTCGTGTAAAATCGACTTTAATTCCGATAAAAGTTCAGTGACGAGCAATCCTAACACCCCTCTTTGTTCTGTAATAAGAAACGGTGTTTCTATAATTTTGTAAAAAATCGTTTTTTTATTAATTCACCATCGTTTATTATTATTTAATCACTTCCTTCGCCATTTTTCAATTAATTTTCATAATTTAAAAAATAGTCTAAAAATATTTATCGTGTAGAAGGCATAACTGGCCTTCACTAATATGTATAGGTCTTTCCTAAATAAATATGAGCATATTTCGTTTTGCAAGTGCATGGACCATCTGAGAAGTCCAAAATAAATATATAAAAAGCTGTCCCATAAGTGTCTGACATCACCCAAGTCGTACGTACAAAGCGTAATGTACGGTGTCTGACACTTTTTTGAGACAGCCTCCGATAATAAACGGTCGTTTCTATTATTGATATGATGAATGTTTACGAGAATGGTAAAGTAGAGAGTGTGAATTTCCCACCACTGAACTTCGTTTGAAGCGGGAAATGTTAAAATCCTTGATTACGCTTACTATATATGTTCAGATTCATTTTCCAACATACCTGCCCGATGCGTTGGAGCACTTTTTCTAGAAATTGAGCGAGGTGCTCCAAAAACGAAATAATCGATTCTTTCAACTCCTTACGAGTAGAATGAAACCGATTGGCAATGACGTTCTCTTTCAGCCAGCCCCAAGATTGTAGGGTTATTTAGAAGAAATAGATCGATATATTCGCTTAATCGTTTCGATATGTAATGCTTCATGGTAAAAGCTAAATAAAAATGCCTCACCAACTGTGTAAAACGTGATTCCTCCTCGGTTTGTAAATGGATTTGGCAGTTTTTCATGCAAACGTCCTTTAATAAAGTCTTTTATTCTCGTTTTTTGTTCTGTCAAGATTGCGGAAAGCTCGGAAAATGATGGCGGCGTTCCTTCCCATTCTGCCGGTTTCGTTCCGGCAGCGAAAAACTGCTCGTAATCTTTCGGAATGCCCATCTCTTCACCTAAAAGTCCAAAGACGAGCTTTTCTTGTACGAATGCAATGTGACCAAAGTTCCAGCGAATATTGTTGTTAAAACCTTTCGGAATGATATCCGAAATCTCTTCAGGAATTTTTTTTATCGTTTGCTCAGTTATTCCGCGCACTGTTTCCATATGGTGAATAATGGTTTGTTCCACAAAAATCCCTCCTTTTTTTAAATGTCCACCAAATAATCATTTCTTGTTCTTCACGTTTTTTTCCTTTCAATAGGAATATTTTTTCATGCATGCCCGAAGCTTTGCTTTCGTTTCGGCAAGCTTTTTTCTTTCCTCTGTATTATCGTTCCAGTCTTCCGTGTAAAATGGTTGACTTTCATATCTTGGTATGACATGAATATGGAAATGCTTTAGTTCATTGAATCTGCCTCCATTTTGACAAATCGTAATCCCATCCGGATTGAATAAATATTTTAGCACTTTTGATATCTTTACCGCTGCTTTCCAAACGGCGGCTGCTGTTTCCATATCCAATTCTCCCATCTCGACAACATGATTTTTCGGCAAAATTAACGTGTGCCCTTCATTAATTGGGTCATGGTCTAAAAAACAGCAAACATGTTCATCTTCATACACGACATGAACGGGTTCAAGTTGATTCGCTAACTGGCAGCCGAGACATTCATTATTGATATTCACCATCATCTCACCTAATTTGCGAAATTCTATTTGCTCCTCTATCAGAAAGAAATTTCATCAAAAATTCCCGATCTTCAGGAAACGAAAGAGGAAGTTCTGATAACTCCTCCGGGGATATCCAGCGAATGTCGTGAATCAATTCGTCAGGATCGAGAATAGTAGGTTTCCCTCCTGTTATCTCCACTTCAAAATAATGAACATGAACAGCAATTCCAAATGAATGACCTTTTTTTCAAATAGCTTGTGGACAATTTTTCCTTTATAGCCTGTCTCTTCGAATAATTCCCGTAAACAACATTGTTCAAAGCTTTCATGTTCTTCCTTCCCTCCGGATGGGACGGACCATAGCTTTTGTTCATCTGGCTTTCCTTGCTTGACCATCAACAATTGTCCTAGCTTATTAACACAAACAGCTGCTGCACCTTTCCACATCTTTAGATATCCTCCTTTTCACACGTAGAGATTCGATTTTTTAACCCCTGAAGTCGATTTTGCAATCCATCTTCTCTATGTTTCTCATTTCTTTTCTTCAACAGCTAAACTCACTTGTTCTTTTATGTAATCGCGAAAGTGAAGCAGTTTCTCTTTACTCACTTCCATAAACGGTTTATTGTTTGCATTAACCATTATCGCTTCCTTTACAACTGAGTGATAAGGGTGGGGAAACATAGCTTCCGCCCATCTTCCCGCTTCTTCTTTGGAAGAAATTTTCCCCTCGAGAAAATACAAATAAACACGACAGCTATTCAATACAGCATAGACTGGCATTTCAGTGATATGATTGCAACAGTCCGCGAAATCGCTTAAAATAGACGATTCGTAATCTCGTGCGGGCACATCTGGAAAAACATCTTGAATATCAGGTCCATGCAAACGTACACCCGCATGTCGTAAAATCGTTATATGTGCCGCTAAATCGGCATCAACTTGGGCCTTCGAGTTCCACTCTCTCCATTGATTGTTTATTAAATCATTTTGCAATTTTTCCCGCCAAGACTCGCTGTAATGGAATTCATAAGGAGTCGGATGTTGCCAAGGAGAAAGTTGCGCAAGCGTCATAAAGCTAATTTCAATTGGAAACGGCTGGTTAGAATGCGCCAAAAACAATTCGGCTAACTGTTTCTTTGGGTTTAAAGTCAATGCTTCGTTTGTTACTACTAATATATCAATGTCGCTTCTTTCAGGCGAAAAACAGCCCATTGCTAATGATCCGTGAAGGTAAAAACCAATAAGCTTTTCCTTTAACACCTTACAAATATGCACAAACAGCAAGCCAACGAACGACTTTACCTCAGACGGGGCATTTTCCCAGCTGTATCCCAATAGCCATCTCCCTTTCCTGATTCTATAATTCTTTCCTCACAAACACCATGGAATGACCGTCAATCTCCTTTACATGACGAAACCCGAGTTTTTCATAAAACTCCGCTTTATCCACTGTTCCTAGCCAAAATGTGCGAACAGTCGCGACACTTGGATGTTCGATGAGTTGGAGAATCAGATTTTTGCCGATTCCTTTCCCTTGATAATCGCGATGAACAACGACATCGTAAATATTTCCCCAGCGGACAAAGTCCGTAAACAGACGCGCCGAACCTATTAATCTATCACGATCCCAAGCTGTGACAATGAGCGAAGTATTCTCAAGCATTTTTTCCCAGTCACTCATCTCTTGCGGCATTTTCCATGTGGCTGTATTTAACACGAGTTCGCGCCATTCAACGATATCAATCATCTCTTTATCAAAACGATACTGTATTTCCATAATAATCCTTCCTTATTCTTATACTAATATTTCTCCTAATAATAATGCGATAAATGCTAGAGGTGCTTGAAGAATAAAAGCGGACAGGAAAATAAATAGAAATTTTGTTTTGCTTAATATCTTATGTTTGAATAAAAATCTCAAACTAAAAAAACAGTACGGAAAAATGACCACTAACGTAGTATATATTCCTGGGACATACGATCTGAAATAAATAAATTGAAGAACATGCCCTACACCGTTTGCAAATAAAAAACCTGGTACAAGAACAATAAAATATTGAGCCGGTGACATGCCGAGAAATGATTTGTTTCGCAATACACGATAACAACCAAAAACAGAAATGATGTAAAGAACTAGAAAAGCGACCGTAAACTCGATCGTCGTGACAGAAAACGGAATTTTCTCCTGGTGTTCTCTCAGAAATGTTTCAACGGTTAAAATTTCTTCCATGTCATGAATGAGATACACAATCGGAAATAAATAAAACGACCATCTAATAGCTGTCCATCTCCCTTCGAAAACTCTCGCCAGCTATTTTATGAACACCACTGTTGAATCCATCACCGGCTCATAACCAATTTCCATATAAATTTTGTTAGAAGTAGGGTTCGCTAAATCGGTATAAAGAGAAGTAGTTTGGTAGCCTGAATGTAACAAATGCTGCGATAGAGCAGAAACACAATCTGAAGCATATCCCTTTTTTCGTTCTTCCGGCGGTGTGTAGACAAAACCTACTGTCACATTTGTTTTTGTCGGACGTAACCAACAAGCCATAGATACTAATTTTCCATCAATCTCCCATAAATACAACCGCTCTTTTTCAATCATATCTTTTGCCTTCTGCGCAGCTTCTTCCACAGTTACAGGCTCTCCCACATCTTCACAAAAACGATATGCCCACCGCTCAACAATTGGCAAATCACGCGATTCCGCCAACCGCAATGTTCCCCTGTCAGACGCTTTTTTCTTTACCTCGCGAAGAACGTACACCCGCTGTTCCATATGAATATGTGTTTCACTATTTTTTAAACGCGCGATTTCACTTGCTAATGATTTGACCAATGTTGATTCACCAATTAATCCCGGGATATTCGGATAATCAGCGTACAATTTTTCGGCTAATTCCTTAACTTCTTCTGATGTAAAAGGCAATGATTTTGAAAAAATCATTTGACGCGGGTGTGTTTGCAGTAACACAAGCGACAATTTTCCGTTTTTCGTAACCCTCGCCATGTATATAGGTTGCTCATCTTGTTTTAAATTCATTAATACTCCTAACGGTAAATTGTTTTCTCCCTCATACTGTTCAAGGAACGGTATGACGTCTTGTTTAAAGGATAAAACATCGATGTATCTAGTTAATTCAAGCATGTGGCAATCTTCCTTTCTTTGCTATGATTTGTCTTTCGGTATTTGAAAAATCACATACTTCCCTGTCCACATTTGTGAAGTAACGATGAATCTTTGTTGATCTTTATAAAAAAAGTAACCTGCACCTTCTTGTGAATGAAAAGCATATCCTTTTTGTTTCATATGTTCTTTCAAATCGTCATCCGCTTCTCCTTGATTCGTACGGGAAATATAAAACTCGTAATCTTCATTTTCTTCTATTTTCACGAGCGGCTCTTCTGAATACTGAATTCGGTTTAGAACTTCCCGCTTGCTTACCACACTTAGCTGCTCAGGTAACGGCGGGTAATACCATTTATTGTAGAAAAACAAAGTGAGAATAAGACTAATCATTATCATCCACCAAATTTTTTCATCGTTTCCCCCTTTCTCATCATCGTGAGGAAGTGAACGAATTGTAATAATGTATTGTAGCGTTATCCCAAGACGAATTAAAAAATTCCTCTTGGGATAACACCTTTTTTGTTACAAAAATAGCTTTTTTACTTTAAAACATTTACAGGAAATGAACTTTTTTCTTTAAACATTAGTGTTTATATTTCACAAAAAGAAAAGGACTAATTTTTTGTCTTATGTATGTCTTCTTCAACTAATATGTTAGTACAATAAGCCTACAGGATATTCTCGGCAATAAACATATCTAAATAATCTTTTATTTCCTTGTCTATGCGAAGGATTGAAATAATTTCATCTACATATTCAGTAGACAATACCCCTTTTTGATTGAAATGATAAGCATAAATGACTGCTAACTCTTTTATTTGTGGATTTGAATCTTGGAGAAGTGTCATTAATTTTTGTTCAATAATATCAACGTGTTCATGCGGTTTTACAAGAAGATAGTTAAAAGCACTAATAATTATCTGTTCATCATTTGATGATAATGCTGTATTAATTTCTTCAACAGTCCATTCTTTTTCAATCCACGTAGTGGAATCATCTTCAAATTCTTCTATGTATAACCCATCTAAAAATTCATCAAATGAATTAGCTATTTCCACTATTTGATTTAATTCGGTGTCAATGTAAATAACAGGTGGGTTTTCTTTCACTTTTCGATAATCTAAGGCAATCCACGAATGCCCATCTCCTGAAATGAGGACAATATTATTTGGTAGTCCCCATTCTTTAATTAAATTTTCGCTTTCCAGTATGCCGTTCACTTCACCTATCCCCAAAATATGTTCTACGTTAATATGATTATCTGCCCAAGATGTAGGGACATTACAAGGATACAAGTTAAATTTGATATATCCCCCGTTCTGTACTTTGAGGATATTTATGTAGGATTTCGGTAACTTTACTTTAAGTATTTCCTCGGCCTTTTCTACTGCCTCATCCGTCAATGTGTCTAACTTATAATTATCATAGCCCTCTTGCCAAATATTCTTCACCATATTCACCTCATAAAATTAAATTATCTTTCTATCAAGTATCTGAATAATCTCATGCGTCATCATCTTAGTTCTTTTAGGAATTAATAGATTGTTAGGTAATTGGGTATAATAAAAACTTCCTCTACTCTATTATCTTACACATAGCAATATTTTCCTTTATTTAAATTCTTTCGCGTATAGTATGTAGTCCTTTATTTTTTGCTTATTAAAAATCAAAACATTATAGAATATTACCAAAATTATATCACTCATGCTTTGAACATCAAGATATATCTGGAATTTTTGACATAAAATTCAATAAAAAACCTCACACCTAAACCGGCATGAGGTTAGTCAACACTCATTTCGAGCTCTTCAATTCGTTTTTCGACATATTTTTGATCTTTTTGCGCATGGAACGTTTCTGCTTTTTCAATGATGGCGATGGTATTATACTCTGGAATTTGCGCGTATGTTTCATAGACGCCTTTTGGAATGAGCACATTTCCTTCCGGCCAATAGACAGCAATGTTTCCTTGTTTTACATCAGCAAACTTCGCACGTCCTTGCATCATGCCGTGGCGATTATAGGCAACAATCGACTCTCCTTCGCGAATGCCAAGCTTTGCGGCATCTTTTTCGTGCATTAAAATATCATAGCGGTCAGCCGCATTGAACGGGTCTTTATCGCTGTAAATCATCGAGTTAAACTGTTTACCGCGCCGCGTCGTTACATAAAATTGCCCTTCTGTTTTTCGCAATTCAGGTAATTCAATCGGAATTAAGTTCCCTCGTCCGTCTTCGGTCGGGCAAATCCCGCCTTCACAAAGCCAGGCGCCGCCCCATTGGAACACGTCTCCCCGCTTTTTTAAATGCTGAATGCCATCATAGTTGCGGTTCGCTACCGCAATTTCGTTGCGAATTTCCTGAGCGTTGTTAAAATGGATCAAATGTTTAGCTTCCGGCTTTACGCGTGAAGCAAGGTCGATATAAATTTCCCACTCCGCACGCGCTTCTTCAATGCGCGGTCCTTCAATTTCCGGGCTGAAATAGACCATTCGCTCCGTGCTTGTCGATGTGCCACCCCCCGGCTGCTCGTAGCGCGTCATTGCCGGCAGGATAATGACCTCTTCTTTTGCATCCAATAACGTGGACGTATTCAAAATAATATCTTGGTGCACGCGCATTTCCAAGCTCTCAAGCGCTTTGCGGATAAAATCCGGGTTCGGCATCGTTTCAAGGAAATTTCCGCCGCTTGTATATAATAATCTCACTTTTCGTTCATGATCATCAGGCAACAAACTATTTTCTAACGTTTGTCCAATTGTATCTCCTTGCCATTTTGGAATTTCGAATCCCCATATTTTTTCGATGCGCGTAATATTTTCTTCGTCAAATTCACCACCCGGCAATACAAACGGGTCCGCTCCCATTTCTCCAGAGCCTTGAACGCCGCTGTGACCGCGAATCGGCATAAGCCCGCAATGAGCGCGGCCGATAAAACCGCGAAGCATCGCCAAATTCGCCACTTGGGACACGTTATCGGTACCAAAGCGGTGCTGCGTGAGTCCCATGCTCCAGACGAATACGCCTGATTTCGCTTCCGCAAGCAATTTCGCAAATTCATACATTCGTTCTTTCGACAAGCCGGACGATTTCTCTAACGTTTCCCAATCGTATTTCGCTACATGCGCTTTTAATTGTTCGATTCCGTTCGTATGTTCGCGGACGAACTCCCAATCAATCGCCGAACCTGGCCGCTCTTTTTCCATTTCAAACCAATGTTTCATCACACCGTTCATAAAGGCGATATCGCTGCCAATGTTCACTTGATAAAAATCATCGGCAATTTTTGTGCCAAATAAAGCGCTCTCCCAAACAGACGGAATCCAATAATTTTCCATCGCCGGCTCCCGGTACGGATTAATGATAATAATTTTTGTTCCTGCTTTTTTTGCGGCATACATATATTTCGTGGAGACAGGCTGGTTGTTCGCAGCGACAGAGCCCCAGAAGACAAGAACATCGGTACCGATCCAATCTTTATAACTGCAGCTTGAGGCGCCGATTCCAAGCGAGCGTTTTAACGCTGTCTTGCTTGGCGAATGACAAATCCGTGACGCGTTATCAATGTTGTTCGTCCCTAAAAATCGTGCCACCTTGGCCGCTGTGTAATACACTTCATTGGTAATCCCGCGCGCCGTTAAATAAAACGCAAGCTGCTTCGGATTAATGCTTTTGATTTTTGCGGCGATGCGGTTTAACGCTTCGTCCCAGCTAATTCTTGTAAACTTCTTTTCTCCCGGTTTCCGCGATAATGGATATGGAATTCTTCCTAACTTTCTTAGTTCGGTACTGTCTAGCTCTCTTAGTTTATCAACATCTTCGAGCCATTTCGGATCAATCGCAGGCATTGTATTGAGCCGCAACACATTTAAACGCGTCGTGCAAAGATGCGGACCCGTCAATGTCTGATCATGCAAACCTGACACTCCGAGAGCACATCCGTCGCAAACGCCTTGTGTCAAAATGCGATAAGCATAGCCAAGTTGGTCACGATTTTCCCATACGACTTTTAACGTATCACGAATATGATGCGGCTTGACTTTCCCTAACCCCATCGGCATCATACTGACCCAAAGAGACGGCTTAGGACGTTGATCTAATTTAATTGGTCCTGTATGTTTTGTGTTTCCCATATTGACACTCCTTGTAATATATAAAATTTTCAAAACTATTTTTCTATTTTGTAGTATGATTGTATCATAAAAACAGAGTGGAATGACGTACGAAATATAAAGAAGGTGACAGGAATGGAAAAAGAAACCATGGTAAGAAAAACAATATTCAAATATACGAACGAAGGACTTATGGAGGAAGAAGACGTAATTGTATCTGAATATCCTCTGACAATGATTGTTAACGGTGAGGAATTT
This sequence comes from Anoxybacillus sp., assembly GCA_035645275.1. Lineage (GTDB taxonomy): Bacteria > Bacillota > Bacilli > Bacillales > Anoxybacillaceae > Paranoxybacillus. The sequence goes on from DASQMX010000026.1 coordinate 182,679, forward strand.
GCGACAATCGTTTGCTCGCCTGATTATCTCGACGAACTTGTCATCGGCTTTCTCGCTTCAGAGGGTGTGATTCGTTTTAAAGATGATGTAAAACAGATATCCATTGATGAAAGCCGAGGATTTGCCTATGTTGATTTACATGTGAAACAGCCGATTAGCCGGCAATATTTCTCCAAACGGTTTATCGGTTCGTGCTGCGGGAAAAGCCGGCAATTTTACTTGCATAATGACGTCAAAACGGCAAAGACGGTGATGTCCAATATCAAAGTCAGCGTGAAACAATGCTTTCATTTGATGAAAACGATGCAAAACGGAAGCATTACCTTTCAGCAAACTGGCGGTGTACACAATGCCGCGCTTTGCACCGCAAACGAATTGATTGTCACACGGTCTGATATCGGCAGACATAACGCTCTAGATAAAATTTACGGACATTGCCTGCTTGAGAAAATTCCTGTGCGCGATAAAATCATCGCCTTTAGCGGCAGAGTATCCTCTGAAGTGTTGCTAAAAGTGTCGAAAATCGGCGTTGGGATTTTATTATCGAAGTCCGCTCCGACCGATTTAGCGTTAAAATTAGCGGAAGACTTAAACATTACCGTTGTCGGGTTTATCCGCGGCGATAAGCTGAACGTGTATACCCATCCGGAGCGGATTGTAGAAGTTGAAGAATCATAACTTTGTTCGATAAAATCAGAAAGAGGTGCCACGATGAACATTCGTCAGTTACATGAAAACGAACAGCCTCCGATGGATTTACTGTTGCTGGCAGATCCTTCGGAAAAGCTCATCAATGAATATATCCAAAGAGAGCAATGTTTTGCGGCGGAAATGGATCAGCGAATCGTTGGAATCTATGTACTGCTTCCGACACGGCCTGAAACGGTAGAACTTGTGAATATTGCCGTTGATGAGAACGAGCAAGGAAAAGGAATTGGCAAACAATTAGTGCTCCATGCGATTGAAAATGCGAAACAACAAGGATACAAAACGATGGAAATTGGAACAGGCAACTCAAGTATCGGACAGCTTGCTCTTTATCAAAAGTGCGGGTTTCGCATCACTGGGGTGGATCGAGATTTCTTCGTCAAACACTACCCGGAACCTATTTTTGAAAATGGGATTCAATGTCGCGATATGATCCGTTTATCCATCGATTTGTTCTAACATCTCTCTGAATTCTTTTCTGTAAATAACTTGAGCAAACACTCGTCCCCCTGATTGGTGTAATGTTAATGATAATTTTTTGAAAATAATCTTTATCTTCATTTAATCAATCGTTTTTAACTAGACTAAAGGAGGCTCTTTTTTCTTGTTTACTGCTTTGCTTCATGGCTTTGTCTTAGCTTTAGGACTAATCTTGCCGCTTGGGGCGCAAAATGTCTTTGTTTTTAACCAAGGAGCTTCGCAGCCAAATACCATTAGAGCGCTGCCGGTTGTAATCACCGCTTCTCTCTGTGATACATTACTCATTTTATTGGCTGTCTTAGGTATCTCTGTTGTTATATTAACTGTACCGTGGCTGCAAACACTTATTTTTTCCATCGGTTTTCTTTTTCTGTTATACATGGGATGGTCCATATGGAAAAGCAGCCCTCCATCTGCTGGAGAAAACAAGGAATCGATGACTCCGAAAAAACAAATTTTATTTGCCTTGTCAGTATCTTTATTAAATCCGCATGCGATTTTAGATACGATCGGCGTTATCGGAACAAGCTCGCTCCATTATAAAGGAGCAGAGAAGGCAGCATTTACCCTCTCCTGCATTAGCGTTTCTTGGTTTTGGTTTATATTTCTTGCTGTGGTTGGGAAATTCGTTGGTCAATTGGATTTGCAAAGAAAGCTAATTAGATTGTTAAATAAAATTTCCGCCATTATCATATGGGGAGTGGCTGTTTATATTGCCCGTGAACTGTTTCAATTATTTTTTTAGTGTATGATTCTAATCATGGTGAATAAGCGAGGGAAAAGGCGATCCCCTTCACACTCGCTTTTTTGATGGTTCAGTAATCCCTCCCCTTTCCCGAGTCAGTGATTTCCACTAATTCTTCTGGATACGGTTCAAAGTAGCACTGGTTGAGCAAGTATTCATTTTCATAACGCACTGCCCACGATTTTAACACGCTCGTGACACTGCTTAGCGGCAGTTTTTGATGGCGGTATTTTTCAAGGATCTCTTTAAAATAGTCTTTTTCCTTTGGAGACAATTCGTTTTTAAAATAGCCCATGAGATGTTGACAGACATTGATATTTGAGCCTCTTCTTGCTGTTCTAGTAAAAAGCTGCTGCAATACCGCTTCGTAAGCTGAGAACACTTCCTCCATTGAAAGGCGTTCACGGTTAGTAACGATGTTCCCTAACTCTTTCAACTTTTGTTGATGATAGGCCATAAATAAATATTTATGTTGCGTATGAAACTCAACAAGTTTTTGCATGGATGGCTCTTTTTTCATTTCACGAAACAAAGAAAGCGTAAACAGCTTCGTTAAAAAATGTTCGCGAATCCGGAAATTCGTGAGCCTTCCTTCCTCTTCAATGGCGGCATTCGGGAATCGGGATACCACTTCTTGAGCAAACAAACCGCTTCCTTTTTCAATAACAGGCGCTTTTTCCCTTCCGGCATAGATTTTCACATCTTTAATGCCGCAGGACGGTGAACGGCTTTTTAAAATAAAACCATCTACACCATCTAACGATTGTAAGAAGTAAGCTGAAAATTTTTTCATGTCCTCGGTTACATCTTTTCCGGTTGATGGCTGTACGAGCCTCCTATCTTCCCCTTCAGCAACCATTCGCAATGTTTCTCGTGGCGTTCCTAAGCCGATTTCTACTTCCGGACAAACGGGGATATAACGAACAAACTCTGCTAATTTAGCTGTAAGCGGATCGTTAATCATATCACCGTTATAGCGGCATTCGGCAAAGCCAAGACATTTGCTGACAACAACAACTGGTGTAGCAAAACGAACCATGTTTTCCCTCATTTCTTTAGCATCTAATTATTATATGTATCATTTGAAATGTATTACTATTAAAAATTCATGTTAGAATGTCCTGAATAAAAAAACACAGCAAAGCGCTGTGTTAATCCATCCATGATTATCTTTCCCCATTTTAAAACTTTCCTGCATCATCTTTAATTGTTCTTCCCTCATAAAATTTTCTTTGTTCGTTCAATGGCTTTTCTTTAGCGGTAATCGTGTCTGGGATGATTTTTATCACAACGGTGCGGCTTCCCATCGAAGACCGGTATGACTCTACATGGTGTTTCGAAAGCGGAGATGAAAAATAACCAGGAACATATTTATCAAGCAGATGTTGCATCGCCGCAGTCGCTTCGTCTATGTCCGAAACGATAGTTGCCTTTCCGAATAACATCACGCTCATATAACCTGTATCTGTCTTTGCCGGCACTGGATGTACCATCGTGCCAAAATTTTCGCTCACCGTAAAACAAACGCGCGGATTATATTTGATTATTTCCATTTTCCGCCCTTCTTCAGCTCCGTGAACGTAAATCGCATCGTTCCACCAGACAAAATTGATCGGAACGACATAAGGTTCGTTGTCGTCTGCCAGCCCTAAATACCCGGTTAATGCCGATGACAAAAATGAAGAAATTTTCGCTTCGTCTTTACATTCTAATATTGGTCTTCTCATCGAATACATCTTTTTTCCTCCTTGTGCCCTTTGTTATAATCATTGTAAAAAGATATTGACCTCATTTATAGTGACAGTTTTATAAAAATTTTTAGGGTCAGAGGAGATTGTTATGATCGAGTTAACCCCTGATTTAGATGCGAACAAGCCTGTGCCACTTTATATGCAGCTCTACGAATATATAAAAAATAAAATTTTACAAGGTCATATACAAAAAGATGCTGCCTTGCCTTCCATTCGAGTGCTTTCAAAACATTTAGGGATAAGCCGAAATACAGTAGAAACCGCGTATGGACAGCTCATTGCTGAAGGATATGTCGAAAGTAAACCGCGAGTCGGCTTCATTGTGAAAGAATTAGATGAGGAGCTTCAACCTAAATGGGTGCCGCCTAAAATCATTCATACTTCCATCGAACAAAATATTGAAAAGCCACCATACGATTTTCGCTATGGCAATATCGACACATCCCATTTTCCAATGAAAGTTTGGCGAAAATGTATGAATGAGGCATTGGATGGGGAACTGGAACAAATCTTATGGTATGGGGAACGCAAAGGAGACACCGGGCTGCGGAAACAAATCGCAGACTATTTATTTCAAGCACGCGGCATTCATTGTTCACATGAACAAATCATCATCGGCTCAGGCATACACCAAATAACAGGACTTCTTTGTCAGCTTTTTTCTCAGAAAACCGACACAGTCGCGATGGAAAACCCTTCATACGACGGGATACGTACTGTATTTGCCAACCATCATTATCGGATTCTCCCGATTTCCCTTGAGGAAGACGGGTTGAGTTTAGAGGAATTGGAAAAAAGTGATGCAAACATTGTCTATGTTACCCCCTCGCATCAACTTCCGCTAGGGATGGTTTTGCCAATTGGAAAGCGACAAAAATTATTGAAATGGGCGGAAAAAACTAATGCATTTATTATTGAAGATGACTATGACAGCGAGTTTCGCTATGAAAGCAAACCCATTCCAGCGTTAAAAGCACTTGATACTGAAGATCGGGTCATCTATCTAGGAACGTTTTCAAAAGTGTTAACTCCTGCGATTCGCGTAAGCTATATGGTGCTTCCACATTGCCTACTGGAAGTATTTCAGAAAAAGTTTTATAACTACAATCAGCCTGTCTCTACGATTATTCAAAAAACACTATACCTTTTTATGAAATACGGTTATTTCGAACGGCACATTCGAAAAATGCGCCATATATATGCGAAAAAACAGCAAACGCTCATCACCGCTATCCGAGAACATTTTGGGAACAACGCAACGATTATCGGCGAAAAAGCAGGATTGCATCTACTTGTGCATTTGAAAAACCATAACAATGTAGACGAATTGGTCATCAAAGCAGAGGAAGCCGGTATAAAAGTGTATTCAGCGGCGAAATATTGGTTTGGCGAAAGCGGAAAGCCTCCCGCCTACGTAGTATTAGGTTTTGGTGGAATGAACGAAAATGACATCCGCGATGGCGTTCGACTGTTAAAAAAAGTTTGGTTTTCATAGACAAAAGTTTTAAAAATATAAATCCCGTACCATTCGGCAAAATGATACGGGACTAATTTTTTTTATAAAGTGGAAAAAGCGTTGCCGGAATCGCTTCAATGACATCTGTCGCCAGCACGTCCAATGGTGAATGTCCTTTTTTGATGAGCACATCCGCTGCTTTTCCATGAACAAACACGGCATTGCTAATCGCTTCATGAATGTTGGCATGCTGCATAATAAATGCAAGAATGATCCCCGTCAGCACATCGCCGCTTCCGCCTTTTGCCAATGCGGGATTGCCGGTTGTGTTCACATACTGCTTTCCGTCAGGAGTTGTTACAATCGTGTAAGGCCCTTTCAACACAAGGTACACACCGTACTCTACCGCAAACTGTTTGGCGATGCCAAAACGGTCTTTTTCGATATCGTGAATGGAAACATCAAGCATTCGTGCTATTTCTCCAGGATGCGGCGTTACAATCGTCGCTTGTTTTCGTTCGTTTACGATTGAAACATAATCCTTCCAAAAATATAACGCATCCGCATCAAGAACGATCGGAACATCTTGACATAGCACCTTTTGAACAACACTTTTTGTTCCCACCGTTCTTCCCATGCCCGGTCCTACGGCAATCGCGTCAATATCCAAGTTGTCGAAATCGATTTCACCGGCGAAGCAGCCGTTCATCGCTGAACACGGATGATACATCGCCTCTGGAACATGTGTGGCTACAACCGAATAAATGTCATCCGGTACAGCCATTGTTAGTAATCCAGCCCCGCTTCTTAAAGCCGCTTTTGCCGTCATCGTGACAGCACCAGTCATATTGCGCGAACCGCCAATAACAAGCCCTTTCCCATATGTTCCTTTATGAGATGAACGCTTCCTTTTCGGTAATGTTCGTACAACGTCCGTTTCATTCCAAACTTTACGAAGCGATGTGTTTTTTTCTAAAGCAATCGGTGGAATGCCAATATCAACCGTAACAAGTTCACCGTAATAATCCGCAGCGGGAAACGTAAATGCGCTAAGCTTCGGGGATTGAATCGTAATGGTCACATCCGCTTGAACCGCTGTATGTACAGTTCCGCTATCTGCGAAAACACCGCTTGGGACATCAATGGCATAGACGACAGATTTGTCAGTTTTATTTATTTCGTCAATAATTGCTTTATACGGTGACCTTACTTCTCCCTTTACACCTATGCCAAGCATTGCATCAATGATGACATCATAATTTTTTAATTGTTCAGCAAATCCTCTCTCATTGCCAATATAGCTTTTTACTTCATATCCGCAATTTTCGTAAATTTGCAGCGCCGCTTTCGCCGCCCCTTTGACTTTTTCTCTCGGTGGAATTAACCATAAATCAGTTTGATAGCCGTGGCTTTTTAACACCCGGGCAATAATGAAGCCATCACCGCCATTGTTTCCTGTTCCCGCCAATACAGCCACACGATCAGAAAGTTTTATTTGATCAAGCAGCACCCGGGCAGCAGCTTGTCCGGCATTTTCCATCAACGATTGTTCACTAATTCCAATTTGTTCAATGGTATATCGATCAATCGCATACATTTCCGAAGCAGTGACAATGCGCATAAAATTCACCTCTTTACCTTAAAGTAATAAGACAGCATGAGTGTTGATGATCCATTATTTATAACTATTTTCTCGGCGATTCACGCTTTTTAACAGAGGCGGCTTTAATTAATCTCGCCACATTTTTTGCCTGGGTAAAAAGCAATTCTTTTGCCTGTTTCATGCATTGTTCTAAACTCATCGGTCCGCTTGCAATCGAATGACAGCTGACAAATTGCTCATACAATCGTTCATATCCTGTACCAAGACTGCCGGAAATAAGAATCGGCTTAGCTCCATATTGTCTTGAGATGGCTGCGACATACGAAGGCACTTTTCCATAGAGCGTTTGAAAATCACTTTGTCCTTCTCCTGTAATGACCCAGTCAGCCTGTTTGATCTTCTCCTCAAGCAGCGTCACTTCGGCAACAATGCGTGACCCTGACATCATGTTTCCGCCTAACAGTAAAAAAGCATAGCCCAACCCGCCCGCTGCCCCGGCACCTTTTACGTTTTTGAAAGATTTGCCAATCTCTTTTTCAATGACATTCGCATAATGGTCTAATGCGTTATCCAATTCAAAGACTTGGTGCGGTGTCGCTCCTTTTTGCGGGCCAAACACATGAGATGCCCCTCTTTCACCGCATAACGGATTATCGACATCGCTGGCGATTTGAAATTGGCATTCTTTTACAAGCGGATGGAGAGAAGAAAAATCGGCAATCGCCACCTCCTTTACAAACTCTCCAAATGGTTTCACGGTTTCACCATTGCCATCAATAAAAGTGACACCAAGCGCTTGCAGCATTCCTAAGCCGCCATCATTCGTAGCGCTTCCCCCTAAACCGATAATAAATTGACGGTACCCCTTTTCCATCGCATGAATCATTACTTCACCAATCCCATACGATGTTGTTTTATAAGGATCCCGTTTTTCTGGTGGCACCATCGGCAAACCGGCAATCTTCGCGATTTCAATAACGACTGTTTTTCCGTCCTTTAACACTCCGTATTCCGTCTCGATTTTGTCGCCTAAAGGCCCTGTTGCCTCAACACAAAAACGCTCCCCCCCTATTGCATACATAAACGCATCAAGCGTTCCTTCTCCGCCATCGGCCATCGGAACCACTTCAATGATTGCATGAGGAAATTCGCTCAAAAATGCTTGTTGGATTGTTGTTCCGACTTCAATGGCTGTCAAACTTCCTTTATATGAATCTGGTGCAATGACAATGTTCATGAATATCACCTTTTTCTCAATCTTTCACTATTAAACTATCCATTTTTATAAAAATCATTGGTATATTCACTGAATTTTTCGCGAATGATGTATATTTTTTTGCAATTATACAATTTTAGAAATCAAACCGGATTTATATTCATTACACTGCAATCCACCTCAGATGCAAGGAAACGGTGAGGGGGATTTTTATCAAAATGATCATTTCTTCGATAGTTCAGCATTCATTTGTAAATGCGACACATCTCCGACCGTGACAAGCTTAAACGTCCCCTTTTCCACCTGTACCATCGTTAGGCTTGTTCCATGCATAAACGGAGGCGCCCAAAGCTCAGCAAGCGGCATGTTTTTAAAATAGGTAATTAATGTTTTTAAAACAACCGCATGGGTCACAACAAGAACATTGCCTGATGGATGACGGTTCACGATGTCTTGTATGACGTTCAGCGCTCGTGTTTGGACATCCATAAAACGTTCGCCGCGCTCTGGTGAGTAGAGATGCGGCTTATTCCAAAAATGCTCGTAAGCAATCGGATCGAACTTGGTAATTTCATCATGCGTTTTTCCTTCCCAATCGCCGAGGTTGATTTCCCGTAAATTTTCGTTATGATACATCGGAATGAGCCGCTCGCCGCGGATTAATTCGGCAGTTTCAACCGTACGACCGCTTGTGCTTGTATAAATCGCGGCAAATTCAACCAATTCAAGCCGTTTGCCTAAAAGCACTGCATCCCTTCTTCCTTTTTCCGTTAACGGCGAATCTTGCCATCCTTGCATTCTTTTTTGTACATTCCACTCTGTTTCCCCATGTCTTGTTAGATATAGTGTCAGCATCTCTTTTCTCCTTCCTTATGCTATATCTTTACTCCTGCCATATTCGTTTCACACTAACTAATTGTTGCTCTCTATTAAAATGTAAGCTGATAAATATCCGGCATGGAAAGCTGTTTCCAAAATTCGTAGTCATAGATCGAATCGTAATAATTCATGATTAACACCATGATATTGCCGTGCGTGCCGATGACGATATTTTTTCCGCCGTATTCGGTCAACACTTTCTTTAGCGCCCTAACACCTCTCTCTTGCACTTCTTTGTTCGATTCTCCACCGTCAAAAGAAAAGTATTCATCATTCCACACTTTATAAATGGCTGTTTCAAAATGTTCCACCGGTTGGTTAGCAAGCCTTCTTTCCTTGAAATCTTCCATATTTATAATAGGTAAATGATAATTGGAAGCCACTCCTTCTACTGTCTCAATAGCTCGCAGGTAAGGACTTGAAATCACCACATCCATTTTTCTATTTTTCAGCAATTCCGTTACCCGTTCGGCGTCCTTTTTTCCGTTTTTCGATAACGGGCGGCCTAACTCATCCGATGTATACGTTGAATGAGCATGCCTTACTAGATAAATATTGGTGTGCACTTTACTCATTCCTTTCAAGCCACTTGAGCGTAAAATCGACAAGTTCCCGTTGCTTCAAGAGAACGCACTCGGCATTTCCGACCTTGCCTTTTGCAACATGATGAACGCTTTCAAAAGCCGCGCCAATTTCCGGAAAACGATCCGCATCGGTTTCAATGTCAATAAACGTTTTCCAAACCCGTTTGCCGTTTTCCATCATTGCCGCACCTTGCTGAAATGTTTTTGCCTTTGATAAACGAAATTCCGCTAGATGCATCGATGTGTTGCTGTCATAGCCGACGCCAAGCAATAGAACATGACCGTCTAAGTCATAAATTCTTGCCAGCGGAGACTGTTCGCCGAATCCGTAATCAATCGAATGGTTGTTAATGATTTCTTCTTTATATCTGCCCCATGCAGCAAACGAGTACATCGGATGAGCGCTGCGAATGACGCCTGGAAACGTACGAAATGTTTCAGGAACCGCCCCCATGCCGCGCGTTGGCGTAATTTCTGGTTCATAGGCAGGCATATGCTCGCGTATCTTTTCCCACCATTCCTTTGGGACAGGTGGATGTTGCCAATATGAAGGCTCGGAATTATATGACGTTTGTGTTGGCATCACGATTGTGCCGATTTCCGTTACTGCTTCCATTAATGCTTGAACAACAGTAACCGCTCCGCCGCATACCCAGCCAATGGAGCTTAAGGAGGAATGAACAATCAGCGTCATTCCCTCCTGTATACCTAACCGTTTGAAATCTTCAACTAACGTTTCTTTCGTAATCAATGTTTTTGTTTTTTCTATAACAGAAAACTCGCTCATTTATTCCCCTCTTCCCTATTCAAGTAAATCGTTTCTACCGTTGTTTCTTCAATGCCTTGACTTGTTTTTTGCACGAAATAGGCTTTTGCATGAGGTCGGGAGCTGACTGCCCGCACTAATTTTCCGTCGATAAAATGAAGAGCGACACCATCATCAGCTGCAAAACCGTCTTTCATTTCTCCGGATGAAATAAGTCGGTGATATGCCGGTCTTCTCTCTTTTTCTCCATCGTAATGCGGACAATTACTTCCTCTTAAAAACCCTAAACACGGCAATTTTGTCAGTTTTCCAGGAATCGAATCAGTTACCCCTTCTTCGAACCAGCAAATCGACCCTGCACTAATCCCACTAAGAATAATTCCTTGTTCGTAAGCCTTATAAAATATTCTGTCGAGCCCCCATTCTTTCCATAAGACGAGTAAGTTTCGCGTATTGCCCCCACCTACATAAATAATGTCTTGATTCATCACAAAATCTTCTAAATCGGCTGTTGGTGGCTTAAACAGAGATAAATGTGAAGGTACACAATGATGCTGCTTAAATGATTGATAGAATCTTGCAATGTAGTTTTCCGAATCTCCACTAGCAGTTGGAACAAAACAAATTTTCGGATTCTTATTCTTTGATTGTCTTAAAATATATAAATCTAACAGCGGATTTTCCGGCTCCATCGAAAACCCGCCACCGCCAAGGGCAATAATTTGTTTCATTCGCGATCCCCCCAAATCCCCATTCTAAAATGCTACAAATCAGTACTTTTTAAGTTAAAAACCGTACCATCAACCATTCATCCCAGTACTGTCCTTCGAATTTCATCGCGTTTCGTTCGGTTCCATACACCTCAAAGCCGAGCGAACGGTATAATTGCACAGCCGCCTCGTTGTTAGCAACAACGGTTAAATGAAGTTGTTCCAATCCGTTTAACCTTTTCGCACGTTCGATTAATTCTTCTAAAAGGCGTTTGCCGATTCCTTTGCCGCGCTCGGAAGGAGTCACATACATCGCAAAAACGCCTCCTTTATGGCGCAGTTTCGTTTTTTGTTCTCGCCTAAAAGTGACAACTCCCACTAGTTGATCTTCAACAAAAGCACCGATGGTAAACGCTTCTTGGGAACTAAGCTGTTTCGCTGTTTTTTGCACGAGCGCCTCATGTCCGATTGAAACCGTTTCTTCGTAAGTAGTCGCAAACGCTTCCGGGTTTTCCCGTAAGGCTTCTAAACGAAGTCGAACGTAATCTTCTGCATCATGGCTATTTAATTTCCGAATCTCCATTTTTTCCCCCGTCAGCTAAGTTTTTTATTTTAAATCCCATCTATTTAAGTAGAATGTTGGGAATAATCATCAATTTTCTTAATATTCTCTGTAACCCCTGTTTTTCCTTCCAAACTTTTCACCAAAACATAAAAAGGCTGAAGAAAAACAACGCTTTCTTCAGCCCTTATGAAAGATGTTTATTTGCTTCATTGCTTCTTCAAGGGAATGATAACCTTTTTGTTCATTACCATCCATGCGCACCGTCCACTCCTGCTTTTGTAAGGCAAGTTCACCGCGCGCGTTTTTTACAAATGGCATATGAAGAAGAATCATTTCTCCATCCTTATTAATTGTGTATCCCATATAATACAAATTGTTTTCCCCTTCTTCTTCAAAAATGCCGATTTGGTCAAGATCGTATGTTTCCATCATCGGTTCTAACGTATCAATCAACTCATTCATGATGACTTCTCTTTTTACAAAATCCATTCATACGCTCCCTTCACAGTTAAAATAGATTGACGAACACTTATAGTTTTCCTTGAATTTACGTTGTAATACCCTCTATGTGCCTCACATCTCTGAAATAGTGACAGAAGAAACGTGCTTATTTTCTAAAAACATAAAAAAACTTCAACGCCTTATTAATAAAAAGACGTTGAAGGTTTCATGTACGTTATTTTTTAGGAGAGACAGCTGCATTGTGTTCCTCAAGCCACTTTCTCAGTTTTTCCGCTTGTAATGATTTACTAAAGTAAAACCCTTGGGCAAAGTCGCAATCCATTTGCTGAAGAAGCGATACTTGCTCATTATTTTCCACTCCTTCAGCTAACACTTTTATATCTAAACTTTTCGCTAAATGAATTATCGTATCAACAATGGTTGCATCTTTCGAGTTGCCGGCAATATCTTTAATAAAGGAGCGGTCAATCTTTAAAAGAGAGACCGGTAAATTACGGATATAAGCCAATGAAGAAAACCCGGTTCCAAAATCATCAATGGCTACTTGTATGCCAATATTTTTCAGCTCGGTTAAAATCTTTTTTCCTGTTTCGATATTTTCCATTAAGCCACTTTCCGTCACTTCAAGAATCAAGTGGGAAGGCGTAAATTGTGTACGTTTTACTATATCAAGCACATGACCGACTAGCTCTTTGCGGTTTAACAAATACGGCGAAAGGTTTACCGCTAAATGCAGGTCCGTAAAATGCCGCTGCCATTCTTTCACTTGTCTGCACGCCTGCTCTAACACCCATAACGTAATTTCAAAGATAAATCCGCTCTCTTCTGCCAATGGAATGAACTCGAGCGGGCTGATTTCTCCTAATGTCGGATGGCTCCAACGAATTAATGTCTCAACGCCCATCGTCACTCCGCTGTTGAGATCGATTTTCGGCTGATAGCATAAATAAAACTGCTCCTTTATAATCGCAAACGGCAAATCTTGTTCGATAATGGCGTTTCGTTTTTGCAGCGGACGATAAAAATGATAGCCATTTTTCCCGCGTTCCTTCACTTGATAAAGCGCTTTATCCGCATACTTCATCAATGTATCAATATTGGCGCTGTCCGTTGGATAAAAGGCAACCCCAATTGAAAGAGTTGATTGAATCAGCTGCTTTTCATAATAAAATGGCTGATGAAACGCCTGAATCAATTTTTCTGCCATCACTGTCGCTTCGTCCTTTGTCACATTTGGCAGCAATAAAACAAATTCATCTCCGCCTAAGCGGGCGAAAAAGTCATTAGGACGAAGCACACTTTGCACACGCTTAACCGCTTCTTTAAGAAAATAGTCGCCAGCTTGATGAGAAAAATGATCGTTAATCCATTTAAATTTGTCAAAGTCTAAAAAACAAAGGGCAAACGTACAAGTTTGCTGAACCAGCTCTTTCACATGTTTTTCAAAATAGGAACGGTTTGGTATGCCTGTCAGCGAATCAAAATAGGCAAGCAGGCGAAGTTTTTCCTCGTATCTTTTTCGTTCGCTTATATTTTTAGCAGAAATCACGACATAATCAATCTGTTTCTTTTCATTTAAAATCGGAGTGCCTTGGGCTTCAATCCAAATCCAGTTCCCGTTTTTAGACTTCCTGCGAAATTCCGCTACCTGCGGCTCACAATCTGTGTATAGTTTTTCTAATTTTTTCCTTAACACAGGAATATCGTCTGGATAAATGCGCCAAAACAAACTTTCTTTAGAATTTGTTTCAGACAGGTTATCAAAAGCATTTTTATAGGAAGGAGATACATATGTCAAATTTCCTTCATTCGATAACATGAGTATGTAGTCAGAAGAATGTTCGGCTATAAGGCGAAAGCGCTGCTCGCTGTCTTGCAGGGCAGACTCGATTTCCTTTTGCTTTGTAATATCGCGAAAAACACTTGTAATATATATCACTTCATGTTTTTCGTTAAAAATTGGCGATAAAGTGGCACTGATAGGAACGTATTGGCCGTTTGTTTTTTTTGCTTTAAATTCGATATTGCGCAATATTTCTCCGCGCTTCACTTGCTTAAACACTTGTTTAGCTCTTTCCCAATCGCATGAATCGATACACGCTAAGCCGATTTCTTTCATATCGGCTTCCGTCCAGCCAAACAAGGCTTCAAATGCCGGGTTTACGTTTACGACGTTTCCGTGCGGGTCGAAAATGACCATCGCATCAGCAAAGTAATGGAAAAAAGCAGCGAATTTATCTGTCATACAAGCTAATACCTCTCCAAGTCATTTTCTCTTATCAGCATTCTATCTTTTATATATGTATGTATAAAGCTTCGCATTTTAACAAAATAGTTCGGCTATTAATTTCATTTTCACTAAAATACATACAAAAATCAACAAATTTAATAAAAATTCTCTTAATTTTTCCTAAAAGAAAAGGAGGCTGACCGTAAAGCAAAGTGTCAGAACCCACAACCACAACATATAGTACATCACATTAGATGAGAACACTATATATAATGGATTTCGCGTGAGATTAGACACTTTTGGGTCAGCCCCTTGACGAAGTTTTATGCTACATCATATCCTTGCTCTTCAATCGCCTCTTTTAATTGTTTAACGCTTACTTTTGACGGTTCAAATTCCACATCCACTTTTCCTTCTCCTAAATGGACAACGACATTTGTAACGCCGTCCAGTTCCGTGAGCGCACCTTTCACTGCTTTCTCGCAATGACCACAACTCATTCCTGATACGTTTAATGTTACTTTTTCCATATGGAACAACCTCTCTTCTTTTAGTTTAATTTTGTTTATAATTTCACTCGCTTCAAACGAAGGGAGTTGGCGACAACTGAAACAGAGCTGAACGCCATCGCCGCACCGGCAATCCAAGGTGCTAACAGCCCTGCTGCAGCAATCGGAATGCCGGCAGCGTTATAAACCAACGCCCAGAATAAGTTTTGGCGAATGTTCTTCAACGTGATGCGGCTTAACTCAATCGCTTTGGGAATAAGCGTTAATTCGCCGCCCAGCAGCGTAATATCCGCTGCTTCAATCGCGACATCTGTTCCTGTGCCGATGGCAATTCCGACATCCGCTGTCGCAAGCGCCGGAGCATGGTTAATGCCATCGCCTACCATCGCTACCACTTTTCCTTTCACCTGCAATTGTTTGACATAATCTGCTTTTTCTTCTGGTAATATACTTCAGCAAAGACATGCTCAATTCCTACTTGTTGGGCGATTGCTTTTGCCGTACGTTCGTTATCGCCGGTTAACATATACACTTCAATTCCGAAATTTTTTATTTGTTCAATCGCTTCTTTTGCGGTTTCTTTCACTGTATCGGCAACAGCAACGATCCCAGCCATTTTGCCCGCAATCGCAATAAGCATTGCTGTTTTTCCCTGCTGTTCAAGCTTTGTCAACTCTTCTTCAAACTCAAACTGAACCGGTGTCTCCAAATAAATTGGAACCATGGATTCATGAAAATGGGCGGCATCGGCAAACCTAAATCCCATGGAGAATGGGCAACCATCGTATAAAGCAACGGCAATGATAGCGCAATCGATATGTAAAGCTTGCGCTTTTTCGTTTGTATTTCCTCGCTTTTATGCGTCTCTTTGCTTTCTCGTTCTTCTTTTACCTTTGCCTCATAACCAAGCCTTTTCACTTTTTCCAAAATGTCTTCCACGTTGACTACCCCTGGCTGGTATTCCACTGTCCCAGACTCAGTTGCAAGATTCACAGTTGCTTTTGTGACGCCGTTCAGTTTATTAAGTCCTTTCTCAATGCGGGTAGAGCATGCTGCACACGTCATGCCGTATATGTCAAGCTCGATTTTTTCTGTTCTAACTCCATAGCCAAGCTTTTCGATTTTTTCAATGATTTGTTTTGGTTCTACTTGATGGTCATCATATTTAATCGTTGCTTTTTCCATCGCCAAGTTAACAGTTGCCTCAACACCGTCGATTTTGTTCAGCGCTTTTTCAATTCGCGCTGAGCATGCCGCACATGTCATCCCTGTAATATCAAGCTGCATTTGTTTTTGTTCGCTCATTTTACCGTCTCCAATCATGACTTGGAGAATTGTTCAAATACTTTCATTAACTCCTCAATCGCTTCTTCTCCGTTTCCTGCTTCAATCGCATCACGGACACAGTGCCGCGTATGCCGTTCTAATAAATGAAGACCGACTTTTTTTAAAGCGGCATTAATCGCAGAAAGTTGAACAAGTATATCGACACAATAACGATCGTCCTCAATCATCTTTTGAATACCGCGAACTTGTCCCTCAATCCGCTTTAATCGGTTCAATAATTGAGCTTTTTCCTTTTCGCTACGTGGGTGAGAGAGCTTTTTTGCTTCCGTATGGCAAGTTTCATCTAACATTTACTTCACCTCTCTATTTATACTATACCCCTGTAAGGTATAAAAGACAACAATTTTTTTCTTTTTCTAGTATGTCTACTATACATATAAAAAACACCACCTTTTTCGGTGATGTTTACTATCATATTCACACTCGACAAGGGCAAGTTTGACAGCGTGCGCCATCTTTTGTTGTTTGATAATATAAACAACAAGTAGTCCGTACTCGAATTTCTTTCTGTAGTTCTGTCGAAAACATCTTCTCCTTCCAAAAGCGGGATAGCGGATTTTTGTGATAGGCACCAAATAAATTTCCTTCCGCTTCTTGAACAATAAAATGAAAATCAGCAACTAACTGGTCACGTATCCCAGCAAAATTCTTATCTTCTATTAATAATTCATAAAGCCAAAATATATAAATAGCAACATTTTCCCAAAGAATCAGCTTCGACAGCTTCGACACGTCAGCAAGCATTTCAACCAGTGCATACGTATGATTGGCAAAAAGGTTAGCAATCACCTGTTTGCGCCAACTTTGACGATCGTTATCCGCTTTAGTGTATTCCAACGTTTCAAAGCGAAATGTTGGCATCCATACCTCAGTTTCGTCTTTGCCTTCCATCCAAATGCTCTTGAAATCAAAATGGATTCTCTTATTCCAAACGGACATGGCATAAAGAGACATGGCGAGCAAAAAGCCGTATCTTTTTATGAACATCGAAGCAGCAACCACCTTATTAGGTGCGTGAATCCTTTCCTTTAACGTTTCTAAATAGGCTGTTAAACGGTCTTCACACAACAGTTGATCAAGGCGGATAGACAGCGGTGAATCAGTCGCTTCCGTAGAAAGCCGAAACTTCTTTAATTGAGCGATTTCGCTTTCGGAAAACATCATCATGATACGCCTTCCTTTTGTAAAATACATCTCCCTTTTCCATATGGAATACATAACGGAGTGCCAAAAAGCGGATCATACGTCACTTGGCAGTCCATTTGAAATACGTCTTTGACTAATTGACAAGTAATAATATCTTCCGGCTTTCCTTGCGCGTATATTTTTTTGTCGCGAATCGCCACGATATGATGAGCATAGCGGCAGGCAAGGTTTAAATCATGAAGTACCATAACAATCGTCCGCTTTTCTCTTTCGTTCAATTCAAACAACAAATCAAGAATCTCGATTTGATGCGTCATATCTAAATACGTTGTTGGTTCATCAAGCAAAATGATATCGGTATCTTGGGCTAGAGTCATCGCAATCCAAGCGCGCTGACGCTGCCCTCCAGAAAGCGAATCAACTGGACGCTCCGCGAATTCTTTCATCCCCGTTGCTTCAAGAGCAAATTGAACTTTTCTCTCATCTTCTTCCGACCATTGTTTTAGCCATGTTTGATACGGATATCGTCCTTGTTTGACAAGCTGCAATACGGTCAATCCTTCCGGTGCTGTCGGCGATTGCGGTAAAATCGCCAGCTTCTTCGCTACTTCCTTTGTTGACATCTTTGCAATAGCTTTCCCTTCGAGCAGCACCGCACCGTCAGTTGGTTTTAACAGGCGGGCGAGCGAACGCAGCAATGTTGATTTTCCGCAACCATTTCCACCGATCAAAACGGTGATTTTTCCTTTTGGAATGCGAAAATCAAGTTCATCAATAATAATCGTGTCGCCATAAGACAAAGTGAGCGATTTTGTTTCTAACACATCTTTCATTGAGCAAACACCTCATTTGTTTTTATAAAGTAAATAAATGAAGTACGGCGCTCCAACAGCCGCGGTAAATACTCCTGCAGGAATTTCTAAAGGAGCGAAAAGCGTACGCCCGATTAAATCGGCAAGCATCACTAAAATGGCACCTAAAAGCGCCGCAACCGGCAGCAGCGCCCCAAACGATGAACCGACAAGTCTTCTCGCCATATGCGGAGCCATTAAACCGACAAAACCAATCCCGCCGGCAAAGGCGACTGCTCCGCCTGTTAACGCCGTGCTTAATGCCAGAAGAAAAAATCGTTGTTTTTGCAGGGAAACACCTGCACTCGCGGCAAGCTCATCCCCTAATTCTTGAATATTCATATGGCGTGCTGACACAAAACTGATCATTAGCAAAATCATTGTCCAAGGGAGGAGCATTTTCACATGTTCCCAAGAAGCTCCATATACTGTACCAGTAATCCAAATATTTGCTTGACTTGCGCGATATATCGGGCCAAGCAACATAAAAAGTGTCGTACCTGCCTGCATTAAAGCGGACATGCCGATTCCAACTAATACGAGCCGCATTGGGGTTATGCCATTTTTCCACGAAAGTTTATAAACTAGCAAAGCTGTCATGGTTGCTCCAAGAAACGCAGCTAACGGCAACCAATGTATACTGATTGTTAAAGAGTTGTTTTTGTCGCTGAAAATCGCAAAAAACGCGACGACAAAAACAGAAGCGCCTGCTGTAAGGCCAAGTATGTCCGGCGAAGCAAGCGGATTGCGAATCATTCCCTGTAAAATGGCGCCTGCGACGGCCAAACTCATTCCGGCAAACAACGCGACGAATATGCGCGGCAAGCGAAAAGAATAAATTACGAGATTTTCCATTTCTGAACCGCTGCCAAACAACGCTTTCAGCACATTTGCCGGAGAAATGTACATTTCCCCGCTTCCTGTACTAATAATGAAAACCGCTGCGGCACAACATAATAATAGAAACTGAACGATGATCGCTTTTTTGTCCAGAAAAAAGGATATGTTTTTACCAATTCGTAAAGCTATGTACTTTCTCATTTTGCCAAAATCCCCCTACGGGCAATGTAGATAAAGAATGGTGTGCCGATAAATGCTGTCATAACGCCAACCGGGACTTCCTGTGGCATAATGATGTATCGTGCCGCCACGTCAGCAGCAATTAATAAAATGCCGCCAAGCACCCCACAGTACGGCAATACCCAACGATAATCAATCCCTACGAGCGCACGAGCAATATGAGGAACAATAATGCCAATGAATCCAATTGGACCGGCAACGGCTACTGCTCCTCCTGCCAACAGCACAACTAATACAGCAATTCCCAGCTTCACCAGCTCTGTATGCTGACCTAGCCCTCGTGCTACGTCGTCTCCCATCGTCAACACATTGACTTTTTGCGCGAACAGAAGCGTCCCTGTCCAGGCGATGATGAAATATGGAAGAACGGCAAGCAACATTTCTAGTTTTCTACCAGATATTGATCCGGCAAGCCAAAACAACACCTGGTCTAATGCCGTTTCATTCGCTACTAACATTCCTTGTGTTAGCGATGAAAATAAAGCAGCAACGGCAGCTCCCGCCAATGTCAATTTTAAAGGAGTCATTCCTTCACGGCCGAGCGACCCGATAACGAAAACAATAGCCGCTGCTAAAGCCGCTCCGATAAACGCCAGCCAAGTGAACACTTGCAGCGAGTTTACATGAAATAAACTGACACACAAGACGATGAAAAATCCTGCTCCGGCATTAATTCCAAAAAGTCCGGGGGAAGCGAGCGGATTTTTCGTCATCGCCTGCATCAATGCTCCCGCCATCGCCAAACTTGATCCGACTGCCGCAGCAATCAACGCTCTCGGCAAACGAACCGTTTCTATAATAATATGTTCATTTGAACCGTTGTTATTGGTAAACGCTTCAATCGCTGTTTTCCAACTTGTATCGGTATAGCCATAGACAATGCTGATCCCAATGCTGACTAACAGCAATAGGACAAAAAAGATAAAGCCAACCAATCGATTTTTATCTGTCTTTAAAAGCATCTTTCCAGCTTTCCCCTTTTTCTTAATCTTACAATTTTAAGTTTATTTGATAATGACTATTAGTGTCAACGATTTTGAAAATTATTTTCAATTAGATATTGACAATGATTTTCATTACCGTTATCATCTTTTTGTGAATGAAAATCATTATCAAAACAGACAGGGGGAATACATAATGTTTAAGCATCACAAATTCGCGTTTCTAGCGACCGTTGTTTTTGCGCTTCTTCTCGTCCTTGCCGGCTGCGGCGGCGCGAAAAAAGAAGAAGCCGAGCCGAAAAAAGACGAACCAAAAACAGAGGAATCAACTTCTTATACAGTTGAGCATGCTATGGGGACAACTCAAATCAAAGGTACTCCAAAACGCGTTGTTATTTTGACGAACGAAGGAACAGAAGCTTTATTGGCACTGGGTGTAAAACCTGTGGGTGCGGTTAAATCTTGGACTGGAAACCCTTGGTATGACCATATTAAAGACAAAATGGATGGCGTAAAAGAGCTTGGTACAGAAAGCGAACCAAGTTTAGAAGCAATCGCTGCGTTAAAGCCAGATTTAATTATTGGTAACAAACTACGTCACGAACAAATTTATGAGCAGTTAAAAGCGATTGCTCCGACTGTTTTTGCTGAAACTTTAAAAGGTGACTGGAAAGAAAACTTTATGTTATACGCAAAAGCGGTAAATAAAGAAGAAAAAGGAAAAGAAGTTCTTGCTGAATATGACAAACGCGTTGAAGATTTAAAAGCAAAATTAGGCGACAAACTAAATATGAAAGTATCAATCGTGCGTTTTATGGCTGGCGACGTTCGCATTTATCATAAAGATTCCTTCTCTGGTGTTATTTTAGATCAATTAGGATTTGCACGCCCTGAATCACAAAATGTGAATGACTTTGCGGAAAAAGGAGTTACAAAAGAACGCATTCCGGCAATGGACGGCGACATCCTCTTCTACTTCACATACGAAGAAGGAGACGGTGAGGCAACAAAATTAGAAAAAGAATGGATTAACGACCCGCTCTTTAAAAACTTAAACGTCGCAAAACAAGGAAAAGTATATAAAGTGGACGATGCAATTTGGAATACAGCTGGTGGTGTACTCGCTGCACATTTAATGCTAGATGATATTGAAAAATATTTCTTGGAAAAGTAATAGGAAAAAGGTCATTCTCGGTTTTTATGAGAATGACCTTTTTTATATCATTGATTTGGCATAAAACCTTGTTGCGAGATTAATAGTTCAACATCCTCAAATTCTTGTTGCAGCAATTTCAAAACAACTTTATAAGCGTTTGGATGATACCAAGGAAGAAGGTTTAATCGTTGATAGATTGCTCGGATTCCCATTTTTTCCGTTCTCTTTCCCCTGCTTCCATCACCCATAAAAAAATTATCAATAACAGCTCGACTTGTTACTTGACGTAACGTTTTTGCAATCCGGTTTGAACACGGCAGCAATGGCGCAACCGCGACTTGTGTCGGCACACCCGCTTCAGTGATTTGTTTTAATGCCTTTAATCTTGCAGGAATCGGAGGCGCTGATGGTGTAAAAGCTTTACGGATATACTCTAAATCTGTTTCAATCGTCATACTTACACGAATCGACTGACCAAACTGCTGAAACAAATCAATATCCCTTGTACAAAGCGGTGAACGCGTTTGTACAAATAAAAAATCTGGTTTTTCGATTAACATCGCTTCAAGAAGCGAACGCGTAATACGTGCTTTATATTCAATCGGTTGATACGGGTCTGTCGCGGTTGACATAAAAATGGTTACCGGACCTTTCTTCTTCGCTTTTTTGATTTCTTTCAACAACAAATCGGCCGCATTCTTCTTTATATCCACCCATGTTCCCCATTCTTCTTCACGATACAGCGCAATCGGCATTTGTCTTACATAGCAATATGAACATCCAAAGGCGCAACCAGCATACGGATTTAACGTATGAGTAAACTCAGTAATAAAACCGCTGGCTGGTGTCAGTATACTTTTTGATTGGATTTCTTTTATTTTCATCTTTCTTATTCTCCTTCTCCGTTCTAACACAAAACATTCGTTCTTATATATCAGTTTTACTACATTTACGAACAGAACGCAAAAAAGGATGAATTATAGCCATCCATCCTTTCCGTTTCATTATTCCCTTATTAATTCCTCTCTGCTGACTGGCTGTGGCGGCTGTTCGAACCAACCGTTTTCTAGCATCATAATCATTCCATCTTCCGCGTAATCAGCAATCTCAATCATAAGCCTTGTGTAATTAGTAATTAAGTCTTTGCGAGTTACGATACCTAACGCTTTTCCATAGTTACTAATGCCGACGCCATTTAAAAACGTCACATGGTATAGCATAAGACGATCTGAATAGGGTGCCGTTGTTGAATTTGAAACCGCATTACCGGGTGCATTTGGTGAGTTGATATCTTCTTCTGTTAACAATTCACTAAACATATCTTCATGCTTTTTCGCAATCTCTATGCCGCGAATCATATATTTGCGAATTTTTTCCGATTGAGCTGTTTGCGCAAATCCCATTAATAAAGCTTGACCGATTTGATTCGTCTCAATTGAAGTTGTGATTTGTGTGATTTCAATGATGTTTAACGGGCGCTGTGCTTTAAAGAAATTTGATAAATAACTTTTTTTCATTGGAAATTCCGTTTTGTTTGGAATGTTCACAAGCGGGAAACGAAACGAAAGACCTCTATTTGATAACGCTTGGACCACTTCAGCGTACAAAGCACCTGTTTTCTCAATACATGTCGTAAAAAATTGTAGGATGTCTGGACGTGTGGCTGTTGATTTATCAAGCGCAAACTTAATCATTCCAACAGTTAACGTATGCTTGATATACAACAGCATGTAATGCTCCGTAAACAATTTTGGTGCAGTTAAATTGGCATCCTCATGGGTAAATCCATAAGGAATGGCTAACTGTTCTTGGTGAAATAACTGCTTTGTTGTCTCATAAATCTCATTCGTCACGGTTGCCGCACTATTGACGATTGTTTGAACCTCCTCGTTTTCACATGTGATCTTAAAGTGCTTTAACATCTTTAGCGAAAGTGACATTTGCATATATGTTGTCCATAGCGCTGCTATTTCTGCTGTCGTGATTTCTGCATGACTTTGAATATTTGTCATAAGCGATTACTCCCTTTTTAGCTATAGTATGTATCTTGATAACATATTACATCATAGGTAATAATCAGAAATTATTGGCATAAAAAACACTTTTGTTGCTGATTGGACAGAATGTATGTTATCTTTGTGAAGAAAAAAGATGGAGAGGATCGATGTAATGATGAAGCGCAGTCTCACCATTGCCGCTTGCCTATTCTCAGTGAATTTATTGCTGAGTGCCTGCACTGCGGACGAAAAAGCCCAAAAAAAAGACGAGCATTCCGCTCATCATATGACAAGTTCAGGAGATATTCGGGAAACAACAAAATCGCTCGAACATTTACCAAGCTTTTTAAGCAAATATGAAGAAGAAATGGCTGTTCTTTACCAACAAGCCGCAAAACATCAAGAGTTGCTTGAAAACATTCCTTGCTATTGTGGCTGTGGAGATTCTGCAGGACATATGAACAACTATGATTGCTTTGTCTATGAAAATAAAAAGGACGGCTCAGTCACATGGGATGATCATGCAACAAAATGCGGGGTTTGCCTCGAAATCGCTGCTGAAGCGATCAATGAATATAACAACGGAAAATCCATAAAAGAAATTCGAAAAATGATTGATGAGAAATATAAAGAAGGATACGCAGAACCAACCCCTACTCCAGAAGTGTAACGTTTAAAATATTTTCTCCCCGTCTATAATGACAAATAAAAGGGGAGGTGTTTTACATGCTTTACATGATTCCACCATATATTGAAGTCGTTTCTATTTTAGAGGAGTATTACGAAAAGCTTTCCGAACAAGCGGACTAACTCATAAGTATCTAACCTTGCGAAATCATACACAAATAATATTTTAGTTATAGGGGATGTCACTTATCGGTCATCCTCTATCTAATACCAAACGCTCGTTAACCCACTTATAACCGATTCCCCACACAGTCTGCAAATGTTTCTCAATTGGAAAGCCTGCTTGACGCAGCTTCTCACGCAAATTACGGACATGAGAATCAACCGTTCTGTCTTCTGTATCTGCATCATATCCCCAAAGCGTCATATCAACTGCTCTCGCGTAAACACTTGGTTCGGATGTCTTAAAAACAAACCGAGTAGCGCAAATTCTTTCGGAGTTACAGATAATTTTTTCCCGTTATATGTAATCTTATATGTCATTTCATCCCAAACTAACCCATCATCTTCTACCCTGCTTTCTTTTTGTCTTCCGCGCTTAATTCTTTCCTTCTGGCAATGTCAGCGTACCCTTTGACATAAGTTAATGGTGCCCGCAATTCATGGGAAATGCTTGCTAAAAATTCATTTCTTGTTTTCTTGAGATGGTTCAAATCGTTTGCCAATGATTAAATCGCTTTGGCAAGGGAGGATAATTCATCATTGCCGCGAATATGTAACGAAACAGAAAAATCTCCTTGACTTAATCGTTCCGTTGCTTCTTTCATCCGCACGAGCGGTGAGACAACAACTCGTGACAGCAATGATATTGTTGCTACGGTTGCAATCAGAGATAAAATACCAACAAGAATAAATAAATGATTAATTTTCCGAATCATCTCTTTAATCGATACCGTCTTCCCCCCCTTTCTTTTATATCATGTATAAACATATTTTGTTGTTTCTCCATAATTTCTGCACATTTTTTATATATCGTAAAATTATCATAATAGCATATAGGAGGTTTAGATAATGAACAAAAAAATAATTTCCGCCCTATCCTTTGCTTTATTATTAGCTGCCTGTTCGAGCAACGGTAATGAACATGGCAATCACAATATGACGGCAAATGAAACAGAACATTCCATGCACGGTGAACAAGCGTTAAAAAACTTAACAGAAAAAACAAAACAACAAACAGGGAATGAATTTACGATTGTCGCCAAAGAAGCGACACATAAGCTGACTAACGATATTACACTTCCTGTTTACACATATAACGACTCCGTTCCAGGAACAGAAATTCGCATAAAAGAAGGAGAACATGTAAAAATCCACTTAAAAAACGAATTAAGTGAACCTGTCACAATTCACTGGCATGGCTATCCTGTGCCAAATGACATGGACGGAATTCCCGGCGTAACAATGAATGCAGTTCAGCCTGGGGAAACATTTACGTATGAATTTAAAGCGACGGTGCCAGGAACATATTGGTATCATTCACATCAAGACAGCGTTAACCAAGTTGATAAAGGATTATATGGTGCACTGATTGTTGAGCCGAAAGAAAAAGAAGCCATTGACCGTGACTATACACTTGTTCTCGATGAATGGATGAGTCATCCAATGAATAATCATCTAAATGAAAATCATGCATCGCACGGAAACAATGATCACGGGCATCAGATGGCACATGGTTCAAGCAGCATGATGGGTCATGATATGAGCATGTACGATATTTATACGATTAACGGGAAAAGCGGCAACCAAATCAAACCGCTGAAAGTAAAACAAGGTGAACGCGTAAAACTTCGGCTAATCAATGCTGGATATATGTCTCATCAACTTCATTTGCACGGTCATAAGTTTAAAGTGACAGCCATTGACGGACAGCCGTTAAAAGAGCCAAAACTGATTAAAGATGAATTATTGACAATTGCTCCGGGTGAGCGTTACGACATCGAATTTACTGCGAATAATCCGGGTAAGTGGTATTTAGAATGCCATAGTGATATGCCAGCTGCAGACGGTATGAAAGCCGTAATTCAATATGAAGGAGCCGAAAACAAAACTGACCGCACAAACAGGGATGAACAGCTGCCAACCTTTGATTTTACTGAGTATGGAAAAAGAGAATTAGGAGAATTTACACTCGAACAGAAATATGATTTAGAATATACCATGAATTTAGGAACGGCAATGAATAAAAATGGCATGGTCTTTACGATTAACGACAAAATATTCCCAGAGACAGAGCCGCTGAAAGTTAACACAGGGGACTTAGTAAAAGTGAAACTTGTCAACACGTCACATATGGATGATCATCCAATGCATTTACACGGTCACTTTTTCCAAGTATTAAGTAAAAACGGTGTCCCGATAAAAGGTGCGCCAATTATTAAAGATACATTAAACATAAAGCCGGGCGAAGAATACGTTGTTGCCTTCAAAGCCGATAATCCAGGCAATTGGATGTTCCACTGCCACGATTTGCACCATGCATCAAGCGGTATGGTAACAGAATTAAAATATGATGACTATCGATCTTCATTTAAGCCTAATCCATCAGCAGGAAACATTCCGGAATAACAAACGAGAGGCTGACCGGCAAGTGTTAGACCTCCCCCCATCATATACGATATATGGCGGTTGTGGCGGTCTAACACGTCGCTTTCGCTCAGCCTCGCTATTATATAAGTTTATAAAGCATTTGACCGATTAATAGAAAAAGAATCGAGACAAGCATCGATTTAGCCACCCTTAACGGAATGCGCGGCAAGGCAAGCAAGCCGAGTTGCGAACCGATTGCAGAGCCAATCGCCATCGCCAATGCATAGTGCCACTCGACAAAGCCTGTCTGATAATAAACAATAAAGGCCCCCAAACAACTTCCAAAAATGAACACTCTCGTCAGCTGCACTGCTTTTACATATGTATATTGCTGGCTCATATAATGCAAAATGGCAAATGTCGATGAACCGGGCCCAAATCCTCCGTCGTATACAGCTATGAAGAACGACAATATCTTGCTAATTATGCCCGATTTTTTCTTTTTATTTTCGACAGAAGAAACCCATTGTTTATTTTGTAAAGAAACGAATAACGCAAAAAGTAATAACACAAGAGCAATGGCATTCATCGTCTTTTCACTTATACTTGACGTAACGCTTGCTCCAATCACGCCGCCAATAGATGAAACGAATATGGTACTGACAATTGTTTTAACGTCAAGCTCCTTATTTTTCAGTAAATACGTTATACTCGTTAACGAAGCAAAACCAGTGGAAAATTTATTTGTTGCTATTCCAGTTTGGATTGGAATTCCGACAAGCATCATCGCAGGCAACGTTATTAAACCTGCACCGCCTGCTAGCGTACCAACAAAGGAAGATAGGATACCAATTAGCGTTAACAAGAAAAATGATGTTCCCAAAGCAATCCCTCAAATCCTTGCAGTAATTAAATGATTTATTATATAACAGCGCTTTTAAATAATATAACACATTTTGAAAATAATGGTACCAAAAAAGTCTCTCACCTTATGCAGTGAGAGACTGATAAACTATGATTTAGTATACTCCTACTTGGTTCCATGCATTCGCTACTGCGTTATATGTCGAGCTGCCATATCCATAAAGATCGGCTGCTGATTGCAGTAATGCCGCTCTAGCATCGCTGAAATCACTCGTTGATGTTAAATAGACTGTCAACGCTCTGTAGTAAATTTTTTCTGCCTTTGCTTTGCCAATTGATGTAATCGTCAAGTAAGCTGCTTTATTTGGAATGCCGCTGTTTATGTGCACCCCACCGTTATCTTCAGATGTATATACATAATCATTCATATGCGCTGGTTGACCGTATGCTTCCGGATTTGAAAGACTTCTTAACGCATCACCGGAAACGCCTGGTGTATAAACATCTTCTCCCAATAAATAGTCATTCGGCTCTACAAAATAACCAAAAACATCTGACATTGATTCGTTTAACGCACCCGATTGATTGCGATATTCAAGCCCAGCTGTATAATCGGTCACAGCGTGTGTAATTTCATGGGCTACAACATCAAGCGCACCTGATAACGGTGCAAAGACGCTTCCATCTCCATCACCGTAAACCATTTGTACACCGTTCCAAAACGCATTGTTGTATTTATAACCGTAATGAACAGTCGAACGAATTGTTGAGCCGTTATTATCGAAACTATTGCGGTTATGTGTATTTTTATAATAGTCATAAACGACCCCTGCATAATAGTGAGCATCTACATCTGCCCCTTGTGAATAAGCCGTCCATGCGTTATTGCTGTCAACTGAGTAAGAGCCCGGCAAACTTGTGCCATTTTGCGCTGTGCGGACTTCAATGACGCCATTCATCGGCTTTGTCACATCAAATAAGTAGTAAGTACCGTTGGAATAGTACGTATTAAGAGTTTTATAATCTCCTAATACTCCGTAACCATAACCACTAGTCGCTCCTTCTGCGACCGCATTGTAAGCGTCTACAATTTGTCCGTCTTTAGCATCAACATAAATTTTCCAGTTCGCTGGGTAAGGGAAAATAAACTGCAGCTCTACTTTATACGCTAAATAATAGTCTCCATCTTTCTCATAAACTACCAATTTGCTTTTCTCTACTGTATTTGGCACATCTGATTTTTCCTTTAATAATGGAGGAGTTTCGTCTTTTACTTCCGTTTCCTTTTTCGTCAAGGCAATATGTTTCCACGCCAATTCAAGCGCTTCTTGTTCTGTAAGCTTTGCTTTTGTTTTATCTTTCATTTTTACGGATGTATCAGGGCGTAATTTTCCGTTTGTTACTTTTACAATTCCGTCTTTATCTGTATGAACTAAAAATTCACCACCGTCTATTGGAACGCCATTCAAAGACTGAATATATTTATAGTGAGTCATGCCTAAATCGTCCGTCTGCACATTAATCAAAGTAAGCTCCTCATCAGGATTGATCTTGTAAATATCTTTATTTTCTTTTAAAAACTCTTTAATCTCTTTCTCATTTTTAAAAGGTTTTACAGACAGCTTTCCGGCTAGAAATTGCGGCACGCCAGTTTTCTTGTTCCACTTTTCCTGCAAAATGTCCATTTTTTCATGTGCGAGTTGCTGTGCTCCTGAAGCCTGGACTGCTGCATACGATGATGGGAGCAATGCACCAAAAGTTAAACTTGCCGCTAATACAAAAGCAGCTCTCTTTTTCATGATATTCCTCCTTTTGTAATCTGAATATATACACGGTACATATGTATTACAAATAACACATATATATTACAAATAACGGAGAAGTTGTATTGAGAAAATGACGAATCAATTCTTGCATTAATTGTATTGATTTAATCATGGTTTCCCAACATTGTACAGAGTACAAATATTGCATGAATAAACTAAAAGATTTTTACGTCAGCAATAAAAAAACGAACTTTCTTCCAAGTTCGCTTTCTACAGAAGTCGCAAAATTTTCGGCCTTGTTTTGCACATTATACTTCTCTTCATTTCTGTTCAACTCGTGATATGAACTAGTACACTACGAGACGATTGTCGCAACCCCAACACTGGTTGTGACAAATAACTTTCACCTTTGAACTAGCATGAAGGATTTGCAATGATTCCACATTTTCAGGCAATTTTTTTGCAATAAACAACACGTCCCTTTCTCATTGGTTTTCGAATGATTAACCAAAAACTCTTCTAAATCAAAAAAGCTTGACTTATATAATTTATGAATGTCGAATATTGTTTTTCCTACAAAAAATCCCTTGGTCATCCAAGGGATTTACGCTTGCCATGTTTTTGACATTAAAAACGTATTCGCTTAGTCATTCACGTACCGGGAATTTTCCCTTGAACTACTTCTTGCTGTTTGCGAACATTTATCTCCCTCTAAGCGCGAATAATCACGCTGTCTTTATAGCATTTTCCCGCTCCCTCTATATATGCGCCTCTTACTTTAAAACCATATCGTTTCAGTGTTCGAATACCCATATTTTTCGTAATGCAATCAGAAGCAATAATGATCACTTCTTCATAATGAAGCTGTTGATAATTTCTTTTTAAGTAAGCAAGCGGGACACGAATAGTATTTTTGACAAGCAATGGGCTTGAGTCGTTATAATCACGTAAATCCACGATTGCTACCTTTTCATCATTCATGTTCCGCAGCTGTTGCAAAGTAAGCGTTGGAATGCAACAAACTGGCACATAGCGGATGTAAAGATGATAAACAAGAACAAGTAAAAGAAGCGCCAGAAATAAACTCATTTTTTCTTTTATCACCTCTCCAATAATATACCCTCCATCGTATATTAACCACTTCTATTTTATTTGTCAATTTATATCAACTTGAAAACTTCAATGAATCCAAAACATATTTCTCCTTTTTATAAATATTACAAACAAAAATAGGCAAACTATCGAGTGAAAATACTTTTTCTGAAAGGATGGAAACGATGGGAAAAAGAAAAAATGAACGAAGCTTGGAGCAACAAATTAAAGACCGACAAGATGAGCGAGATTTTGAACAAAAACCTGGTTTTGGGGACAAAAAATTAGAGGGACCAAATCGACCAGCAGAATGATTTGATAAAAAGGATGATTGCGATAATGAAACATGTAATGGCATTAGGAATTAAACTGGTTCTCACGGCAACTGTGTTATTTTCCATTTTAACCATTTTTAGCACCGCCTTGTTTTCAGAAATTACATTAATAAGCTTAGTCATTACGTTAGCAACATATGTCATCGGCGACTTGTTCATCTTACCTCGCTTTGGGAACTTAATTGCCACACTCGGCGATTTTGTTATGTTTACTGCTGGCATATGGCTATTGAGCCAGTTTTTCGTTCAAGAAGCACCAGCTAACCTCATCATTGCTTCGTTAATTGCAGCGATTGCTATCGCGCTCGGCGAAGCGTTATTCCATGCCTATATGGAAAACCGTGTCCTCACCCATAATCAAGATGAGGCGCGGTACTTTAACGACGACAGCGTCGCATTGAATCGTGTGCCAACCGAATTTGCCGAAGAAGAAGATATTCATGATTTAAAAAAGCTTAATAAAAATGAATAGCGGCATCAAGAAACTGTCTCATAAGGGTCCGACCTCACACGTCATTCATAACAAAACGGAATGTATGTGAGGTCTGCCCATTTGTTTTTGTGGCAGCCTCTTTTTGCCGCTACATCCAACTCACTTTCTCATCGACATTAACTTTTCTTTTAACTGTTCTTCCATATGGATTAATTCCTGCTCGACCTGCTGGCGTTTCATCCGGCCTTCATGTTGGATTTTTAGCGTCTCTTCTAAAGTCGCAATTAAATTTTCTTGCGTTTTCTTCAGCGTTTCAATATCGACAAGCCCACGTTCATTTTCCTTCGCGACTTCAATCGTGTTCATTTTTAACATTTCCGAATTACGAAGCAGCAAGTCATTTGTTGTTTTTGTAACTTGTTTTTGCGCTTCGACCGCTTTTTTCTGACGGAATAACGTAAGGGCGATGACAATTTGGTTTTTCCAAAGCGGCACCGCTGTTAAAATGGACGATTGAATACGCTCTACCAATGTTTGATTCATATGTTGAATCATACGAATTTGCGGTGCCGTTTGAATCGTGATTTGTCTGCTTAATTTCAAATCATGAATACGTTTTTCTAAACGGTCGGCAAATTGAAGCAAATCGTTCACTTCTTGAATGTCCATTTGACTGCCTGAACGCTCTGCCTTCGCTTTTAATTCCGGGATCGTTTTTGTCCGCAATTCTTCTAACTTCAATTCCGCAGCCGCTATATAAATATTGAGCGCATCAAAATATTCTTTATTTTTTTCATACAATGTTTCTAACATCATAATGTCACGAAAGAGCATTTGCCGGTGTTTTTCCAGTTGATCGGCAATTTTATCAATTTCTACGCCGATTTTTTGATACTTTGAGATAATTCCTTGGATCGATTTGGACATGGAGTTAAACAGGCGGGAAAAAAAGCCTCCCTTTGTCCGCATGAAATCATCCGGGTTGACTTCTTTAATTTTCCCCATGAGTTCGCTAATGATTTCACCCACCGGTCCCGCATCTTTCGTTTGTACATGGCTCAAGATAGAATGTGAAAACTTTGATAATTCCGCTTGGGCAGCCACCCCATATTGAATAATCGCCTGCTGATTCTTCGGGTCAATTTGCTGAGCAAGCTGAAGCGCTTTTTCTTTATGCTCTGGCTTCAATGTATCAATGAGCTTAGGCGGCTGCGTTTGCTCGAAAGAAGAAGCATTCGGTGCAGCGAAAGGATTGGCTAAGAGCGAATCCACCGAGCTTGTCCAAAGTTCCTGATCCGTCTTCTCATTGAATGCATGATTATCGAATTCTTTCATACCGTTCCTCCTTGTCTCTTTGCCAATTGAATACGTTTTGTTCTTTTGGCTGCTCTAACGCCTGTTTTAACATCTTTATCTCCACATCTAAATCAAACACGTCATCCGAGAGAATGCGCAGCAACTCTTGTTCCGTTGATGCCGCCAGCTCCCCAAGAAGCCCTTCTGCATTGCGAATCGCCTCGTTCATCTCGTGACTACGCACAGGCTGGCGAACTAAATAAATATATTTTTCAATGATCGTAACGGCAGAATCCAATGTCGTAATAAAAAATGACTGGGCTGCGCGAAACCGGCGCGGATCTTGTTCCACCGCAGCCAATATTTTTTGCGAAGCTGCATAAATGCGAGAAATTTGATTCCATGTGACCAAGGAACGAACTTTAAACCGGGCCCGGCCAATTCGTTTTATTTTCTTGTCCGCTTCTTTCAACTCGCTGCGTATATAATCCTTTTCTTCTTTTAAAAGATCGCTCGTAACGATTTTATCCGCTTTTCGCTTCATGTAAGCCGACGTTATAACCATTAACGCTGTTCCTGATAAAAAGGAAAGAAAAAACTGATAGTCAAAAACGAAAAAGACAATAATGGCACCAATTAAACCAATATTCCATGAAACGAACAGCCGCCAAAGTGTTCTTAACACCTTCCGCATGTTTCATCCCTTCCTGCATCTTTTTCAATTATATAAAGAACTGCTTGTCTACTTTTTCTACGTATGACTCGACATTTAGTTTCATCCAGTAAAAAATTGTATTTTCTATTTTTAGAATAACCGATTGAGCCATCATAAGACAACTTATCTGCCGAATATGTTTTACAAAGACCGTCCATTTAAAGGAGATGAGGAACGATGAAAGTAATTGACTGGCAAATGCTCTATTTTGTTGGCATAACATTGATAAAAGAATATTGGTATTTTTGGGGGCTACCGAGAGTGTATTATTGGGAGTTGAAACAGCAATATACAGACGAAGATGACAATAAAGCGGCCTAATCAAAGGAGAGTGTGTTTATGTATGACTGGGACAGCCAACATATTGCTGCATACCATCACGCATCGAAACAGCGAACGATGTCGGTAACCGGCCAAGGTACCATAACAGCGAAGCCAGATACGGTGTTCATTACCCTTGGCATTCGTACAGAGAGTGAAATCGTCAGTCAAGCTTTATCGGAAAATGCCGCACGAGCCAATAATATGATTCAGGCACTAAAAGCTATCGGGATTAAAGACGAGGATATCGACACCGCATCATTTTCGATTTATCCAAAATACGAATATAAAGATGGAAAATCATTGCTAGTCGGATACGAAGTAGAACACATTTTTGATATTACCGTAAAAGATGTCAATAAAGCGGGAATCATTTATGAAACAGCTGTCGCAAACGGTGCTAATATCGCACGCAATATCCAATTTGAACTTTCAAACCCGGAAATATATTATGAACACGCCTTAGCCGATGCGCTTCGGAATGCAGTCGAAAAAGCCGTCATTCTCGGCCGCACCCTCGGTATTTCTGTTCAAACCATCCCGTTGAAGATAAAAGAGGAGACCGCCGTACTGCCACAGCCAAGATTTGTAGCCAAAACAATGGTCTTAGCAGAACAAGGAGCCCCGCCGATTCAAACGCAGGATATCGTCATCAAAGCAACCGTGCAAGCCATTTTTGAGTATTAAAAAAGATGGGTTAACTCCCATCTCCTACTTAAATGTGAAATGAACAGATTGTGCTTTTGGTCCGCCAAATAGCACAATCTCTTTTCTTTGCTTCTTTGTTTTGTTTCCTTCTTTCTTTACAGCGGTAATTTCATAAATGCCTGGCAGATAGGAGCCAATCTTTCCGGAAAACATTTCTGATTCTGTTTTGTAAACTTTTTTTCCGTTGACATATAACATCACATTTCTTCCTTCCACATGAACGATTAACGAGTAAACAGCTGGTTCAAATACATATTGGTTAAAAAGAAAGAAATGCTTCTCATAAACTCTCATAAGAAAGATTGGCGGTTCTGATGTCAAGCCTTTAATGTAAACAGGCTCTTTTTCATCTTGCTTCTCTAATTCATTGCGAATTTTTTCATACCCCTCTGGGTTCTTGTCTAAATAGTTAAAGAGAGGCTGTAAATTTTTTTCGTTCACACGTATGGTGGAATCAGGAACACGAATATACTTTTTCAACTCGGGAAGATCCTGCTCTTCTAACGTTTCGATAAAGCGCTCAATCGTCACTTCTTTCCCGCCATACGTTTTCATCATTCCGTACCCCAGTAAAATCCCATAGCCAATGATCATGACAAAAACGATACGAAAAAGAATTTTATAAAAATATGTTCGATGTTGTTTTTCTTCAAGTCGTGCCTCACTGCGCTTAGCATAACGCGTCTTCGCAGATGGAACACGAACTTGCTCATCACCAGCGGGAAGAGTTGCTTCTTCATCTGTTTGTTCAGAAGCGTTATAAGCAGACATTATTTCATCGGTATTTATTTCATGTGTCGTAGTCTGTTTCACTTATCTTCCCCTCTCTTGTTGTTAAAGTTTCACAGTAATCTAGTTCATCTTTATTACCGATACAGGGAAAATATGTTAGCGAAACAATAAACGACCATGTACATCTACCAATGATGCTGCCTGCCTATCATTTCTTATAGGTTACCGCCTGCCAATGACGAAAGCTTTGATTCGTTTCTAAATTCCATTGTCTTTGCTTCAGTTCGCTCCCAAGCAAGCGGTTAAACCACCCGTGTCCGACAACAACAACATGACCATGCCGCGTGGCATATTTACATAATTGATCAGCTGCCAGTTTAGCCCGCTTTTTTGCCTCATGATAAGATTCCACATTCCGCGCATAACCGCATAACCAAAACATTCTTGCCATCATAAGCCAGACGTTTATTGGCAGCTTAAAAGACAGATTGCTAAATGGCACCGGCATTTCCACTTCACGGAACAGATGATTGACTTCCAGCGGACATGCCGGTTTGAGCAAATTCGCTGAATGAATCGCCCGAGGCAAAGGACTTGCTACTAACCAGTTTGCTTTCTTTACCTTTTCCAACGTAATTTGAGGAATGTCATCATCTACGGATACCCCATGCAAATCATACGCTTGAATCCACTCGGCAAACTCGGCCGGTGACAACCAGCCGCTTTGCTGCCACTGTGATTTCCCGTGACGAATCAGCGTAATTTCCATATTTGTCCTCTCCTCTAACAATAAGGGGCTAAATCGTAAGCACCACTCGCTATATAGTACGATATATGGCCCTTGCAAGCCGCTACGACAGCCTCGTTGAAGTTTATAGTATGACATTTTTTGCCTGCTGTTTTTCAAACCGCTGAAACATGATGAAATAAATGAAGGCACTGAAAAAGGCAAGCACACTAAGAATGAGAAATGTCCATTCGTAGCCAATCCAAAGTGTTAACGTAATCGAAAGCGGGGCGATGGTCCGGCCGATTGTCCAGCGCAGGCTCGCTGCGGCGAAATATTGTCCGCGCATCTCTTCTGGCGCCAGTTTGGAAATGAATGTTTGCTGAATACCAGCTGTCATAAGTTCAGCAAAAGTAAATACGGCCATTGCGCCGATCATTCCCCAAATGTTTGTCGTCTGTCCGAACATGATAATAGCAATGCCATAAAGAATCGAAGACCAAATGAATACAGAACGTTCGCGGTAATGAGACATCCACTTTGTTACCCATACGGTAAATAAAGCGACAAGCAAGCCGTTTTCTGAAATCAATACCCCAAATGCTTTCTCGCCGCTTAAGAGAACAGAGTAATCTCCAAGCGAAAATAACGTTTGCTTCTCGACAACCTCTTTTATATAGACTGGAATTAATAAATCGAGCTGCATAAACGTCTGCCCGACAAGAATACCTGCAATAATAAATAATAAAAACGTTTTATCGCGAACAATGATGCCATAGCTGTGAATCTGCTCGCGTAAAAACTGATACCATTTCATGCTGCTGCCGTTTTCAATCGAGTACACAGGCGCCGTTTCCTGAAGCATTTTCACTAAAATCGTAGCTAGCAGCACACCTGAAAATCCTGTTGCTAATAATAATTCAAAGAGATGTTCCTCGTAAAAAATTCCACCAATCATTGGCCCGATGACAACAGCAATATTAATCGATGTATAAAAAACGGCAAAAACGCTGTTGCGGTCTTCTTCCGGCACGACATCAGCCACCATCGCCTGGCTTGCTGGCCAATAAAATGATCCGAAAATGCCGGCTAACGTAAAACATAAAAAGCCGACAAACGGTGAAGTAAACCAAGGCGAACTGGCGAGCGCAAAGAAGAAAAAGGCAAGTCCCATCCCGTATGCCGATAACACCATCATTCGTTTTCTTCCGAATCGGTCAGCGCAATAACCGCCCAGTAAGCTGGCAACAACGGAAAACACTTGCGAAAAAATTAGCAAAAAGCCGGCTTTGTCTTTACCAAACGCATCCGTAAAATAAATCGCCATAAACGGAAAAAACATCCAAAATGTAACATTCATCAACGCTTCCCCGAATAAACGTATCTTTAAGTTGCGGTCCCAATCTCTTATTTTCATGATGGCTTCCTCATTTCTTCTCGTCTATTATTAATCATTTGTTATGTATCCATCTGTTTTAGCGCCCACTCTCCTTTCACTATGATATTATAAACACTTCTTTTCTTTCTTTCTATTGAAACAACCATTTTGCTTCTTCCAAAGAAAAACACCTCTCAAATCAAATGGATTTCCCACTCGATTGAAGAGGTGTTTTTGCATTGAACTGAGGCATTCGCAATTTTCTAAACGATGTTTTTTATTTTTACAGTACCTTTATTTTACCCTTGCCGCTCTAGGGTTTCAAGCTCCTATTTTGCACACTCCCTCATCGATTCAAAATCAAACCTTGTTGTTATGTAAACTAAACCGAAATATAAAAATAGTCAAATGGTCAATTACTGAATAAATCAATATCCTGCTTTATTATATTAAAGAAAAATATCCTTGCACACTTTCTGCTCGTTTTTTGCTTTTTTGAGGTGTGCTGTACGTTTAAATGATAGAATGCTCGATATCCTTTCAAACTCCTCATATAGACTAAAAGCTCAGCGGAACGAACATCCCGCTGAGCTTTTCTTATGGAACTATGCTGATTTATTTTGCAGCCGTTTTCTCGCCAGCCATCGTGAAAGAAGACCATGGGTTGGTGAAAACACAAAAGTAATGGCAAAGATGACACCTGCGGCTACGGCCATGGAGCCGGAAATGGATACATTAAAGATGGTCGCAATGAAATAACCGGCAAAAGCGGAAAGAACGCCGACAAGCGCACTAATGATTAACATAACGCTTAATTTATCGGTAAGCAAATACGCCGTCGCTCCAGGAACAATGAGCATCGCCACAACTAAAATCGCACCGACGCTGTCAAAGGAAGCAACTGTTGTAAGTGAAAGCATTCCCATCAATAAGTAATGAATAAAGAGAACCGGAATCCCTAGTGCTACAGCCATATCAGGGTCAAAAGAACTGATTTTGATTTCTTTATAAAATAGGAATATAATGATTAAATTAAGAACTAACACGGCACCGAGCATCCAAACCGCTTTTGGTCCTAAATAGATGCCGTTTATTTCGAGAATGTCCCACGGGATAAACGTAATCTCTCCCATTAAGGCGTGATCCGTATCTAAATGCACCTTTCCGCCAAATAACGAGAGAAGAATGACACCAACGGCAAAGAGCGAAGTAAAAACGACGCCGATCGCCGCATCGGACTGAACACCACTCGAATGTAACAGCTGTACGAAAAACGCCGTTAAAATACCAACAATCGCTGCACCAATGAGCATATAAATTCCTTCTAAACTATTGCTAATTAAGTAGGCACCAACAATTCCAAGCAGCACCGTATGACTAATCGCATCGGCAAGCATCGCCATCTTCCGCAAAATGAGAAAGCAGCCGACAATCCCACAACTAATGCCAACGAGAGACCCTGTCAACAAAATCCAACCTTCATAACTCATGTTTCACTTCCCTCCTATGCTGGCATACCGGTGGTAGGAGCGTTTGCCTGCATTCATCTTCTCTGGTAATACAAGCGGTTCCCTGCCATATTGTTTTAACAGCTGCTTCAACTCTGTTAACACTTTCTCTGGAAGCTGTAATAAATCCATTGACTGATCTTGGCGAATGTTGAAATGAGCGTAGGTCATTTCATTCATTAAATATACTTCCATCAGACGGTTTCGCAGTGTAATGTGATACGCTTCAGTCAACCCTTTTTCCGTTAAACACCAAAGCGCATCTCCTGTTCTTCTGACCAACTCTTCTTTTTCAAGAGAACTCAAGACTTTCTGGAGCATGCTGATAGAAATCGGACGCTTTTTCATGATTTGCTGTTCGTGAAATCCGTTTCCCACTTTATATTGCACATATTCCTGCTCAGTAAAATCATAAAGCGTCTGTAAAACTTGTTCTCTCGCCACTTGTTTGCGGAGTCGGGATTGGTGAATCGCTTTCACTAACAATCCTCGCTTTGGCGCAAATACCATAGAAATTAAAAAGATGATCGTCGCAGCCACAATGATTAACGGCCCTGTTGGCATTCCTTTTGTCGTCGTGCTTAACAATGTACCAAAAACACCGGAAAAGGCGCCGATTGCTCCGGCAATGATGACCATATGATCAAGCCGTTCCGTCCAATAGCGTGCCGCTATTGCTGGAGTAATTAACATCGCTGACATTAAGATCACACCAACCGCCTGCAGACCAATCACAACAACCCCGACAATCAATGTCATTAATAAACCGTTTAGCAAGCCAGTCGGCAAGCCGATTCCTTGGGCAAATTGCGGGTCAAATGTTAACAATTTTAATTCTTTAAATAATAGAACGGTGATAATAATGAGGAGAACAGCAACCGCGCTAATCAGTTTAACATCAGCGCCAACGAGGGAAGCGGCCTGCCCGAAAATGAAGTCATCAATTCCACTTTGATTGCCTTTGCTTTGATGGTTAATATATGTTAGCAATACGATTCCGAACCCGAAAAACACCGATAATACAAGCCCGATTGACGTATCCTCTTTAATTCGTGATAACTTAATAATTTTTTCAATGAAAAACGTCGCCAGCAAACCTGAGAGAGCGGCGCCAATGATAAACCATGACATTGACTTTGCCCCATGAATCAAGAAAGCAATACAGATACCGGGAAGCGCCGCATGGGCCATCGCATCGCCAATTAAGCTCTGCTTTTTTAATAAGGCGAAACTTCCGATTAGTCCGCTTGCTAATCCTAAAAGAAGTGTGCCGATTAACACCCACTGTGTATTGGCATCTGTCCATATGGAAACGAGTGTTTCACTCATTAACGATCACTCCTATTGTTGGTTGACAATGGCGTGTTGTTGATTAAGGAAAGTTAGGCGACCGCCATATGTTTTTTGTAAATTTTCCAGCGTAAATGTTTCTTCCGTTGGCCCAATCGCAATTTTTCGCATATTTAACAACAGCACCCAATCAAAATATTCTTTCACCGTTTGCAAATCATGATGCACAACAAGTACCGTTTTTCCTTGGGCTTTTAGCTCATTTAGCAAAGAAATAATCGCTTTTTCTGTTGCTGCATCGACCCCGACAAATGGTTCATCCATAAAATAAACGGTTGCATCTTGCGCTAAAGCGCGTGCTAAAAAGACGCGCTGCTGCTGTCCTCCTGAGAGCTGGCTGATTTGCCGATTGGCATATTCTTTCATGCCGACTTTTTCTAAACAAGACATGGCGAATTCAACATCTTTTTTGCTTGGGCGTTTAAACCAGCCAATATGGCCGTATCTTCCCATCAAGACAACATCTAAAGCGTTCGTTGGAAAATCCCAATCAACAGAACCCCGCTGTGGAACGTATCCGACAAGTTTTCGTTGTTGTTTGTACGGTTTTCCATATATATAGACATTACCTGAGGCACGCGGCACAAGACCTAAAATCGCCTTAATCAGCGTTGATTTTCCCGCACCGTTTGGACCAATAATGCCAATTAATTTCCCTTCCGGCACTGAAAAGCTAACCTCTTGCAAAACCGGCTTACGATGATACGCCACCGTTACATTTTCTACTGTTACCGAATTCATCTTGACTCCCCTCCTTTTTTATCCGTTCTAATCGTCCATAAGAGAGGCGGGCTCATAAGGGTCTGACCTCACTCGTTTCACAATATATAGTTCATTTATCCAATATTATATATTATATCTATATATTGTTTGGTGGGGTCTGACCCTTGGCTTTTGAATCAGCCTCATAACGGACGCTAGAAGTACGACAAATTCAACTAACATCAGCGAGGATGGAGCCCCCCACTGATGAAGTTTTCACTTTATTTCAATGCCGAAACAATCGTATCAATATTATGTTTGTACATACCGATATACGTTCCTTCTTCCGTTCCTTCCTCTCCCATAGCGTCAGAGAACAGCTCGCCGCCAATACTTACAGTATGGCCGCGTTTTTTCGCTCCTTCAACAACTGCCTTAATCGATTTTTCGGAAATGCTGCTTTCAATAAATACCGCTTTAATGTTTCGCGATACAATCGTCTCAACTAATGATTGTACGTCTTTTAATCCATATTCAGAATCCGTGCTTAATCCTTGAAGCCCCATCACTTCAATACCGTATGCATGACCAAAATAGCCAAAAGCATCATGTGCTGTGATTAACACGCGGCTTTCTTCCGGGATTTGCGCAATTTGCTCTTTGGCATACGTCTTTAACTCTTGTAAACGTTGAAGATAAGATTCAGCATTTTTCTTGTAATCCTCTTCATGTTTTGGATCAAATTTAATCAGTTCATCTCGGACCTTTTCAACAGCGATGGACCAAAGATCAATGTCAAACCAGACGTGTGGATCGTACGTATTCGTGCCATCGCCGCTTTTCAATAGCTTTTCTGTCGGAATTGCTTCAGCTACCGCGACAGTTGGCTTATTTTTTGCCATTTTTTCAAAAATTTCTCCCATTTTTCCTTCTAAATGCAATCCGTTGTAAAAAATCATATCCGCGTTACTTAACTTTTGAATATCTCCTTGAGACGCCTGATAAAGATGCGGATCAACCCCAGGCCCCATTAACGCCGTGACTTCTACATGCTCTCCGCCTACATTTTTCACAATATCAGCAATTTGTCCAATTGTTGTTGTAACGACAATTTTTCCTTCATGTTTTTCCGTTTCGTTCGAACCAGCGCAGCCGGCTCCAACGATGGAAAACAATACAATACTTGTAATCATAAGCAACCATTTTTTGAACATGGACGTCCCTCCTCTTTTTGTACAAAACTATAAAATTTGGTCCAACACAACTTTTAGTTTAAAAAAAATCTGTCTCCTTTATCACTATCGTTGTTACAACATATGCTGCTAAACAAAAAGCGTGACAAAAACCCATTTAAATATGGCTTCAGAAAACACTTGTTGAATGGACAAAAAGTTTTTCCCTAAACCAACTTTCACTTTTATACTATTTCCATAGAGAAAATATGTCAATAAGTTTTTGAAAAAATTTTTTCCGTTAAAAACAAAGAGCCCAATATCTCAACGTATTTAAGGAAATCTGACTCTTTATTACTTATTGTATATTGGACTTTTGCAGCAAAACAATGCTTCAACAGTGAGTTACGTTATGCTTTCCTGAAGCACCCAAAGAAAATAAGACATGCAAACCATTTCCTGAATCGAATGTATAACGAAATCGCTTTTTGGAGGTGTTTTTTCTAGGGACATCGAATCGTTTTGCTCCTTATTAAAATCTAAAAAACAAAATCTCACTACCTCTAGTGTAAAAAGATTACATTCATTATTATAATCAAATTCAAATTCAAAAAAAATGAAACTGCCTGTTCCCTGTAAAGTTCAGGAAACAGGCAGCTTAGGTGTTGGGTCAGTCTAATTTTTGGTCCGTTTTTTCTTTATGTGCTTATATGTCTTCAGATGAAAAGGCAAACGGGAGTAATTCCTTAACGGTTGTTTCCCGAATATCCCCTTTTAGATTGGTTAAAATGACCGGCATGTTAGGATCGCAAAATTCCGCAATGACCTGCCGGCAGGCTCCGCATGGGGATACGGGACCATCGGTATCAGCGACAATGGCCAGCATGGCGAATTCTTTTTTTCCTTCTGATACAGCCTTAAAAATGGCAGTTCGTTCAGCGCAGTTGGTTAGTCCGTAGGACGCATTTTCGATGTTGCAACCTTTATAAATTTTTCCATCTTTTGTTAGGATTGCTGCGCCTACCTGAAAATGAGAATAAGGAGCATAAGCTTTTTCTCTTCCAGAAAGCGCTTCGTTGATTAACTGATTTTTACCCATTTTCATTCCGACCCTTCTGTTTGAAATTGTCATTTAAATCACGATTCTGCTTTCATTGCTCCCTTATGAAATCTAACTAGCGAGCCTATCTTTAATAGTTCGATGTACTTGTTTCCCCATTTATAATTTGAACGCCTGCGCTTGCTCCTATGCGATTGGCTCCTGCTTTCTCCATTGCCAGCAAATCATCGGCGCTTCTAATTCCTCCTGAAGCTTTAACACCAACGTTTGGTCCAACTGTCTTTCTCATTAATGCCACATCTTCAACAGTAGCCCCGCCGGTTGAAAAACCTGTCGAAGTTTTAACAAAATCTGCACCGGCTTTCACTGCTAATTGGCAAGCCCGCACTTTTTCTTCATCCGTAAGAAGGCATGTTTCAATAATAACTTTGACCAAAGCCTTTCCTTTAGCCGCTTCTACTACGGCACGAATATCTTTTTCGACTAACTCATCATCCCCGCTTTTTAAAGCTCCAATATTGATGACCATATCCACTTCGCTCGCACCGTTTTCAATTGCATTTTTTGTTTCAAAAGCTTTTACTTCCGGTGTCGTTGCCCCAAGCGGGAACCCAATGACCGTACACACTTTCACATCTGTATCTTTTAAGATTTCATAAGCAGTTTTGACCCATGTTGGATTAACACAAACAGAAGCAAAATGATAAGTTTTGGCTTCTTCGGCAAGCTTTACAATTTGTTCTTTAGTGGCTTCCGGTTTTAAAAGTGTGTGATCAATCATTCTAGCCTTTTCTTTTAACAATTTATGTCATCTCCTTATCTTTTCATTCTATATTTTGTCATGTATTTTTCAACTAAATCGGACATTCTTATAAAGAGAGGCACCTCCTAATTAGAGGGCCTCCGTGCCAAACGAATTCGAATATTGCAAGATAT
This sequence comes from Anoxybacillus sp., assembly GCA_035645275.1. Classification (GTDB taxonomy): domain Bacteria; phylum Bacillota; class Bacilli; order Bacillales; family Anoxybacillaceae; genus Paranoxybacillus. The sequence continues at coordinate 226,172 of DASQMX010000026.1, forward strand.
GAACAAAAGGATTTTACAAGAATAATCCCATGATCGTTGCTGATAACATCGAAGCGAGTGTAGAACCATATAAAAGTTTCATGCCAAATTTCGCTACAACATCGCCCTGTTTTGCGTCAAGAGCTTTGACAGATCCTGTAATAATTCCGATAGAGCTGAAGTTAGCGAAACTCACAAGAAACACAGATACAATTCCAACCGTTTTTTCAGATAATGTTCCAGCGATATCTTTAAAATTCAACATCGCAACAAATTCGTTGGTTACTAATTTTGTTGCCATAATGCTACCTGCTTTAACGGCTTCATCCCAAGGAACTCCCATTAAAAAGGCAATTGGCGCAAAGATGTATCCTAAGACCGTCTGGAATGAAACATGGAAAATAAGCGTGAATACATAATCGATAAGGTTGATTAAAGCGATAAATCCGATTAACATAGCCGCTACAATCACAGCGACTTTCAAGCCATCCATGATGCTTTCGCCAAGCATTTGGAAAAAGCTCATTTTATGTTCTTCTTCCACGATTAATAAATCTTCTTCATCCGTGATTTCGTAAGGATTCACAATATTAGCAATAATTAAAGCCGAAAGGATATTCAGTATGATGGCAATAACAACATATTTTGGTTCAATCATCGTCATATATGCACCAACGATAGCAATGCTAACTGCACTCATAGCGGAAGTGCACAGCGTATAAAGACGTGTTTTCGATACAAGCCCGATTTGTTTTTTCGTTGTCAAGAAAACTTCCGACTGTCCCAATATAGCGGATGAAAGAGCAATATAGTTTTCCAATTTCCCCATTCCGTTCAATTTACTTAATGCCATACCGACATATTTAATAATAACAGGCAATATTTTGAAATAGTTTAAGATCCCAATAAGGATCGAGATAAAAATAATCGGCAATAACACATCAAGGAAAAATGAAGACATCTTTTCATTTTCTAAACCGCCAAAAACAAAATCCACGCCTTGTATACCTAGCTCAATCAGTTTGTTAAACATTTTTGAAATAAATCCGATGATTAAAATACCTGCTTTCGTATTCAGTAATATAAACGTAAGAACGATTTGAACGGCGAGCATAGGTAAAATCGCCTTATAACGGATATTCTTTTTGTCATTGCTTACAAGAAAAGCCAAAAGAAATACGAGCAGCAAGCCAGTTGCAAAAAATAAAAATCTCATGATGTCATTCCCTCCAGATAAACCGGTGACAACGGTTTCAAAAAGCTCACTAAATCAGTAAACTTTTTACATGCCGCCGCCAGCCTTTTCTTTTTGCTCTTATTCGCGATCGCGTCCATCATAACTATAGCAGGTGTTTGAACAAATGTGAATATGATTTTTGAAAAAAAGTAAAGCGATTTCATCATTTTTTCTAATTTCGTCAAAAATAAATGATTTTTCTGGAATGATTTATCAAAATTTCATTCAGGATTTTGTTGAGACATACCAATAGAAAACGGATGCTGAAAAAGTTTGCATTTCGAGCCGATTGTTCCAGACAGGATTTACCGGGACTAACGCTAAACACATTCCTTTTGTAAATAAATTACCCGCACTTTGTTTGTGCGGGTGGTAGTTGTCCACTATGAAAGTAGATATTTTCCACCTAGTCATCTAGCAATACTCTGGCTGTGTATTGATCGGTAATCAAGATATTGGCGTATTTTCCTTTTAATGCTCCTTTAATCGCTTTGATTTTGTTTATTCCGCCAGCAACAAGAATGGACTTCTCTTTCTTTTGCAATTCACTTAAATCAATTCCGATTGTTCGCTCATTTAAACTTTCGCTCACAATGTTTCCATCTTTATCAAAAAATCGGGAACAAATATCCCCAACTGCTTCATTTGACAACATTTCCAATTCTTCATCGCTGAAATATCCTAATTGAAACAGCAACGAGTCAAAGTTCACGCTGCCAACCGTAAAAAGGGCGATATTGGCTCTTCTCCCCATTTCTAATAATTTTTGAATATGCCGATCAGCTTCGATCGCTTTTTTCACCGCCACATGATCAACAATAGCCGGCAAAGGCAGGTGTTGAGGAATAGTATCAAACGCTTTTCCAAATAAATAAACAATTTCTGAAGCATATGTATTGATTTTGGAGTGACTTACTCCGCCTTTTAATTGGACCACTTCGACATCTTTAAGCGGTTTATGTTTTAGTTCGAGCGCAACATTGTAAAGGGTTCTCCCCCATGTCACTCCGATGATGTCACCGTCATTTACGGTTTCATATAAAAATTCGGCCGTTCGTTTTCCTATCGCCGCTTTAACAGCCGCGTCCTCATTTTGCGATGCTGCAGCGACAAAAACCTTTTTTAATTGATACTTTTCTTTCAATTGTTCTGCTAATTCTTCCATCGTTTCCGAAGGATCGATAATTTCAATTTTGACAATTCCCATCTTTTTTGCTTGCTGGAGCAGCCGGGAAACAGTGGGACGTGAAATTCTTAACTTTTTGGCAATGTCCTGCTGATTGTAATCAAGCTGATAATATAATTTAGCCGCCTCAACGATTTGCAATAACTTATTGTTTTCCATAGTTTCACCCTGTTATATTGTTTAATCCAAAATTTCACCTTAATATGAAAAAATGTTCTTATTCATTATTATAATCAGAAAACTAAAAAAAAGAAACTGAGTTTTTGAACAATTTTAGTATTCTTCTAGAAAAGAAATCAGTAAACTTTTAGATTGAATTTTTAATTGAATAATTAAAATTTCAAAATTGTTGCATATGGTTTTCCTTCGTTTTGTATAAATGCTTTCATTTCTGTCATCCCTCTTTTTTCTGGATATCTCATTTGTACATAAACAAGTTCATTCCCTTCGATCGGCTTACTGCAAATCGAGCAAGTTGGATGTATTTGAAACAAATTCATCATCTCCCTTCTTTATACAAATACAAGGAAAAAGCGAAAAAGTTTCTACAATTTTACAATATTTAGTATAATCAAAAAAATAAATTGTTTTGTAGTTATTTTCGCTTTTTAAGATGCTGAAAAACGAAAGAGGCGTATTCAAGTTATGAAAGAAGTAAGTGTAGACGTCCTTTTTGTTATTATTAAGAAGTTAAAGGAAGCAATTAGTGTAAAACAAGTAAAAAAAGGTTATTCTTACGACTTAAAATATCAAGTGAAATATGAAGACGGAATTAGACTTTTAAGAATCTATGACTTGAAGCAAAAGGAACAAGTTTTTGAACAACTGAAAATAATGCGTACATTACATGAAATGGGCGTTAACTGTCCTAAAGTTTATGCTTTTCAAGAGGTAACTGAACATAATATTTGCTACTCGATAACGGAGTGGCTTGACGGTAAAGATGGAGAAGAAGCAATCCCGAAATTAGATGTCCAGACACAATACGAAGTTGGCTATGATGCAGGACGTGAATTAAGACTCATTCACACGCTAAAAACGGATCAATCTACTAAAAGCAGCAAAGATCATACAAAAAAAGCAAACAAGAATTTGAAGCGTGTTTCAAACGATTTAAACAATTAAATCTAAACTTACCTTATGAAGACGAGATCATACATTATGTTTATGATCACTATTATTTACTCGAGCATCGACTTATGGTTTTTACACACGGTGATTTTCACGCGAATAACATTGTTGTGAAAGATGGAAAATATGCCGGAGTGATTGATTTTGAAAGATACAAAATAGATTGTCCGTATCACGAATTCAATAAAATCGAACTTTTCTCTACCGTCTTGTCAAAGGAATTTGCAAGAGGGGTAGTTGACGGTTATTTTCAAAAGAAAATCCCTGATGACTTCTGGCTTATTCGTTCGTTTTATATGGCAAGGAATATAATCTTTCATATCGTTTGGGCAACTGACCAGTTTCCTGATGAATTTAATCACGCATTACGTTCTGTAAAGAGAATTTTAAAAGAATATGAGAATTTTACAAGGACCGTTCCAAAATGGTATGTTGAGAGATAAATTTTTTGTATGCTTCAAGCTATCATCGCTACAAGAAAAGCATTACTTCTTGATGTTTGAAGTAATGCTTTTATTCATAAAATTGAGTTATTTACTATATTCTACATCGAATTTCTATATCCTTGTTTCATCATTTGAATTTTCGTCATCAGTTTCCATATTTTTATAGTCGTTTTAACAACGTTTTCCGCCAACTTTCCGATACTTCTTGAACGCTCAATATCCGCTCAATGCCTTCTTGGTTATATTTGTCGTGATACATGATGTGATTCGCAAAGGAAACGGTTACTCCAAGCGGGTGACGGCTTAATAGCTGCAGACGCGACTCTTTCGTTACCCAGCCCTCTTTCAACACCCGGAAATAAAAACCGGTATAGCCTGTGTTTTGCACACGGAGCGGCAAATCTTCCACGTTGTACTTTTTTGCCAGCTTATAGCAAGGATGCCGCGGCTGGCTCACTTGAACGACCGCTTCACCCAATTGAAACATATCCCCGATACAAACATCCTCTTCCACTAAGCCTTTCACCGTTAAATTTTCGCCAAACGCTGCCGCTTCCAGCTTCCTGCCAAGCTCCTTCTCCCAATAAGCGTAATGATCATATGGATAAACGCATACCGCTTTATCTTTGCCGCCATGATGAACAAGCTCCGCCTGACCATCGCCTTCGAAATTCAAAAAAGATAAAAAGACAGGTTCATGGACAGGCTTTTTGTAAATACCTGTCGACAACTCTTTTCCTTCAAAAACGAGTGTTTTCGGTTTTCCTACGTTGATTGAAACAATTCCATATTCATGAATGGTCATAAGAAACGACTCCTTTTATAGTAAGATCTGTTATTGGTTTAACACTCCATTAAAAATCACCAAATAATGAAATTTTTTAAAGCTTCGATTGCTAATTTGTAAAAGATAAATGCCAGCTTTTTTCAATCGATAGATGGATTCGTAAGTGTAAGGAAACAATGTAAATTCGCCCAGGTATTCCACTTTCTCTGAACCGCCAATCGTTCCATCCCTGTCAATAAAGACAGCTTGTAGCTCCATGTTCCTCATGTCCCCCTTAACACCGCTTCGATCAAGAAACAATTTACATAACAACAAAAATATACTAAAATTTTACAATATTAAGTATAATGTAAACCCAATCGTTTGTCATTAAGATCATCAAAAGCTAGAAAAGGAGAATGCAAGCTTTGAAAGAATTAAGTTTTGACACTCTTTTTTCTCTTGTCAAAGAATTAAAGGAAACACTTAGTGTAAAGAAAATAGAAAAAGGTTATTCTTACGATTTAAAATATAAAGTTACCTATGAAGATGGCAGCAGACTTTTAAGAATTCATGACTTAAAGCAAAAGGAACAAGTTCTTACGCAGCTGAATAGAATGAATGCACTTTATAAAATGGGTGTTAAGTGTCCTAAAGTTTATGCTTTTCAAGAAGTAAATGAACATAACATTTGTTACTCGATAACAGAGTGGCTGGACGGGGAAGATGGAGAAACAGCTATTCCTCAATTAGATGCTCATACACAATATCAGGTAGGTTATGAGGCAGGCTGCAACTTAAGAATTATTCACTCGTTAAAAATAGAAGAACCGATAATAACGAGTAAAGAAAATACGGAAAAAAGCAAAATGGAATTTGAAAGATGTGTGAGACGGTATAAAGAATTAAATATAAACTTACCTTTCGAAACCAAAATTATTGAATATGTTTATGAACACTATGATTTACTCGACGATCGACCGATTGTTTTTACACACGGCGACTTCCACGCCAATAATATTATTGTGAAAGGCGGCAAATATGCGGGAGTAATTGATTTTGAAAGATGCAAATTGGATTGTCCGTATTCCGACTTTAACAAAATCGAACTTTTCTCGTCTGCATTGTCAAAAGAATTCGCAAAAGGCGTGGTTGATGGGTATTTTCAAGAGAATATTCCCGATGACTTTTGGGTGATCCGCTCCTTCTATATGGCACGAAATATTATCTTTCATCTCGTTTGGGCAACTGATAACTTCCCTGAAGAATTTGAACATGCACTACAGACGGTAAATAGAGTTATTAATGAATATGAGTATTTTACTTTGAAAGTTCCGAAATGGTATAGTAGCAAATAAACAAAAAAGGCAGCGATGCAGCTGCCTTTATATCTTACAAAGCGAGAAAACTTCTTCTTCGAAACGAAGTGAAAATAGGAGGAGTTCAAAAAACCATATTGAAAATTTCATCGACCCATTCAGGGTTTTCATGTATCCCAAGTTTTTCGCATAAATTTTTGTGGACTCTTTTGAATTCTGGAACCATATTTTTTATCACATTCATTATTTCAAAAGGGTCCCGGCTACAGCTCCAACTTTCAAGAAGAGATAATTGCCAGTCTTTTAAATTGCTTCTTTTTCCTTCTATCTTAGCCCAATCACCAAACGTATTCGGCTGTATTCCGGCTTCCATGTACCATGCTGATGCCATAGATAAACGCAAGTAGTCAACGCACTGGAGGGCATAATACATCTCTTCTCTCATTACTCTACGGTATGCTTCGTGAACGTATGCAAAAAATTTTGTTCGCCATATTTCAAATTCGATAGGTGACAGCTCATATAACAAACCCTTCGATTTTTCATGAATTTCTGCCATTAGCCCTGCAGGATCATAGACAATTTTAATATTTTTTAACCAAACGGATGGCTGAATATCTTTAAATTTATAATAAAAGACATCTACCTTTATAAAAGAGTCATAATGAGCAATCGTATAATTTGTCCAAGGGAAGTCCTCATGGAATAAAACATTGCCCCATTTTCTTGCTCTCTGTTTTTTATTTGCCCTGTATTCTTCAAATACTTCCTCTTTCACCACAATACGGAGGTCAATATCGGAATATAAATCCGTATTTTCGCTCCCGATTGAACCACCATAAAATACTACCAATACATTTTCATCATTTAATAAGTCATTCTCAATTGCTTTCATTAAAGCTTCGCGATTTTTAGGATTTTTATCATCCCTTACTTGATGTTTCGTCACAAATCCCACACATTTCAAACCAACTCCCTAAAATATAAATTCCAAACATTATTTTTCTGCAACTAAACACCAAATTCCTTTTCAAACTAAGAAAAAGAAGGGGCTGTCCATAAGTGTCTGACCTCACGCACAATCCACCGCATATCATGTACTTTCCAAACATGATGAGTGGTCTATTGTCGTTATCGTGTCTGACACTTGGCTTTTTAGTCAGCCTCCTTCCGTTAGTTGGAAAATATTAAAGATTAGCAAAAAGATCGACCAGAGCATGGGTAGTGGCAGGAGCAACAATATTATTCGTTAGTCTGTAAATCAACAAAAAATAAAAATGAGCAATAAATGTATAAGGCAAATGCAAGGAAATTTCATTTTGGATAAACGGCAGAAACTCTTGTCCTGAAACCCAAAATCGAAATGGTATGTGCATAAGGCTAAAAAGCATTCCTACAATAACGATGCTAATCCACTTGGAGGATAGGACACCCTGAAAGATTGACTGTAAATATCCTCGAAAAATGAGTTCCTCAACTAATGCAATACAAAAAAAGTAATAAAAAAACTTTATAAGAAGATTTACTATGCCAATTATTGATTTAAGCGAAATGATGTTTTCATTAGATAATACAAGTTCTGGAATAGCAAAAATCACACCAACTATAAAGGACAAGAAAAGCATCTCTTTGCGTAAACCAATTGTGCGAAATGATTGTTTTCGGAATTTTAAAATAAAAATTAAAGGGGTTAATTCAATTATGCTAATGAACAATCCAAAAAGTAACATATTAAATGGTGATTTAACGAAAAATTTTCCATTTGGACCAATATTCATTAATGCCCAACCACAAATAAAAATAACAATTGTTAGGTATAGAAAATAGCTAATACTAATCAGAAAATCCGTTTTATTATAATTTGGCCGCTCTTCCGGTGTTAATTTGGACTTATGAAATTCCAAATAACTAAGTTTCATGTACCACACTCCCAATGCTAGTTATCACATTTAAAAATTCGTTTATTTTATTTCTTCAACAAAAAAGCATTACTCCTGCTTTGAAGTAATGCTCTTGATTAACTCTGTATTTTTATAAACAAATGAAAAACTGCCTATTCGTTGATTTGACATATACATTGGTTTACATCAAGCTTCCCGTTTGTGCGATGTGATGGCGTTTATCTGTTTCTCCATTCATAAGCAAAAATTCCCATCAAATAAGTGCGTGATACTCACCCTTATTATCAAACTTCTATACTTCCATTAACTGCAAACCACTTTTACATATTTTTTAAGATTTTTTTTAATTCTTCTCTCCTCTAAAAAACTCGCCTCATCAGCGAGTTCAGCATTCGATTCCCACGAACAAACAATGATATGTTGCGATAATGTGGCCGTTTTCTTGAAAGTCTTGTTCGTAAATGTTCATCATTTCTTTAAGGACGGAGGGGCGTTGGCAGTAGGAGCCTTGGTTGCTATTAGTTGCTCCTATTTTTCTTAGTGAAGTGAAAAAATCTTTGACGGAATGAAATCGTTCTGTTTCGATCGTTTCTGTTCCGAAAATAGCCGAGGTTGGGTGAATTGGTTGAACAGAGCGCTCACACAGTTCCAACAAATCCTCTAATGCGTAAAAGGACTGGCCGAGACGAGCGTTTGTGTCGATTTGTAACTTTTGCATCGCTCGTTGAAAGGAAGTATGAAGTTCATGGAATGTGTCACAGCCAAAGGTAGAAAAAAGAATCATTCCGTCTCTCTTTAAGCTAGAGCTAAGCCGAGAAAGTGTCAATTCCAAGTGATTCAGCCATTGAAATGTTGCATTAGAGATAATGAGATCGTACCGGTCATATAGCTCGATTTCCTCGATATCACCACAGAGGAAATGGATCGGCTTTCCAGAGGTCCGCTGCTTAGCGATTTCAATCATCCCTGGTGCTAAGTCGACGGCAGTGATGGTTGCATTTGGAAAATGACGCGACAGTTTCGCGGTGAGATAGCCTGTCCCACAACCGATTTCAAGGATATGAAGCGGAGATGAGTCGCTTCTTTTCATCACTAACTGCTTCAATAGGAAATCTGCCATTTTTTTCTGGACGTTTGCGAATTGGTCGTACGTTTTTGCGTTTGCGCTAAATCTTTTTTGCAACAATTGTTTATCGATCATATCATATTCTTCCCCCTACAAACGATTGAATCAACCGGGCGCATTCATCTGTTTTGGTTAAAAACGGAACATGTCCGGTTTTCGGCAATAATTTTAACATCGCATTGTCGCGTGTTTGTTCAAATATGTAGCGCGAAGCAGACGGTGGACAGATTGCATCTTCTTCGCCGTGAATAAGTAACAGTGGCACAGTGATTTCATGCAAAGCGAAACGAATATCAGTTGTCATTAAATAATCGAGCCCAACAAGTAATCCTTGCAGTTCGGCGTTGTGAAAGTGTCGTTCAAAATCTAGTACTTTGTCTTGCTCCTCTTCACAAAGCAGTGAAGCAAAAAATGAAGAAAGCGTTTGCTCGCGATTTCGCACCAATTGCCGCTTCATTCGTTCGACTACCCGCCGTTCCCAGCCAGCCTCATAGCCATCTCCCTTAGTAAATCGGCTCGTTCCACCGATGAGAACAAGACGGTCCATTTTCTCTGGAATAGAGATGGCAAGCTCAAGAGCGATAAGCGCACCGAGCGACCAACCAATTGGAATGAAAGAAGAAAGCCCATTTTCTTCAACGAGTTGAACTACCTTTTGTTTAAAATCGGCTATCGTTTCAACTCCGTCCCATTCAACACAATAAATCGAAAAAGATGGTTTCAACTGTTCGACAAGCGGCAACCAAATCGTTCCTTTCATTCCCCAGCCGGGAATGAGGACGATATGCTTTTGTTTGTTCATGAAATCATCCCCATTTCTCGACCGATCGTAGCAATTTCGTGAATCGCCCAGTCTAGTTGATTCTTCGTTAATGTCGCCATGAGGGAAAAGCGAATTCTTGCTGTCCCTTCTGGAACCGTAGGTGGTCGAATAGCGACAGCCGCAATGCCTCTTTCCTGCAGCCGTTCACTAAATTGCACCGTTAACTCATTAGAACCGATAATCACAGGCACAATTTGCGTCACGCTTGTGCCAATGTTGAAACCGAGATCACTAAGTTTTTTACGAAAATATTGACTATACTCATGGAGCTGTTTGCGACGCGCTGTCTCTTGTTGGACAATGTGAATCGCAGCTTGAATCGAGCCTAACACAGCGGGCGGCAAAGCCGTAGTAAAAATGAAGCTTCTCATTTTATTAATGAAATAATCGATAAGCCACCTCTTCCCAGTCACGTATGCCCCAAAAGAACCGAGCGCTTTGCTGAATGTCCCCATTTGTACATCCACTTGTTCTTGGATGCCTAAATCATGAACAAGCCCTTCTCCTCCTTCGCCGAAAACACCGCTGCTGTGGGCCTCATCGACCATTAAAATCGCTCCATACTTTTCTTTGAGTTCAACGAGCCCTTTCAATGGAGCAATATCGCCGTCCATACTGAAGACGGTATCTGTGACAATAAGTTTTCGCTTATGTAGTGGCGCTTTTTTTAAAAGAGCTTCTAAATGATCGAGATCGTTATGTTGGTAGCGCTTCATTTCCGCTCGGCTTAAAATAATTCCATCGATGATGCTGGCATGGTTCCATTTATCACTAAACACAAGATCGTTGCGACCGACAAGAGTAGAAATGATGCCGACGTTCGCTGTATATCCGCTGTTAAAAATAAGTGCTGCTTCTGTTCCTTTCCACCTCGCTAGTTCGTTTTCTACATGTTCATATAAGGAATAGTTGCCAACAATCAACCGGGATGCCGTCGAGCCTGCGCCGTATTCATGGGCAGCGCGTACGCTTGCTTGAATGAGCCGCTCGTCACCAGCTAATCCAAGATAATTGTTTGATGCCAGATTGAGAAGCTTCCGACCATTCATGCTGATAGACGATTCTCTCAAAAAATCGATAGAATGTAAGCGCCGTCTTTGCGCTTTCTTCTCTATATCTAGCAATTCTGCTTTTAGCTGTTCCTCCCACGAACGCATCCTCTCTCCCCCTTATCACTCTTTATTGTTAACCACAAATAATTTAAGGTTAACATTTTAGTCAATCGTATCATATCAGAAAAATTCAGACAATATTTTTTAATACACATTTTGCTTTTATCTCTCTTTTAGCCATTCCACATCGACTTCTCGTTTCCTATTTTGCTTCATATTTTTTCATCCAATCAATCGCAAGATCGGTACGAATTTGCTTTCTTTTGGATGATTACCACGATTCTCAAACTGTTTTTAGAAGACTCTCCCTTTTATTTTTATCACCGTACTCACCACACTTGAATTTCATTGAGACACTTATTGAAACCGAAAAAAATAAAGCTGATTCCAAAATACACAAGTGGAATCAGCTTTTTTATATAAGGGAATTTCATTCTGTATAGATCATCTTTTTCGTCATACCGCCATCAACGACTAAATGAATACCGGTGACAAAATCATTTTTTGGATCGGTAAGATACAAACAAGCTCTGGCGATATCTTCTGGCTTTCCTACCCTTCCTGAAGGATGTTGTAGATGATCCTCAGGCCGCAGTTGACTGTAGTCTCCTGTTTCAATCCATCCAGGACAAATCGCATTGACGGTAATTCGGTCCGGTCCTAACGAAACCGCAAGCGCATGCGTGAGTGAAAGAATTCCCCCTTTCGAAGCGGCGTAAGCCTCTGAATTCGGCTCAGACATAAGAGCACGAGTGGAAGAAATATTTACGATCGCTCCTCCCCCGTGGGTTCTCATGATTTTCGCTGCTTCCCTTGAACAAAGGAACGTCCCGCGCAAATTCGTATTGATGACATAGTCCCATTCTTCCACCGTTAAATCATAAGGAGAGGTAAACACTCCAAGCCCTGCATTATTAATTAAGACATCAATTCGCCCGAGCGTTTTTCCCACTTCTTTCATTACGTTCTCAATCTCTGTTGGGTTGCTTAAGTCAAAAACGTATGAATACACATCATGCCCGGCAGCTTGCAAACGTTCGCGGGTGTTTTGCAATTTATCTGCATCTTTATCCATGATCACCACTTTAGCCCCTTGTTCAGCATAAGCCATCGCAAGAGTTCGACCAATTCCGCCTCCTGCTCCTGTTATAATCACGACTTTTCCTTCATAGCTCAACGTTATTCCTCCTTTTGTATACGGCAAACTAAGTGCTCATTCAAAATCGTCGACATTCCGCATTTTGAATTTCCTTTTATATCATACCATGTTATTTTCACATATATCTTTTTCTTCTGTGTTTCTGTAAAATCTGTATCCTAGCCTCTAGATACTTCATTCGGATGAAAGTTTGTACAGTTTCAAAGAGAAAACGAATTCAATAGAAAATGACTATATTTACAACGTTCCTCGTCAAAACATTCATCATGAGAACGCATAAATGTTATTGATGACAGTAAGAGAAAAATTCATTGTGATTATTTCGACTGTGACTTATCACATGACACATTGGAGAGGAACTCCCTTAAAACAAAAACAAGGCTAATTTTCACATAGAAATCAGCCTTGTTCATTTCTTAACCTATATGATGGAGCTGTTCTTTTTTGGAACGACTGATCGCGTACGGTAAGCATAACGGCAAGCCTGTACGCGGGTCGCGAATGATATCACACTGAATGCCAAATACCTCTTCGATAATATGTGGTTGCATGACTTCCATCGGAGTACCTGCTTTCACGACAGTTCCTTTTTTAATCGCAATCATATGGTGAGCGTAACGGCTTGCATGATTTAAATCGTGAATAACCATAACAATCGTTCTCCGCTCTTTTTCATGCAGCTCCTCTAAAAGATTAAGGACTTCTAGTTGATGAGCCATATCGAGAAACGTTGTCGGCTCGTCTAAAAACAAAATCGGTGTTTCTTGAGCAAGCGCCATCGCAATCCACGCTCGCTGCCGCTGTCCACCCGATAGTTGATCGACAGGACGATAAGCGAATTCTTCCATTCCTGTCGCTTCGATAGCCCATTCGATCACTTCTTTATCTTTTTTCGTTAACGAACCAAAGCCATGCTGATGCGGAAAGCGTCCGTATGTCACTAAATCGATGACTGTCATTCCTTCAGGAGCTATCGGGTTTTGTGGTAAAATCGCCAATTGCTTCGCCACTTCTTTCGTTTTTAATTGATGAATCGCTTTCCCATCGAGCAAGACATGTCCGTTTTTTGGCTTCATTAAACGCGCCATCGTTTTCAAAATCGTTGACTTCCCGGAACCGTTCGCCCCAACTAACGCTGTGATTTTATGGGAGGGAATTTCTATATTCAATTGCTTGACAATGACTTTTTGATCATACGCAATGTCTAAATTTTCCGTCACAATCAAGCGATCCACTTCCTTTCGATTGGATTTTAAATGAGCGAAAAAATTCTTGCTTTGGCCTATTAGGAGAACGTTCAATTCGTGACAAACGCTTGATGGTGGGTCGAAACCATGGCCATTGGTTGAGCGTTAGGATCAAGGTACATTTTGACGCTATTGACCGCTGTTGGCCCTTCCATAAACCCTCCGGTAATTAACGTTAATTTATTTGGGTAATAGGCAATATCGCCTACAGCAAATATGCCGGGGATGTTTGTTTCCATTTTTCCATTGACGACAATGCGCCCTTCCCTCATTTCAAATCCCCAGTCTTTGATCGGTCCAATGTCAATGTGAAAACCGTGGCTAACAATCAGTTCATCAACAGCTAATTTTTCTGTTTGCCCTGTTTCGACATGTTCGATCACCACAGTTTCGAGAAGAGTTCCTTGTCCGTGCAGTTGTTTGACTACATATGGTGTCAACATCTCTACTGACGAACGCTTCATGTTCGTCACGCTGCTTTCCAAGCCGGAAAATTGTTCACGGCGATGAACGATTGTGACTTTTTCAGCGATAGGCTTCAATTGCTGGGCCCAGTCTAATGCTGTATTTCCGCCGCCAGAGATAAGTACCCGCTTTCCCCGGAAATGCTCAAGCGATCTCACTTTATAATGAAGCGTATGTCCTTCGTAGCGTTCAGCACCATCGACCTCCAGCTTCTGCACTTCCCATGTTCCATGTCCGATCGCAAGAATGACGGTGCGCGTATGATGTTGCTCGCCATTTGTGCTTGTCAACAAAAATGTTCCATCTTTTTGCTTTTCCAAATAGGCGATTCGTTGACCTAAAACAATCGTTGGTGCGAACGTTTTCGCTTGCCGCTCTAAATTTTGAATGAGCTGCTCCCCGGAAATCTCAGGAATCCCACCAATGTCGCGAATGATTTTCTCAGGAAAAAACCCTCTCACTTTTCCGCCTAACTCTGGCAAACTTTCAATGACTTTCGTTTTTAACTCGCGCAACCCACTGTAAAAAGCAGTGAACAACCCAACAGGACCTCCGCCGACAATGGTTACATCATAGAGTTCAAGGTTTCTCTCCATCGTGAAAATCCCCCATACGATTAATGATTGGATCGTGCCAGCAAATACAAGAAATACGGTGCTCCGATGATCGCCACGACAATACCTGCATGAATTTCTGATGGCTGTAGAATGGTTCGGCCGATCGTATCGGCTGTCAACAATAATAAAGCTCCTGCAAGCGCCGAGGCTGGCAGTAAATATTTATGATTCGAACCGATAAGCCGTCGCGCTAAATGCGGACCAATTAAACCGATAAAACCGATGCCCCCGCTGACAGACACACAAGCAGCCGCAAGTCCGACTGAAGCAGCTAGCAGTTTTATTTGTTCTTTTGAAACAGAAGCTCCAAGTCCTGTGGCGACGCTTTTTCCAAATGATAACACATCGAGTACGAGCGCTTTATAATATACAAAAGCAAATAGGACGATAATCCAAGGTAAAAACGCTAACACATAATCCCATGTTGTTCCCCAAATACTGCCGGTCAGCCATACCGCCACAAATTGATAAAGCTCTCGGCTTAGCCGAAGAGAAAGAACCGTCATCAGAGCGCCCAATCCGGCAGCAACTGCCACTCCTGTTAAAACAAGACGCGTTGGCAACAGCCCTTCGTGTTTATCGTAAGACAAACCAAACACAAGAGCAGCTGCTAACGAACCACCGATAAAAGCAAGGAGCGGCAAAAATAAAACAGGAACGTCCAATTGCGTCGGGAAAAATGACAAATATAAAACGACCATTACCCCCGCTCCATGCGAAATCCCTAAAATGCTTGGGTCGGCTAACGCATTGCGGGAAATGCCCTGCATAATACAGCCCGATACAGCTAATCCTGCTCCGACAAGAAGGGAAATCACAATGCGAGGCAAGCGAAATTCAAACAAAATCAACTCTTGCTTTTCAGTCCCCATTCCAAACAGCGTCTGAAACACTTCAAGCGGAGATAGCCGACTGAATCCCGTGTTCATGCTGATCACAAACATAACAAGAATCAAAATAGAAAAAGCAGCAAGTACGGTAAAACGCTGAACAGTCTTGCGTCGCTCCACTCCATTCATGAAAGCTCCCTCCTTCCTTTTCGCGCTACATAAAGGAAGAACGGAACACCAATAAGAGCAAATAAAACACCGATTGGCGTTTCGTAAGGAGGATTGATCATTCTTGCCCCGATATCAGCCATAATCATGAATCCTCCACCGAGAACAGCCGAACAAGGAATAATCCAGCGATAATCCACGCCGACGAAAAACCGAGCAACATGCGGAACGACAAGTCCGACAAAGCCAATCGGTCCGACCGCCGATACAGACACTCCTGCTAAAAGAAGGACAATGATTGTACCGACCATTTTGACCAAGACCGTTTTTTGTCCTAACCCTGTCGCTACTTCATCTCCTAGGCTTAAGAGAGTAATCGAACGCGATAAAAGCAATGCCCCCACTAAAGCAATCACAAGCCATGGAGTAATGACTTTCAACTGGTCCCATTTCACACCAGCCACTCCACCTGCATACCAAAACGCTAATTCTTGACTTAATTGAAAATGAATTGCAATTCCTTCGCTCAGCGCCGTTAACAATGCGCTTACAGCTGCTCCTGCTAACACAAGACGAACCGGTGTTAAGCCACCCCGGGAAAGCGAACTAATCCCATATACAAGTCCTGCCGCAATAGCTGCCCCTAAGAAGGAAAAGAAAATCAAAGAATTATAGGATAATCCCGGGAAAAACGCGAAGCAAACCGCTACCATCAACGTAGACCCCGCATTCAAACCTAAAAGCCCGGCATCTGCAAGGGGATTTCGCGTCATTCCTTGCATGATCGCACCCGCCACAGCAAAGCTGGCCCCTACTAAAACATCGGCAAGCGAGCGCGGCAGACGCAAATCTTGAATAATCGCATGTTCCGTTCGATTCGGATTGTAATGAACAAGCGCTTCCCATACCGTTGAAAAGTGAATGTTCGCCGCACCGACCGAAATGGATAACACAATCCCAAAAACAATCGCACCAAGTCCAACGACGAGCACCATCATCGCGGTCCACGGCCGCGAATGCAGATTCACTGTATCGTTTTTCATGATTTCCACCTATTTTCTCTCTAGTGGGGGGGGCTTTATCCCCCACTGATGTTAATTGAACTTATCGCACTTCTAGCGTCCGTAATACTCCACCTGTAGAGGTGGGAGTATTACGGACGATTAGAACGGGATAAAATTTCTAGCATATGTACGTGACCATGAAAAAGAAGAACGCTTTTCTGCCATGGGCTGACCCATAAGTGTCTGACCTCACATGTATTCACAATATCTATAGATTGTGTTGTGAGGTCTGACACTTTGCTTTGAGTCATCCTCCGCAGCGAAATCGGACAAATTCATTGGTCCGATTTCGTTCGGGAGTTGGCAGAAAAGCTTGCTTATGTTAGAAACTGAAACAAGTTTCACCTATATTATATTACACTATTTTTTACTCTGGGAAAGCAATGTATCTACGACAAGATCAAGCTGATGTTCTAACGAAATCGCATCAGTAAACCATACGTTTTCCATTTTCATTTCATATACATGATTATTTTTGACGGCATTTAGATTTTTCCAGATTGCGCTATTTTTCATCTCTTTTTCTACTTGATCCGTTCCTTCTGTCCGGTATACCGTCCAAAACATATGATCAGCTGCATAATCAGGTAACGCTTCTAAGGAAATCATCTTCCATTGTTGTGGTCCTTCGATGACTTCTTTTTGAATCTTTTCCGGTGGAGTTAATTGTAACGCATTATAAATGACTTGTCCTGCTCGTCCGAAATTATTGCCAAATATATAAAAGTCTTTTCCTTGCAATTCATAAATGCCGACTGTCTCATTTTTACCAATAACACCTTCTAATTTTTCACGAGCAGCAGCCGCTTTTTTATCAAACTGTTTAATCCACTCTTCTGCTTCTTTTTTCTTTCCAAGGATGTCTCCAAACACACGAATTTCTTCCTCAATGCCTTTATAATGTCCAAACGGAATCACAACAGTTGGCGCAATTTTTGATAACTGCTCATATTGATCATCTAAATAGACAATAATTAGATCTGGATTCAATTCCGTTACTTTCTCAAGTGAAATCGGATTTCCAACATTTTCAATATCTTTAACTTGGTCTTTGATAAAAGGATTTTCCATTACTGCTTGCGTTGTTGCGATCGGCTTTACACCAAGCGCTAATGCGTTTCCTAAAAATTCATACGGCATCACAACACGTTTTGGATGAGTTGGGATCTCCACTTCTTTTCCATTTGCCATTTTAAATGTTCGTGTTGCTTTTTCTTCCGTCTTCGTTTGTTCTTGATTTCCAGACGCGGTATTTTTCTCTTGGTTTCCGCATGCACTGAGCATCATAAGAAAAATAAGTAACATGATACCTATGAATGAAATTCTTTTTCTATTCATATTGTTCCCCCTATGTATTGTGTTCATATTGATAATCACAACCAATAGAAATGATAATCATTTTCATCTGGTTTGTCAACAAAAATTGAATGTATCCCTAACTCATTTAGAAATCACAAAATGCCTCATCGTTGGGGATGAAACTATCATCCCCAACGTATACCTTGAAGTGAGCAGACGAAAAGAAACAACAAAAGATTCTCGTTAATTCTAAAATTACCCACAACATGATTCTCAATCCATTCTTAGAAAAACAACTCTCACTTTTATTCGAGATGTGGAAGAAACAAATACAATTCTCCTTAGACGTTATGTGATAGGCTGTTACAGTTTGGATCCAATGAACGCCTGCTCTAAGTCTTGCCAAATGTCTTCCCATGCCTCAAGACCAACGGATAAGCGAATAAGTTGATCGCTAATCCCCATTTTCTTTCGTGTTTCTTCTGGTACAACAGCATGAGTCATCGTAGCAGGATGCTGAATAAGTGTTTCTGTATCACCCAAACTTACCGCGATTTTGATAAGCTGGAGGCTATTTAAAAAGCGTTGCACATCTTTTTTTGTACCTTTCACTTCAAAAGAAACGAGACCGCCACCAAGCTTCATTTGTTTTTGACTAATTGGATAATCTGGATTGTCTGGATCGTTCGGGTAATAGACTTTGGATACAAGCGGATGATCTTTTAATCGCTGGACAATTTTTTCGGCGTTTGCACAATGACGATCCATTCTTACTGGTAATGTTTTAAGTCCTCTTAATAATAACCAGGCATCAAATGGGGAAATGATTCCACCGATATCTTTTTGTGTTGTTTTTGCCACTTCCTCCATAAACGCCTTACTTCCGACCGCAATGCCAGCGACGACATCACCGTGACCGCCAATATATTTCGTCGCGCTATGAACAACGACATCACATCCAAGCACCAGCGGTTTTTGCAAGTATGGAGAACAAAACGTATTATCGACAACTACTTTAATCCCATACTCTTTCGCTACCTTTACAACCATTTCTAAATCGATTAGTTTCATCGTTGGATTAATCGGTGTTTCTACATAAAGACAAACCGTTTCTGGACGAATGAGACGACAAATCTCTTCTTCTGTTTCCATCGAACAAAAATCGTGCGAAATGTTATATTTCTTTTTTAAAAACTGCAATAAACCGAACGTGCAGCCATATACTCCTTGCGAACAAATAATATGGTCGTTCACTTTTGTCAAAGCAAACAATACAGCAGATACCGCCGCCATCCCTGAACCAAATGCCAGTGCTACCTCTCCACTTTCCAAACACGCCATCTTCTCTTCAAGAGCACGCACTGTCGGATTGGCAAGCCTTGAATAAATATAGCCTCCCTCTTGTCCTGCAAAACGAGCCTCTCCTTGTTCAGCGGTGTCAAACGTAAACGTTGACGTTTGAAAAATCGGTACTGACAAACTGCCAAGATGTTGTTTTGTATCATAACCATGATGAATGACTAGCGTTTCAAACTGCTTTTCGAAATGTTCCATCCTCATCTCTCCTGTGTTGTAAAAATATTCCTATTTTTAGTATACGATAGAAAATATATAATGTAAGCGTTTTCTTAAAATTGTTACTTATATTTTGGAGTACTGAAAAACGAACCGATGATCTCCCCTCTTATTTACTGAACCTTTGTTTTTCTGTTGTGCATTTAGAACAATGTTAATTTAAATATATGGATCACTTTTCTTACAAGAAAAAGGGCTGACACAAAAACAAAGTGTCAGCCCTCTCAACACAATATATAGAACATAACAAACATAACATTGGATAAATGAACTATAGTGAAATGTACGTGAAGTCAGACACTTATAGGTCAGCCCCAAAGAGTCAGAGAATACATATTTTTATATGATTAACTTCGATCGCTTCAACTATTTTATATTTCGCTCAATTTGATTACTCTCACCGGATGCCCTTCTGCCTTACCACCTATTCCACGGCTGTTCTCTGCCGTTTCTTTATCGCATGTAAGTTAGAAAACATCGAAAAGCTTCTAAGACCAGCGAAACATAATAGACTGGAGGAAATCATGAAAACACTTTTCGTACCGTACATATCAGCCAGTCCCCCAAACAATAGAGACATTAATCCAAAGCTTAATGTCATGATGACTTGTTGCGCCGCGTAAATCTTAGGAAGAATGGATGGCGCAACGTTTTCTTGCAAACTTGTCTGCATGCCGATCGCTTTTAACTGCTCAAATAACCCGTAACCAAAAGATAACGATAAACTGAGCCAAGCGACCGTGTTCATCCCAAACATAAACGTTATCAACGATGTTCCAAGGTATCCAACACAGACTGATAAGAACATTCTTCGCTGCATGGCTTTAGAAAATTTCCAAACAACGATACCGCCCAGTATTAATCCGGCGAAAAAACTGGCATTAATATATCCCCACCAAGACGGGCCTGCCTTTAAGGTTTTCTCTACATAAATGTATAAAATTGCCGCAATCCACACGGCCCCAGCCATTGATTCTAACAAAATCATTGTGTGAAATTTTCTTAGCCATTTATTTTCAAAGATATACGTCCAGCCTTCTTTAATAGATATCCAGCTAGAATGTTTCGTCTCATTTTCTTTCTTCTCCATCTCAATTTCTTCCACTTTCCACATACAAATCGTGGAAACAACGAAAAGGACAAAGGTAAACCATATAATTTGACTTGGCAACAAAAAGGCAGCCATGACGCCGCCAAGGGCCCAGCCACCAAACTGGATTGTCTGATCAATCACCGCTAAGATGCTGTTCGCCCTGACTAACTCCTCCTCTTTCATCAAACGAGGAATCATGGCGTTTCTTGCCGGGTGCGCAACGCCATCCAAAACTGAAATGAACGAAACGAATAGAAAAATGAACAATAAAGATTCTATTGTAACTAGGAATATGACAAATATCCCTAAAAGAAACAACAACACAGTTTTCCAAAGCTGAGAAACCCATAAAAGTGATTTAAGATTATATTGATCGAGTAAAATCGGCACAAACAAGCCGCAGACAAATCTTGAAATCGTCACAACAAAAGGAATCATGGTCATGTACAGCGCTGATTGTGACAACTCGTACAAAAGCGTCATCAGACCAACGACATAAAATAAATCACCGCCATTTGCGAACGACTGTCCGGCTACAAGGTAACGGAAAGAATGGTTACGCATAGAAATCGACCCCTATTTAATTTTGAAAATGAATGATTACTAGGGAATTTTGATCACATGTCTTTACCTCCTAAAAATGTTCTTACCCGTTACCTTGTAGATTTTACAAATTTTCGAACCGCTCAATGAATGAAGGGGTTACGAAAGAAACATCGTTATCACGAAAGACATCCAAA
This sequence comes from Anoxybacillus sp., assembly GCA_035645275.1. Classification (GTDB taxonomy): domain Bacteria; phylum Bacillota; class Bacilli; order Bacillales; family Anoxybacillaceae; genus Paranoxybacillus. The sequence continues at coordinate 247,455 of DASQMX010000026.1, forward strand.
AACAAACGATGACATCTTGCTTCCAGTGAGTTTTAGCGAAAGGACTCCATTTTCCCCCGAATAAACTCAATACTCTAGCTATCAATACACTTAATAAAAATATCGTAAAGAAGGTAAAGAAATAGCCCAATTTTACTTCTCCTCCAATTATTCACACTTCGATTGAACCGTATCCAGCCTCTTTTTTATTTCGAACCATTGTGCGATGTTTATGAATCAGTAAAATGGCTGTAATCAAATAGACAATACTTAAAGCAAATGGAGTAAGGTGAAATGCTTGATCCATAAATCCAATGCCAGTAACGGAGGCAACGATTACCGTTGTCACCGTTTGAAACAAATAAATTTTCGTATCGTATATCCAAACGTATGGAAGAAAATGTGCTCCAGCTAAAACTCCGATGACAAAAGGCATCCACTCAGGTTGGTGATAGGCAACCATAATGACAATAGGCGCAAAGAAAATTTGCACACCACCTACTAATCCGCCAACGGTTGACAACGGATTGTGAGCAGCTAAAAAGTTAATTTTTAATAATTTTGAAATGAGAATGGCTAAAGGTAAAATCGCGCCGATTCCAAACAAATAAAGCCATACCAGCGTCTCTTGTGATAAAAAGAAGCTGCTAATTCCAACAAACAACCAAAATAAAATCCCTGCAATAAACACAGGATAACCTAAGTGAGCTTCTAATGATAAATCATTTTTCAATTCGCAAATATTCATTTCATGATGTTTCTTCATATTTTCCTCCTAGTTATTAAAATCCTATAAACATCTACAAAACACGATTGAACTAAAAAACACCGCCTGCCGCTTAAGTATTACTGTAAGTTCCTTATCATTCACCTACTCTAAAATTTTTTAGTATCCATTAACGCTTACCAAACACTAGATTGCTTGAAAAAACTCATGTTCCTCCAGATTTGAAACTCGATATTCCTGCTTTAATTCGCCTGTTTGCCTAACAAAAGATATGTTGAAACATTTTGAAAAAATAACCGTAAAAATATAAAAATAGTATCTTTAAGGGGGGAGTTAAGCATGAAAAAATCGCTTTTTCTTTGTTAACATTGGGAGTCATTGTACTCGTTAACTGGGGTGTAAGTTTATTTTTTAACGTCAGCTTTATAGAATATTCTTTTTTTGTAGGGTTAGCGTTTGTAATATTAATAAAGTTTTTTAGTTCCTCAGGAGGGTTAACTCGTTTAACCATTCAGTCTCATACAGGAATAAAGATAGACGAAGAAAAAAAGGTGTTTACTCCTTCAATAGCCTTTTACATCGCGATGATCTATACCATTATCTCGCTTATAGTCACTATCATTTATTACAGAGATTATTTTGTTTAGATATCGTTTTCTGGTCATTATGCTATTCCTTGTTCTGGTTCTTTAAATAGTGGCTGTGTTAAATGTTAATGTTGAAAATTAGATAAAATTAAAATTATGGGAAACCCTTAACGATAAAGGTTTCCCAATCCTTTGTTAAAATAACGCCCCCGTTAATGAAATAAGGAACTAACTTTTGTTTTGTTTCTTTTCATATCTCTCTAAAATAGAATTGCCTATTGTACCAATCCATAGAGATGCTAAAAACCAATTCAAATTCCTATCAAAAAACGCTCTACCAATATCGAAAAATGCTAAAGTAAATGATAATACACCGACAAAAGTTAAAGATTGAAATAACCAATTTAAAGTTTTTTTCATATCATTACCTCCAAATAATGTAACTAAACCGTTCGTTAGTTGAAAAAACTAAATATTTATCCATTGTTTCATTCATGAATGGAGACCGTTTACGATGATGTATAAAATTTTGTGTCAAGCATTTGGCTAGACCAAAAGAAAAAGGTAGGGTATTCTCTGATTTGGCTAAAAACAACCTTCCAGAGAAAGGAGAACCCTACCTATGTCTAAAAGTATACCGAATTTATGAGGATTTGCCGAAGCGTAGGAAGCCTTTCAACGAATGTTTGAAGAACGTTATAATTAACCAAATAATGTAAAACGATGAGATAAGGAGATTCTCCCTCTCCACTCATAAGACTGAATATTCAGTCTTATGAGTGGAGAAAACTCATCACCTATCCATTTTAAATCCATTTCAGAGATACCATACTATCTTACATTACACAAAATTCTTGACAGTACCCGGCTTCACTAGAATTTTCAAAACCGAAAAGCACATAGGCCAAAGATTCAAGTGTTTATCGCATATTACGAATAGCTTTTAGTCACTTTAATTTTTCTTTCGCTAATAAATTTCTTTTGTCGACCAACAACCCGTACTACTTGCTTTATATACTGTTTTTCAGGTGGGCACGGTGCTTTTCCTGTTTCAATCCTAATTAGAGGACAAGCAGATCCTTGACAAGAAGGTCTTAGGAAGCACTTCTTACAGCCCTCATCTTCAGACTCATCGTTCATAACCCACAAAGCAAATTTATCTATATCTATTCTAAAGTTCCCATCTTTTTCAACTTTTCCAATCTTATTTTTTTCATTATATAACGCTACTGTACACTTATATAAAGTACCGTCTGATCCAATTACATAAGAATTAGGATCAGCCGCATAACATACATAACCACCAGGTTGAAGAATGCTACCTAATGTAGTCGATAATCCCTGATTTAAAGCATCTTCACACAAACTTAGTGCTACTTTTGCTCTTATTTTTGTATCAAATATATCTAAATCTTCATCATTCGGTCCGCCCCATCGACCAATAGGAAAGTAGTTGACGTGAAACCTTCCATCGTTGGAAAACGTTTCGGAAAGCTCTTTTGTAAGATCGCGTATATAAGGTTCATTACTTTTATCGAAGTTGACACGTATCCTAACCTGAAAATCATATTCCAAATAACTCAAATTTTTCAAATTATTAAATATTCTTTTGAAAGTTCCTTGTCCTCCCACTAACTTACGTGTTTGATCATGAATATGTTCAGGGCCGTCTATAGTTATCTGGAAATTGTCAACACCTAGCTTTAATAATTTTGTCGCCGTATCACTGTTTAAAAGGAATCCATTAGTAGTAATACCAGCACGAAACTTGAAATTGTACTTTTCACTTAATAAAAGGAATTGATTTGATAATTTTTCAATAACATCTAATGCGAGAAGAGGTTCTCCTCCAAACCAATGGACATTCAAATTTTTTAGTTGAGGCCCTCTTTTCTCAACATATTTTATTACACCTTCAATAACATCATCCGACATTTTTCCTTTCTCAAAATTTTCATAACAATATGTACACCTAAAGTTACACTGTTCAGTGACTAAAAAAATCAGTTTCTCTTGGCGTACCTTTTCTCTCATTAATTAATAACGAAGATAAACTAGTAACTATACCCAAAGCACCTGCAATGAAGAAAAGATATTTTATATTTAAATAATCAACACTGACCCCAAAAATAAACTGGGCTACTGGCGTTGAAAGCATTGAAATCGCCATCATAATACTATTAACTCTTCCTAATAAATGAATAGGCACAGAACGTTGAACAAAAGTAGGTATAAGGACTCCTATAAAACCAGTAATTAAGCCAATTACAAAAACGAAAATTAGAATAATCAAAAAATTTTGGGTGAAACATAGTGCGGCAATACCAGTAGCTTGTAAAAGAAAAGATAAATAAATAATCTTCAATTCAACCTTGTGAATGCTTTTAACTGAAAAGATTAAACCAGTTAACAAACTTCCCATTGACATCGATGAATATATATATCCTAAATACTTAGCATCATCACTAACATTTTTAGCTAAAAAAGGAAACAATACATTAACCCCATTTGCTCCAATATTTACAAAAAACATAGTTATAACCAAATAAAAAATCATTTTTTGTCTATTCAAAAAACTAAAACCAAGTCTTAAATCCGAAAAGTAAGAAGTTTTATCATTATTATCGTTTATATTTTCAAGATGACTATTTTTAGAGTCAATAAACAAAATTAAAAAAGTTGAAAATACATATAAGATAGAAATGGCTATCAAGGAATGTTCTATTGAGATTGATTCAACCATCCAAGCGGCGATTAAAGGGCCCAAAATGATCGTTGTTCTTACAACAGTGAAGTATTGACTATTGAGACGACTCAAATATTCAGTAGCGACTAATCTTGGCTTTATTGATTCTGAGGCTGACCAATAAAAAGCATCAATCGCTCCAAACAAAACGGAGACCATTATGAGAATTACAAAAGAGATAGTATGATCCCATAACAGAATAGCCAAAACTAACACAATGATTGCCCTTATCATGTCTGACAACCACAGAAACAACTTTGCCCCTATTCGATCAATAACCGGTCCGCAAAGAAGCCCAGCAATAAATCTCGACAAACCTAGGGAAAATAAAACTGCTCCCATCAAAAAACCTGATTGTAAAACGTCAGCAATATACCAAGCTATAACAACACTGTATATGACGTCCCCCAAGTTTGAAAGAAACGTTGCTATACAAAATTTTGTAGCGTTCAAAATGATCACCCTTAGAAAGATTGAGACTAGGCATGTAATGCACTTGTGAAACAGAACAAAATCAAAACATAGGATGAGGGGCGGTTTTAATATAACTAAATATTCATTATATTACAATTATTACAATAATTATTTTATTGGGAAAATACGGTAATGTAAAGAGTTTTTTGTAATACCTCGTCTCGTTTTGTCGGATATCGTTGAATGCAACATATCTTATGTTATGTTGAATAATAAAATTAACTCTTTTCCAAAGTAAATGAAAAATGGCACTGGTTATTTATTAACGGGTTTTTTGAAGACGAGCACTATGATGTTAGTCTAAAAAGTGGACACAGAGAACAGAGGGATTATAATAAACATCATTACATTAGGTTCGAGGTGTCCAATGATGAAAAAGAGAACATTTGACCAGGAATACAAAATTGAAGCGGTTGAGTTATGCTTGGAGGGAGACAAGTCCATCGCACAAGTAGCCAAGGAGTTAGGTTGAGCTTACAACACCCTTCACCGTTGGGTCAAAGAATACAAAGAAAGCAATGGAACGAGTTTTGTCGGTTTTGGCAACATTAAGCCACAAAATCAAGAAATCATCGAGTTACGCCATCGTAATCAAGTGTTGGAGGAGGATTTAGTTTAATATATCTTTAAAAAATAAAATAGACCCATGCCAAAATGAACTGGTTATGAGCCTATAATACGAACAGAGCCTAAATAGTAAATATAGTCCGTCGATATTCCCTGATAACCCAACTGCCGAATCATCGCTGCAATATTGCCACGATGATAAGTTCCATGGTTTACGATATGATAAATAATTTCACGGATGCTGTTACGAAAATGCTCGCCTTTTGTGTTCGTATAAATGACCGGTTGTTCCAAATCATCTATTAGATTGAGAAATTCTAACATCTCATTATGTAAATAAGTAAATGCATCATTCATTTCTTGCGTTGTTATAAATGGTTGCGCTTCGATCGAATTCACACTTTTTCCGCTGACCCTTAAAAACCATAATTTATCGACAGCATACATATGGGCAAAAGTTTGTGAAATGGAAGGAAAAACGCTATTTACTTCCTTATGAATTATTTCTTTTGGTAACTTGCTCAAATGGTCGATTAGTTGGTTGTTTGCCCATGAGTGATAATCAAAAAATTGCAATATTAACTTTTTCACTTTCCAATCCCCCTAATTTTTACAATATACAACCATTTCGCTTTATTTTTCAGAATTCCTACTACATGGTCCCAATTATTTCTCTGTTTTTCTTTGATTGGATTAAGCAATCTTTTGCTTACGGCCATCGTTTCGCTTTATATAGGTCTTGACAAATTTTCTTTTTCTATGGATAATTTTCAGAAAAGTCACTCATACAATAACGGTACGGGACTAGTAAATCTATCGAACGTGCAAGAGAGTGGAACTCATAGGCTGGAAGGTTCCTCACGGGAAGTAGATTGAACCTACCCTGTATGGCCGCTTATGCAAACATAAGCCGTCTTTCCCACGTTACGGGATGAAAGGTGGGTGCACATGCGCCAAAAAAGGTGGTACCGCGGAACGCTTTTTCCGTCCTTTTACAGGAGGGAAAAAAGCGTTTTTTTATTGTTAAAAGAAAGGGTGATGTGATGAAAAAACAACGAGTCGTCGTCAAAATTGGCAGCAGTTCTCTCACCGATAAGAAAGGCGCGCTTTCTCATGAAAAACTTTTCGAACATGTCGAAGCGCTCACTTATTTAAAAGAGTTAGGCCATGAAGTCATTCTCATCTCTTCAGGTGCGGTCGCGGCTGGTTTCGGTCTGCTTGGCTATCCATCGCGTCCGAAAACGACAGCGGGAAAACAAGCGGCTGCCGCTGTCGGGCAAGGAATACTCATGCAAGGCTATATTGCCGCATTTCGGCAATTTGCGATTGTCACCGGACAAATTTTACTAACACGAGAAGATTTTTATAGCCGGGAACGGTTTCATAACCTATTTTCCACTATATCTGAATTGTTAGAGCGCGGGGTATTACCCATCATTAATGAAAATGATTCCGTTTCCGTTGAGGAACTGACCTTCGGCGACAACGATCTATTATCCGCTCTCGTTAGCGGTTTCTTACACGCCGATGCCCTGATCATTTTAACGGATATTAACGGTTTGTACGATTGTAATCCGAAAACGAACAAAGATGCGAAAAAATACAATTTCCTAGCCGAAATCACGGATGATTTAATCGAGATAGCAGGCGGCAGCGGTACATCGGTCGGAACCGGAGGGATGAAATCCAAACTTCTTGCCGCGCAAAAAGCTCTTTCCTTTGGAGTGAGCGTGTTTGTTGGAACCGGCGAAGGAAAAACAAAACTTCGGGACATTTTAGAAGGAAAAGGAAATGGGACATATATTGGCGCCCCGTTCCAATCCCACATGCAAATGCGAAAACAGTGGATTGCCTATCACGCGCACGTTGCAGGAAAAATTGCAGTCGATGAAGGGGCAGAAACCGCTCTTTTACGCCGCGGAAAAAGTTTACTGCCAGCTGGTGTAACGAACGTTTTTGGCTCTTTCCAAGCATTCGATGTTGTCGAAGTCATCAATCAAAAAGGTATCGTCATCGGCAGAGGGCAAATTTATTACTCTTCCGCCGACTTAGAAAAAGTGAAAGGATGGTCAAGCCACCAAGCAAAACCATATTCGATCAATCACCGCCCAGAAGTCATTCACCGCGATAATTGGGTATCATTGAAAAAGGAGAGTTTTGTAAAATGAGCGAATTACTAACAAAAGCCCAGAAATTAAAAAAGGCAGCAAAAACATTAGCCGTTCGATCGGCGATTGAAAAAAATGAAGCATTGGCCAAAATTACCGATGCTCTGATGGAACAAAAAGAATGGATTCTTCGAGAAAATGAAAAGGATGTCGCTCTTGGAAAAGAACATGGGCTTTCCCCTGCTTTAATTGACCGCCTACAGTTAACCGACGAACGTCTCAGACAAATCGTCGATGGCGTTCGCCAAGTAATTAACCTTCCTGATCCCATTGGCGAAACCGTCGAAGAATGGACGCGACCAAATGGATTACGGATTCAAAACATTCGCGTCCCTCTTGGCGTCATCGGCATGGTGTATGAGGCGCGGCCGAATGTCACTGTCGATGCAGCCACCCTTTGTTTAAAAGCAGGAAATGCGGTACTGTTGCGTGGGAGCTCATCGGCACTCCATTCTAATAAAGCACTCGTTCACGTGATGCAACAAGCTCTTACCCATTCATCGATTCCCGCAGATGCCGTCCAACTTTTGGAAGATACAAACCACGAAACCGCCCAGCAGATGTTCCAACTGAATGGATACTTAGACGTATTAATTCCACGAGGAGGTGCCAGCCTCATCCAGTCCGTGATTCGAAACGCAACAGTTCCTGTCTTAGAAACCGGGGTTGGCAATTGTCATATTTTTATTGATGAATCCGCCCAAAAACAAATGGCCATTGACATTGTCCTCAATGCTAAAACACAGCGTCCATCCGTTTGCAACGCCGTTGAAACCGTTTTAATTCACGAAAACTGGCCTCATGTCCAAGAGTTATTGGCGACTTTACACAACAAAGGCGTTGAACTTCGTGGCGACAACACACTTTTCTCCTCATACTCGTTTGTTCATCAAGCCAATGAAACGGACTGGAGCACGGAATACTTAGCACCGATTTTAGCTGTAAAGCTTGTAAAAGATGTGAAAGATGCCATTTACCATATTGACCAATATGGAACAAAGCATTCCGAAGCGATTGTTTCTGAGAATCAGGAAAACGTTCACTTATTCTTTCAATCGGTCGATGCCGCTGTTCTTTACCATAACGCATCAACCCGCTTTACCGATGGAGAACAATTTGGCTATGGGGCAGAGATTGGCATTAGCACACAAAAATTGCACGCCCGTGGTCCAATGGGATTGCGCGCTATTACAACGACCAAATCACTTGTATATGGGACAGGGCAAATCCGTTCGTAATATAACAGCTCTTACGAAACAGAAGTTGCCCGCAACCCTATTCGTATTGACAAAAAGCCAAATCCCAACCAGGATTTGGCTTTATTCTTCCCTCAAATAACATGTCATCGCTCTTTCATTTTTTGAAAATACGACCTCACCGTGAAGCATAAAAGCACAGTGAGGCATTAATTCTTATCACCGTCGAAAAATTCTACTATACATTATTTCTACCTACTATTCGCACAACCCCTCTTACCAATAACTGTCCAAACAAATAAACGACCGCAATGAAGACTACTGCTCCATTTCTCCCGAAAACTGTAAACCAATACGGATCATTCGGAATGAAAGAAGCAGCCAAAAATAAGGAAAAAATCATGGTAACCACATTGATAAAAAGAACAAAAGTCATTTTTACTTGTGTCGCCACAATTCCTACTAAAATCATTGCCAATAAAAACCCGATCATTAAAAATGGGGCTTCTTTCCTTTGGGAATATTGCCCATATTCATAAAAATGGAAAAGAAAAGGAACGGGAACAAAAGATAGAAAAAACCATACGATTTTCATCCAATTTAATCGCTTAATCATCTTTCATCACCCTCATCATTCTCGTGCGACACATTGTCATGCTAAGGCATGACGATTCCAAACGTATTTAGCGGTTCATCGCTAACTTCTTATAAATCCGCCTTCCGAGTGAATCACTTGACCTGTAATCCATTCCGCTTCTTCGCTTGCGAGAAAACGAATGAGCCGAGCGGCATCATGCGGTGTGCCGATTCGTCCAAACGGAAATTTTGGGAGGAGTTGTTGTTTGATTTCTTCGTTCATCCAACCTGTATCTGTTGGCCCTGGATTGACCGCATTAACGGTAATTCCTTTTTCCGCCACCTCAACAGCAAACGTTTTCACAAATGCCTCTATCGCTCCTTTCGTCGCAGCATAGGCAATCTCTCCCGGCATCGGCCCTAACGATTGCCCTGATGTCATCATGATGATTCGGCCGCCTCGTTGTTTTTGAAAGACGTTCGCAAATTCGACACTAAGCACAATCGGCGCTCGTACGTTCACAAAATAGTGACGATCCAACATCTCACTTGTCAACGATGAATAATCAGACCGATCAGAGTAACAGGCGTTGTTGACTAAAATATCTGGCTCTCCTAGTGTATCAATGACCATTTGCAATAATTCTCTTGGCGCATCTTCTTTTGATAAGTCCATCTCAACGCAGTGGCACGCCACACCTAATTCCTCTATTTTTCTTTTAATCAACCGCGGCGCGTTTCGTTCCACTCCCCACGGCATCGACTCGTCGTATGCGCGCCAATACGTGAAAAAAATATCAGCGCCCGCTTCGGCTAACGCCTCACAAATAGCCGCGCCAATGCCTTTCATTCTGCTTACCCCTGTTACCAATGCAATTTTTCCTTGTAAGGATAGCGTTACAGCCAACACCACTCACTCCTATTGATAGTCATCATTTTTTCTCCTCTTCACAGATTGAAACACAGCTACAAAACGAACAACAACATAACGTTTTGATCCCCAATTCCATCCATGCAGTTTCTCACTATTATAATATAAAATTAGGTTTTTGAGGATGATATTGTAAAAGATCGATCAATACCGCATGTCTTTCCATCCAAAATATCGAATCATCCGCCAGTAAAAAACATCAGTTTGAAAAATGTCTTCATAGAGTCAGTAAATCTCTTCTATATATTTTTCAACCAACCATCCGCTGAAATCTCTTCAATAGTAAATCAATAACCAAAACATGGATTAGTATACCAATGACAAACTGCCACCAAAACGATTCATTGGTGCTGCTTGTGAACAATTTCACGGCCCAATATGGCGGCAAGATCATGCCAAGCATCGACCATTTCGAATCGACGAAATGAATGACAAGCGGAGTAGTGAGGAGAAACGTCGTTACTTTCGCTAGCGCAAGTCCTTCTACCTTGTTTTTCGCAAAACTGGCGATGAATAAGGCGACAACGGGAGTTTCAAACATCATCAACCACAAAACAAGACATAATTTCCAATCGATCGGCACCAGATGGACAATGAACGTAACGATCAGCGACACGATAAAGCCGATAAGCATCGGAAAAAACAATCGATACACTAAAAACCCTTGTTTCGTTAACGGCGTAATCGCATAATACGTTAACATCTCACCATCGCGTTCCTCAAGTAACATCAATCCACTCATCATTCCAATCAACACAGGAGTCATTAACTGCATCACGCTCATGATAAACAATGAATAATCGTACAGTTCAATAGAAAAAGAATCATAAACAAGACGATTGGCATATGGCATTGTCACCTTCAAAAAAACGGCTAATAAAAGCGGAGCAATCCATGCCATATTGAAAATCAAATCACGACGCACGTTTTTTAAATCATGTAAGGCAAGGGCAAGCACTTTCTTCATAACTGTTCTCCCCCTTGAAAAAAGAGAATAAATTTCTTCAATGAACGCACGGCGAAATGATACGCCGCGATGCACGTGCATAAAAGCATACATAGCGCATAGATGGTCTCGTTCCATGTGATGGGCGCAAAACCACCTTCGAGAAAAAGAAGGCTCGCCTTACCAGGAAACAAATAATACATAAAAGACTTGCCGCCTACCCATTCCATGACAGGAGTGAAGAAAATCGGTACAAAAAGAACCGATGAAACTAAAAATTGATTGACCGTCTTAACTCTTACTGCAAGACCTATTCCCAATAGCGTCGCAAGCACCGAAGTGAAGGTAACGCCGATCAAAATCGGCAATACGTGCATGTCTACACCTACCGTTGTCAACAAGATGAAAAAACTCGTTAAAAGTGATAATGCCGTCAACGAGCATACTTTCCCCCATACATATTCAGCAATGCGAATCGGTGTTACGAATAACGCAGAAAAAACGCCTTGCGCTTTTTCAAGCAATATAATTCCGCCAATAAAAAAGAACCCTAGCATAGCGGGATCGGAAAACACAACCAACACGGCAAGTTTTTCTCTCATCCCCTCTCCCACTAGTCGCAACAAGACGATATACACAATACTCACGAACAAATAAGCATAATAAAACCCGTGACGAAACTGAAAGCGAACATCAGCGAGGAAGGCGGTCGTAAGTCTCATGTTCATTTAATCTCCTTCCTGTCACTCGAATAAAAATATCTTCCAAACTTGCCTCTTGCGTGTGAATCGTTACAATCTTCTTTTGCTTAATCAGCGACAGAAACTCGTGATTATCTCCAAGAGACTCAAGCGAAAACTCCGATTTTTGCAGCCCAGATGGTTCTTCGTACTCAACGGAAACGACCTTTTTTCCGTATTCTACTTTTAGCTTTTTCGACGAATCAATAAGCCGGATTTCCCCATCCACCACAAAGGCGACCCGATCGCAAATTTCCTCGGCAATCGTCATGTTGTGGGTCGTAATCACAATCGTTGTCCCTTCGTTTTTCTTTTGCAAAATCAAGTTTTTCATGTTTTTCACATTAACCGGATCCAACCCGGATGTCGGCTCGTCCAGAAATAAAATTTTCGGATGATTTAATAGCGCCCGGCAAAAATTCAAACGCATTTTCATTCCTTTTGAAAAATGAGAAAAACGCACATTTGCCGCATCCGCTAAACCGACGAGCTTTAATAACTCGATTGGATCGGCCGTTTGTTTCGTATATAGTTTTCTAAAAAACTGCAAATTCTCCAGCGCCGTCAGTCTATGATAAAAGTTCGGAAATTCAAAAGCGACGCCAATTTCTTCATAATAATTGGCGTCTGTATGTTTCACTTCTTTACCCAGAACACATGCCTTTCCTTCATACCCTTTTAACAGGCCAATCAAAATTTTTTGTATCGTACTTTTTCCAGCGCCTGATGGCCCTAAAAAGGCGAAAATTTCCCCTTGTCCAATAGAAAACGTCATGTCCTTTATCGTTTTTTCCCGCTGATTCGGATACGTATACGATAAGTTTTCCACTTCAATCATTTGTCCACACCCTTTATCAGTTTTTCGGCGATCGCTTCCGCTAAAAACTGCGCTGTTTTAAAAAAATGTTCAGACCCTATTTGCTGTTCATGAACGAGCGCAAAATAATAAGCGCGAATGACACTCATAATGACATCGCGATTCGTTTCCTTTAATATTCCTTTTTTCTCCCATTCATCCAGCAATGGAAAAAGAACATGGGCATCCCTCTCCATATGGTTCTCGATTCGCTCTTTTGGCAGCTTTCGCATGAGCATTTCAAGTTCTCCTTCAAAATAAACACGGCGGATGATTGGGTTGTTTCGCACTAACTCGAGCCCTTTTAACAAAAATTGCGCGAAATCACCGCTGCTGATCTTCTCTTTCCCCTTTATTTCCTGCAAAAGTATTTCTTTGATTGTTTCCTCCTCGCGTTCAATAATTTGAAAATATAACTCCTCTTTAGACGAAAAAAATAAATAAAACGAACCTTGGGCAATTCCAACAGCATCAGTTAACTCTTTTACGCTCGTTTTTTTCAACCCATGGACAGAAAACAAAGAAAAACCTACTTCCATCAATTGTTCTTTAATCTGTTCCCGCTGCTCTTCCGTAAATGCTCTCATAACAACACCTCTTTTTTGAATATATGAATAATTTTATTTTATATTCATAAACAAAACAACAAAAAAAGGATTTCTTCATCAGAAATCCCCCTTTTTCACATGAAATTACACTCTTCTTTTAGTCTTCATTTCCAAACTAGATGAATGCTTTGTTGAAAAGACTGTTGAAATGGTGACTAGGCATTTCATCAATTACAATTCTTTTCCTTCTTGAACTTCTGCCATCCAATGTTTTCTCTTTTTTATTGTATTGAGCCTTATAAGAAAGATAGCACCAATCACCCACCAACCGAGAAAAATAGCCCATTCATAAGGCCAGACGAGCTGTGAAGGCATTCCCGGCATATAAAGAACGATAAAACCAGCCGTTAAAACGAGAGCAATCCAGCCTATGATTGGAGACTTTCCTGCTTTAAACGGCCGAGGCATATCCGGTTCTTTATTACGTAAAGCGATAAATGCCCAGGATACCATAAAATAAGCAATCGTAATGGTTAACCCGCCTGCATCAACGAGCCAAACAAGCATCGGTCTGCCGAGAAACGGTGCAAACGTTGCTAAAATTCCGATAAACCAAATGGCATTAGCCGGTGTTTTATACTTTGGATGAAGGCGGCCGAACCATTCTGGAAGAATGTTATCTTTTGCCATCGCATAAAGGACGCGGCTGCCGCCGATAATAAAGGCATTCCAACTAGTTAAAATCCCAGCAAGCCCCCCGATGATGAGCACCTTCGCAAAGAAAGGACTTCCGAAAGCAGCGGCCATGGCATCGGCAGTTGGCAGTGAAGATTTCGCCACCTCACCCACAGGAAGCACATAGGAGACCCCAAAAATAACGAACACGTAAAACAAGACTGCGAGACAAACAGATAAAACGATAATCCGTCCGATCGATTTAAGCGGAACGTTCATCTCTTCAGCCGCCTGGGGAACGACGTCAAAACCGACAAACATAAATGGTGTCATCAGCATCACGGGAAAAAGCCCCGACCAGCCGTCTTTAAAAAACGGCTTTAGAAGTTCGGTCTCCCCGTTTACCGCGGACCCTCCCACCAGCATCATACCAACAAGAAAAATAGCGACGGTCAAAATCGTCTGCAAAAAAGCAGCTTCTTTAATCCCCCGGTAGTTAATCGCCGTAATGAGCAACGACCCAACTACCCCAATCAGCACCCATGATGCATACACGTCCCAACCAGCAATCGTCCAAAGGTAGCCGAATTTAAAATTTGGGAATAAAAAGTATTATAAAACATTTTTGAGAGTGTTGTAAAACTAGAGCGAAAACTCAGAATTGTACATAATTTCACATACAGTAAATAGCGATGAAACCCATACCAACGCGGTTGTCCTAAACCATCATTCTTTAAGCGGTTAAGACGGTGGATTTTTTGCGTACATTTTTAAAGGTTGTTCATGCCTATTTGAATGTGAAAATTGCAGTACAATCATAGGATTTAACGAGGAAACAAAGCATTAATTAATAAAAATAAGTACCCATGGTGCTGGTTGAACAATAGAGTTCAACCAGCACCATGGGTGTTATCTTAATTTTATATTTGTTTTAAGGAACCTTGTGTAGGCTGACTCCTTCCAGACGCCGACACAGGGTAGAGGTAGTTGCCTTTATTTTTTGTATAAACGAAATAGACAGCGATGTTAATGAATTGTATCACAACCGATGAAAGGCAAAACAAGGTGATTGTCCTTACTTCAAGGATTCCGCTACCTTTATCAGTTGTTCGATTGGTATATTCATGCCACGAACGTTAAAGTACTTTCCATCTTTCCAAAACATGATTTGCACCGGATCGTGCTCATCGTTCCCTTTAATGATCCACGCATCGACCCCCGCAACGGTTGTTTTTTCCCCTCTGGAAAGGATGTCAAAAGGCTTATTGGAACCATCATCACTGGATTGTAAGATCAGAAGTTCTTTTTGTTGATATTTCAACTTTCCTTCCGGGTTCTCGTCGCCCCAGCCTTGTTGAACAATCGTTAGTTTATGTCCACCTTGTTCGATCACTTCTGAGTGTTTGCCCGCTTTCTTTAGTCCCTCTGGAATAAATGTCGGTTCTTTTATGGCAAATGGAACAGAGGACAAATCTCTCATCACCGTTGTTTTCGGTACATTTTCTTTTGATGTTTCTACTTTCGAAGGAGTGGTCGCTTTCGAGGTAATCCCATGGTATAATCCACCACCTAAAACAAGCGCAGCTGTAAGCACTGTACCGACAGCAATATGCTTCTTTTTCATAGGAACCCTCTCCTTAGCACATATTTTATTTTATTATAGGCATATATACGTCAATTCCGAAAATCCATGATCAACCTTCCAGTAATCACCAGTATTAGTTAAAGTTCGGTCGATATACCAACCGTAGCAAGCATCACGATAATATTTAGCAGGATATGAATCTGAAATGTTGTAACTAAATTTGTAATAACGACCTGACCCGCCATTTGTACCTGCATAAACCATATAGTCTTGGAATTCTCCCCATGTTACTGGACCGACAAGACCATCAGCTGAAATCCCTTCATTTTTCTGAAATGCTACAACACCATTGTAGGTCTTTGACCCCCAGTATCCGTCGACGTCACTATATCCCCATGAAGTATCTTTCAACATTCTTTGTACTGCATATACATAGCCGCCACTTGTTACATGTCCATATCCAACGGTGTCATTGTTAGCCCAATTGTCACTCATAGCGTGGGCTGATGCATAGTGAGGTTGAGTAATGAAAAGAACAGAGAAACTTAATAAAAAGGATAGAGTAATTAATTGCAATTTTTTCATAAACTCTCCCTCTTGTAACTTTTTTGAATATTATTTTTTTTAGTATGATTATAAATTATCATAATTAAGAAAACAATATTATTGATGGTGTTGCAAAACTAGAATAAAAGCTCAAAATTGTGCATAATTGTACATGCAGTAAATAGCGATGAAACCCATACCAACGCGGTTATTCTAAACCATCAATTCTTTATGCGGTTAAGACGGTGGATTTTTTGCGTACATTTTATGCATAGATGATGTGTTTTGCAACATATTCCATTTTTTATAAAAATTCAAAAATAATCTGATAAATTCTGGTGTTAAAAAATGAAGTTGCGATCCTAGTAAAGTCATCAAACATAAAAATAACGATTGCATGAAATCTTTGTCTAAAATATACTTCTAACATTTTCATTCAGGTAATGTTGTTTCCTCTGAATCAGCCTTGCAAAGGGCAGGAATATAATCAGCAATCTTCCCATATTTGGCGTATGGTTTAAAATTGTCGCGAATGTGCCGCATTATCGTTCATCACCGTTTTATTATGGCCAGCAAAACAAGATAAAAAATCAAAAGGAGCTGCCCGAATGAACGGATCAGCTCCTGTCTATTTCAGCGCTTATTCCGATTTCATAATCTCCAATTCATGATAAACCAGATCCTAGAAAATAAAAAAATCTAGCTTAGCGATATCTTTTTACAAGATTCTCTAAAACAAGCGCCACCCCATCTTCATCATTCGTCGCTGTGATGAAGTCGCTATTTTCTTTTACTTTCGGAGCGGCATTTCCCATCGCAACACGATAACCGGCAACGGCAAACATCGAAAGGTCATTATGACTATCGCCCATCACTACTGTATCTTTCATATTCATATTGTAGTAGGATGCGAGTTTGATGAGCGCATGTCCTTTCGTCGCCTGTTCGTGGTTGATTTCAATATTGTTTGGATGCGAAGAAGTCACCGTCACACCGGAAATGTCTTTAAATTTCAATGAAGCTTCTTCTAATCTATCTTTATTTAATGAAAAAATAAGAACCTTATAAAAAACCGTATTCTTTTCCAACCAGACCTCACAAATGTCGTTCACATATGTAACGATCGCCTGCTGAAACTGTTTCTTCACAATCTCTCTTAAGTTAGGGTATGCTTGAGCGACCCTGTCCGCAAGCTCCTCGAGATGCTTTCGGTTATGCAAGCCGACATACACCGCATCATCAGTATAAATTTCACAATATAAATCAGGCTGCTGTCGGACCCACTCGAGTATAGGAATCAATTTCTCTTTCTCTAATGGAACATCATCAATCAGCGTCCCATCGGCAAGGGTAATCGCAGCGCCGTTCAGGCCGATGATCGGACAAACAAGTCCCGCTCTTTCCAACTGGCGATAAGCATCGTTATACGCCCTGCCCGTCGCAATCGCGACGATATGCCCCGCCTTTTGCGCACGCACAATCGCTTCTTTATTTCTTTCGCTAATCCGTCCTTTTGAATTCAACAATGTTCCGTCCATGTCTAAAGCAATAAGCATAGCTACGTCCCTCGTTTCTTATTGGGATTTGGCTTTCAAATCGCCATCTTTCTCGCTGAAAAATACAGCTTTACTATATTAAAACTCTACCTCATTATAATACAAAATTGGGATTTTGAGGATGAAATTATATAAAAAAGCGACCCATGCTCTGATGGATCGTCACCTAACAGTTTTGTTTTTACATAAAATAGATTTTTATAAATGAACCTCTCCCACCTAAACTTCGCTTAAAGGTGGGAGACTTCTCGGTGAAAATGTTAAAATACAAAATTACGTGGTAGAGGATGGAGAGGAGTAAAAAAGCTATCCCTTAGGGTGGCTCTCATTCCTACGTCTGCGTTACTTTTTTATACACGAAATAAGAGTACACCATCGGTACAATTGCGATAAAGACGATGGATGAAATGAGAAGAAAGACACGAAACGTTGAAGTCACAAACGCGGAAACGATGAGCATCACACCCCCGATAAAAAACACTTTGCCTCCAAAGCGGTGCGTTTTCGCCCAAACAGTCTCGTTCGCCAATGTCCATGGTGTACGAATGCCGATAAAATAATTCGCTTTGACTTTCGGCAGATAGTTTCCAAGAATCATAAAGAGCAGCCCTAATCCTATATTGACAATCCAATCCATATGGACATGGTAACCAAGACCGCTGAAAATAACGACGATGTGAATAGCGGTGAAAAACGTTAACGTCACATTCACGAAAACACGGTGCACTCCCGCAAAATTTTGGTAATTCTCTTTACGCGGATCGATTTTTGCCACTCCAAGCAGTATTCCATAAATACCAGTCAACAAAATCGGTCCAAATAAAACGGCAAAAAGCTTAGAAGAATAACCATCCACTTCCCCAGCGGCATTCCAATGGGACGGAACTTGGTCAGGCAATTGCGGATACGCCCATAGCGAAATCGCAACACTGATAATGATGAGCAAGAAATAATACCAATGTTTTTTCATTCCTTCTCCCCCTTTTTTCCTTGTAATGCTAAAAGCCAGGTTAATACATCTTGCAAGACGGTCGTATTAATCGAATAATAGATGTACTGCCCCTTTTTTTCAGCATGCACTAATTCCGCCTGTTTCAGCAAGTTCAAATGATGTGAAATGCTTGGTTTCGAAATACGGAAATGATCGGCGATTTCCCCTGCAGTCAAATCTCTACTTTTCAACAAGTTTAAAATGTCTCTTCGTGTTGGATCGGCAAGTGCTTTATAGACTAAATTCATTTTCATATTAGTTCACCATTATTATTTCGTTATTTAGAAAATTATCTAATTATTTAATTGTAGAATAAAAGACGTTCTGCTTTTTGTCAATCCTATTTTTATGTTCAATGATTTTTATCTGGCACCATGGGTTTAAATAGCTGTTTTCTAAAAGGAATCAATAAAATATGGTAGAATAATAGTACTGGAGGTGGAAAACAATGGATAAAAAAATTCACCCATTGATACTGTTAAACCTATTTATCAATTCAATTGTTCTCTGTATGTTTGCTTATGACAAATACAGCGAAAATGAGATAGGTTACAGCATTTCCTTTACAGTCTTATGTGTATTTTTTGTTTCCTTAACAATTTATGGATTAATGAAAAATAGCAAGATTGGCTGTACAAAACAATAAAGGAAATTATGCTTCTCTTAGATGTTGAATGGTAGAAAAGTTTACCTTTCAGCAAGAGGAGAGAAGCATTTCCTTTACACGCTCTTGAAACGGCACTTTCTTGTTCAGTTCAAGAAAACGATGCCAGAAAAGGTAATTATCAAGGTATTTGGTTGCCACACCTTGAAACATGTTCATCCATTTTTTCAAACGAGTGTGATACCGGTTGACGTGCTGAACATGGAAAATTCCTTTCTTTAGTATAGACACCTTTACGAACATTGATAGCTTCGTGTTGCAAACCCTTCATCGCAGCGAACTTTATATATAGGTTCAATTTGACCTTCAATTCGAAAGGATAAAAGGAAAATTGTAATTATATGTTATTTTATAGTGGTACTTCAACTAACGTAAACAGGTTAGTTGAAGTAGAAGTAATTCGAATAAAAAGGAGGAAAAAACAATGTCGTATCCATTCGATTGCATTACCAACTTTATTTTTGTTGAAACTGAAATTGCCCCCGCAGATGTGATTTTAGTTCCTGGTGCGAACCATCCTCCACTAATGGAAAAAGCAGCTTCCTTGTATCAACAGGGATTAGCACCATACATACTTCCATCTGGCGGATATAAACCACATGTAGGAACTACTGAATGGGATTTCTTACGAAATATTGGCATTGCAAATGGAGTGCCTGAAGAAGCAATTTTAAAAGAAGATAAAGCACAAAATACTTTTGAAAATGCACGTTTTTCGTTTGAAGTTCTACAAAAAACAGGAATACACCCTAGAAAAGTTATAATGGTCTGTAAAGCAGGGCACTCTCGTCGAGCATTATTAACTTATCAAACGGTGTTTCCAAAAGAAACAGAGTTCTTCATCTCGCCTGTAATCGACAGGTATGGAATAACCAAGGAAAACTGGTTTTTGTCTGAAGTTGGGATAAGTCGTATAATGACTGAAGTTGAGAAAATCGGTAAATACTTTGGTCATCAAATTCCGAATTGGGTTAAATAATACACAGATTTTGTCTGTGTTACTTCACTAACGGGGGCTTTAACTGAATAAAGTGAAAGTATAAAATCAACGCCCAGAGCGACATTTCACGTTCTTTGTCTTCTTCTAATGAAAATGGTATCTTAAGCATACTTCCTAATCAAACGTTGTCCATCGATTAGCGATCAATTTGGACTCCATTGATGTTCAAAACCGTTAACAATGGAATAGTGATACAAATCTTGTAATTTTTCAGATTGATAAAATTTGAATTCCTTTATGATGATAGCTTCTTTAGATGCTGCAAGTTGTTCGTTTCGTTCAATAAGCGAATTCAAAAATATTTCTTTAGCTATACGATCTCGTTTTGACACATTGCAACTTCGACATGCAAGCACTAAATTCCATAGTTGATCCGTTTGCACAAAGCTCCATGGAATGAAATGGTCTACATGAGCAGTTGTGCGGTCATTTAACATTTTCCCACAATAAAAACATGCTTTATCTCCGAAAGAAATGAGTATATTGTAAAACATATCAAGGGAAGAGCGCTTAGATACATTTTCGACCTTCATCAGCATCTGCACAGTATCTTCCGCTCGGTTGTATTTTTCTAAAAATAAGGCAAGATGATAGTTCGTCAAATAGGTAAGAATCTTTTGATACTTTAGCATAAATTTATAGACCGCTTCATTTATTCTTAAATACTCTTTTTTTAAATCAAATTTATAAATAATTCCTTTTGAATCTCCGTAAAGAGCTCCAATCACATATCTCTTTCCTACTTTTTTCACCTGTTGAACAATCTCAAGCTGCAGATCATAAGGAAGCTTATCAAATCTAAAATCATTTGAAATCGAAAGCTCTTTTTGAAAGTTCACTAATACTTTTTCGATTGCTGAATTCATGGATGAGCTATTGCTCTGTCTTAACTGATGATGTACGACTAAATTCCAATAAATTTTCGTAAACGACTCAAATAACTGATAATAATTAATCTCTAGATTTTCGTTTACGTTATACAAGTTTTCAATTAGTGATTTAATAAGGCCAAATTTATAAGTCATTGTATTTTTAGACTTTGGCGAAAAGAACGTATTGAACATTTGCCAAATTTGTTGTTCGGTTAAATAAGTTTCTTTAATTTCTCCGATTTTTAGGTTCCAGGTCATTTTGTTCACCTATAGACATATGAGAGTATTTAAATAGCCTATATGTTCATCTTACATATTTCTTACGTACGTCCTTTGAATTTTGTCGTTCCTCTCTTATCCTCTCAAAATACTCTGTGAACTCCGACTCTCCTGAATAAGACAGGCATAAGTATTCTTTTGCTCTTGTCATGCCTATATATAATAAGGATACTTCCCGTTCTTTATCTTCTTCGAGAGGAAACGGCATGTTTTCGACATTGACGATAAATACCGCCTGAAAATCAAGTCCTTTGCTGCTTTCGATCGTGCTAACTTTAACGGTATTATCATCGCGCAGAAAATTTCGTTTTGCTGCTTCATCTTCCGTAAGCCAATAATAAGGAATTTGTCCCTGTTCTAAACTTCTTTTAATCGTATCGATAATATTTTGCTGATGTGTTCGCTTGACACGGTAAAGAATTAATATCTCAGAGTAAGGAACTTTTTTCTCTTTGTGCAGCTTTTGAATTTGCCGAACAACCATTTTCATTTCCTGGGCAAAATTGTCTGCCTTGAAAATGCCCGGTTCCGGTCCTTTGCGCCGTGTGCTTTGCGGTGCGATAATTTCCCCTTCAAATTCACGGCTTGCGACTTTATTTTTTAACATGGAATGTGCCTGATAAAAATCCCAAGCAAATTTAACGATTTGTGCCGTATTTCGATAGTTGATGTTCAATATTTTGGAACGTCCTTGAAAACTCAAGCCCATGTCTTGAAGATAAGAGCGTTTTCTTTTATAGATCGTCTGCGCCCTGTCTTCAACGAGCAATAAAGACTGCGTATCTGGGTTTAATAGTTTACTGATGAGAGCGAGCCATTCCGATTCGAAATCCTGTCCTTCATCAATTAAAATCGCATCATACATCGGCAAAATCGCTTCGTTTTTTTCAAGTTTCTCCAGTATAGAAGGAATTTGTCTCTCTGTTATTTTCAAATCATATTTAAGCCATTCATGGAAGTTGCGGACAATAATATGATCCCATTTCGCTTCCGCTTTTCCGTCTTCTTTTGTAAAATCAAAGTCAAATAAGCTTTCCGGTTCGTTTAACATATGATGAATCATTTGCCGAATGCCTTGCGCCAGCGAAATGTTATAACAAAGAATTAAGATTTTCCAATCCGGGTGCTGCTTCGCTAAAAGTTTAGCACGGCTTGCCAAAATAAGCGTCTTGCCGCTGCCGGCCACTCCTCTTATCAATCTATTTTTATCGCCAATTTGTTTTGCCAAGTTTTCTTGATGCAGATCCATCGCTTTAATATCATGAAGAGACAGCAATAACTGATCCTGATACGGAACCGGCGGCTTAAACTCGGCGCTAATGCGCACTTCTGGGAAAAGATGATAGCGAATCGCATCAATCTCTTCCTTTGACAAAGGCGTGCGAAGACGATAAGGAACGATGAACATGTTTAATATCTTTTCTATTAAATTCTCTTCAGAAAAAGACTCCTTATCCGGATCAATCTCATCCCTTGTAAAACAAAGATTCGGATCAATAACAGAATACAGACCTTCCTGAATAAAGTCTTTCTGATATAATCTTGTAAACACTGCTCCGTAACCATAAGGAAACTTAAGCTGAAATTGATATTTTCCTTCTAAATGAATTAAATTTTTGTCCTTTTTTAAAACGTCAACAATGTGAAACATATTATCGCGAGCCTGCTTCAGTGGGCTTTTCACGGTCGTCTGCTCTCCCGCTGTGCTTATAATCGTCCACTCATCATGGTTCAATTGGAATAATGTACTTTTTGTATAATCTTTCACTTCCAACACGACAAGCCCCAAATCAGGACCGATAATGACGAAATCCGGCCTTTTCCCGCGAATCTCTGGCTCGTAATAAACAATATAGTCATCTGGCAAATACGTTTTCAACGTGCGAAATAATAATCGTTCCCCTGCCGTGGCTGTAGAGCGGATTGTTTCTGGAATGGTATAGGCCATAAACCTCTCACTCCATCATTGCTTCGTAAAAAATTTCGTTTTTTAATCATTATACTACAAAATTAGTACTTTTTTCCCTAATTTCTACAAAATTCTAGAGAGAATCCATTATGATGAAGAACATTATTTAAATGAATAATGGAAAAAGGTGACTGATTATGAAAATCGTATCTTTAGAACTCCATCATTTTAAAAATCATACATATGCCAGCTTTCACTTTAAAAATACAAATCATTTCTTCGGGGATAACTTTACCGGTAAAACATAGATTGGGGATTGCGATTGTATTTGCGCTGTATGGAGTTACAAAACACGGTTTTAAGACGTATGTACATGATTTTATTCAAGCAGGAAAAAACTCGATGTCTGTCAAAATTGCGATACAACTAAATAACGAACTTTTAGAAATTGAACGGTCGATTCACGGCAAAAAAGAAACTCTACTTTTTAACAACAATAAGATCACACAAAAACAACTTTCACAGTTAATTGGTGACCATACTCTTTTCATTTATAGTTTTTTCCCCGATGTATTTCCTGAAGAGGATAAAAAAATAGCCCGTGAATTTCTTCTCTCACTGTTGCCTAATCAAAATGAAATCAATGAAACTATTAAAGCCTTAGAAACTCGAATGAAAAATTTGCTGAAACAAGAAAAAAAGCTGAAACAAAACATTACTTAATTATTATGGTCAGCTTAACATTCTCGAATCGGAGTTCGCTTCTTTCGAAAAGCAAACGAATGATGAACAAATTGATTTTGCTAAAATGGAAACGCAAAAAATATTAACTGAAGCAAACTTGGAAAAAATGAAAAGACAAAACGAAGAAATAAGAACTGCGATTGCAAGTGTTCAAAGACAACTGGAAGAAATCAACTCCAAATTATTGGATTTGCAAAAACATCAAGAGCTAACAACTTATGAACAATGTCCGCTATGTAAACAAACACTGTCAAATGAGTATCGATTATCTCTTAAAAAGGAAGCAACCGTTTCAACGGAGCAGCTTTTATTAGAAAAAGAAACATTAGAGCAAAAAGAAGAGTTACTTAATCGTGAACTCAAAGAACTAACAATGAAAATAGAACAGTTGCAGCTGGAGAGCCAAAAGCAAAATGAGCGAATTGAACAAGCAAAAATACAGCAAAACAGTCAAATGCTCGCAAAACAGTTGCAGCAAAAGAAAATGGAGATTATTGATACGCTTAAATCAAAAAAAATCAATATACAAACGATAAAAGCGGAAATGAAGTTGCTCAAACATCAACTCGCCCAAGTTTTTTCAAACATACAAAATATGATCAATAATGAGCTGTCAGATAGTCAGATACTGCTGTTTAAACGTCTTAAAAGCGGAGAACTACGCCCTGACTTTCAAATATTTTATAAAAATAAACCTTATAGGGTTTTATCATATAGCGAAAAAATAAGATGTATGGTTGAAATTTCTTCGATTATACAGCATTTTTCTAATAGATGTTACCCTATTTTTCTCGATAATTTAGAAAGTGTGACTCATTTAAACCCGCCTAAAACGCAAATTTTTACCGCAAGTGTCCGAAAAGGCGCGCCGCTTCAATTGCATGCAAAGTAATCCTCAAGTATTCTTATAGCCTATGAAGATGAATAAAAGAAAAGGCTGTCTCCCCCCAAGACCAGCCCTCATAACACAATAATAGGACATTTGGATAAATGAACGATATATTGTGAAATGCGCGTGAGGTCAGCCCCTTATGAGACAGCCTCCTTACGAACAATCCTAATATTTGTTTGGCAATTCACAAATCCATTTCACCCAGCCGATGATCGTGCTTGCTCTTCTCCGGAATGTGGACTCTGATGCTAATCCGTACAGCTCGTGATGCTTCATTCTTTCGACGACAAAATCTTTCGTAACGTTTTGACCGTTTCGCACATATTCGTCGTAAACTTCCTTGAATACTTTGTGTTCGAGAATTTTTTCCGCTAATGTTAAATACTTTTCTCTATACGGAAGCGACATGACCCTTCTGCCTTCGTCCGTTAAAGCAATCATTACATCGTCGGCCGTTTCATATTTTTTGGCTAATCCTAAATAAATACAAGCATTGGAATAATAATCGGTCTGTCGCTTATCGAAGTTGTAGTTCTCGGTTATTTCATTTTTGCTCATATCCCCTGCATACAGCAATCCAAGCAAATCAACGACGCGTGCAAATGTATCGGCCTGCGGAAACGGAACGTGCGGTTCAGGGACAAAATGAACAGCCTTTGCAGCAACTTGTTGAACATCTGCTTCCGTAATTTTACGGTGTGAGACGATATAGTCTTTTTGTTTCACTAGTTTATAAGAATTAAATGTATTTTCATCTTCAAACTCATACATAAAAAAACTGAAAATATCATTTGAATGCGTGAAAAAGATTGGAACAACTTCTTTGTTAATACGGTTTTTCCACACCTTAAAAGGATAAAATAACTGCCTTACATTAAAATCTTTTGCCATTTCCTTTTTCGCTTCGATAATCGCAAATTTCGTCTTTCCTTCATAGCCACCATCAATCTCAATTTGTGCACCATTGACTTTCACATATTTTCGATGCCCATTTTTACTTTCAATATAGTAATCAAATTCACCTGATCCCATGCGACCGCTTACCGTATGCCATGTTTCTTCCCCTAAAAAATCGTTAATCATACCACTATGGTAAGCAAAATGTAATGCTGCACTTTCGCTATAAAGGTCATCATATTTTATCGTTTCTATGTAATGAGGAATGTTAACTTCTTGCGGTTTCATTTTCTTATATGTAACTTTCGCAAAGATCGAAAAATCACCTATCACATAAGCGCTCCGTGAAATAGGTAATATGGAAAGATTATTTTTTTCAAATATATCCGGTAAGTTGTTTTCATGATCAAACTTACACATTAACCGCGGTTCACGGTATTTTCTAATCACTTCAGCGGAAATTTCATAAAATCCATCTTGTTTGATTTTATTTAAAATATCATAGTCTTTAAAAATTTGCTCCCAAGCTATATCATTTTTCGTTTTCGCCATTGTTCACCACCGACACTTTATCAAAATTTCAATGCTTCAAAACTTTTCCGTCCAATTACATTATATATCCAAATTTCGTTAGTAAATCGAGTATTTCTTTCTTTACTACACAAAAAATAAAGCTCAATAACATGTTTTGTTACTGAGCTAAATAGTTCGTTACTAAAATCTCGTTTATGGCTCCTCGGCTATTCCCTTTCGAGTTAATATTTCTGCGAGCTGATACTCGTTCTATATTAAATCCCGCATATAATTCATCGAAAAATTCATCATTCGGGTCAGTGTTTTTCGGATCAGAATTACTTAACATTAGGTAAGCTCCCTGCTTGTCCAATTCTCGGTAATACTGCGCTAACTCTTTTTGATTTTCATCGGTAAAATCAAATTTACTGTAAGCAGTAAAGCTTGAGCTAGTGTTTAGCGGTCTGTATGGAGGATCAAAGTAGACAAACGTTTTATCATTAATAAACTCACGGCTTTGTTTATAATCTCCTTGATAAATGTTTACATTTTGTAGAACAGCGCTCGCCGCTCTTAAATTCTCTTCATCGCAAATAGTTGGGTTTTTGTAGTCCCCCATTGGAACGTTGAATTCGCCTTTTTTATTTACACGAAACAATCCATTAAAACAAGTTTTATTTAAAAATATAAACTGACTCGCTCGTTCAATTTTATGTTCTCCGTAAGTATGAAAATCAAAATCCACTAATTTTTCATTAAATTGGTCACGAACTGAATAATACATTTCTTTTCTTTGTTCCTTTTCTAGCGGTAGAAACTGTTTTTCTAATTGAGTAAGCCTCTCAATTAAAGATTCGACATCATTTTGTACAACTTGATAAACGGTAATCAATTCTGGATTAATATCCCAAATAAATACATTCTCAATGTTGTATGTTTGAACCAATTCAAACATTACCGCCCCACTTCCAATAAATGGTTCAACATATCTATTTATTTTTCCATCTTTTATTTCAGTAGGTAGTCTGCCCATAATTTCATCTAACAACTGTGTCTTACCGCCAGCCCATTTCAAAAATGGCTTGGCTTTTACTGTGGTACCTTTCAAAGTATCCACCTCCATATCTACAATTACTTATCATATTCTACATGATTATCTACATTATACCATACCTTTATATTTAGTTTCACTATAAGTGAAATAATAAAAGAGATAATTTATTGTAAGATATTGTATGAGGTGGATTATGGAACGCAAACATGTCGATAAATATAAGAAAATTGGACAAGCAATAAAAGAAATTAGAAAATCAAAAGGATGGTCACAAGTTGAACTTGCTAAAAAAATTGGAATGAGCAAGAGTTACATTAGTAAAATAGAAGCTCCGAATACAGACAAACCTTTTTCCTTAGAAATACTATTTGATATCTCAGAAGCGCTAGATGTTCCAATAACTAGTTTTTTTCGTTACATTGATAATGAAAAAAGTGAGAACGTATGAAAAAGCCAAATAAATTCACTTACCCTGTAAAGCTCATACCTTTAAATGTCGAAAATAAACCACAAGAAGAAATTTAAATCAAATACCTTATTTACTTTATGAAGTAGAGATTTTATCAGATGCTAGAAAAATTGTCATCAACAAACCTGGAGGTAAAAGAAATTTTGGTAGGTTATCAAAAAACGATTTTAAGATATTTATTTTGGATCATGATACGGAAGAATTATGGCTCATTTCGCACGATGAAATTTTTACAGATATTGAAGCAAAGTTGAAAGATAACTGTCAAGTCGGACTCCGAATAATCGATACCCTTTTAGATGTTTGCAATGGTGAAGAACCAGAGCTCGTATTAGAAAAATACCAATTCAATAGTACTTTAACTGGA
Source organism: Anoxybacillus sp. (assembly GCA_035645275.1). Classification (GTDB taxonomy): domain Bacteria; phylum Bacillota; class Bacilli; order Bacillales; family Anoxybacillaceae; genus Paranoxybacillus. The sequence goes on from DASQMX010000026.1 coordinate 275,509, forward strand.
TTACCTGTAGACTTGCTGTTAAAAACTTATAAATGGATTTGGGGACAAGAAGATGTGAATTATCCAAAGGGAGAAGGTAGATGGAAATCAATGAACCATATTATTGAGTTAAGAAAAAAATATTTAACTGAAATAGACACCTAAAGTTTTAAAGAACGTTATATACTGAATCAATACGCTGTTTAGCCAAATTTATAAACCGTCGCTCTTGCTCTATTCCAATAAACTTCCTATTTAAGCTTAGTGCACTTACACCAGTGGTTCCACTACCACAGAACGGGTCTAAAATGATATCTTGAGACTTTGTTGAGGCTATAATAATTCGATTTAAGAGTTTCAGAGGTTTTTGTGTAGGATGATAGCCGAAAGTTTTTTCATGAAGGGGAACATGCGGAATGGTCCAAACATCTGTCATTTGCTTCCCTTTGTTTTCTTTCACCGTTGCTTCATAGTTAAAATAATGTCGGCTTTGAGGAGTTTTTTTCGCCCATATAATGTATTCGTGGGAATGTGTAAACATTCGTTTACTCATATTAGGCGGGGGATCTTCCTTTTGCCAAACAATACTGTTTAAAATTTTGAAGTCTAAATGATGAAGCGCTTGTCCAACTGAATAAATATTATGGAATGTCCCTGTTATCCATATCGTCCCATCTTTTTTTAAAATACGTTTGCATTCTTTAATCCAGTTATAATTAAACTCATCAATCTTTTTCCTATTGCTTTCTTTATCCCATTCCCCCTTATCCACACAGGCAATTTTCCTGGATTTACACGTAATCCCGCCATGTGATAAAAAATATGGCGGATCAGCAAAAATCATATCAATAGAAGAAGATCGGATATGTTTTAACGCATGTAAACAGTTATCGTTAATAAGTACAAATTGCTCATTCATCTCAATAAATGCTTGATTTACATTTGAAAAAAGCCAGTACATGTCAACCTCCTTTTTTCGCTTAAAAGTAAGTTACTATTTTTATATTCTCTCTTCCCATTACATTTCCTGCTAAAATTTGTCAAATGATTTTTCATAATAGCATTTTTCAAGTTATTTTCACTTAAGATTTCCTTCAGACCGAAATTCTTAAAAATTTCTTAATCGCTTCATCAGTCTCATCGTCATTAGTAAAGCAAATGCAATACTCTTCTAATATTTTCAATTCTTTCTCCGTTCGCTCTTCGGCATTGTCTGAATGAAGAAAAACTTTAAATTGTTCGTCTTCAATGTTCTCTTGTAACATCACAAAAAACAAACACATCTTCTACTTATTCTTCCGTCCATTGGCGTATTTCATATTTATCTTTAACAACCACAATCATCCCGTCTTTGCCATACTTCAAATTCTTTACACTCACCTACCTTTTCTTCTTCCTACCGAATGAAGGAAACTGATATAAATGCTTTATAATAAAAAACCTCCTACGTTACTAAGAGGACCCTCTTACCTTACTGATTAAAATTCGCTTTTTCGTTTACCATAGACTTCTCTACTTACTAAAAGCACCTAATATTTTCATATATTCCTCTTTATACTCGTCCTTCACATACTTTACAAACGAGTCGTTTGGGACAAAAATCCCTTCATCCCATTGTCCGATTCGTTCCACATTTTCTGGTGGTATGGTTCAAAGAAAAGAATCTCATCAAATCCCTGAGCATAGCGCTCCTTCCTTTTTGTTCGCCGATCGTACTTCATGTAGTCTTCTAACGAGTAAGAGTAATACCAATAATTAACTACCCATCCACCCTTGATTATGAGGTAATTTCACAGCGTATAAATCACTTGATGGGTAACCAATTATTAATAAAAAGTCAACCGTTATTTCCGGATACAAATAAAGAGCATTCGTACGCTTTACCCACTCAGGAATCCACTTCGGCTTTATGCTATCTAAAATTTGACTGGCGTTTTGTACTTCTTTTGCTACCATCGGGGAATTTGGCAACAAACCGTTTTGTAAAATCGATTTTCTATTTTTCCGCTTTGTAGTGTGGTAAGCAATCATTGAGTGACGCACATCACGGAACAGTTTGGGCCCTTTATAATAAATCCCATATCCACGTCGTATTAATTCCGGAACTTTCCCAAGTTGAATTTGCTCACGAAACCAGGTTTCCATCATTCTGTATAAATCTTTTCTAAAACGACCGCTGAACGTGACCGTATCATCCTCTTCACCCCCCAGCTTCCATGTGAACAAGTTGAGCTTCATAATATAATAACGCTTTAAGGCACCAGTTATCATGATAAATGCAAACACCCTTCATAACCATTCTCCTTGCGATGGATAATGTAGCAATTCATTTGAGAAAAGATTTAGAGAGAGTGGACAAACTTCCTAAACTCCAGAGGCTTTTTACATATAGAGTGTTATTCAGTTTTGATGCAAAAGTCTATCAAGCTTAAACATACTCCAAAAGTAATAACAAACAAGCGCATATCCCATGCATCGCTAGTGAATATGACATACTATTGTAAGGATAGAACCATTCGTAAAAGTGTAGTTTTACGCACATAGATAATCCAAATTACCCTTTAACAGTTTAACGCTTTTTAGTAAAATAGCATATGTACTTCTTCATAAAGTACCCCTATTTTTATATTTATGACTAGAGCCAATCTTTAGAGGTTGGCTCTTTGTTTTTCGAATGTTAAACAAGATTGATCATAATGCATTTCAGGCAATGAAGTCTTGTTTACTGGTAACTTCGCTTTTGTGTGAAGCATAACTATGTAAAATCATCCCGAACATTACAATAAACATGCCACACCAAGATAAAGCGGAAGGAAATGGAGAAGCTAACAAAATTAATTCCCCAGCTACTGCGAAAAGCACTTCCATCGATTGTGTTGCTTCGACAGCAGCTAACTTTTGCATGTTCCCTCTCACCATATCGGTTGCACGGAAGAAGAGCACCGTCGCAATGACCCCGGAACAAATAGCGACCAAAACAGATTGTATCGTTTGTTCTTTACTCGGTACGCCTACAGTAAACAACCCATACAACGAAAGCAAAAACCAAAATGGTAAGCTGGCTAGTGTCATACCTAGCACACGTTGATAAGCATCTAAACGACCGGTGCATATGTCCATCATTTTGCGATTACCAAGTGGATAAGCAAATGACGCAATCATTACAGGTATGATACCTAACAATAGATCGTTTAAAGAAAGATGATTTGCCTGTTCCACTTGCATAAGGACTATTCCAAGAAGAATAATGAGTGACATAGCAAGACCCTTAACCGGTAATTTCCCCCTCACTTTTAAAGGACCGTTTGCTGTCTCAATCGTCTGTGAAAAAAACAGAACAAGTAAAGAACCGGATATAATCGTAATCTGCCATGTTCCGGCAATAAGCCAGCCTGGTGCATATGCAGCCGCAAAACATAAAGGAGCATAAAATAATCCAAATCCTACAAAGCTCCATAAAAACCATGTCCCTGGTTGCTCTCTCATCAACTGCAATAGAGGGCGTAAATTTTTTCTAGCTACGACAATAAACAAAAGGAACGGAACCATGAAGATATATCTTAGCGAAGCGCTCCATATCCAACTTCCACCGGACAATTCCATTGCCCGATTGAGAATAAACGTAAAAGCAAAAAAGAAAGCAGCACATATACCTAAAAAAATAGGGCGCAATCAATTCACCTCAATCTGTTTGCTGAGTCAGTAATTCTCCAAGACTTAACGAGTTTCCTTAAAAAAACAGGCGGTTGTTTCACTATATTTATTTTTGCAAGCTTCTATGATCTGTTTTTGTTGTTTCACTGATTTCAAACCTTTTACAGAATTAAATGGAGAAAATTCTAGGCAATGAATCTTAAGTACAATTCGTTCTATACTATAAACTGCTCCGTTCGTGCAACAAGACGCAGCATAAAAAACTCCCCTTATTGCAGTTCAAGAGGAGTTGACATAAGTAAGGATGATAGCAATAATCGCATTTACAAGTAATCCTAAACCAATTCTCACTAAAGCTCCTACACCGGGGTTACTAAATATCATACCAAAACCTATACCTACCAAAACCTATACCTAGAAAGTGGCGTTGATAAAAGGGAAAACAGTTGCGTTTGAAATTCCCATAACAGAAAGCCCTTCAATACGGCCATATTGCGTGTCTAGGTTTCGATGATAATAGCCGTTTCTTCTATTCGAAGTTTCCTCCTGTTCACTCTTGATTTCTTCCCAATGATCAACTCTAATTGTTCCTTTACAAACTGACGAATCGCATTTTCCAGTTGATTAGCCCCGTCTAGGTTCGGTATACATTTAGACATAGGTAGGGTTCTCCTTTCTCTAAGATTTTTGGTCCAATCAGAGAAATACCCTACCTTTTTTATTTGTCCTAGCCCAATACTTGACACAAAATTTTATACATCATCACTTAATCATTTATTATAAATGAATCGACTTCGAAAAAGAGCTAAACTTTCTCCCTTCTCCCTGTATAAAAAGAATCTCCCACTTCAAATGACCTGTAAGGCTATTAAGTGGGAGTCGTTCAAGCATTAATAAATATTTAATTTTGACTTGGGTATAATAAAAGATAAAACAAATGAACAATGGGAGACGAATTCATCCATGGACAAAATCATTTTGTGGTCATTGTTTATCATTGGAATGGTCTTATTTGTTTTCAGTTTAAGAAAACCACTGATCAAAGACACGATTTTAGTTTTCTTATTGAAGGCTTATTTTTCAACATTTATCGGTGTTATTGTTGTAGAAGAAAAACTGGTTGAATATCCTGTAAGGTTTTTAAGTAAATATTTCGAGGCTAGCATTCTTTTTGAATACTTTCTTTATCCGATTATGTGTGTTTATTATTATCAAACCTCTTATCATTCAAGATATCTTGGCATTGTTGTACAATGTGCCTTGTATACCGCTGCTTTAACGATCATTGAGGTTCTTTGTGAAAAATATACCCATTTAATTAAATACCATACATGGACATGGATGCACTCGTTTATAAGCATCTTTCTCGTATCGCTTTTTGTCCGTATCATCATGCAATGGATAAACCAAATGGACTCTGCCAGACAAAAGTGATGTAGTGAATATTCGTCTTCCGTTCATTGAGGATCCCAAACATTGACTAAAAAACAGTGATTTGAGCAGGTACTTTCATATAGCTTAGTTACGTTTATTCTTTCATGATTCGCAGATAATTCCAAAGTCCAACATCTTGTTGATATCGTTTCGCCATCACTCTTGTAATTTGAGAGATGGGACTGAGATCATGGGGCAATTCATGTTGCTATGAGTTTTCTCAATTTTACAATTCCAAGCTTGGAATGTAAACCCGTTTGTTCGAAATTCGTATAAGGATGAATGAAACTTCTTAACTTTTCTATGTTTTTCTGACGGAGTTCCGTAAACTCGCTAAGTAATTGTTCCATTGTTTTCCCTGCGGTTTGGTGAAGATGACTAAAACGGTCAAATGGCGGGAATGCTTCGGTTTCTCCTTTGGATATAATCATTTGTATACGTGGGGTCCAATTATTTTTTTCTCCTTCAATAAGATGTCCTATGACATCAAAGGCACTCCAAGTGGCTTCGCCTTCATTACAAGTAATCCATGGCTCCGATAATCCAGATAGCAAATGCGTCAGTGTTTTTGGGGTACGCTCTAAAATTTCTATTGCTTCCTCAAGCTGAAAGTTCACTTCGATACACTCCCTCTATAAAGAATCTCGTAGTTATTTTAACGTGTTGCAACACGCATAATCTATAAAAAATAAATGTACACAAAAAAATCCACTGTCTTGGAAACTTCGAAGCGGTCTTTATCCCGTTCTAATCGTCCGTAACTCAATTGAGCAAACATTCAAGCAATTAAATAGTGATGAACTAGAACAACCTTTACTACATGTACCATTTTCCATTCTTATGCATCATTTTCAGGTTTTACTCTAGTTTTGTGAAACTATTATTGTAAAATTATGAATATTATTTATAATGAGAATATAATCTTCGGTTAGAAAAATAAGGTAATTTTCTTTATTGGTTCACTAGTATTGTTTAACATGCACCTTTTGATTTATCTCCTACTAAGTATCAATAAAAAATTGATAGTGTATACCGGGGGTGACATTGTATGTAAAATGTTGTTTCTATAGGGCACTAAGCTGAGCTTTTCAATTTAACATGTTCACCGAGATTACTGGCAGAAAGGTACGCTCTCTTCATCGGCTGTGGAATAAAAAACTTGCCGAGATTCAGCGTCGTCAAGCTTGAATAAAGATTTTATTGGGGCAAGATCTAGTCATCTAAAATTCATTTGGAAAGGAATTAAGGTGAAAGAAGAAACAGCTTGTACTTATGTATGTAAAATTCTTTCACTGGACTAACATCAGAAAATATGAGCGCCCTATCAATAAAAAGGGGGTTGTGTTAATGAAGCAAAACAAAGCATCATTAGAGAACAAAGTTATTCGTAAAGTCACACTGAGAATTATTCCGTATATTTTTATACTCTATATTATTTCTTTTTTAGATCGAGTGAATATTGGATATGCAGCACTTGATATGAATAAAGATTTGGGTTTAACAGCTTCCACAATGGGGCTGATTTCCGGTATCTTCTTTTTTGGCTATCTATTATTTGAAGTTCCAAGCAATATTTTCATGCACCGTGTTGGCGCAAGTAAATGGATTGCGCGTATTATGGTTAGCTGGGGTATTGTGGTTATCGCTACAGCTTGGGCTCAAAATGAAATACATTTGTACATCCTGCGCTTTTTGCTTGGAGTAGCTGAAGCAGGATTTTTTCCGGGAATCATTTTATATATCACCTACTGGTTCCGAGCAAAAGAGCAGGCTCGCGCATTTGCGCTCTTTACAACGGCATTGGCAGCATCCAATATCATTGGAGCCCCTGTTTCAACGTGGATTATGGATCATATCCAATGGATCGGAATGCAAGGGTGGAGATGGATGTTTGTCTTGGAAGGGATACCCGCGGTTATTTTCGGGATTATTACATACTTTTACTTAACCGACCGTCCTAATGATGCTAAGTGGCTTTCACACGAAGAAAAGGATTGGTTAAATGCTGAGTTACAGAAAGAACGTGAATCGAAACTTGGTGTAGAACAACACTCAATCAAACAGGTGCTTAAAAATCCAAGAGTCCTGCATCTTTCTCTCATTTATTTTACGTTAGTAACCGGATTGTATGGCATCGGATTTTGGCTGCCAACTATTATTAAAGAATTTTCTCAAGTTTTATCAAATACTCAAGTTGGTCTCATTACAATGATTCCTTATATTATTGGAGCTTTTGCGATGATTTGGTGGGGGCGTCATTCTGATCGAACCGGTGAGAGACGTCTGCACGTGGCTATCCCGCCGTTGGTTGGAGCAATCGGATTGATAGGTTGCGGAATGATTTCCGATCCGGTTACATCTCTTGTCTTTATGGCAATAGCAACGGCAGGAATTTACAGCTTTTTTGGTCCCTTTTGGTCATTGCCCGCGCTTTTCCTTACAGGATCATCTGCTGCAGTAGGAATTGCTTTCATAAACTCAATTGGAAACCTGGGTGGATTTCTCGGCCCTTATATGTTGGGGTATCTGAAAGATGCTACAGGAAAGATGCAGATAGGGTTATTCTTTTTAGGCGCGCTACTCGTTATATGCAGTCTCTTAGTACTCAGTATAAAGAAGGAATATACAAAGATAACTTCAAAGAACATTTTTCATAAACATAAAGTAGAATCGAACGGATGAAAAGTAGGTACGAAAATCATCTTATGAGCCTTTCGTACATCATGTGGAAATAGATTTTTGATAGCTATGGGGGGATAAATAATAATGAATATATGCAAAGATGCATTAGTAATCGAATTAAGAAAAATCATCCCGGAGAATCAGGTAACGGCTAATCCTACCGTATTGGAACAGCATAGTAAGGATGAATCGTATCATTCACCCCATTTGCCGGATGTTGTAGTATTTCCAAAGAATACTGAAGAAGTAAGTAAAATCATGAGGTTTGCCTATGAAAATAATATTCCGGTTACACCGTTTGGTCTAGGATCGAGTCTGGAAGGCCATGTTATTCCTTATCAAGGGGGAATTTCAATGGACTTTCAGCTTATGAATCAAATTTTAGAAGTACGTCCAGATGATTTTCTTGTACGTGTTCAGCCCGGAGTTACACGAACACAGTTAAATAAAGAATTAAAAAAATACGGCTTGTTCTTCACCGTAGACCCCGGCGCGGACGCTACGCTTGGCGGAATGGCCGCAACGAATGCAAGCGGTACGACATCTGTAAAATATGGAATTATGCGGGATCAGGTACGTGATTTAGAAGTAGTTCTGGCAGATGGGCGAATCATCCGTACGGGAAGCATGGCAGCAAAGTCGTCATCCGGTTATCATATTACGGGATTGTTTGTCGGTTCTGAAGGGACGCTTGGTGTGTTTACAGAATTAACACTGCGTGTGTATGGTATACCGGAAGCAATTGTTGCGGGACGTGCCGTTTTCCCAAGTATAGAGGCGGCGGTTACATCGGTTGTAGATATTCTTTCTGCGGGTATTCAGGTCGCACGTATTGAATTGATTGATGAACGGGCCATTAAACAGGTTAATCTTTTCAATAAAACCGATTATCCAGAGAAGCCTACCCTTTTTATTGAATTCCATGGCAATGAAGCTGGGCTTCAACATGATGTTCATTTTGCTAAAAAATTAGCTGAGGAAAATCAGTGTGAAGAATTTTTATTTGAGACGGATTCGAAGGCTCGCGCTCATCTATGGGACGTTCGTCATAATTTGGCTTACGCTTTTATCCACAAATCACCAGGTAAGAAAATGATGGTAACCGATGTTTGTGTTCCTTTATCTGAATTAGTTGGAGCTATCCATAATGCTCGAAAAGCAATTGATACGTTTGGTTTGGATGGAGCCATATTAGGTCATGTAGGCGATGGGAATTATCATGTCATTCTGATGATTGACCTGAATGATCCGGAAGAAGTGGATAAAGCCAAAAAGTTAAATGCTCATCTTGTAGATTATGCACTAAGCCGGGGCGGTTCTTGTACAGGAGAACATGGAGTAGGTGTAGGAAAAGCTGGTTATCAACGTAAAGAACATGGTGATGCATTAGATGTGATGAGAGCAATAAAAAATACCTTAGATCCTAAGGGAATTTTAAATCCGGGAAAAATATTCTTGGACTAATTCTCTTAAATAGCTATTTAACATTAAGGGAAAACCGTTTAAGCTTCCTGTCTAATCGCTGGTTTGCCACTTTGCGCTAAACCTCTGTCCATTACATATGTATCACCCTGAATTGGTAACAGTCAAGTTTCCCTACCGGTATTGGATAGAAGAAGTTACCTTACGAAAAGAGCGTTCGAGATATAATTGAGCAATTTTATATTAAGCAGGAAAAAAACCTGGTTCTCACGCAAAAATAATAAAATAGAGCCTATATTACCTGCTAGCTTGTGAGTTATGATGCCATTTCAAGTAACTTATGTATGAATCTAATTTCATTTTGGGCAACTTCACCTGTGAGTGAAGTTGCCTTTTTTCATCATCATATACATGGCTTCGATGCCGCTTATCACGCAAGAGGCTGTTCTACTTGTTCGAAATCGATTCATCTCCCTCTTACTCGCTGATGCTCATTGAAATGGGAGTCTTCTCGGTTGTTTATGATAAAAGATTGACATGCAACCAAAAAGTTTCATATAATCAATACGAAACCTTTTGGTTACATATCAATTCAACATGGAGGTACGCTAGATGCAAACCAATAATCAAAGCAAAGTTCCAGACATTCAAAAAACGGCTGTATTTAATGCGCCGATTCAGAAAGTGTGGGAAGCGGTTGCCACTTCAGAAGGCATCGCCGCATGGTTTATGCCAAATGATTTTGAGCCAAAAGTTGGACATGAATTTACTTTGCAGACACCTTTTGGACCATCGCCTTGCAAAGTTCTTGAACTCGACCCACCTCATCGCCTTTCCTTTTCGTGGGATACATCCGGTTGGCGTGTTTCTTTTGAATTAAAGGAACTAAATGGAAAAACAGAATTTACACTCATTCACTCCGGTTGGGGAGAGCCGGATGAGATTATTCCAAAAGCAGGAGAAACACATTCAGTAATAAGAAACCGAATGAACAATGGATGGGAGCCGCTTGTTAATGAGAAACTGCGCAAGGTAGTTGAGGGTTAATGTCGGCTGCGCAAAAACATGATATTTTTCAAGCCATCGCTGATCCTACTCGGCGTAAAATACTCAAACTTCTTGCTGATAAGAAATTACCTGTCACGGCGATCAGCAGGCACTTTCCTATGAGTCGTACAGCTGTTTCTAAACATTTACGCATCCTTTCAAAATCGAAACTTGTAAGTGTGGAGAAAGCGGGAAGAGAGAAACTGTACAAGCTCCAGCCAGAGGCGCTGCTCGAGCTTAAAGAGTGGCTTTCCTTTTTCGAACGATTTTGGGACAATAAGATTTCTATGCTTAAACACTTTGTAGAAAACGAAGAAATAGGCAAACTAAATCTTATCATGCCTCAATCCAATGAGGAACCTAAGGATTCGTGACAAGAAGATTAGAACGGTTAACATTTCCATCACCTCTCCCTCGTTGAAGCGAATGTAGAAGGGAGAGGTTGTTTTTTACGACAAAGGTGCCCATGCTTTATGGTCTCTCTAATAACTCAATCCGATTGTTAAACGGATCGCGGAATGAAAAGCGAACGACATTTGGAATTGGTTTTTCATCATACGTTTTTACACCTTTTTCTTCTAAATAGCGTCTCACTTCTACAATATTCTCCACTTCAAATGCCGGATGGCTCTTACTGTTATATCCGTCTCTATTTTCTACTCCGATATGTAGCTCAATATCACCAACTTTATACCATAAACCGCCGTTCGCTTTTAACGCCTCTGGTTTCTCGATTTCCGTAAATCCAAGCAGGTCTGTATAGAAGGCGCGTGCCTCGTCCTCCGCTCCTACTGGAATACAAATTTGCACATGATCGAGACGTTTGACTTGGATTTTCATCGATGCTCTCCCCCATTTTTTATAGCAATCAGTTATTCACGCATCTAACATATTTATTATAACATTGAACTCTTCATTTTTTGGAAATTTGCGTAAAATTAGAGTAAACAAGGTACAAAAAGGAGAGCCGCTCTATTTTTATTTAACAATAAATGGTAAAATTTAAAATAAATAAAAAGAAAAGGAGAGCACACATTCATGGACAAATATGCAAAAATATCCATAGGCATCATGATTGGTTTCCCGCTATTTTTTCTTATCGTCAGTCTATTAACATGGAAATGGGGATTCTTTCTTTGGAGTTTAGCACCAAGTTTTCTTAGCGGTATGACGGGGCTATTTGCTGCAAAAAATGCAAGTAGAAATATCAATCAGCAATAACGATAATGAATGCGGCTGAACGCTGTGAAAAAGGCGTTCTTTTTATTTCTAACTTAAACATCGAACTCACCAGCCTTTTTCCCCTTATCAAAAACAGAAAAAATGGCTGACCCCGGTCAACTGTCAGCCATATCATATTCGATTAATGAAACAGATATATGGTCAACATTCTTTATTCTTGAAATCTCTTTCTTATTTTCAACGTAAACATAAGACCGGCGATACCAAAAATAACAATAACAGCTTCGGCAATCCAAACATTTGTCACAACTCCCGCTTGGTAAAGTGCCGGAATTACGTCCATCAGCGCATGCAAAAGAATCGCGTAAATAACAAAAATAAACCGGCTTTCACGAATGCCAAGCAAAACTAAAAGCGACATCGCAATATGGAAGGAAATCGCCGCCATCCGCTCGATTCCGCCTAATATATATTCGGCAAATCCCGTGTTTAGCACTCTTTCCTTAAGGAGTGAGGCTTGTTCGGCTGGAAGCGCAGGAGCAATCGTCGCATCAAACGCCCCGGAATTTATTAGATTCGCAAAAACGAGAGCATTGATTGCACCTAACGTACCGATTAAAATTGCTTCAATCCCGCCATGTCCTAAACCAAACGACAAGCCGTCTTTGTATTCCCGGTTGTTTTTCAACATCCATTTAAAGCCGAAATAACGGCCGAGCTCTTCAAAAATACCTGCCGCTAATGTCGCATACAATACAAAAAGAAAGACGCTGTCCGTCCATTTCAAAGACGGGCCGCTTGCATCAATCATAACAAAATGGAGCGCTTTTTCAAGAATTTGTGAAAATAAAATAAAAATAAGAATCCCTACACCCAGTGGCTTCCACGAAAACAGCTGTTTCTTACGCAAATAAATTAACAAACCAATCGGAAATAAAAGTGAAATGAGAAGCTGCAGCACCATTCCTGTCATAGTAAAAGAGCTAATCAACATAAACTCCCCCATAAAAATTAGTGTCTTTCAAATAATATATTCAATCATTTTCAACCCATTCTTTATACAAGTTTTAAGATTTTCATATAATCTTGCTTATACTCTTCTTTTACATATTTTTCAAATGAATCATGCGATGTAAAAATGTCATGATCCCATTGTCCAATTAGTTCGATGTTTTCTGGTGGTATCGACCCAAAAAAGAGAATTTCATTAAATTTTTGGACATAGCGATCTTTTTTTCGTACTCTGCAGTCATATTTAATATAGTCTTCTAGCGAACAAGAGTAATTCCAATATTTTTTCCCTACATCCTCTTTTAAAAATGCCCCCACTTCTTCTTCAAGTTCTTCCATATCCGCATAATTAAGAAAAAAACCTGCGTACAATTGACTACCCATCCATCCTTTTGTATGAGGGAGTTTAACCGCATATAAATCGCTTGATTGATATGGCATCTCCCATAAAAAATCGGTTGGCATTTCCGGAAACAAATAGAGTGCATCAGTGCGTTTTACCCATTTTGGAATCCATGCTGGTTTTATGCTATCCAAACGTTGACTCGCCTTTTGAACTATTTGGTCAAAAGGTTGGAAATTCGGGATTAACCCCTTTTCCAAGATGGATTGGCGATGGTTTTGCTCTGTTGTGTGAAACGCAAAAAAGTCAATTTACAGCTTGCTAGAATCGCGCGATTTTTCCTTCCCCATTACTCCCACACCTTCATCCGTTCCGTAAGCGTTGATGTATGCAGCTCAAGTTGTGTGCCGTCCGGATCAAGAAAGTTGATCGACCAGCCGAGTCCGCGCTTCATCGGACCGCGGACAATTTCGACATTGTTTTCTTGCAAGTGGTTTACCGCCTTAGCGAAATCTTTCTCGTCAATGTAAAATGCCACATGATCGACTCCAAGTTGTTCCCGCTGCTTCGCCTTTTCCGGGCGTTCCTGCAGGCAAATCCAAGCGTTCCCCCACTCTAAATAGGCGTCTTTCCGTCCGCGATGAACTAAATTCATCTGTAAAATATCGATATAAAATTGTAAAGCACGGCTTAAGTTGCTCACATTAATTGTTACATGGCTAAATTCCTGTACATTCATGGCATAACCTCTATCTCTCTCTTTATGTATAATTTTGTTAAATTATACCACAAAATCTAGCTTTCTCGTGATCATTTATGAAAAATGAAAAAGAACGAGAATGGCTCCCGTTCTCTTTCATGATGTTAGAATAATAAAAACACGCCGCCAATAATGATTCCTGTTACAAACAAGTTAATTAAACAAAAGCCCATAATATCTTTCGCTTTTAAACCGCCAATGGCTAAAACCGGAAGCGCCCAGAACGGCTGAATTAAGTTCGTCCAGGCATCTCCCCAGGCAACGGCCATGGCGGTGACCGCAGGAGCAACTCCTAACTCCGCACCAGCTTGCAGCATAATATGTCCTTGTACTGCCCATTGTCCGCCGCCGGAAGGTACGAAAATATTGATCAGTCCGGCGCTGAGAAACGTTAACAATGGAAATGTTACTTCGTTAGAGATCGAAACAAACCATTTAGAAATAGCTTCTCCCAATCCGGAATAAACCATAACGCCCATAATACCCGCATAGAACGGAAACTGAATAATAATGCCGCTCGCGCCTTTCACCGCTGTTTGCACGGCATTGAGGAAGTTGCGCGGACGAAAATGGAATAAAACGCCTAAGAATAAAAACGTGAAATTGACGATATTTAAATCAAGCTTAAATCCATTTGTCACAAAGTGATAAATCACATAAATAAGACCGATTCCACCAATAACGAGCGATACAAGCCAACTATTTTCCAATCGTTCAGCAGGAGTCGCCGGACGGAACTCAGCCTGTTCCATTTGTTCCTCTAATAAATTCGGGTCAACGGTTACTGCTTCGTTTTCATTGTACATGAACCGATTGACAATCGGTAAAATAATCGCGATGGCAATGACAATAGTGAGATTAAACGGAGAGAAAAGCGTTTCGCTTGTCGGGATAATGCCGATGAGGTCTTGAGTGAAATGCCCTTCTGTCGCAATCGTCAGCGGAATCGAGCCGCTTAATCCGCCGTGCCAAACAACAAATCCGGAATAAGTACTAGCGATTAACAGCCGATAATCTACATTTTTTACTTGCCGCGCTAATTCTTTCGCAAACAATACACCGATGACAATGCCGAACCCCCAGTTAATCCAGCTTGCGACAATCGAGACGATGGAGATTAAGAGGATGGCGCTAACAGGTGTTTTCGTCGTAGATGCGAGCTTGTTTAATAATTTTTTAAAAATCGGGCTGCTTGCAAGCACATGGCCTGTGACAAGAATTAAAACCATCTGCATCGTAAAAGCAAGCAAATCCCAAAACTTCCCGCCCCACATCACCATTAACTCTTTTGGACCTGTCGGTGTGACAATAAGGGCGAAAAGAAATACAACAAACGTTAACAGCACAACGAATAAATAAGGGTCGGGCAAGTACCTCTGCATTAACTTGTTGGATAAGGAAATCAATGTACGAAACATCGCAAATCCCCCTTCCTTAGCAAATAAAATTGATAATGCTGTTTACTACAACATAGTTATACAACCATTAAAATATGACTAATATTCCATGGAAGGGGGCATTATAACAAAAGAGGCCGACCAAAAAACAAAGTGTCACCACCACAACGCAATACAAATGTTGGGTCAGACACTGATTGGTCAGCCTATCATCACTTCTGCAGCAACAGTGAACTGCCTGCCGCTTAACTTCGTTTGAAGCTAAAAACTTCGTGTTAAAACTTTATCAAGCAAAGCATCTAACCCGCGCAACTCTAGCTCCTGAAATGCCGCCTGCACTTTTTCCTCATCAATGTTTAACCGCGCATCTTCCATGTGCAATTGAATCGGAAGACCGCAATAAATCGCTGCCAGTTTTTTTGATAAATGAAGCATATCGATTTGCTGCGTAATTTTATTCCGTTGCGCTTTTGTCAGCGACTCGATATTCTCAAGAATCCCTTCAACGGAACCGTATTGTTGAACTAACTTGAAAGCTGTTTTTTCACCAATTCCGCGCACGCCGGGATAATTATCGCTCGCATCGCCCATTAATGCTTTGACATCGATCAACTGCTTAGGAAAAATTCCGGTTTCTTCATAAAACCGTTCTAAAGTATACCGTTTGTAATTGCCGATTCCTTTATCAAGTATGTACACATTGACATTTTCATCAAGCAACTGCAGCATATCTCGGTCGCCAGTAAGGATCGAAATTTGCGCCTCATTCTTGAATTTCGCCGCAATCGTGCCAATGCAATCATCTGCTTCAGCACCCAACACGCCAATGTTAGGAATATCAAACGCGGCAACAACCTCTTTCGCTAGGTCAAACTGTGGAATAAGCTCCAATGGCGGCTCACCGCGGTTTGCTTTATAATCAGGAAACCATTCGGTACGAAATGTCGCGCTCCCCATATCCCAACAACAAACGACATGGCTTGGTTTTAACGTATGAGCCGCTGTTAACAAATGCTTGACTAAGCCATGTATCCCATTCGTTGGAATGCCTTTACTGTTCAACATAAAATAACCGCTCATCGCTGTTGCATAAAAAGAACGGAATAGCAAGGCCATTCCATCAACAAGTAACAAATGATGCTTTTTCTTCTTATCCATTTTTTTCTCCTCTCTAAAAAATACCTTTACAAGAGTATCGCATACAAGTAATGGATGTAAAGAGATTTATAGTATGTATGTTACATAAACATAAAGTATTTTGAAAAATTAATTAACATAATATGATTATCCTCACCCTATTCTTGTGCTATGAACGATCGTTTCCGCATTTTCTTTACCACAATACCTTCTTCAAAATAATTTTCGGTTCCCCTTTTTCATCCGTATACGTTCCAATAATGTCGAAGCCATGGCGCAAATTTAAGATTAACATATCACACCATTTATTTTTCGTTTGTGTTGTAACGATTTTATAGCCTCGTTTCTTTACCCATTCATGCTGCATGTTCATTAATGTCGAGCCGATTCCTTTTTTTCGATAAGCAGGGGCCACTCCGCCAATCCATCTGTAAAATTCTTCAGAATCGTTCTCATACCCGATTTTGAAGCCGATGACTTTATCCTGATTGAAAGCAACAAGAACAAGCAAATTTTCTACTTTGTTCATTTTTTCCATTATTCGCTCTGCTGATGTTTGAAAAATCGTTTCATAAAGATGGCGAATTTGTTCGACAATGGTTTCCGGCGGCCGTTCCTCGTAGACGCGGTATTGAAACATGGCAAACGCCCCTTTCATTTACAAAATTTGAATCTTTCGCGTATTTTATATTATACTAAAAATCTACACAATTCCATTTTCATGAAAAGGAGGAAGCTTCATGAGCCTGTTTGAACAAAACCTTGAAAAATATGCAGCGCTTGCTGTTCGCGTTGGCGTTAACATTCAAAAGGGACAGACTCTGTTTGTCACCGCACCGCTAGAGGCGGTTGAACTTGTCCGCAAAATTGCCGTCAAAGCATATGAAGCCGGCGCTAAGCACGTATACGTCGAATGGGGCGATGAAGAGCTTACATACATTACATATAAACATGCGCCAGATGAAGCGTTTCATGAATTTCCGAAGTGGAAAGCCCAAGCGAGAGAGCAGCTTGTCGAGGAAGGAGCGGCTTTCTTATCCATCTACTCGCCGAATCCGGACTTATTAAAAGACATTAACCCGGAGCGAATTGCGAATTTCAACAAAGCAGCTTCAACAGCGTTAATGAATTACCGCAGCGCCTTAATGGCAGACCGCAATTGCTGGTCGATTATTTCCGTGCCAACTCCAGCTTGGGCGAAAAAGATTTTTCCGCACTTAAACGAAGAGGAAGCAATTGAAAAACTATGGGACGTCATTTTCGATGTCACCCGCGTCAGCTTACAAGACCCGATCCAAGCATGGCAGGAGCATAACGACCGCCTCGCGAAAATGGTTGAGTACTTAAATAATAAACAATATAAGCAACTCATTTATGAAGGACCGGGAACAAATTTAACAGTCGAGCTTGTCGAAAATCATGTTTGGCACGGCGGCGCAGCCATCAGCAAAAGCGGCGTTCGTTTTAATCCGAACATGCCAACAGAAGAGGTTTTCACGATGCCGCATAAAGATGGCGTCAATGGAGTGGTCCGCAATACAAAACCGCTCAATTACGGCGGCAACTTAATTGACGATTTTACATTGACTTTTAAAGATGGCGTTGTTGTTGATTTTACAGCGGAAAAAGGCTATGAAACATTAAAACATTTATTAGACACAGACGAAGGAGCGCGCCGTTTAGGGGAAATTGCGTTAGTACCGCATCATTCGCCGATTTCAAATTCGAATCTGATTTTCTACAATACATTATTTGATGAAAACGCCGCATGCCACCTTGCTCTCGGAAAAGCTTATCCGACAAACTTAAAAGACGGAGCGGCCATGTCAAAAGAAGAACTGGAACAACACGGCGCAAATGACAGTTTAATTCACGAAGATTTCATGATTGGCTCCGCTGAACTGAATATTGACGGCGTCACAAAAGACGGCAAGCGCGAACCAATCTTCCGCAACGGGAATTGGGCGTTTGAATTAGAATAGTCGAAATGACAATGTTTTTCCACTTTTCCTTCCTCATAGTGCTCACATATTGGTCACAAACTGAAAAATTACACTTCAAATAGGTTATCTAACTTTATAGCCACGTCTTCTACATACTTTGGAAAGACGTGGCTATATTGATTTAATGTGATGTGTATAGAAGAGTGTCCTAATCGTTCAGATATTACCTTTACATTCACATTTTGTTGTATTAACATTGTCGCATACGTATGACATAAATCATGAAAGCGGATAATTGGTAAAACTAATTTTTTAGTATGTTCTTTAAAACGTTTTGATCAATAGGGTTATCCTTGTACAAATCATCATCATTAAATTGCAAAGCGTATTTTTCTTTTTTTAACTATTCAATCATTGTGAATAGTTCTAGCTCCTGTGCTTGTTTTAGCACCTGCCTTAAACTGTTTTTCGCTTGTATCTAATTTTGTCGTACATAAATAATCGTATACAGTTAATGTAGACGGGACTCTTAAAACGCAATCGATGTGATGGTGATCGCTACCGGAATAGGAGAACCGATGACGGTATTGGTGGACGTGTTCATCACATAAATCGTATGAGCATTGCCATTTGTGACATAAGCCCGCGTACATCAATATGCCCAAATTTGATAAATTCCTTACCTATAGTTTAAAAAACTGCACCAGAGCCAAAAATCGATTTCGATTGGACAAATACTGATTTTTATTAATTTGGTTGACTTGTCCAATGCAAATATTTTTTAAGAACATAATTTAATAGAGAGATTTCATATTTAACAATCTCTACTACTCAACGGGAGGTGAGCAATTCATGAATTATGACTATCAAGGTTATGGAGTCCCTGGTTATGGCTACGGCTATGAATATCCTAGTTATTGCTGCTACGGTTACGGTGCTCCTGGTTATGGCTATGGATATCGTGGTTGTGGCTGCTGCGGTTACAGAGCCCCTGGTTATGGATACGGATGTCCTTATGGCGGCTCGGGGAGTTTTTTTGGCAACTTTGGAAATAGTTTTGGGATAATTTTTGTTATCTTCTTTTTACTGATTATCATATTCGTCATCGGATTCTAATCGAGAAACGAAAACGCTTCTAGACAACCATACTCGCTTTTTATTTCACGTTTCTTAATCCTATATTCCCTCTCTAATATATTACATTCAACATAACAACTATATCGAATATGTAACATTGAGAATGCTGATTTTAGTGTACATCATTACACGGATACGCATTTTTTTAACTGATACCTTATGAACCTCTCCCACCTACGCGTTGTTTAGAGGTGGGAGACTTCTCGGTGAACATGTTAAATGAGGAAACTTATATCTCCTCAGTCTTTTTTTATCCTTCAAAATAAAAAAGAGAGCTATTTCTGACTCCCTGTTACATTTTCTATTCTTAATTTCCTTTTTCCTCTTTATAAATCTTAGTATGAAGTTTTAACTGCTCTAACTCTTCTCTATAATGTAGTAAGAGTTTTCGCAGTTCTTTCGTTTGGCTGGAGGTTACAACCTTCCCCTCAGGATTCTTGCCTGTCTTTAAAGTTTGCTTAATCTCATTCCTAATCGTTACTAGCTTTTGTCCCGTCTCTTTCACTGTCTTAGTCTGATAGGTCCGCATCATATTAATTAGCATATTCTTAGCATCATGAACTTTTTTATTCAACTGCCCACCTCCAAGTTTTGCAATTCTCAAACATTGTATTGCAATGGCACTTCTTATTGAAGAAGGAGAAACCATGAATTACTTGCGACAATCAAATCCGAAAGAATCAGTGAAATTTTTTGATAACTATGAAGATGCTTTTAAATGGTTAAGTTGCCTGTATTAGCTAAAAATGAAGAACGTTAAAATCAATATAAATATTTAACAAAACAAAAAATAAAAAACCTAACAACATAAAAAAGGAATCCCCTTAAAAAGAAAAGGGAATCCCCTCCTCCCAAATTTCAATTAATTCTTTCTTACATTAGTAGCCTGAGGTCCGCGGTTACCTTGTTCAACATCAAAAGTAACTTCTTGACCTTCTTCTAAAGACTTAAAGCCTTCACCTTGAATAGCTGAGAAGTGAACGAATACGTCTTCTCCACCTTCAACTTCGATAAATCCAAAACCCTTGTCAGCGTTAAACCATTTTACTTTACCGTTTTGCATGAAAAAATCCTCCTAAAATGTACCTTCATGTACATATCCATTTTTAACCATTTCGCAAGTAATAAAAAGACGTAAAAAACTGCAACCCCTGAGGAGATTTAACCTTGCTATCCCCTTGGAAGTTACAGCATGTTTAAATCTCTAATTGTATTAAAAGTAAAATGGTTTAAAACCACTATAACACTTTTCTAACATAAAAGCAAAAATATTCCGTTATTTAGAATCAATTTATGCCTCTTAGGAATTTATTACAGATTGTATTCACTATTCGGGGCTATTAATGCCTTGTTTCCTTTCCTTGTTCGTTCCGTGTAATTTTTGACCTGAATGTGATAAAAAAACTCCTGAAGCGCACCATCTAATAACATGAAAAAATCCACCTTTGCGTAGAAAGTCAATTTCTTATGCATTGGATGGATATCGTAACGTAGGATGATGATTTTTAGAATGTATGTAGCTTGTCGACTTTGTCTACAGTCTGAAAGGAGCAGCATACATGCTGCTCCTTTTTTGCATATCTGTACAATCTAGCTGAATAAGATGACAGTAAGCCCTCTTTTTGTCAGTTCACGGTCTGATGGGCATTGTAGAGGAGGAAAGATATGTCAAGCTACATATATCCTGAGTTATCAACTGAGCAAATGATTTCGATCATCAGAAATGGACTTCCAAAAACCCAAATTCCCAAGAAGATCATCATTGTTGGCGCAGGTATGGCAGGACTAGTCGCGGCCTCTTTGCTTAAGGAAGCTGGTCACGATGTGACCATCCTTGAATCTTCTGAAAGGATGGGAGGACGGATCTATACGTTGCGAGCCGATTTTAGGGATGAGCAGTATCTTGAAGCTGGTGCGATGCGTATTCCTAATACTCATTTGTTGACTTTGGAATATATAAAAAAATTTCGCCTACCCGTTAATACGTTTATCAACAGTACTCCTAACGACATTATCTATGTTAGAGGAATCAAAACTCGTTTAAAGATATACGAACAGAACCCTGATATATTGGACTTTCCGGTAGCCCCACATGAAAGGGGGAAAACCGCTACGGAATTGCTTCAAGCAGCAATAAAACCCGTAACAGATTTTATTAACCAAAACCCGCGAAAGAATTGGCCTTTGGTCGTAAAAGAATTGGATAAATACTCGATGCAAGCTTATTTGAAATATAACCCGTTTGGAGTCCCGTTATCTCAAGGTGCCATAGATGTACTCAAAGTAATTCTTACGCTGGAAGGATTTCCAGAGCTTTCTTTCCTAGAACTTTTACGTGAATTAACGATCTTGTTTGCCCCTAATATTCGCTTCTATGAAATCACAGGCGGTAACGACCAACTTCCTAAAGCATTTACCTCTCAATTGAAAGATAATATCCTGTACGGACGAAAGGTGAAAAGAATTGTGCAGCACGACAACCAAGTAACGATTCATTCTGTCCATAAAATCTTGGAGCCATTTGAAATCACCGGTGATCTTGCGATTGTGACCATTCCTTTTTCAGCCTTACAATTTGTGGATGTTGAACCGCGTGACTCTTTTTCGAGAAACAAATGGAAGGCAATTCGGGAACTTCACTATGTAGGCTCTACGAAGATTGGCATCCAGTTTAAAAGAAGGTTCTGGGAAAAGGAAGGTATGTATGGTGGAAGAACAGTTACTGATCTCCCTATTACGTATGCTCAATACCCGAGCCATGGTCTCGGTACATCAGAACCAGGTGTTGTTATGGCTAGTTATACATGGGAGGATGATGCTATACCTTGGGACAGTTTGCCCCATGAAGAACGTTTGGAATATGCATTAAAAAACTTAGCTATCATCCATAGTAAACAGGTGTATGATGAGTTTGTAACAGGAGCGAGCCACAGTTGGGTTCGAGATCCGTATACTGCTGGAGCTTTCACGATGTTTAAACCAGAACAGGCAATGGAACTATCCCCCTATATTTCCACTCCCGAAGGAAGAGTTCATTTTGCTGGCGAACATACCTCATCTACCCACGGTTGGATCCAAGGTGCAATCGAGTCCGGAATACGTGTTGCATATGAAGTCAACAACTTACCAAAAGCTCCCTATAAGTCCTAATCATTAATAAAAAAGAGAATAATAGTGTAGGAACATTCTCTTCCCATTCTGTGTGTAATTATACTTTTACCCGATTTGTACAATACTAAAACTTACAATGATTCACAGGATCGTTAACATCATTCGCGTTATCGATCGTCATATTACTGCAAATTCCCATTTACATTAAAATGGTGACGAGTTTTTATGTTGCTAAATAAAGTGAGAAAAGGAGAATTGATATGCTAACAAACGATTTAGATTTTCGATTAGAACCACGTTTGAAAGAACTTTATGAACAACATAAAGAACGAGCAAAGAAAATCGATTGGAGCTATCATGAGTTTTTACCATGGGATAAGGGAATGGACTTTAAAAGAGTTCCTTGGGATGAAAGTCAAGTTACTCTTCCTTCTGGTGTGATTACTGCTATTGAGACAGCTCTATTAACAGAAGTAAACTTACCATGGTTTACTACCTATTTATCCGAAACCTTTAAAGGATCCCTTTCGGTTATTACAGATTTTATCCATACTTGGACTTCAGAAGAAGATCAACATTCTGATTTATTGGAGACTTATTTGCTGCTCACGCGAAATGTTGATCCTAAACGATTGCATGAATTAAGAAAATCAGTCGTTGAGAATGGATTTACCGCTAATTTTCATACCCCCATTGAAGCGATGACGTATACGACGCTACAAGAGCTTGCAACGATGGTGTTTTACAATAATGTAGCGAAGGTTGCAAGTAAGCATGATCCAGAACTTGCTACGTTATTACGCCGTCTTGCCAAAGATGAGACACTCCATTATGCGTTCTATCGGGATGTCATTCGGGAGCATTTGGAATTGGAACCGAATTATTGCTATCACATTGCCAACGTGATTATGAATTTTAAAATGCCGGGTGCTGTGATGCCTGACTTTGAAAATCGAATGGCTGTCATTGCAAAAGAAGCGAATTATGGTCCGCTTCAATATTTTGATCAAGTGCTTGATGTAATTGTTGATTATTGGAGATTAAAAGACTTACGACCAATTGCACCTCTAGCTGAAAAAGCAAGAATTGAAATTTTAGAATATCATGCAAGGATGAAAAAAATACGTGATAGATTTTCAAGGAGCAACTAATTAATATTCTTAGATTTACAATCCATATGTCGGATTCTGCCCCTTTACTTTTATCGTTTTACAATAAAAAGCTCTCTTCCCTAGGTAGGAAAGAGAGCTTAAAACGTCCCAGGAGAGATTCGAACTCCCGACCGACGGCTTAGAAGGCCGCTGCTCTATCCTGCTGAGCTACTGGGACACAGTATTAAAATTATATTTGATTTTGCTGATACTTTCTCAGTTTTTACCGCCACCCCACTCTCAGTAAGCCTATTCAAGAAGCGGTTCGAGTGGTGGACTGTAGTTTTTAGTTTGAGGCTTATTTTATCCCGTCCCACTCTCAGAAAGCTTATTCAAGTAGCAGCTCGAGTGGTACGCTGATGTATTGCTTCGCAGCTTATTCGGACCCGTCCCAATCTCGGTAAGCTTATTCAAGAGGTGGCTCGATTGGTACGCTGTAGTTATTCCAAAGATGCTTACTCGGACGTGCTGAGCTACTGGGACATGAGATATTTAATATGGTGGGCCTAAGTGGACTTGAACCACCGACCTCACGCTTATCAGGCGTGCGCTCTAACCAGCTGAGCTATAGGCCCTTAATGGAGCGGGTGATGGGAATCGAACCCACGACATCAGCTTGGAAGGCTGAGGTTTTACCACTAAACTACACCCGCATTGTTTGCTCATTCTTCTATAAGTTATCTCTGCCACGCACCTACCATGCCTCTTCCTCTACCAGCTAATTCGAAGATGATTGATGCGTCGAGGCAACTCGTCGCTCATTCATGGATGTATCGCTCGTGGCTGAGGTTTTACCACTAAACTACACCCGCATTGTTGGAGGCGGCACCCGGATTCGAACCGGGGGTAAAGGTTTTGCAGACCTCTGCCTTACCACTTGGCTATGCCGCCATTTGAAAAGCGGAAGACGGGACTCGAACCCGCGACCCCCACCTTGGCAAGGTGGTGTTCTACCACTGAACTACTTCCGCGTATTGGCTGGGCTAGCTGGATTCGAACCAGCGCATCACGGAGTCAAAGTCCGTTGCCTTACCGCTTGGCTATAGCCCATTGATCAATCATCTTGAATAAACATCTCAGAACTAACTTCGTGAATTAGCACCGCAAGACGATATTTTGAAAAATTTCTGAAGGAAATTTTGCGAAATATCGTCGACATTGAACATTTCTGTAAGGAAATCCGGAAAATTATCCGACATTGATATATCAACAGCTTTTTGTACTAATTATATCATTTGAACCATTATTTAAAAATATTTTATAAAAGGATATGTAAATGGGGCGACTAGTGGGAATCGAACCCACGAATGCCAGAGCCACAATCTGGTGCGTTAACCACTTCGCCATAGCCGCCATCTCTTGGCAGGGGCAGTAGGAATCGAACCCACACCGGAGGTTTTGGAGACCTCTGTTCTACCATTAAACTATGCCCCTATCTCTCTTTTTATGCTTATCGTAAAATGGTGGAGGGGGACGGATTCGAACCGCCGAACCCAAAGGGAGCGGATTTACAGTCCGCCGCGTTTGGCCACTTCGCTACCCCTCCATATATTTTAAAACAAGCAAGAATTATTATATTCAAATAAAAGGTGTTGTCAATATATTTTCATATAAAAGTTTGATAAAAACTGCTTGATAGAATGATGACTCTCTCAACTTACCACAATCTATTGTTTTTGTCAATATATTTTTCAATTGTGACAACCTATAAACAATATCATAGCGCGTCTATTATTATTTGCGTATAATTTTATCATAAACGTTAAAATGTATCGACGTATTGCTTAAAGTGTGAAAGGAGAATGGCCTAAAGTGAAGCTTTCTTTTGTTGAATTGTTGAACGCTTATCGCCAACTATGGTCCAATCGTTCTTTGGGAAATGATCAAAATTTAGATGAGGAAAGCAGCCACCAGCTATTGCTTGAAACGATTGAAAAAGAACTGCGCGATGAAATGACACATCCGCGTGTTCGACAGTCTCCCGAAGTTAAATTTTATATCGCGCTGCAACGAATTATGCTCTCTTCGTTAAACGATCATGAAAAACTCGGGTTAATTAAACTGCATCTTGAAGTCATGAATAAAATTAGTCATTATTGAACTTCTTCGCCTGTACCACAAAGAGCCGCACATGGCTCTTTTTTCTTTTGCATAAAACAGGGACATTCGTAACAAAATATGTAGCGAAATCATTTTTTAGGAGGGTTTTTTTATGTCATTAATTCCGTACGATCCATTCCGTCATTTGGATACGATAAGACGCGATTTTGATCGTTTCTTTTCAACGGAATTTCCTTCGTTATTTTCCCGCTTTAATGAACATATGAGCATGCCGCGCATCGATATGCACGAAACGGATCATGAGTACATTGTTTCCTGTGACTTACCTGGCCTTGAGAAAAAAGAAGATGTGAACATTGATATGAACAACAATGTATTAACGATTAGCGGTACGATCCAACGCAACCAAGATATAAAAGAAGAACAGCTCCATCGCCGCGAACGCTTTTTCGGACGGTTCCAGCGTTCGATTACGCTGCCAACTAACGCTTCTACCGAGAATATAAAAGCGTCGTATAAAAATGGCGTGCTTGAAATTCATATTCCAAAAACCGCTTCCCAACATAAAAAGCGCATCGATATTGAGTTTCATTAATAATTATGTCATAAAAAAGCTGTTTCATAAGGGTCTGACCTCACACAAGCCATCAATGATATAGAGGTTGTGTAGTCTGACCCTTTATTTTTGAGACAACCTCTGTTCATTGACTACTTTCGTGAACCATTCATTTAGTGGACATCATGACCTTTTTAGAAATATTTCGATGTGTTGAGCAACAAATTTTTGCGGTAAATTGAAACAATCTCATTTTCTAAAACGTATAAAAAACGCAGAATAAGCACACCTTGTCTATAAAAGGAGCGTTGTTAGCAATGGAAACAAGAGAATTTTTGGAAAAAGAACTCAAAAAATTAGAATCCTGGGAACAAGAACAAAAAGATTTATGGTTTTGGGAAAGGCTTGGACGATTGCCTTTTAAAATATTAGATAAACTGACTCCGTCCTTCATTCATAAAAAGGTCGGCCAACTTCTTGATGAAATGGGCAGCTATATTCAAACCGGCGGACAATATCTCGTTCAAGAACAAAAAATATTGAGTAAATTTGCCGAAAACGATACAGAGCCATCATTGGCACAGATAAAACATTTTCCTCTTCAAACAATGGACCGCGTCTGTGACGAAATCGTAGAGGCCCGCGTCACATTTGCACAATATCAAGGCGCAACAACCGGTGTTGGCGGCATTTTTACGCTGGCGATCGACATTCCGGCATTGCTTGGACTTGCTTTAAAAACATTACAAGAAATCGCGATTGCTTACGGATACGATCCAAAAGAAAAAAAGGAACGAATTTTTATTATTAAATGCTTACAATTTTCCTCCGCTGATATTGTCGGTAAAAAAGCGATTCTTGAACAATTAACGTCTTTTAATAATGAAAATCAACAAGTTTTTTCACAGCTGCAAGGCTGGCGGGAAGTAATGATGACCTTCCGTGACCAATACGGCTGGAAAAAGCTTTTTCAAATGATTCCGATCGTCGGTATTATCTTTGGCGCCATGTTCAATAAATCAATGATCGAAAATATTGCCGAAGCCGGAAAGATGTTATACCGCAAACGGCGAATTTTAGAAAAACTTTCTGAAATGAAAAACAGTGTCTAAGAAAAATTCTTGACACTGTTTTTCTAAATTTATAGGCTTGTTTTTCACGCTGGGTCATCACCTGGAACCGTTGCGTCATGCAGCGCTTGTTCCAGCTCTTCCCTATACGCCCGCTTTTGTTCTTCTGTCCAGTTTAAAACCTTTGCCATATAATTGATGACCGGCTTCTTCCATCTCCGCACCCAATCAATATTGAAAAACAGCGCCCCTGTCCGACGAAGGAAATAATCGACTGGTTTAACGGTCATCTCTTCTTCTATTGCATATACAAGGGTAGCAAAGATATCGCGTGGGAGCCCGCTTTCTTCATTATATTTTTGACTCATTTCAAAAAGCCGATCTACATTCGCCCCATATCGTTTCGCCAGCTGTCTTCCTTGTTCTTCTGTAAAACCGTACTGCCGCGCTTCGAACGCCTTTTTCTCTACAAACTGTAAAAAAGCATGGGAAGAACCGACATTCCCGCCGGAAATCGGCAATGTTTTCGTTTGACACGGTTTATATGTTCCGTATCCTTCTTCGCTTAATTGCTTCACTAGCAAATCAACGACCATTTCCGCCATTTTTCGATATCCTGTTAACTTTCCGCCTGCAATGGTAATTAGTCCTGATGGCGACTGCCAAATCTCGTCTTTGCGGGAAATTTCAGAAGGCGCCTTCCCTTCTTCATGAATGAGCGGACGTAATCCCGCCCAGCCCGATTCAATGTCTTTTTCTGTAAGATGGACGCTTGGAAACATTTCATTAACCGCGTTTATTAAATATTCACGATCCTGTGATGTCATTTTTGGATTGGCAATATCTTCATTATAATAAAACGTATCGGTTGTACCGACATACGTTTTTCCATCACGCGGGATCGCAAAAACCATACGTCCATCTTGCGTATCGAAATAAATCGCCTGCTTTAGCGGAAAACGTTTTTGATCGATCACGATATGAACTCCCTTTGTTAAACGAAGCGTTTTTCCCGTTTTAGAACGGTCCTTTTCGCGCAATGTATCGACCCAAGGACCAGCCGCATTAACTATTTTTTTCGCATATACGTTGTAAGATTGCTGGCTGATTGGATCGACACAGCGCACACCAATCACTTTCTTTTCTTCGTAAAGGAATTCTTCTGCTTTGACATAATTAACGGCATGCGTTCCGAGCTCTGCTGCTTTTTTAATAACTTCTATCGTTAGTCGGGCATCATCCGTTCGATATTCAACATAATAGCCGCCGCCAAGAAGACCTTCTTGTTTCAAAAGCGGTTCCTTCTTCACCGTTTCTTCAGCGCTCAACATTTTCCTCCGCTCGCTTTTTTTCACGCCCGCCAAGTAATCATATAATTTCAGTCCAATCGATGTTGTAATTTTGCCGAACGTCCCCGTTTTATAAACCGGCAATAACATCCATTCAGGAGTTGTCACATGCGGGCCATTTTCGTAGACGATCGCTCTTTCTTTGCCGACCTCGGACACCATTTTGATTTCAAACTGTTTTAAATAACGAAGCCCGCCATGAACAAGCTTTGTAGAGCGGCTCGAAGTTCCGGCTGCAAAATCTTGCATTTCAATGAGTGCGGTTTTCAAGCCCCGACTTGCCGCATCTAACGCGATGCCGCATCCAGTAATCCCCCCTCCGATCATAAGCACATCATATACATTTTCATTCATTTCCTCTAAAATGATTTGGCGTTTTCTACTTGAAAACATGGCCCCCAACTCCCCTTTTTAAAAATAAAAAGAGACCATCATAAACATGACAAGCCGGCACTTATCATGCATGTATGGTCTCTCCTGTTCTCCTGACAACATATGAACTTATCTTTATTATAACATAAATCCTTAATTTATCTAGTAAAAATTTCCACTAAACTCACCGTAACAAAATAGCCTTTTCGTGTTGTCAAAAGCACCTGCGGCTGATAAAGACATAGCAGCTCTTGGCTTGCAAGCACTAATATTAATTCCGCGTTTTTTAAACTTTTCCACTATACGGTGGACCCGATTTTTTGGGGCAATTTCCTCTCGTTGGAAATGATCCAAGGCTTCTCTCACCTTTCATCCATAAATTTGCAACTTATGTAAACAATCTGCCAACATCTTCCGCTTTAAATCCATTATAAAATTCGCGAATAATGGTAGAATTTTGACCTTTATTCTTTCCATTTCTACTTTAATAAGACGTATTTAGCCGAAAAAAGTTTCATTTATTTTTATAAAGTCACTTTTTTGTGCTTGCTGCATAGATTAAATTGAAAAACTAATGAACGGTCATGAAAGGAGATGCCTGTTGTGAGCGAACAATTTCAACCCCCAATCAAGAAGAAAAAAGATACTGATTCGTTTCAACATTTGCTGGACATGGTCGAGCAATTTTTCGATGAGCGCCCCTTGCAAAAAATGTTAGAAACGCTTGATGATTATTTCCAGCAGACGTTTAAGCAAATATATATCCCGATTGATGTTCATGAAACAAAACAAGAATACATCATTACCGCTCATCTTCCGAATGTAAAGCGCAATCAAATTGAATTAGAGTTTATTGACGATCATTTCATTTTGACAGTGAAAAACAATGAAATAATTGAATCAATGAATGAGCAGACTCATGCATATCAAAAAAAACAAACTTATCAAAACATTAGCCGCGCGATTCCATTGCCTTTTCCCGTTTCGGAAAGAGAAATAAAAGCATCGTTTCAAGATGGAAAATTAATCATTCGTCTTCCGCAGCGACGAAAATTGATTAATGTGGAAGAAAACTAAACGTCAAAACAAATAAACGAGACTGCCTTCAAGTAAAGTGTCTGACCACACAACCACCATTGAGAGTGAGGTCAGACACTTACTTATGAGGCAGCCTTAGTTTTTATGAGACTTACTGCCGTATTTGGCATTTTCCTCTGGTGTTGGATCGTTTTGAATGTTGAATTCTTTGGCAAATTCATTGTTTAGCTTATTGTTCGGATATTTGTTTTTTCGTTCGCGATTATCATTGCGGTTTGTCATATTTTCCACCTCTTTGAATGACTTTCATTGAATAGTTTATACGTTCTGATCCACTTTACTCTCACAAATTCTTCCGTTTCACTCATACATACTTTCCACTTTGTTTCGTCACCCTAGTTCTAGGAGGTGTTGTAATATGGATAAGCATGCAGACAGAAAATTTCACCGAATCATTGCTGAACCGTCAACAGAAGTGAAGCTTGTCATCCAAACGAACTTAGACCCGCAAACCGTAACAGAAGAAAATCCATACATTGACAATGAAAATAAAGCAAGCGAACAATTGAAAGCATTTTTTAAGGGGGAGAAAAAATAGTGGAGAAAACGTTAGCTTACTTACGTGAGATTTTATCGAATTATACAGAATATCATGAGCAAACCCCCCGTATCATTTATCATAAGCTAATCAAGAACGCGTATAAAAATGAAGAAGAGTTTGTCCGCGATTTATCACAAAAAGAGATCGCGTTTTTAGATCGTATTCTTCCGAATGAAATCAGATATGCGATGGATGAGAAGGATTTTGAGCGTGTATATCAGTTGAATGAAGTTTATGAGCTTTTATTTTGAAACCGCGGTGAACGACGTACCGCGGCTTTTTCACGTCCCTTATTATGTTACATTTTAAACGTTTGCGACAATCCTTTAATCATTGTTCCTACCTGGTTGACAGCATTCACCATTTGTCCCATTGTACTCATCATTTTATTAATATCATATGTTCCATCTTTTGTTTTAAATTGCGACATGATGGACTGCCATCCAGGTGCTTGTGGCTTGATTGATGAATGCGGCTTCGGATAAGGAGTTGGATACGGTGAAAAAGTGGGTGGCTGCCACATGGGATGGTATAAATGTCCTGGATAATTCGGAAACGTTTGCTGCGTTTGCCAAGGGTGCGATACATAATGTGGAAAATCTGACAAAGGCGCTGGAAACATGGATGAGTGTGGATAACGATACACGAAAATTCCTCCCCACAAGATAGGCTGCTATTAACGTATGACAATTGCCTCAGAAAGGTGAAACAAAAACATGTCATGAATTGTCGGAAGTTTTAATTTTTTGAATTTACATAAATTGTTTTCTTTTATGATAATATGGATAAAAAGGGAGCAAGGGGGAGTTGTACGTGAATATACTAGAGTTAAAAATGAATTTTATTTCCATCAGAAATTATGAGCCGGATGATGTCAACGAATTGCTTGATTTCGCAAGACAAGCTTACCTCCGCGGACAAATAACCATCGCCCAATACCGCGATATCATTCGCGAATTAGAAGCAGCAGGGGCCTGTACTCCCCACTATAAAAGTGAATATGTTGGCTTATAAGCAATAAAGAGGCTTCTAACCTCACGCGAAATCGATCATATAGTGTTCTCATCTAACGTTTTGTACGGTATGTGGGTCTGACACTTTGCTTTAAGGTCAGACCCTTTTTATGTATATTCGCGCTCTGGAAATGCCATAGTAAAAAAGAAAAGGAGGTTTTTTTATATGGGTAGAGGTGTTCATTTTCACCATAAACGCAAAGGGCACGAACAAGAAAAACCGAAGCACGGCGCAAATGTTCCACCAAAAAACACGGAAAGAGTAGAGTTTGCGATTGAACCTGTCGCAAGCGAAGGAGAACGTCCTATTTCCACGAAAGTAGAAAAAGATTTGTAACCTTTATTATGGACATTGCTGAATCAGGGGAGCAGATTCTTACCCGAAACAGCTCCCCTTTTATTTTTTGATACAAAACAAAAAGACCCCTTTTCATTTCTTTTGTGGGGCCATTTCCTGTAGACGTTCAATAACGAGCGTTAACGTATACTCAATCGACTGATGCAGTTGCTTGATTCTACGTAATTTGGCTGTTGAGTAAAAGATTTCAACTGATAATTTTTCAATATTTTCACTCACTGCTTCAATTTGTAGACGGTATATGTGTTTTGGCTTCTCCTGTTGAATCCATTGTAACGCTATTGTTTTCCATGTATCTGTGACTTGTTTCACTTCATCAGCAAACGGCTTTACCGTGCCAAAAAAATCAGGTTCATCGCTGCTATGATGTGTCTGTTCAGCAATAGCCAGCATGCGATGATTATACTCAAGAAGCTTCTCTGTCAGTTGCCGAAGTTGTTGATGCAATGATACCACCTCATGTTGTTTAGCTAAATCACTGGAAAATGATCGAAGTTATGAACTGAATGCCGACAGCGGGAGCGTATTTTGAAAAACATCTGCTTGCTTCGTTGTTTCGTTCTCTAAATGATTTTCCACCTTTTCCAACCGTTTTGTCAATTCATGAATACGCGCTTCTTTTTGCTCACAATGTTCTATAATGACAGAGTGAATGATATCATCCATTTTACAATCAATCTCCTGTATTAATTGAAAAATTTCATTTAACTGTTTTTCTACTTCTTCCTTTTTCACCCAGCGCATTTCCATCATTTCTCCTCCCCCTAATCCCTCTTTTGCTATTAAAATTCGCTATTTCCTTTTCCCTCCCTGCCTAGACGACAAAACTAGAAAGTATTCGGCAAAGAAAGTGACCTACTCTTTCATATCGTGTAGTTTCGACAAATTGCTCCTGATGCAAATATTTTTGACAAAAAAGCTTGTCTTATGATAACCGTTATTACTGTGACTGTATTTTTCATTAACTGCCAAACGATTTACATTCCATTTTTGCTGCGCTGTGATATAATTATAGGCATTCAAAGGAGATGATCCGTGATGTTCAAATATCCTGGGGGAAGAGTTTATCAGGTAAACAAACAAGCGAAGCCTGCTTCTCCGCTTGAAACAAATTACGCAAATCGCGGAATGACACTAGAAAACGACTTGAATGCCACGAATGAATTTTATCGGGAGCATGGTATTGCTGTTATTCATAAAAAGCCAACTCCTATCCAAATCGTTCATGTTGACTATCCAAAGCGAAGCGCTGCCGTCATTAAAGAGGCTTATTTTAAACAGGCATCCACTACCGACTATAACGGAATATATAGAGGAAGATATATTGATTTTGAAGCAAAAGAAACGCGGAATAAAACCGCGTTCCCGTTGCAAAACTTCCATGAACACCAAATTCATCATATGAAACAAATTCTCGAACACGACGGTATTTGTTTTGTGATTTTACGATTTACTTCATTAAATGAAACCTATCTTTTGGATGCAAAACATTTGCTCACATTTTGGCAGCGCCAGCAAACCGGCGGCCGAAAATCGATTGCCAAGCACGAAGTTGAGCAATACGGCCATTATATTTCGCTTGGCTATCAACCACCGATTGATTATATTAAAATAGTAGAAAAAGTCTACTTTAACGATGCGTCCGTTTAAGGTGGAAGTATAACGGACCATTCGTGCAAAACTAATCTTTCAAATAGTAGAAAGGCAGGATTTGCTTATGACTGGGGAATATCGTTCTCGTGTAGAGCGTAAACAAGCAAAAAAGCAATCTAAACAAAAAAAATCAGGAAAACAAAAGAAAAGTTCTTTGTTGAAAAAGCTAGTATTGTCGTTGCTTTTATTAGGAACTATTGGCATGGTTAGCGGCATCGCTACATTTGCCTATTTTGTTGCAGATGCCCCACCGCTTGACGAAGCAAAAATAAAAGACCCGCTATCATCAACCATCTACGATATGAACGGCAATAAAATTGCTGAACTCGGCGGGGAAAAGCGGACTTATATTTCCTATAAAGAAATACCGAAAGTGTTAGAAGAAGCGGTATTAGCAACAGAAGACGTGCGCTTTTACGAACATCACGGTCTTGATTTTATCCGCCTTGGTGCGGCTGTCATCGCCAACGTAAAAGAAGGATTTGGGTCAGAAGGCGCTAGTACCATTACACAGCAAGTTGTTAAGCTTTCGTTTTTATCTCCAGAAAAAACGTTAAAGCGGAAAGCTCAAGAAGCATGGCTTGCGTTTCGTCTTGAACAAAAATATTCCAAACAAGAAATTTTAGAAATGTATCTAAATAAAGTTTATTATTCCAACCGTATCTACGGAGTGAAAAAAGCAGCAGAGTTTTATTTCAATAAAACCGATTTGAATGACTTAACCCTTGCGGAAGCGGCATTACTTGCTGGTTTACCGCAAAGCCCAAACAATTATAATCCATATAAATACCCGGAAGCTGCGGAAAAACGACGCAATGTTGTATTATCGTTAATGGAAAAGCACGGGTTTATCACAAAAGAAGAAGCGGAGAAAGCAAAAAAAATACCTGTCAAATCAATGCTTGCAGAATTTAAACAAGATACGGCTATTCCATATGATGCATTTATCGACCAAGTCATTAAAGAAGTAACGGACGAAGCAGATGTCAACGTT
The DNA here is from genome assembly GCA_035645275.1 of Anoxybacillus sp. Classification (GTDB taxonomy): domain Bacteria; phylum Bacillota; class Bacilli; order Bacillales; family Anoxybacillaceae; genus Paranoxybacillus. The sequence goes on from DASQMX010000026.1 coordinate 309,964, forward strand.
TTCGAGGACGGCTTAAAAATTTACACGACATTAGATCCTGATGCCCAAGAATATGTTGAAGACTTATTAAACTCTGATAAATATTTCACAGACAAAAAAGATTTACAGGCAGGTATTGCTCTTCTTGATACAAAAACTGGAGAAATTCGCGCGCTCGGAGGCGGACGCAATCAAGATGGAGTCACGTTCGGATTTAACTTCGCAACAGAAAAAGTCGGCCAGCCTGGTTCAACCATTAAACCGATTCTCGATTACGGACCAGCGATTGAATATTTAAAATGGTCGACATATCATCAGCTTGTCGATGAGCCGTATTCATATTCCGACGGAACGCCAATTAAAAACTGGGATGGTTCATACCAGGGACAAATGTCAATGAGAGTTGCCCTAGCTAAGTCACGTAACATCCCGGCGTTAAAAGCGTTACAGAAAGTCGGCTTAGAACGGGCGAAAAAGTTTGCTAATAAACTAGGCATGGGCCTCGATGAAATATATGAATCCTATGCGGTTGGTGGTTTAAGAGATGGAGTTTCTCCATTGCAAATGGCAGGTGCTTATAGCGCGTTTGGAAACAATGGCGTCTACATTAAACCGCATGCCGTTAAAAAAATCGTCTTCCCGGACGATACAGAAATCGATTTGACTCCAGAGCCAAAAGCAGCGATGAAAGATTACACAGCCTACATGATTACTGATATGTTAAAATCAGTCGTCAAACCTGGTGGAACAGGTACGTTGGCGAATGTTCCTCATTTACATGTTGCTGGTAAAACCGGAACAACGAACTATGATAAAGAAACGAGACAAAAGTTCGGTTTACCGGAAGGAGCCGTGCCAGACAGCTGGTTCGTCGGCTACACACCGAATTATACAGCTGCGGTATGGACCGGATTCAGCAAGCGGAGCGATACAGCGTATTTATCGAAGGAAGAACAGAAAATTCCGCGCTTGCTGTTTAAATCCGTCATCAGACATGTTGACGACGGCGAAGGCGGAGACTTTGAAATGCCGAAAAGCGTTGTGAAACTGCCGATTAAAAAAGGAACGAATCCGCCGATGATTGCCGGAAAATATACACCGGAAACGGAAATCACTTATGAACTCTTTGTGAAAGGCGCAGAACCTACGGAAGTGGCAGAAGACAAACCAGAATCATTAAGCCCTGTAAGCAATTTACAAGCTGTGTATAATGAAGCAGAAAATGCCATTTCTGTATCATGGAACTATGATGAAGAAACATTAGAAAATGTCACATTCGAAGTGCGCGTTACAAGCGATAAAGGAACATCACAAGTGCTTACCGCTTCCGGCTTGGGATTAAAGCTAACCGGACCAACTCCAGGCGCTGTTTACACAATTGAAGTATCTGCTGTTGATACAGAACAACAAAACCGAAGTGAGCCTGTATCAACAACAGTTGCTATTCCTGGAGATAACATTGATGACCAAAATGACAACTCTGAGGGGCAACCGCCGACTAACGATGATTCAAATGATGATATAAATAACGATGCAAACGATGATTCAAGCGATGACCCAAGTGATGATTCAAATAATGACTCAAACGATGATACAAATGATGATTCAAACGGCGGTCCAAATAATAACTTTAATGAAGGCAGTAATAACGGAAACAATGGAAATATAAACAACCCTGGACAAAATAATGGCCAAACAACTCCTCCAGGAACAAATCCATCGACTCAACAAAGAAGTGTAAATAGTAACGGAACTATCAATGGAGTCGTAGGAGGAAACAATGGAAGCCCTCCTAACAACACAAATTAATAAAAAAGGGATATCTCATCAACGATGAGATATCCCTTTTTTATTCATCGCTAACGTTTTATAATATAGTTTTAGCAATTCATCAAAAAGTTCACCTAACTGAACAAACGAATGATATAAGTCGCATTTAGCAAAAATAAACTGCAGACGCTCTTTACAATTAATCGGTTTGATGGATAAAGCATCAATTTCCTCTTTCCAGTTTTCGATTCCCTTGACGCGTGTGCCGTTTAACCAATATAAACAGACAAGGAAATACGATAAAGCACGAATCATCGGCTCTTTTGCAGCTTTTCGATTGCGATTTTGAAAAAGGATGTCAAGTTGTTCTCTTTCCTCTTTCCAAAGCTCGACGACCTCTGGGATCGATTGCTCAATATTTTTCCACGGCTCTATATCAGCTGTTTCTCTACAGGCAAGAATATCGTAATAAAAATAAAATTGTTTCATCATCAGCGGAAACGGGACGGCCGATTTTGCTTCAATCGTTTCTCCTTTTCGGTAAAATAACGGATGAAGAAACTCACTCGGTACGTGCAAACTGTCCACCTCTCGCCTTCATTCGCTTTTTCCCCTCCCTGCATAATTCAAGCAACGGGCATACGTGACATTGCGGCGATTGGGCCTTACAATGATAGCGGCCAAAAAATATCATACGGTGATGCGTAATGGACCATTCTTCTTTTGGAACTTTACGCATGAGCGTTTCTTCCACTTCCAATACAGAATCTTTCCAACGGCAAAACCCCAGCCGTTTGCTGACCCGCTCTACATGAGTGTCGACCGCAATGGCCGGCACGCCAAAAGCAACGGAAACAACAACATTGGCTGTTTTTCGGCCCACTCCAGGCAGCTTCATTAGCTCGTCACGATCTTTAGGCACTTCGCCGTTATATTTCTCGAGTAACATCTGACAAAGTTTTTGAATATTTTTCGCCTTGTTTCGGTATAGCCCAATGGAACGAATATCCTGCTGAAGTTCCTCTAAAGGAACGGCTAAATAATCCTCTGGTTTTTTATATTTCTGAAATAATTGTTTTGTGACTTTATTTACTAATGCATCCGTGCATTGCGCTGATAATACAACAGCAATAAGAAGTTCAAACGGGTTACTGTGTACAAGCTCACAATGTGCATTCGGAAACATTTCTGCCATTTTATCTAGGCAATAACGAATTTGCTGTTTATTAAGCAAAACACAATCCCCCTTCCCAGATGTGTTGATCAACCAATAAAATCTAGATAAAACAGGTTTATTTGAGTAGCTTTTCTGCCGAAGTCAGCTAAGCGTGAATCACCGAGAAAATAGTTATAAATAACGGATAATTGACACTCATGTCCCTCTTCCTGCTTTCGTACAGTGCTAAAGCCTAATTGCACAGAAAAAACGAGAGACGTTTTTCTCTCGCTCAAGACTGCTCCAACCAATTATAAAACGGAACTGTGCCTTTATATTCTCCTGGCGTTTGCGCTGATTTTGCCGATTGTTGATGCCTGCGGAATTTCTTTCCATAGCTTTGTGCCTGCTCAATCGTACGAATACCGTTCTTTTTCCATTCAAACAAAATGCGGTCAATATAACGAAAATTCAATTTCCCTGATAATACAGCTTCCCGAAGAGCTGCTTTAATAATGACAGGGTCGTGCCCATCTTGGTCCATCCACATTGCTAACGTTTCACACTCAAACGGAGAAAGCGGTCGCCCAAACTCTTGTTCAAACATCGTATATAAACTTTTTTCCTCTTCTTCATAGCGCTCTTTTTCCCCATAAAATGCCTCGGATAAAAGATGATGAACGAGCTTCTCCCACAGAGGCTTCAACGAATACTTTTCAATGCGGATAGCACGCTCATCAACATGCTCTTCAATGGCAAGTAATCCCTTTTGAATCAGCCGTCTTACTCCGTCCATACATTCAGCTGGGCTAAGCGTCATTTTCTCAGCAATTTGTGCTGGAGTCGGAAACAACACTCCGCTTTCAATGTACGAATGAATGTGCAGCAGTAACATGAACTCTGTTTCTGTCAGTCCTATTTTTTTGTAATGGTTCAACAGCAATTTCGGAATTGCAATACTTCCTTCAGCTAACCATTCCGCCATTTTTTCTTTGTTCATCGGAACACACCTCAACTATAAGTATAGCATGAACATTTAACAACCGAATGTTACATGCTATTTTATTTTTCCGAAAAAATCACAACGCTTAATAGACAAGAAAGAGGCTGTCTCATCAAGGGCTGACTCCCTCGAACTATTACAATATTTAGGGCGTTTTCTCCATTGCCCATATATATTGTAGTTGAGGGGCCTAGCGATTTTGTTTGAGACAGCCTCACGTTTGTGCAATTACGGATACAGACGGTTTAATAAACGTGGGAACGGAATTGTTTCACGAACGTGTTCTACGCCTGTAATCCAAGCAACCGTGCGTTCAAGTCCTAAACCGAATCCAGAGTGAGGAACGGAGCCGTACTGGCGCAATTCTAAATACCATTTGTATGCTTCCATTGGCAGGTTATGCTCTTCAAGGCGCTGTTTTAACAATTCATAGTCATGGATACGCTCTGAGCCGCCGATAATTTCTCCGTATCCTTCCGGCGCAATTAAATCAGCGCATAACACGACGTCAGGACGGTTTGGATCCGGCTGCATATAGAACGGTTTTAATGTTGTTGGATAGTGCGTAATAAATACTGGTTTGTCAAAACTTTCGGCAATCGCCGTTTCGTGTGGAGCTCCAAAATCATCTCCCCACTTGATGTCGTCAAATCCTTTTTCATGAAGCAGTTGAATCGCTTCATCATACGTAATGCGTGGGAATGGCGGTTTGACAAGCTCAAGCTTAGATGTGTCACGTCCAAGCGTTTTTAATTCAAGCTGACAATTTTTCAAAACAGATTGAACAATATGTGACACATATTCTTCCTGTACTTTTAAATTGTCTTCAAATTCATAAAACGCCATTTCTGGTTCAATCATCCAAAACTCAATTAAATGACGGCGCGTTTTCGATTTTTCCGCGCGGAATGTCGGTCCAAACGAGAACACTTTACCAAGTGCCATCGCTGCTGCTTCCATATAAAGCTGACCGCTTTGAGAAAGATACGCATCTTCATCAAAGTATTTCGTATGGAATAATTCCGTTGTTCCTTCTGGAGCACTTCCTGTTAAAATTGGTGGATCTACTTTTACGAAACCGTTATTGTTAAAAAATTCATACGTCGCGCGAATCACTTCATTGCGAATTTTCATAATCGCATGCTGGCGCTTCGAGCGAAGCCATAAATGACGGTTGTCCATTAAAAATTCAACGCCATGTTCTTTTGGTGTAATCGGATAGTCCACCGCTTCATGAATGATTTGTAAATTCGTTACTGATAATTCATAACCAAATGGAGAACGTTCATCAACGCGAACCGTACCTGTTACATATAAAGATGTTTCTTGAGTAATCGACTTAGCCATTTTAAATACTTCTTCGCTCACTTGCGATTTCTCAACAACACCTTGAATAAACCCTGTTCCGTCACGCAATTGCAAGAATGCAATCTTACCGCTTGAACGTTTGTTCGCAAGCCATGCACCAATCGTTACTTCTTGTCCTACATATTTACTTACTTCAGCAATTGTTGTTTTCACGTACAAGTCCCTCCAACAAATCTTCGAAAACTATGCTATGTACATAGTTTATATTATACCTTTCGACAAAAAATCAAGCAAGAACGAAAAGCGGAGGCGACCCGCTCAGCCGCGACAGGCAAATGTTCTTCCGAGGCAAGAAGTCGCTTGTCGACTTCGCACCGGAAGGTTATTTGACCCGAGCGGCTGGTCGCCGGAGCTAGACAATCCGAAAAGCGGAGGCGAGCGCCTAACCGCGACCAGCATTTCAAAGCCGCCGAGGAGGCTGTTGCCGCCGCAGTGCGGATTTGAAATGTCTCGAGCGGTTGCGAGCCGAAGCTAGACATCAAGAAAAGCGGAGGCGCCGCGTTCAGCTCTCGAAGCCAAATGTTCTTCATTCACTGCCACGAAAAGAGAGCGGCTTTGTCTGATGACGAAGCCGCTTTTTTCTACTTTTCTTAACGGTTCATTTTCTGCTCCATAAACTGCTTAATCCGCTCTACTGCTTTTTCTAACAATTCAAGCGAAGTCGCGTAAGATAAGCGGACATTATCAGGCGCTCCAAATCCCGAACCAGGAACAAGTGCGACTTTCGCTTCTTCCAAAAGCGCTTCAACAAGTTCATCAACCGTATTATAGCCTGCCATTGTTGCTGCTTTGCGGGCATTTGGGAACAAGTAAAACGCTCCTTGTGGTTTGACACAGGTAAAGCCAGGGATTTGAATTAATTTTTCATAAATAATATTGAGGCGCTCTTCAAACGCTTTGCGCATTTCTTCAACTGGCTCTTGCGGTCCGCTGTAAGCAGCAATCGCAGCGTACTGGGCGATTGATGTCGGGTTGGATGTGCTGTGGCTTGCAAGGTCTGTCATTGCACGAATAATTTCCTTGTTGCCAGCCGCATAACCGATTCGCCACCCCGTCATTGAATGGGATTTGGAAACGCCGTTAATAATGATCGTCTGCGCTTTTAATTCAGGTGAAATTTGTGCGATGGAAACGTGTTTATGCTCGCCATACACTAATTTTTCATAAATTTCATCTGACACGATTAAAATATTATGCTTTAAGCAAATTTCGCCTAAAGCCGCTAATTCTTCTTTCGTATAAATCATTCCAGTCGGATTGCTTGGCGAGTTAATAATAACCGCTTTCGTGCGCTCTGTGATCACAGATTGCAGTTGTTCTGGGGTGATTTTAAAGTGATTTTCTTCTAATCCTTCCACATAAACAGGCTCGCCACCGGCAAGTTTGACTTGTTCAGGATAACTTACCCAATAAGGTGTTGGAATAATTACTTCATCGCCTTCATCAAGAATGACTTGGAATAACGTATACAAAGCATGTTTTGCGCCAACGCAAACAATAATTTCTGAAGGCTCATAACTTAAGTTTTGGTCTTCCTTAAACTTTTTAATAATCTCCGCTTTTAAGCCAGCCAAGCCCCCGGATGGTGTATATTTCGTATGTCCTTCGTTCATCGCTTTGACAGCAGCGTCAATAATGTGCTGCGGTGTATTGAAATCAGGTTCACCCGCTCCTAAACCGATGACGTCATGTCCTGCTGCTTTTAATTCCTTTGCTTTGGCCGTAATCGCCAGTGTCGTTGATGGTGTGAGTGACGAAACACGTTTCGCTAATTTCATAATCCTTTCCCCCTGAAATGTTATTGTTGGAAGCTATATCTTTTCAAAAAAGTACCATCTTCAAAGCTTAAATAATAAAACGAATAACGATGATCCTCATCGATATATGTCAGCTCCCAAAGCGGTACTCCTTTTTCCATTCCAAGTTTTGCGGAAATAATTTCTTTCGGATTTCGTTCCGCTTTTAACTTCGCAATCGCCTCTTGTTTCGATACTCCGCTTTTTATTTTTTTGACGATTACGTCGTCCGTTTTTTCTGGCACCCAAGCAGCAACTTTTTCTTTTTTACTGTTCGTTCCAACGATGACAACGTATGCTTGCTCACCATAATATGTGTAAATTTCTTCAATATCGGTAAAATGCACTTCACTCGCGGCACGCTTCATTGCTCTTGATTCAGCAAGCCGCTTCGGTTCAAGTGCTGCATGATATACATTTACTGCTTGCCAAATCATTATACATATAATACCAAAAAGAATGATGCCCCACTTTTTCATAACACCACATCTTATGTACGGTAAATTGTAAATATTGCTTTTTCTTTGTCTTCTTGATCCAATGCCAACCCAAACATTAAATCGTCTTTTTTTAATGTGCGGTTTAAACAGTCGACAATTTTATATAAATCTGGTGAGTGCTGAATCTTGACGGTTGCTAACACTTCGATTTTGCTTTCCATAACGCTCCCCTTCCACATCACACAAATTTTGTTACTTATACAGAAATGACACAAGGTCTACACTATAAATGGGGCTATCTGATAAGTGACTTGATCTTACACATCGTACACCATATATCACCCACTTATGAAAAATGGTGTACGATATATGGTAGTTAAGGGATCTGCCAGCCCCATCTTTCCATTATATTATAACAGGTCTGTTGCTTATTTGAAAAATGTAATTGATAAAAATTCTCCCGCCTACACCTGTAAAGGAAGGCTGTCTCAAAAAGGGCAAGTGAGTTCCTCATGAGACAGCCTTTTTTACCATTCTAAGCCAACCACTGTTCAAGCTGCGTTAAAAGCGAATGTAAAGGTCCTTCATACACTTGAAGCGGAGGCAATGATGATAAAAAGTATTTTCCATAGGAAGCGGTCGTCAAACGCCGATCGAAAACGAAAACAACCCCTTTATCATGACTTGAACGAATAAGGCGGCCAAATCCTTGCTTAAAACGAATAATCGCTTGAGGTAACGATAAGTCGTAAAATGGATTGCCTCCTTGGGCACGAATTTGTTCGCATTTTGCTTCGATTACCGGGTCGTCCGGTGGAGCAAATGGCAGGCGGACAATGACGATACATGACAACTCGTCTCCTGGAAGGTCCACTCCTTCCCAAAAATTGCTCGTACCAAACAAAATCGCTTGATCAAATTGGCGAAAGCTTTTCGTAAGCTTCGCTGCACTGCCGCTGCTTACGCCTTGGGCAATGAGCACAAACCGTTCGTCTATATTCATTTCTTTCATCATCGAAGCTGTTAATTTTAACAACTCGTATGAGGTAAACAACACGAGCATTTTTCCGTTTGTACGTTCAGCAATTTCAATGAGTTGTATCGCAACGGAATGAGCGTACTCCTCTAAAGAAACATCAGAAATGGATGGCAAATCGCTTGGAATCATTAGTTTTACCTGTTCTTTATAATTAAACGGAGATGGGATTGTTATACACTTTGGATAAAAATCATTTAATCCAAGCCGCGAAATAATATAAGAATACGTTCCGTTCGTTGTCAGCGTCGCAGAGGTTAATACAACGCTTCTTTTCTTGGCAAACAAGCGCTCAGCAAAAAACTCTTCTAACTGAATTGGCTGCGAGTAAATCGTGATCGCATTGGCTGCCCCTTTCACATCTACTTCTATCCAACGAACAACGAGCTCATCATCGCTTAACAATAAATGTTGCAATGCTTCTACCGTTTTAGCGAAAGCAACCGTATCCGCAAAATAATCAAACACAAATCCACATGATAAACGTTCGATTTCCTGTTCTTTCTGCCGTAATATCGTCTGGAGATCATTTAATTTTGTAATCAATTCATTTGTACGATCGATTAAACGCCATAGCAGTTCGATAATCGCCTTCCATTGACTCCCTTTCTCTGTCAGCGGCTGAAAGCGATAGCGGATACGGACCGCATTCTTTTCAGTTTTTCGTTGCATCACATAACGGCGAATCATGCGAAACCACTCATCGAATTCAAACTGCAATTCAGCAATGATTTGATCTAATTCGTAGAAAGTTTTGTCAACATCCATTTCTAATTTCGTGCAAACCGTTTTTAACTTCGCCAGCCATCCATCTTCTTCTGACCTGCCGATTCGTCGCAATAATTGGCGAATTGTCACATAGCTTACTTGCTGTCCAAAATAATTGGCTGCTACGTCTTCTAAATGATGCGCCTCATCGACTAACAAATACTCATATGCCGGCAGCAAAGAACTTTCTCCTGTTAAGTCCTGCAACAAAAAGGCATGGTTTGTAATAATGAGATGAGCATCAAGCGCCCGTTTTTTCGCCCGATGAAAAAAGTCAATGTCTTTCACCGGTTCATCATCATTGTCAATTTGTAACGTAGACCAAATTAATTTTCCTCCCGATGGCAAGTTTAACTCGTCGACATCGCCTGTTTCCGTTTCGGTCAGCCAAACAAGCAGTTGGCATTTTGTTAACACCGTATCATAATTTTTGTCTTGTTCATGAAGAAAGCGGACAAATTTCCGAAGAGAAAGATAGTTACGTTTTCCTTTCAATACGGCAACTTTAAACGGAAAAGAGACAATGTTTCGTAGCACGGGAATATCGCGTTCGATAAGCTGCTCTTGCAACTGTAATGTATGCGTGCTAATGACGACAGGTTTCTTATGCTCATAAGCGAAAAAAAGGCTTGGGATTAAGTAGGCTAACGATTTGCCGATCCCTGTTCCCGCTTCAATTAAAGCATGCTGCGATGTTTTAAATGCTTCGTTCACATCATTCATCATTTCCCATTGTCCTGACCGGTGTTCGTACCCTGCAATCGGCAGCGATTGAAACTGCTCAGAAAACTGTTGAAAAGACGAAGCGCCGCTATGATTCGATGTTTTCTTTGGCAAAGCCGATGTTTCCTTTTTCAAAGCAATTCCTTGGTAAAAATGAAATTGCTTCTCATCATTTAACGACAAAAGTTTTTCGCCGATTACTTCATCTAGCAAATGATGCAAATCGCTCTTTAAATGTGCCGATAGCCGCTCTAGTTGCTGCAATGTGACAATCGGCAATGATTTGAGCCTTTCAAGCAGTGCTAAAAACAGTTTCGCAGTTACTTCAGCATCGCTGTCTGCTTGATGTGGATTTTCATGCGGCAGCTTTAATAATTGTGCTAATTCGCTTAGTTTATAGCTTTCGATCGTCGGAATTAAAATGCGAGACAACTCGACTGTATCTATTTTCGGGCCGCTAAAAAGCGGAAATCCTGCCATTTGCAGTTCTTCCTGCAAAAAACTTAAGTCAAACGATACATTATGCGCCACGAAATACGACTTTTCGAGCATCTTTGTCACTTTTGGAGCCAGCTCTTGAAAGCGTGGCGCTCCTTGAATCATCGCTTCATCAATTCCCGTTAGCTGCTGGATAAACGGCGGAATAGCGCGCTCAGGATGAATAAAACTGGAAAACCGTTCGACAATTTGTTCATTTTCAATGACAACCATTCCAATTTGAATGATGCGATCTCCATTTTGCGGAGAGTTTCCCGTTGTTTCTAAATCAATCACTACAAAGCGTCGATTCATTGTTCCACCTCGATGTTCATTGACAGAGAAACGGCCACTTTCTAAACCATTTCCAATCTTGACATTTTAGCATTCACAAAGAAAAAGACTGACTCAAAGAAAGGGGCTGACCCATCAGTGTTTGACCTCACGCGTCACTCACAATATATAGTGTTTTTATCCATTGTTCTATATATTATGGTTGCGGGGTCTGACACTTGCTGTCGGATCAGCCTCTTGTAAGTCAGCCTCGATTATAACACTGTCGCTGCCGGTTCTTGCACAATTAACTGTTTAATCTTATTATTTTCATCCATAATTGCTACTTTTGGACGATGCTCAGCAATTTTTTCTTCCGGCACAAGCGCGTAAGAAATGACAATAATAATATCATCCTTCTGCACAAGACGAGCGGCAGCGCCATTTAAACAAAACACACCGCTTCCTCTTTCCCCAGGTATAATATATGTTTCAAAACGCGCTCCGTTATTGTTGTTGACAATTTGCACTTTTTCGTTTGCTACCATGCCGACAGCATCTAAAATATCTTCATCAATCGTAATGCTGCCAACATAATTTAAATTTGCCTCTGTAACGCGGGCGCGGTGAATTTTCGCATTCATGAGCGTACGAAACATGAAAAATCCCCCCCTATTTCACATCAAGTGTAATATTATCAATGAGACGAGCATTTGTAAACCGAACAGCAACAGCAATAATCACTTTTCCAGAAAGTTCTTCAAGCGGTTTGAGTTCAGGATAAGAATAAATTTCCACATAGTCAATATCAGCATGAGTATGCGTTTTTATATAGTCGATCACAAGATTTTGAATCACATGCGGGTGTCTTTCCCCTGCTTCAATTGCCGTCTTTGCCTTTTGTAACGCCTCATATAAGGCAGGTGCTTCTTTCCGCTCCTCTTCGGATAAATAGACGTTGCGCGAACTTTTTGCTAAGCCGTCTTCTTCACGAACAGTTGGAACAGGGATCAGTTCAATTGGAAAATTAAAATCGCGAATGAGTCCATCTACAACGGCTACTTGCTGCGCATCTTTCATGCCGAAATATGCACGATGCGGCATAACGATATTAAATAGTTTCATTAACACCGTCACGACCCCGTCAAAATGACCCGGCCTTGACTTACCGCATAATACATCGACACGTTTAGTAACGACGGTCTTAATGCTCAACGGATGCGGATACATTTCAGCAACATCTGGATAGAAGAGAACATCGACTCCAGCTTCTTTGGCGATGGTTTCGTCGCGCTTAATATCGCGAGGATAGCGGTCAAAGTCTTCGTTCGGACCAAACTGAAGCGGGTTGACAAAAATGCTTAAAACAACAATATCGTTTTGTTTGCGCGCTTCGTTTAAAAGTCTTACATGTCCTTCATGTAAATAACCCATTGTCGGCACAAAACCGATTGTTTTTCCTTGCAGGCGGAATTGGTTCATTCTTTGCTGCATATCGTGAATGTTTGTTACGACCATCATTTCTCTTTTCCTCCATACAATGCTGTTAACTCTTCTTCTTTCATTGTAAACATATGGCTTGGTTCAGGAAATTGCCGCAATTTCACTTCTGTCACATAACTTGTTAACGCTTGTACAATCGTCTCTTGAATATTTGCATATTTTTTGACGAACTTTGGCACTCGCTCCACCCCATAGCCAAGAACATCATGGAAGACGAGCACCTGGCCATCTGTTTCGTCTCCCGCCCCAATGCCGATTGTTGGGATAGAAAGCTCTTTTGTTACTGCCGCTGCCAACTGCTTCGGCACACATTCTAGCACAAGCGCGATCGCTCCGGCTTGTTCGCATCGTTTTGCATCTTCCATTAATTTTCGTGCGCTTTCGGCGTCTTTTCCTTGCACTTTATAGCCGCCTAACACACCAACCGATTGCGGTGTCAGCCCTAAATGGGCAACAACCGGTACGCCTGCCTGCGTCAACGCAGCAATGACTTCTAATACTTGGTCAGCTCCTTCTACTTTGACAGCGTTCGCCCCTGCCTCTTGCATAATGCGCTGAGCATTTCGCAACGCTTCTTCCCGCGAAATATGGTACGACATAAACGGCATATCCGTAACGACAAACGTATTGGGCGCTCCGCGGCGAACGGCTTTCGTATGGTGAATCATATCGTCGACGGTGACAGGAATCGTTGAATCATATCCAAGCACAACCATTCCTAAAGAATCGCCAACGAGAATCATATCGACGGAAGCTGCTTCCGCCAACTTTGCTGACGGATAATCATAAGCCGTCAGCATTACAATCGGTTCGTTATTTGCTTTCATCTTTAAAAAATCGTTTTTCGTTTTCATCCATGATACCTCCTCTTTTAGCAGAGGAAATGAATCACCGAACGACACGATGAATAAAAAATCCTTCTTTCCTGCTGTTGAGAAAGAAGGACGCGTTTACACATATCGGTTGACTTCATCCCTCTGTCCCAGTCCGCTATTTTGGATCAAGGCAGATACTCCATACGTTTTTCCTACCAAAGAAGGTGCGGTTCCAGCAAGATACCGCCCATAATCGTTTTTATTTTAACAAAATTCTAACAAATTTTCTATATTTTTTATACTTCAATGTCAGCAGAGTAAATATGATGAATCTCTCCATCAGCTGTTTCAAGCATTAACACGCCTTCATCGGTAATTCCAAGTGCTTTCCCTTTCATGGTGCCGCTTGGTGTGCGAGCAATAATTTCTTTGCCGATACTGACTGAATAACTTTCCCAAAGCAGCTTGATCGGCAAAAAGCCGTGCTGTAAATATTGGCGGTATAATGTTTCAAGTTTCAATAAAATCGCTTTAATCAGTTCAGCACGATTGATTCTTTCTCCTTTTTCAAGCGCAAGCGAAGTAGCAATTTGTTGAATCTCTTCAGGAAACTGCTCTGCCTGCTGATTAACATTAATGCCAATACCGATGATAACCGAATGAATCCGCTCTGATTCTGCTTGAAGTTCCGTCAAAATACCAACAGCTTTTTTGCCATTGATTAAAATATCATTCGGCCATTTAATATCCGGAATAAGGCCTGTTACTTCCTGGATTCCTTGGGCAACAGCAACAGCTGCAAGCAATGTAAGCTGAGGCGCTTTTTGCGGCGGAATTGCTGGGCGCAAAATTAAACTCATCCAAATTCCTGTTCCCTTTGGCGAAAACCAAGTGCGAGCTAATCGTCCACGCCCTGCCGTTTGCCGTTCTGCGACAACAAGCGTTCCTTCCGGAGCTCCTTCATAGGCAAGCTTATGGGCAATTTTTTGCGTTGAAGTCACTTCTTCTTCGTAATAAATATGGCGACCAAGCACTTCCGTTTCCAGCCCAAACTGAATTTCATTGGCTGTGATTTTATCAGGAGTTTTTGTAATGCGATAGCCGAGGCGGCGTACCGCTTCTAACTCAAATCCTTCTTTCCGCAAATCTTCAATATGTTTCCATACCGCTGTCCGTGAACAGCCCAATATTTCACTAATTTTTTGTCCGGAAATAAAATCGCCTTTTGCCTGTGAAAATAATTCTAATAATTTTCTTCGAGTTTCTGATTGCACTGCGCCAGCCACTCCTTTATTTGCTCAACATTATTTTCAATTTCCCCAGAAATAATGGCATTTTCAACAAGAGTTAGCATTTCCGCTACCCAAGGTCCGCCTCGTTTATTAAACCATTTCATTAAATCGTTTCCGTTAATCGCTAACTCCTTTCGCTCTTTAATAGGGAGCGACTCAAAAAGCTGCCTTAGCTTCGCCATATTAATGTCGATTTTTTCTCCGTTTAACAAAGAACGAATTTTTTCCGCAGACAAAGCATGGGGTAAACCGTATCGATACAATTTCTCTTTTGTCCAATCGTTGTTTCGTTTGATTTCTGCCAAGATATTTAAAATCGCTTGTACCTCTTTTATAAGTTGGTTCGGCAATTTCCAAAGGCGCAAAAATGGGATTAATGTTTGCTGCACGTCAAGCAAATAAGCAAACAATCCCCAATATTCAGCCCGTTCCGTTAAGAGTGTCCAATTATGTGAGGCAAGCTGTTCAAGTTGTGCTCGTTTTTCGAAAAGTCCTGGCATGTACTTATATAAATTTGTTTCCACTAATAACGCAAGCGCTTCTTGGCTATAGGCCCCTTGCAATAATTTTTCAAACTCAACCGTGATCCGCTCAACAGAAATGTGGGCAAGAAGCGAAGCAAGCTCTTGAATCGCTTCTTTTGTTTCTTCGCTTAAATAAAATCCGAGCTGGCTGACAAATCGAAGCGCCCGCATCATGCGGAGCGCATCTTCAGAAAACCGCTCCTTCGCATTGCCAACCGTTTGGATGATTTTCATTTGTATCGCTTCCTGCCCGGCAAATGGATCAATGATTTGTCCGTGTTCATCCATAGCGATTGCGTTCATCGTAAAATCGCGCCGTTTTAAATCTTCATGAAGTGAACGGACAAATGTCACAGATTGAGGGCGGCGATAATCTTCATACTTTCCTTCTGTGCGAAACGTTGTGACTTCATACGGCGTTCCTTCATGGAGAACCATGACGGTGCCGTGTTCCACTCCGACGCCAATCGTTTTTGGAAAAATGCGCATCACTTCTTCAGGAAGCGCAGAAGTAGCAATATCGACATCACCAATCGGGCGACGCAGCAAAAAATCGCGTACCGCCCCACCGACAAAATAGGCATCATGGCCGTGTGCTTTCAATTGTTTAATGATATGTAATGCTTTGGCAAAAGGTTGTTTCATGGCTTCACACCTTCAATAATGCGATGATAAATCCATTCGTACTGCGACACAATTCGTTCAGAATGAAATTTTTTATATACTGTTTTGAGCGCCTCGCCCGCCATATAGGCATGAAGCTGAGAATCTTGCAAAATGCGCAGCGTTTTTTCCGCTGCTTCTTCAACATCTCCGAGTTTGCAAAGATACCCTGTTTTTCCATCCTCAATCACTTCAGGGATTCCTCCTATTTTCGTTCCGACACATGGAACACCGCAGGCCATCGCTTCTAACAAAACGAGGCCGAAACTTTCTTTTTCCGATAAAAGAAGTTTTACGTCACTAATGGAATACAACTCTTCAAGGTTTTCCTGCTTTCCTAAAAACAGCACTTTATCTTTTAATCCCAGCTCTTTCACGAGGCGGCAAACAACGGTTATTTCCGGCCCGTCGCCGACAAGAAGGAGCTTCGCCGGTATTTCTTGTTGAATAAGGTGAAACGCCTTGACAATATCCGGCACGCGCTTGACATGGCGAAAATTTGAAACGTGAATCACGACTTTTTCTTCAGGGCGAATGCCGTATTGTTCTTTCAAATCATGAACTTCTTTCTTGCGATAAACGCGCTCATCAACAAAATTATAAACCGTCTCAATTTCTTTATTGACATCAAGAAGCTCATACGTTTGCTCTACAAGCGCATTGGATACAGCTGTTACCACATCAGACCGTTCAATTCCAAACTTTATGATTTCGCTCAATGAAGGGTCATAGCCAAGCACAGTAATATCTGTTCCGTGCAATGTTGTCACAATTTTGAGATGTTCTCCCACCATTTGTTTAGCGAGCACGGCACAAACCGCATGAGGCACCGCATAATGAACGTGCAATAAATCTAGTTTCTCCCGCTTGGCCACCTCGGCAATTTTGCTTGAGAGCGCTAAATCGTACGGTGGGTATTGAAATACAGAATATTGATTGACGCTTACCTCATGATAGTAAATATTGCTGTATACTTTGTTTAATCGAAACGGCATGCTTGATGAAATAAAGTGAATTTCATGTCCCCGTTCAGCAAGGAGCTTTCCTAATTCTGTAGCGACAACACCGGAGCCGCCAACAGTTGGATAACAAACAATGCCAATTTTTAGTTTCATTTCATCTCTCCTAATAAATCATGTGAAATTAAAATCGGTTTTTTCGAAATAAATCCTTCGGCAAACGAAACACCTGCTTCTTTGCCGAATAACCGTTCACGACTTTCTACTGTTTCAATATAACCATTTGTCAGCGGTGTGTCCACTGAACCGGCCGTTTTTTCGAATTGGCTTTTATATGCACGCAAACTGGCTAATTTCAGTTCGATCGTATCACTTATATCAACGAGAAAACTTGGCTGATGAAAACCATTAATCATGTAAAAATATAATGACTTGACGCGATGGGCCGGTAAGCTTCTTTCATCTTCATAGCGACGAATCGCAGCAGAAAACACCGCTTCTTCGACAAGCGCTGCACAATTTCCGTGGTCCGGATGGCGGTCCACCCAGTAAGGGGCAAACACGAGGCTCGGACGATACTCGCGAATAACAGAAACAATTTTATTGATGGATGCCTCATTTTTTAGCAAACCACGATCCGGAAGCCGCAGGTTGATTCTCTCTGTCACCCCTAATATATTGGCCGCTTCCTTTGCTTCTTGCTGCCGCAATTCGACTGTTCCATTCGATGAAAGTTCTGCCAATGTTAAATCACAAATACCGATTTTATAGCCTTTGCGCGCGTACTTTGCAATCGTGCCGCCCATCCCGATTTCGACATCATCCGGATGAGCACCAAATGCTAATATATGTAATGAACGATCGATCATGTTATTCACCTTGTTTTTCGTTTATAATTTTTCGCCACGCGAAATCGCCACGCTCTAAGCCTTTGATTAATATTTCCGCTGTTCCCATGTTCGTCGCAAGCGGAATGGAGTATACATCGCATAGACGAATCAATGCGCTCACATCCGGTTCATGCGGCTGTGCGGTGAGCGGATCGCGGAAAAAGATGACCATATCCATCTTATTTTGCGCAATCATGGCGCCAATTTGCTGATCGCCTCCGAGCGGACCAGACTGAAAGCGATGAATTGGCAAGCCTGTCGCCTCATGAATGCGCAAGCCCGTCGTTCCTGTTGCATATAATTCGTGCTTTTCCAAAATAGCTCTATAAGCAATGGCGAACTGAATCATATCCTCCTTCTTTTTGTCATGCGCAATGAGGGCGATTTTCATATTTTACTCTCCTATCATTCAATAATATTTTCTAATCCATAGACAAGCGTATTCAATTTCATCACTGTCTCTACCGAAAGTTTAACTCCTGACATAAACGACGCCCGATTATATGAATCATGGCGAATCGTTAATGTTTGGCCATTTCCGCCGAAAATGACTTCTTGATGGGCAATCAGTCCCGGCAAGCGCACGCTATGAATTGGAATCCCATCATATGTTGCACCTCTTGCGCCTTGCAGCGTTTCTTTTTCTTCCGGATGCCCCTGCTTTTTTGAAGGTCTGATCATGGAAATAAGTTCCGCTGTTTTCACCGCTGTACCTGACGGAGCGTCTAATTTTTGGTCATGGTGGAGCTCAATAATTTCGACATCAGTAAAATATTTGGCTGCCATTTGTGCGAATTTCATCATTAAAATGGCGCCGACAGCAAAATTAGGCGCGATAATGGCACCAATTCCTTTACTTTCAGCTAGCTCTGTTAACCGTGCTAAATCTTCTTTTGTAAATCCTGTTGTACCGACAACTGGACGAACACCGTAATGCAATGCCAATTCCGTATGTTTTTTTCCGACTTCCGGAGTGGTTAAGTCGATTAATACATCCGGCTTTACTTCTTGAAAACAGCGCTCGATGTCCGTATAAATAGGAACATCGATTCCGGCAAACCCGTCTACAGTGGATAGACTTTTTCCATCATTCATACGGTCAATCACTGCCACTAGCTGAAAATGTTCCGTATTATGTACTAATGATACCGCCTCTCGTCCCATTCTTCCGCGCGGACCGGCAACAACAATTTTAATGGTTTTCATAGACCGTCTACTCCTTTACTTCTTCTTTTCTTGTCCAGCGATTTTTATCTCTTGTATTGAATTTTTCCATCACTAAATCATGAGCTTTTTGAAGGTCGATATTAAGGGAGTTAGCAAAACAAATAAGCACAAATAATAAATCTCCCATTTCTTCTTCGATTGTTTTTTCTTTTTCTGATTTTTTCTTCGGCTTTTCTCCATAATAATGGTTAATTTCCCGGGCCAATTCTCCTAATTCTTCTGTCATCCTTGCGAGCATCGCAAGCGGGCTAAAATAACCTTCTTTAAATTGGCTGATGTATGCATCGACTTCTTCCTGTAGCTGTCTCATCGTTTTTTCTGACATTATGCGTCACCTCTCATTCTTTCATGTTAGCCAAAACGAGCGATTTTGACAAATATTTTCTACGTTCGTTGCTTGTAAAGATAACTTCCTCTATAATTAAGGTCGCTGACTATTTTTTCATATCCGAGGAGGTGTCCTTGATGATTTTTGGATTAAAAATAAAAAACATTTCCTTTATTTTGCTTGGCGCTGCTATTTTTGCCTTTGGGCTCGTTCATTTTAATATGCAAAACAACTTGGCAGAAGGCGGCTTTACTGGAATTACCCTTCTTCTTTACTTCTTGTTTAAATGGGATCCTTCCTATACGAATTTAGCATTGAATATCCCCCTGTTTTTCGTTGGCTGGAAATTGCTAGGCCGTAACGCCTTTTTATATACCATTATCGGCACGGTCAGCCTATCTGTTTTTCTTTGGATTTTCCAACGCTATGCGATTCATATGCCTTTAAAACACGATTTAACACTAGCGGCGTTATTTGCCGGTGTGTTTATCGGAATCGGCCTCGGTATCATTTTCCGTTACGGTGGAACGACTGGCGGCGTCGATATTATCGCGAGACTTGTGTACAAATATAAAGGCATTAGCATGGGCAAGACAATGTTTGTATTTGATGCGGTTGTCATTACGTTATCCTTGATTTTATACCTTTCCTACCGCGAGGCGATGTATACGCTCGTTGCTGTGTTTGTTGCTGCCCGTGTCATTGATTTTATGCAGGATACCGGTTATGCGGCAAAGGGGGCAACCATCATTTCCGAAAAAAGTAATGAGATCGCTGAAAAAATTATGAATGAAATGGACCGTGGCGTGACGATATTAAAAGGTCAAGGTTCTTACACAAAGCGTGAACGTGATGTCCTTTATTGCGTCGTTGCGAAAAATGAACTTTCCCGCTTAAAAAGCGTCATTACATCCGTCGATCCGCATGCTTTCGTTGCCGTAAGCGACGTTCATGATGTATTAGGAGAAGGTTTTACTTTAGATGAAAATAAACGTCCAATTGAACCTTAAAATAAACAGAGGCCGTCTCAAATGGAAAGTGTCAGACCTCATCGTATCATTACATTTAGTAAGTACGACTGGTCAGACACTTATCGGACAGCCTCTTTTATTCTTTCTCATGTAATTTGTTCTTTTCTTTTTCCCCTCGATATTTTCGCCAGCCAACATAGCTTAATGTTAAAATGATGATGCTTCCTGTTGAAATGATTACCCACCATAATGACGGATCAGCTTCATCTTTTTTGACATCGTCAAATAGTGCCTGCAAGTCTTGTTCCATCTGGACGAGCTGTTTCAGCTGGCTATCAGGGCTGAGCTGGGAAAACGCCGGCGCCTCTAACAGTTCTATATTTGCATCAACACGTTTAAATCGTTCAGGTGTAACATCAATTTTTACGCTTGGTTCAATCATCTCGTATTGATTTAAAAACTGCTGAAACGATGATTGAAACGCTTGCATATTCTTGTTTTCAACAGCTTTTTTCATTCGATCAAATGCCGCCATAATCGAATGTTCCATTTCCGACCAAAGCGGTTGATGATCAGAACGAATAGCATCAATAACAAGACGAAAGCGAGTCACATGTTCAACCCGTTCCTCAGCTGGTAAAGTCGAAGCTGTTACGGTTTTTAATGCACTTTCATGAGTGACCGTAATCACACGGAGTTCGTCCATTGACTTTAATCGTTCACGGACATTGAGCTTAAAAAACTCCTCAGAAAAATGAGTTAATACTTGTTTTGCCTCTTCAAACCTTTCGTTTTTTGCTAGCTGCAGCGCCTCATCAGAAATTCGGTCAAGCTTTTTCCATTCATCTGTTGTTTGTGAAGATACAACATATGGAAATAACATCATAAAAATCATGATGAATATGAAACTTTTTCTCTTCATTCTTGTCCCTCCTCCGCTACCTATTAACAATGTATGAAGAGGTGGACAAGAGTAGACCACTATTTTATGCGTCTTGAGCGAAGGCAAAGAAAATATGTCATGCTAATCGAAACAATGCTCAGCCAAAAGGTAAAATAACCGATTTGCGGTATATACTCATCGAGCATGCTGTATCGCGGCAGCATGCGAAACACGTAGTCAATGACATCATTATGCAATGTCCAAACGGCCGCAAACGCTAAGTGCCACGGTTTGATTCGATAAAACGGCGCATACAATATGCCTTCAAGTGCCATTGCCGCGTGTGACAAAATTAACATCCAAGCAATCCCATCGAGCGTTCCTGTCACTTTCCAAACAAGCAAATTCATCACAACCGCCCAAATACCATATTTAAACAAAGTCACCATCGCCAGCGCCTCCAACAGCGGCCAATTTTTCCCTAATAAAAACGCAATGAGCACAAAAACAAAAAATAAACTTGCCGTCGGGCTGTCCGGTACAAATAAAAGAAACTGTGGCGGAGTTTCTGATAGTTGATTGCCGTACCATATATATCCATAAATCGTTCCCAGTATGTTAATAACAAGCAAAAGCCATAAAACAGAACGATGCATGAGGAGCGAAAAGACGAGTCTCATATTTCACCAACTTTCCCAATAATATACATAAATAAACAAAAAAGCTGACTATGAGCTAGCCAGCTTTTTGCATGATTATTCCGCTTTCAAACCTGCAATAAATTCTGCAAGTTTCTTCAACTCTTCATCTGTACCTTTAAAGATACCGCCTGGCATGCCGCCTTGTCCTTCTTTGGCGATCTTCGCTACTTCCTCAGCACTTAAGCCTGTGCCGACAAGCGATGGCGCAGCAGGACCACCTTGAAGGTTTTCACCATGACATGTCGTACATGTATTCGCTTGAGCGATTTTGTAGCCGTCCGCATTTTTGTCGATTTCTACTTCCGCGCGAATCTTACCTTGTTCAGCTGCCGCTTCCCAGTCGTGAGTAACGACAGATTCCCAAGTTAAGAAAATAATCGCTGCTAAAGTTAAAAGCATCATTCCAACCGCAACAGGACGCTTCGTTGGACGGCGCTCTGGTCCACGATCTAAGAATGGCGCTAACAATAACGCACCAAACGCAAGACCTGGCATGATAATCGCACCAACGACTGTGTAAGGACCTGATGCGTACGAATATTTTAGTAATTGATACAAGAATAAGAAATACCAGTCTGGAAGCGGAATGTAAGACGTATCTGTTGGGTCAGCAATACGCTCTAATGGTGATGGATGGGCTACCGTTAAGCATAGGAAACCGATTAAAAATACGGAACCTACCATCCACTCTTTTAATAAGAAGTTCGGCCAAAACGCTTCCGTCTTCCCAGGATATTCCGAATAATCCTTTGGAATATTCGGCTTTCTCTCTGCAGGAACACGGGAGTCGCCGACAAATTTCATCCCTTTTCCGCGATGCATTTCATGTCCCCCTCCTTTTTCTCATAGGCTAACGCACATCTTATAGCGTAATTTTTACAGCGGACCAGAAATACCTTGTTTACGAATCATTAAGAAGTGAGCTGCCATTAATCCAAGCAATGCAGCTGGTAAGAAAAACACGTGAATCGCAAAGAAACGTGTTAATGTTTGCGCACCAACGATTTCCGGATGACCAGCTAATAATGTTTTAATTGTTGGACCAATCACAGGTGTCGCTTCAGCAATTTGCAAACCTACTTTCGTTGCAAATAGCGCTTTCATATCCCATGGCAATAGGTAACCAGTAAAACCAAGTCCCATCATTACCATGAAAATTAATACACCAACAATCCAGTTTAACTCACGTGGTTTTTTGTATGCGCCTTGGAAGAAGACACGCAATGTATGTAAAAACATCATTACAATAACAAGACTTGCTCCCCAATGGTGCATACCGCGCACAATTTGGCCGAATGCCACTTCGTTTTGTAAGTAATAAACGGACTCCCATGCGTTTTTAATATCCGGAACATAGTACATCGTTAGAAACATACCAGATAAAATTTGGATTACCGTCACGAAGAACGTTAATCCGCCAAAACAGTAAACGAATGCCGAAAAATGATGTGCAGGGTTAACATGTTCCGGCACTTCATGGTCAGCGATATCGCGCCACAAAGGCGTAATATCAAGACGTTCGTCAACCCAGTCATAAATCTTATTTAACACGTATTACGCCTCCCCTCGTGGTTTCGCTTTACCTAAGTATAACGTACCGTCTTTCACTTTTAATTCATAACGGTCTAATGGATATATAGGCGGCGTTCCTGGAACGTTTGTGCCATCTTTTTCATACAAACCATAGTGGCAAGGACAGAAGAAACGGTTTGGATTCCCTTTATCACCGTTCCAGTTGACTGTACATCCTAAGTGTTTGCACACCGGAGAAAGTGCAACAATTTCTCCTTTGTCATCTTTGTACACCCACGCAGATTTTGGCTCTTCAGATTCATACCACGCATCTTTTACCTTTACTTTAAAGTCGAAGCGTTGTGGCTCTGTCGTAATATCTTTCACCTGTGCAACAGCAACCATCTCAGCGCCCGCTTCTTCCTTTAAAATCGGATCCAATGCGAAGCGAACCATTGGCATTAACATCCCCGCAGCCATAAATCCGCCAACGCCAGTTAAGGTGTAGTTTAAAAATTGCCGTCTAGAAACCCGATGCTTATTCTCGCTCATTGTTTTCCCCCCTCTATACAAAGTTAAGTCCATCCGGACAATAGCATAACACATATAAAACTAGGACATTCTAATGATATATCAATATATCGACAAGGTCAATATTATCGTTGTTGTAACCGCTATCACGTTATGACAATTTTCGTTTATGACCACTTTGCAATCAATAAATTCATTAGTTGCGAAGTTTGATCCGTCACGATTTGCTGTTTATATTTTTCATCCATATGCTCAAGCGGAATCGACGGCAGCCAAAGAAGCGTGCCCGGCAAGTTTGTTTCTCCTGCTTTCCACTCCGTATCGGATGTCACGTAAAAAATATGCTTCATCCCGTTCGCTGTTAACTGGCTTGTCCAATCAACAATCCGCTTAATTTTTTCTTCCATGCTTTCTGATGTGAAATATGTAAACGGCGGGAATAAAAACACTCTTCCTTTAAATTGTCTTTCAAGCTCGCTTACGATGATTTGCACAAACTCTCCCATCGAAACAATGGACTTTACGTTTTTTTCTAACTCAAGCGGAATGAGCGGAATCACTGCTGTATCCACATATTCTTTTTCTTGCAAATAGACTTCAACATCTTTAACGGTCCATTTCATGTCTGCTCTCTCCTCTTAATTTAGTCAATTTCATCTCAACAATATCATATTTAACATAAAAAAGAAGAGGCTGACCCATAAGTGTCTGCCCTCACACGTAATTCACAATATATTATGGTTGTAGAGGACTGACACTTCGTTTTTCGGTCAGCCCTATAGACGCTTCAATTGATCCGTCAAACGCTTAAATTCCTCTTCATCGCCTCTGTCCAGCGCTTCATCAATTAATTTCATCAGCTGTTCCTTTTGAAAGTTTTGTATCGATTTCTCTAAAAATTGTTCCGCCAAAATTTGATCTTTCTCATTGACTTGTAAATGTTTCGGGATATACGGATTCTCCTCCAGCACAGCTACATATTGCGGAGAATGAAAGGAAGCTCGAAAGTTCAGTTGAATGTAAATATCCTCATCCCGATTCAAGCGGATATCATGGAATGACTTTTCCGCATCTGTCGTCATGACATTTTCCTTATAAAAGCGAAACGGTACATCATCGACACAATGGGTCGACATAATCATTCCGCGCGGGCAGTATTGCGCTTTTTCCACAAAATGCACTTTTTGCATTAATTGATCATGGCTCATTAAATAGTTCAAAATCCAAACACATTCGCGCCTTTTTAGCTGGTAATTGCTCAAAAACCAACGGATAAATTCTTTTTTTTCATTTACGGATACATGGGTCGTCAATCCGCTTCCCTCCTCTATATTTAATAAGAAAGAGGTATCTGCTTTGACTATTAGATTTCGATTTTTCCAATGCCTGCAACCGCTTTTCTCATTCTTCTTCCAGTTGGAGAACCATCTCCGCTGCTTCCGTGTGAGTCGGATCAATTTGCAAAATTTGTTCAAACAATTCCTTCGCTGTTTTGCGATTTCCTTCCTCGATAAGAAAATACGCATATTCCTCAAGAAAATCGACTTCGTTCTTAAAGAAAGTATATGCTTCTTGGTAATGTTTTAATGCATCGGAATACATTTCTAATTGATGTTTTGCCCGCGCTAAATCCCATTCAAACTGCGGGTCATACTCACCTTGCTTCATCGCTTCTTCGATACAAGCGACGACATCTTCGTAACGTTCTTGATGCAAAAGTAGCTTCGTCAACGTCAAGAGCGCTTCTACATATCCCGGATCGACGTTAACCGCTGTACGTAAATGTTCTTCTGCTTCATCTGGCTTTCCAAGTTTCAGCGCAATTTTGCCAGCATATAATAACAATTCTTTATTCCATTCATCTACTTTCAGGCCTTCTTTTGCTGTTTCATAGCTTTTTTGCAAATCGCCCTCATGCTCATATGCTTTTGCTAAATATAAATATAATGGAATATATTCTGCATCTAACTCTTTTAGTTCTTTAAACTTCTCAATCGCCGTTTGGTAATAGCCAGCTTGAAAGGCGGTAAATCCGTAGCCAAACAGCGTATGAATTTCCAGCTTTTCTTTCAATGCTTCTTCATAATACGGAAGCGCTTCTTCAAACTGGCCAGATAAACTTAACGCTTCCGCGAGCCGCTGCGGAATAGAGGTGCCGGCAAGCGTTGTTTCTTTTTCTAATACCTTTTTATAAAATTCAACGCTCTTTTGGTATTCTCCTTTTGTTAAATAAAATTCCCCAAGAGCAAATTGAATAATTGGCTCATCCGGCAGTTTTTCATAGGCAAGAAGCAATTTGCGCTCGCTTACCTCGTCCAGCCCCTGCATTTGATAAAGGTCAGCGGCAAGCAGGCAGGCACGAGGGTAAGTCGGGTCATTTTCATCAATTTCTGCTAAAATATCAATCGCTTTGTCTTCTTCGTCAAGTTCCGTATAAACTTCTGCTAAAAACAATAAAATATCTCCTTCATCAGGATAGCGGTAAGACAGCTCCTCAAGAATGTCGCGGGCTTCGGGAAGGAGCCCCCATGAAAAAAGATGTTCCGCCAACATATATTTTTCTTCATCGCTGCATTGCTCTTTTACTTTCGGTATTAATGTAAGAGCTTTTTCAATTTCTCCGTTTTCGACAAGACGAACGAGTTTCTCAATCTGCATCATTCTCGCTAACCCTTTCTTTCATCAAAATGTGCTGCAAACATTCCCGGGGCACGAACAACAAGTTCTTTGCCAAAACCGGGATAAAAATAAATTTGCTCTCCTGCTTTTAACAATCTCCCTTTATGAACGGTAATCGTTGGAACATGATTATCATAATCGACAATCGGCTTTTCGGCAACTGGATGGCTTATTGACATTTTTTCATACAAGTTATAATCTACTTCGCCACCGATGCGGATATCTCCTTTTTGTGGGTAAATGCCAATTTTTTTTAACACCTCTAACGAAAGCGGCGTACGTTCTTTTAGCGAAAACGGAATAAACGGAATTTTATGGTCCTTTAAAATTTTTCTCCATTGTTTTTGCTGTAATGCAAAAGCTCGTTCGCTTTTCCAATGCGGAGCAAAGGCAATAAAATACGGAGATAGTGCCTCGTAAATCCAGTACCAAGGCACGCTTGCCAAATCTTCCTCCCCGTCCAATTCAATAAAGATGACCGGAATTTTATAGCGTTTGCACTCCCGTATAAATGACGGCGTTAAGGTGCGAAGCGGAATTTTTACACCAATAAAATAATCAATCGGGCTGTTTAATAGTTGTTGCCGCAATTGCTGCAGCGCTTTCGGCAATTGCTTTTCATAACGGACATCACAGACAGCAAGCAATGTTGTACAGCCGCGGGAAATAAAATGCTGCTGCATATATTGCTTAAATTGCACAAACGTCCTTTGCTCCTGAAACGAAAAGTCAAGCATCACATGTCCCGCTGTTAATAAATATTCGTTCGCAGGCATACGAATGAAGCGATAGTGGGAGATTTTCCCGCTCATATAATCAATGCGGTTATCGTCAATCACTAACGAACAATTCTCCACCTTATTATTTTTTAATACATTTGCTTGTTCAATAATATATGGCACGTTTACACCCTCCCATCATACTTGTCCTTAAGACAAGCTATGATGAAAAAGGGAAAACTATGATTTTGTTAAAATATAAAAATACCTCATCTTTTAAAGATGAGGTATTTTTATTGCCGGCGAACCCCGGAAAATTACACCGTCTTATTTTATGGCTCTTTTTTAAAAAATTGTTGCTTTACTATAGCTTTTCGACTATCATAGGCAAGCTATACGCTTCCTATGTCACACTGTAGCGTGAAAAGCAACAATGTTTACGTAAATAGCCTATTTTATTAATAGCTGCAAATGCTCAAAAAAGTTTGGATAAGAAACGGCAATCGCTTCAGAGCGGTTAAGGATGAGATTGCCTTCTGTTATGCATGCAGCAATGGCTAACATCATGCCGATTCGATGGTCGCCGTAGCTGTCAACAACTATATTATTTGCCTTTAGTTTTGTTTTTCCGCGAATAATCATTCCGTCTTCAGTCGCTTCAATATCAGCTCCTAATTGGCTTAACTCGGAAACGACCGTAGCAATGCGATCCGTTTCCTTCACTCTCAGCTCACTAGCATCTTTAATAACCGTCGTCCCTTCTGCCTGCGTCGCGAGCAGGGCAATGATTGGAATTTCATCGATTAAACGTGGAATGAGCTCCCCGCCGATTTCGATTCCCTTTAGTTCAGATGTACGAACGGTAATATCCCCCATCGGTTCGCTTTCTTCGTTGCGAATATTTTCAATGGCAATGTCGGCTCCCATCTGCTTGAGTACATCGATAATCCCTGTCCGCGTTGGATTTAACCCTACATTTTTTAATGTAATTTCACTATTTGGCACAATCGCGCCAGCGACTAAGAAAAACGCGGCAGATGAAATATCGCCGGGCACGTCAATGTGAGCTCCTTTTAGCTGCTGTTTCCCCGTTACAGATACGGTCAGCCCATCCACAACGACTTCTCCGCCAAACGCCTTTAGCATTCTTTCTGTATGATCGCGGGATTTATGCGGCTCGATGACCGTCGTCGTACCGTCTGCCATCAGTCCCGCCAGCAAAATCGCTGATTTTACCTGCGCACTTGCTACCGGAGATGTGTAACGAATTGCTTGTAAGTTTCCACCACGGATCGACAGCGGCGTGTAATTGCCGTGCTCCCGTCCGTCAATTTTCGCTCCCATTTCTCTTAGTGGATTCGTCACTCTTGCCATTGGACGCTTCGCGATCGATTCATCGCCAATTAAGCAGGCATGAAAAGAACACCCCGCTAAAATGCCAAGCAAAAGTCTCGTTGTCGTGCCGGAGTTGCCAACGTTTAAAATTTCCGTTGGTTCCTGTAAGCCTCTAATTCCTTTTCCTTCAACGACGACTTCACTGCCGTTTTGTGTAATCGAAACGCCTAATTTACGAAAGCAGTCAATCGTACTTAAGCAGTCTTCTCCGGCTAAAAAATTAGAAATGGTCGTCGTGCCATTGGCAATCGCCCCGAACATAACAGCGCGATGGGAAATCGATTTATCACCGGGAACTTCAATCGCCCCTCTCAACGATGAAACATTTGTCCGCAATGGTTTCATAGCTCTCTCTCCTTACTAGACTTCATATGTTTTATATGTTGTATATGTTTCAATACATTGTTTCGCCTTGGCACGGTCTTCTTCTGTTTGAAAACTTAAACGAAGAACTCCATAAATTTCTTCTCTCGTCTCAATAATGCGGATATTCGTAATGCTAATATGCTCTTTGGCCAAATAGCCTGTAATTTCGGAAATAACCCCTGGATAATCGGGAACATCAACATACAAATCGTAAAAGGAAGGAATCGCACCTTTCGTGCGGATTGGCAGACCATCGCGAAATTGCTT
This sequence comes from Anoxybacillus sp., assembly GCA_035645275.1. Classification (GTDB taxonomy): domain Bacteria; phylum Bacillota; class Bacilli; order Bacillales; family Anoxybacillaceae; genus Paranoxybacillus. Next base: position 338,978 of record DASQMX010000026.1, read on the forward strand.
TGCTTCGGCAAAATAGTTATAGATTTGTTCACTATTTCCTTTTTCGACAAAAGAACGAACGATGCTCATTTCTTGCAGCCAAGCATCAAAAAGTTGCAGCAGTTCTTCCTTATTATGTAATAAAATATCGCGCCACATTTCCGGATTGCTTGAAGCGATTCTTGTAATGTCGCGAAATCCTCCGGCCGCAAGCTGGCTGACAAGCTCATTTTCCCGCTCGTACCGCTGTGCCTGATGAACGAGACTGGCCGCAATAATATGCGGAAAGTGGCTAATAACCCCGGTAATTCGGTCATGTTCTTGCGGCGAAAGCACGACAAAGCGCGCTTTCGTTCCTTTCAGCCACGCCTTTAATGTGTCCACTTGAGCTGCTTGAACGTCCTCTGTCGGCGTTAAAACATAAAAGGCGTTTTCAAATAAATGAACTTTTGCTGCCACGACACCGCTTTTATGCGAACCTGCCATCGGGTGTCCACCAATAAAGGTAACCCCTCGTTTTAACAGCTTGTCTGCATATGCAACAATTTTTTGCTTCGTGCTGCCGACATCGGTAATAATAACATTTTCTTTAAAACGAAAATCGCTTATTTCCGCTAAAATTTTTTCTGTCTGCACTACCGGGGTTGCTAAAACAATCAAATCTGCTTCTTTGATTGCTTCTTCAAAGGAGGAGGCCATTTCGTCAATCACTTTTAAAGAGCGCGCTAGTTCCATCTCCTCTTCTTTCACATCATAGCCGATGATCCATGCTTCGGGATGCTCTTTTTTAATGGCTAAAGCAATGGAACCGCCAATCAGCCCAAGACCGATAATCAATACATTGCCCTTCAAATTATTCACCTTCTTCTTTAAAGCGCTGACCGAGGGTGACCTATAAGTACGCGCATTCTACCATATATAGCTTATTGTTATATCCTATATTATGGTGTTGTGGAGTCTGTCACTTTTCGTTTCGGTCAGCCTCGGCCGCTTATTGGTCATTTATACAAGCTGCTTTTCTTTCAACATCTCTGTTAATGCTGCAAATACTTCCTTGTTCTGTGCTTCTGTGCCGATTGTAACTCTCACGGAAGTCGGAAAGCCAAGGGCGTTTCCAGAACGGACGATAATTCCTCTTTCTAATAAATATTGAAACACTTCATTTCCTTCGATGCCAAAATCGATTAAAATAAAGTTTCCTTCAGAATAGTAGTATTTAAGTTTATGTTCATCGCAAAAACGATAAAATTGTTTCAAGCCTTGTTTGTTTTTCTCCGCGCAATCCTTAATAAACTCCTGGTCATCCAACGCCGCTAACGCTGCCGCTTGGGCGAGCACCGACGTATTAAACGGTTCACGCGCCGGTTCCATTTGTCGAATTAGTGTTTCGCTGGCAATGCCATAGCCGATACGGAGACCTGCCAATCCGTATGCCTTCGAAAACGTGCGCAAAATCATTAAATTGTCATATTCGTTTAAAAGCGGAACGGTTTGTGGATAATCTTCCGCCTGTACATATTCGTAATAAGCTTCATCAACAACAACAAGAACATGTTTTGGAACTTTTTCTAAAAATGATAAAAGCGCCTGTTTCGATACATATGTACCTGTCGGATTGTTCGGGTTGCAAATCCAAACGATGCGCGTATGCTCATCGATCGCTTGAAGCATGCTCTCTAAATCATGATGGCCGTTAACAAGCGGAATTTCGCGAATTTCCGCGTTTTCAATCACTGCGTTATGCCGATATTGTGGGAAGGTTGGCTTAGCCATCACCGTATTCGTTCCTGCTTCCAAAAAGGCGCGGCAAATGATTTGCACAACCTCATCAGAACCATTACCAAAAATAATCTGTGTTCCATTGATTCCTAAATGTTTCGCCAATTTTTCACGCAGCGCTCGAGAGTAGCCATCAGGATATATCGCTAAACCATTTAATGATTGCAAAATCGCCTCTTTTGCTTTTGGCGAAGAACCATATGGATTTTCGTTCGATGCTAGTTTGATAACTTTTTCTAACCCGTATTCTTTCTTTACTTCACCAATTGGTTTCCCCGGTTTGTATGGGGTCAATTGCTCGAGCTGATGTTTCACTTTCACATTGTTCACCTCATCTCATTCACATTGTAAAGGCTCAACTAACGATTGAGCATACTGTTGAAATTCGATTAATGCGTCTTTTCTTGTCTCCTCCTGCTGCAAACAATCGGCTAACTGTTCAATTTTTTGCACTAGAGCACTGCCAATGACAACGCCGTCACAATGTTCTTTCAATGTCTGAATTTGTTCGCTCCTTGAAATTCCGAAGCCAACAGCAACTGGGACGCGGCTATGTGCTTTCACTTCTGCCAAAAACTCATAAAGCTCATTAGGCAATGTGTCACGCATTCCTGTCACTCCTAATGAAGAGACACAGTACAAAAACCCTTGCGCCTCGGAGGCAATTTTTTTAATTCTATTCCTGGAAGTCGGTGCAACTAATGAAATAAACGATAGACCCGATTGTTCGCTGAGTTGACGTATATGTCCGCTTTCCTCAAACGGCAAATCCGGAATAAGAACGCCATCTACATTGTTTTTTCGCGCTAAAGCGAAAAAGTATTCTTCTCCTAATTGTAACACAGGATTATAATACGTAAAGAGAATAATGGGAATTTTCAATCCTTTTTTTCGCATGAGCGGGACAAGTTCGATCGCTTTTTTCAGCGTCATATCATGTTTTAAAGCACGCTGGGCGGCTCTTTGAATAATCGGTCCATCCGCCAGTGGATCGGAATACGGGATACCAAGTTCGAGAATTGAAGCCCCGGCTTGCTGAAGCGCTAACGCTAACTCTACCGTCACATCCGGATGTGGATCACCGGCGACAATAAACGGAATAAACATCGTCTTATTCGCAGTTGGTAATTTCAACACATTCCCCACCTTCCAAGTAGTTCATCACCGTCTGGACATCTTTATCACCGCGCCCTGAAAGACAGACAAGCACCGCCTCGTCTTTTGGGCGTTCCTTAGCGATTTGAAATGCTTTTGCCAATGCATGTGCCGATTCAATCGCCGGAATGATTCCTTCTTCTTGTGCCGTTAACTGCAAAGCCGCTAATGCCTCATCGTCCGTAATGCTGTCATACTGAACGCGCCCCGTGCTTGCCAAATAGGCATGTTCAGGACCAACACCTGGATAATCAAGCCCTGCAGAAATCGAGTAAGGTTCAACAATTTGTCCATGCTCATCTTGTAAAAGGTAAGTTAAAGAACCGTGAATCACTCCTTTTGTTCCTTTAGTGATGGTGGCAGCGTGATAAGAAGTATCAACACCTTTCCCCGCTGCTTCGACACCGACAAGAGCGACATCGTCTTCTAAAAATGGATAAAACATTCCAATCGCATTACTTCCCCCGCCAACGCAGGCAACGATGACGTCAGGGAGTTTTCCTTCTCGCTCGAGAAATTGACGTTTGGCTTCCTCGCCAATAATTTTTTGAAACTCCCGCACCATCAACGGATATGGATGTGGACCAACAACGGAACCGATCATATAATAGTGGTCGTCACAATGCTGTACCCAGTAACGAATCGCTTCATTTGTCGCATCCTTCAACGTTTTATTGCCGCTTGTGACGGAAACAACTTCTGCACCAAGCAATTTCATGCGGAACACATTCAGCTCCTGCCTTTTTACATCTTCTTCTCCCATAAAGACGATACATTCCATACCGAATCTTGCCGCTACAGTCGCTGCTGCCACTCCGTGTTGTCCCGCTCCCGTTTCGGCAATAATTTTTTTCTTGCCCATTCGTTTTGCTAGTAGCGCCTGCCCAATCGCATTGTTGATTTTATGTGCACCGGTATGATTTAAGTCCTCTCGTTTTAAATAGATTTTTGCTCCATTGAATTTTTCTGTTAAATTTTTCGCAAACGTTAACGTTGTCGGTCTTCCTGAATATTCATGCAAAACTTGTAAATATTCGTTAATAAAACTCTCATCTGCTAACGCTTTTGTTAATTCTCTTTCTATTTCTTCAAGCGGAAGCATCAATGTTTCCGGAACGAACTTGCCGCCAAAATCTCCGAATCTACCTCTCTCATCAGGAACTACTCTCATACTTTCCCACCTTCTCTTCGATCCATTGTATTTTTCTCTTATTTTTCTGTTCACCATCTTCAATTCCGCTGCTTATATCAATTCCATGCGGCTTGTAACGCAATAGCTCCTCAATATTGTCCGGATGTACCCCACCGGCAATAAAACAACGAACTCCCTGCCTTTCCGCTTCTAAAAGATAAGACGGGACAAACTCCCAATTAAACGAGATTCCCGTACCGCCCCATTCCCCTTTCACCTTACTGTCGATGATATATCCATCGGCTATGCCGGCAAAACGCTTCATTTGTTCTAGTGCCCCTTCGCTATGATGAATTGCTTTCCAGACAGGCAAACGGGTCGCTTTTTTTATTTGGATGATTTGCTCCGGTGTCTCTTTGCCATGACATTGAATAGTAGAGAGCGGCACTTCTTTTACAATGTGCGCAATTTCGGAAACAGAAGCATTGACAAAAACTCCTACCAGCTTCTTCTTGTTTAATGGCACCGTTTTTAGCCATTCTTTCACGTCACTCGGCTGCACTTGACGCTTGCTTGGCGCAAAAATAAGACCCAGATAATGCGCACGGCTGTTTGCACTTATTTGCAAATCTTTGAGCGAACGATGGCCGCAATATTTAAGGAGTACCGACAAAGCCGTTCACCTCACCGAATAGTTCACGAACTGCTGATAGAACATTTTCTTTTCTCATAAGCGACTCTCCGACTAAAACCGCAGTTGCTCCGTATGCCCTTACAGTTTGGATATCTTTATAACTACTAATCCCGCTTTCGCTGACAAACAAACTTTCTTTTGGAAGCAATTGTGCCATTTCTTTTGTTGTATGGAGTGATGTTTCGAACGTTTTTAAATTTCGGTTGTTAACACCAATCAGTTTAGGAGTAAACACGGATAAAATTCGTTCTAATGTGGCTTGTTCATGAACTTCAACGAGACACTCCAACCCTTTTTCATAAGCTTCTTTATAAAGTTCGTAAAGCTTTTTCACCTCTAGTGCTTCGCCGATTAAAAGGACGGCATCCGCCCCCATTCGTACGCTCTCTTCAATTTGTTTTCGATCAATAATAAAATCTTTGCGTAAAATCGGAACTTGAACCGCTTGTTTAATCTGTATTAAGTAATCGCGGTGCCCTTGGAAATATCGCTGGTCGGTGAGGACGGAAACCGCAGCTGCTCCCGCTTTTTCATATGCCTTGGCAATGGTTACAGGTTCAAAGTTTGGGCGAATCACTCCTTTAGAAGGAGAAGCTTTTTTCACTTCAGCAATGAGAGCTGGTTTTCGCTTAGAATGTTTTAACGCGTTGAGTAACGATATCCTTTTGACATCGTTTGGCGGCGGCAAGATGAGCGTCTCCATTTCTTTTCTTTTTGTTTCTAAAATTTGTTCAAGCATGTTTTTTCCCTCTCTTTGATCAGTAAACGTTGAAAATGGAATAACGTTTTTCCGCTGGCAATCGCTTCTTTAGCCATTTCGGTTCCTGCGAATATCGAATTGACTTTTCCCGCTACATATAGCGCGATTCCCGCATTAATGCTGACGATGTTGATGGCGCTCTCGTTCGCCCTTCCTTGTAAAACTTCCTTTAATAATTGGGCACTTTCCCTAACGGTTCGCACTTGAATATCCGAAAGTTTCCCTCTAGATAGCCCGACGTCTTCTGGAGTTAGCACAAAACGATGAATTTGGCCGTCTTTTAATTCAACGATATCGGTAGGGGCCGTAATGCTGCATTCATCTAAGCCATCCCTTCCGGTAACGAGAACAACATGTTCAGAACCAAGCTTTTTTAGCGTGTGCGCCATTTTTTCCGCATAATTGGTTGAATAAACACCGATGACTTGCCGTTTGCACTTAGCAGGATTCGCCATTGGTCCGAGCAAGTTAAAAACGGTACGGAAGCCAATTTCTTTTCGCGGTATGGCAGCATGTTTCATCGCCGAATGATAGAGCGGGGCAAATAAAAAAGTAAGTCCTCTCTCATGAAGAGCCTTCTTTGCTTCTTCCGGAGTCGTCTGAATATCAATTTTCAGCTCTTCAAGCACATCCGCGCTGCCGCTTTTCGATGATACGGCTCTATTCCCGTGTTTAGCTACTTTGACTCCAAGCGATGAAGCAACGATCGCTGCGGCTGTAGAAATGTTAAAGGTAGAGGCCTTGTCTCCACCAGTACCGCACGTATCAATCACATCTTCGTCATATTGGACCGTCACCATGCAGCTTCGCATTCCTTTTACCAATCCTGTCAATTCATCCACCGTCTCTCCGCGCAAGCGCAAGATGGATAAAAAGCTGGCAATTTGACTAGCTGTTGCTTCCCCTGACATAATTGCCGTCATTGCTTCATATGCCTCGTTTTCCGTTAACGTATCACCCTCAATGCATTTCGCTAACAACTCTTTAAACATAGGCCTCCCCCTTTTGTTGAAACAATTGCTCGGCTAGAATAATCGCTTTTATAACCGCACTTGCCTTATTATGCGTTTCTTTCCACTCTAATTCCGGCACTGAATCAGCGACAATGCCCGCCCCTGCCTGGATATAAGCATAGCCGTCTTTCACAATAGCCGTCCGAATGGTAATGCATGAATCGATATTTCCATCAAATCCGATATATGCTACTGCTCCTGCATATAAATTCCGTGCTGTCGGTTCAAGTTCGTGAATGATTTGCATTGCCCTTACCTTTGGCGCGCCGCTGACGGTTCCCGCTGGAAAAGCCGCCAACAACGCCTCAATAGGATGAATGTCTTCGCGTAATTCTCCTGTCACTTTGGAAATAAGATGCATGACATGCGAAAATTTCCCAATCTCCATTAAAACAGGGGTCTTTACTGTGCCGTATTTCGCCACTCTTCCAACATCATTTCGGGCTAAATCAACTAACATATAATGTTCTGCCTGCTCTTTTGGATCTCTCATCAGTTCATCGGCCAAATAGCGATCTTCTTCTTCTGTCACACCCCTTCTTCGCGTTCCGGCAATCGGATGAATTTCGATATGACGGTTTTGTACTTGAATTAATTTTTCTGGAGAGCTCCCTACAATCTCAAAATCGTCCGTACGGATATAAAACATATATGGTGATGGATTGACTTGTCGCAGCATTCGATATAATTGAAAACCATTGATACGAACAGGAATGGTAAAGCGCTGCGACAATACGGCTTGAAAAATATCACCACTGGCGATATAGTTTTTCACCTTTTCTACAGCACGAATAAAATCTTCTTTCGTATAGGTCGAGGCCACTTTAGCAAACGTTACTTTCACATCTTGTTCCTCATAAAAAATCGGTAAAATTTGTTGTGTAAAGCCTTGAACAATCCTTTTCATCAGCTCATTTACTTTTTTCACCGCTTCATTGTACTTTTTGACCATGGTTTGTTTTGTATCATGAGGGAACAATCTCACATAGTGAAAAATAATAAGCTCTCTTTTCATATGGTCAAATGCAATGAGCGATTCACAAAACATAAAATGCGCTTTTTTAAGCATTAAATCATCATTCGAATGACGCTGTATTTTTTCAATTGCAGAAATCATATCATAACTTAAAAAACCAACTGCCCCGCCGTTAAACGGGATTTCCGATTCAATCGGTTTGATGTTTAATTCCTGTTTGACAAATAAAAACGCTTCTTGCAAAGTTGTCGTTTTTAAGATCGTTTCACCTTGGCTGCTAACGACAGAAAATAACGTACCGTCTATGTTTTCAATTGTCATAAAGGGGGACAGACCGATAAAAGAATAGCGTGACCATGGGGATTGTTCATCTTTACTTTCTAGCAAAAAGACCGCTTCCTCCTGCAAATTTTCGAATATTTGCAGCGGGTTGAGTACATCGGCAAAAAATCGTCGAATGATTGGAATCGTTTGAAAACGTGAAGCATCTTCTAAAAACGTGGAAATCATGATCATTCTCTCCTCCATTTCTCGTGGACGGAGAATGAGGGTTTAGAGGTATGAAAGGGGAAATCAATAAACAAGAGGCTGTCTCAAAACAAAGGTCAGACCCCGCAATCACAATGGCAAGTATCTTATAGATTGTGTATTGTGCGCGAGGTCAGCTCCTTGGGACAAGCCTCGGAAATGTGCAAAACGTCCTCTGCTCACCTCAACTAAACTCTCTCATTCTCGTCTATCCTCAACTCATCTTACTCAACTAATTATTAATTTAAGTTTAATAATATTATAGTTCATCTTTTCCTGTCAATGACAAATCTGGTCGAAGCTGCATCGCTTCGCGTAAATAAATGTGGCGTATTTCTTCTTGCTGCTTCGTTGTGTTCACTGTCATCATGACACGAATACAACGCGGCAATGAGTGAGGGACAGGAATTTCCCTCATGCACATCACAGGTACGTATGTCCAACCTTCAATATTACGCAGTGCCTTGGCCGGGAACGCTGCCGTCAAATCATCCGTCGCAGAAATAAGCACAAAAGCAACATCATTTGCTTTGACATCATTTGCTTTTATCATTTCCCACAATAGTTCTTCCGTTGCTTGTGTAATCTCTAATTCCTCGTTACACTTAACCGTTGTTGCTCCCCTTATTCCTCTGAGCATCCTTTCGCCTCCCTTCTCATTTCGTTGATTGTAATTGAGAAAATTGTTGAATAAAGGCAAGCAATTGTTCATCTTCAAATGGTTTTATTTGTACATCACCAATATCTTTTAGTAATACCATACGAACGTTTCCTGCTTTGGCTTTTTTATCGCTCTTCATTTTTTCAAGAAGACGCGCAGCTTCCAAATGGTTTGGAATCGAAACCGGGAAACCGTAGCGTTCGAACCATGAAACAAATTCGCGATAATGTAATATACTATATTCTTTCTCACTCAACCAAATCGCAAATAACATCCCTAACGCTACAGCGTCTCCGTGCGTAATCGAACCGTACCCAAGCTCACTTTCAAGCGCATGGCCGAGCGTATGGCCGAAGTTTAAATAGGCGCGAATGCCTGTTTCCTTCTCATCTTCACGAACAATGTCCGCTTTAATTTGAATCCCTTTTTTTATACAATATTGCAATTTTTCTCCTTGCAAGTCATCGAGGCTGTGTATATGTTCCTTTAGCCAATGATAAAAGTTGGCATCTTTAATGAGCGCATGTTTGATAACTTCGGCAAAGCCTGAACGCATCTCTTTCTCTGAAAGCGATTTTAGCAAAGAAATGTCATAAATAACGGCTTCAGGTTGATGAAACGCACCAATCATATTTTTGCCGAGCGGATGATTAATGGCCACCTTGCCGCCGACAGCACTGTCATGGGCAAGAAGCGTTGTCGGCACTTGGATGTATCGAATGCCGCGCATAAATGTGGCAGCAACAAATCCAGCTAAGTCTCCCACAACGCCGCCACCGAATGCGATAATCACCGAATCGCGGTCAAGTCCGTATGTAAGCGCAGCACTTTGGCATGCATAATACTGTTCGAACGACTTTGCTTTTTCTCCGCTTGGTACAGTATGGGTATAGACTTTATATTCATCGCTTAAAATGGAAGCAAGTTTTGATAAATAAAGCTTTTCTATAGTTTCATCAGTAATGATCAAAATATTCGATATACTTCTCGACAAAGCTTTGAGCTGCTGCGGCAAAAGGTGAAGAGCTCCGTCCCCTAAAACTAAGGGATAGCGCTTTGATTTCGTTTCAATTGTGAGTTGTTCCATCTTTTAAAACTCCCTTGCATAACGACGCATTTTCTCAACGTTTTCCGCAATGAGGTCCATACGGTCTTGACCGAATTGTTCGACAATCGCGGAAGCTATTTCCCACGCTACAACTGCTTCAGCAACGACGCTTGCAGCGGGAACGGCACAGCTGTCTGAACGCTCAATGCTCGCGGCAAATGGCTCTTTCGTCTCAATATCAACGCTTTGCAATGGCTTATACAGCGTCGGAATCGGCTTCATCACCCCGCGAACAACAATCGGCATTCCCGTTGTCATGCCGCCTTCAAATCCGCCGGAACGGTTCGTGCGTCTTTTAAATCCTTCTTCTTTGCTCCAAATAATCTCATCATGTACTTCGCTTCCCGGAAGTCTTGCCGCTTCAAAGCCGATACCGAATTCGACACCTTTAAATGCATTAATGCTTACAATCGCTGCGGCAATTTTTGCATCTAATTTTCGATCGTAATGCACATAGCTACCGACACCGACAGGAACGCCTTCGACAATGACTTCGACAATTCCCCCAATCGAATCACCGTTTTTCTTCGCTTCATCGATCGCTTCGATCATTTTCGCTTCTGCCTCTTTGTCAAAACAGCGGACTGGGGATTGTTCTGTCACTTGCTGCAGCTCTTCAAGCGAGGAAAATGATAAGTTTTTCGCCTTCACCCCGCCGATTTCAAGAACATGACCAGCTACCTTAATTCCAAGTTGAGCTAAAATTTGTTTTGCAACAGCACCAGCGGCGACGCGCACTGTCGTCTCCCGCGCTGAGGAGCGTTCCAACACATTGCGCATATCGCGATGTCCGTATTTAATCGCCCCGTTTAAATCGGCATGGCCGGGACGCGGACGGCTCACTTTCCGCTTTACTTCTTCCTCTGCACCTTCTTCGAGCGGTTCAATTCCCATAATGTTCGTCCAATGTTTCCAGTCGCGATTTTCAACGACAAGTGTAATCGGCGAACCTAACGTTTTTCCATGACGCACACCGCTTAAAATTTTAACCTCATCTTTTTCAATTTGCATTCTTCGGCCGCGTCCATATCCTTTTTGCCTGCGGGCAAGTTCGACATTGATATGCTCAGCAACAAGCGGCAACCCTGCAGGCACCCCTTCCAAAATAGTCGTTAGCTGCGGACCGTGCGACTCTCCTGCTGTCAAATATCTCATCACATTCTCTCCCTTCATCTCTTTAAAGCGGTTATGTAACAATATAACATAAATTTGCTGTTTTGGAACCCCTATGATAAAAAAGAATTCATCTTTTCGATGAACTCTTTTGCCATTACTGAACTTTCCGGTAAAAGAACGTATCTTCTGTTTCAAACCCGTATAAACCCGGATTAAAAATTTGTTCAGTACTCCCTACAAAAAAGATGCCGCCCGGTTTTAGGGCTTTATTAAATTTATGGTAAAGAGCGTGTTTCGCTTCTTCGGTAAAATAAATTAACACATTCCGACACACAATTAAATCGTAATTCGCATCAAATGGATCTGCAAGCAAGTTATGCTTTTTAAAGGTAACGGTCTTCTTTATATCTTCGCTAATTTTATAATGCAATCCCTCTTTTGTAAAAAATCTCCTCTTAATCTCTTCCGGAACTTCCTGCAAAGAGCGCTCTGGATAAACGCCGATTTTCGCGCGGGAAATAACGTTTTCATCAATATCTGTTGCCAACACAGAAACTTGGGAAAGCGGCATAAACTTCGACAAAATGATTGCTAACGTATATGGCTCTTCTCCGGTGGAACACGCTGCGCTCCATACTTTCAACCGCTTATTATGCGCCAAAAGCTTCGGCAAGATCTTTTTCTCAAGTACTTCCCACCGTTTGGCGTTACGGTAAAATTCCGAGACATTAATCGTCATACGATCAAGAAATTCATGAAATAATTTTTCGTCGGCTTCCATCGCTTTAAAAAATTCATGAAAGTTTTTAAATCCTCTTTTTTCATATAACGAAGTAAGCCGCCGTTTCATTTGCGCCTCTTTATACTGCGCCAAATCAATGCCCGTTTTCTTTTTGACGTTCGCAATAAACTGTTGATAATCGTTCATACAGCGTGCTTCTCCTCTTCATCCTAGTCTGATTGCTTGAATATCTCTTTAACTATTAGTATAGCGTAAAATAAAATGGAAAAAATAGATAATTTTATAAAAATATAAAGGCGACTGGCTCGTAACTTGAGCCAATCGCCTCACCTTTATATTATTATTAATAAATCCACTCATTCATTAATTTTGGATAACCAACAAGCTCTTCTTCTTTGAAGAATAAATTAATTTCACGTTCTGCGCTAGCTGGTGAATCAGAGCCATGAATAACGTTTTTACCAACCGTTAAACCAAAATCGCCGCGAATGGTTCCAGGCGTTGCTTCTTGCGGATTTGTTTTCCCCATCATTTGACGGGCTGTCGCGATCACATTTTCACCTTCCCAAACCATTGCAAATACTGGGCCGGATGTGATGAAATCAACTAGTTCACCGAAGAATGGACGCTCTTTATGCTCTGCATAGTGCTGTTCTGCTAATTCTTTAGACACTTGCATTAATTTAGCGCCGACAAGTTGAAATCCTTTTTTCTCAAAGCGCGCTACAATTTCACCGATTAAATTACGTTGAACCCCGTCAGGTTTGACCATTAAAAATGTTCTTTCCATCATGTATTCTCCACCCCTACTTTGTTATGTATCAGGAAATACAGGATCCCCATAGAAATAGTATCATTGTTTAGATAAGTTAGCAATATGTTCCATGAAAACGTTTTAAAATTTTCGTTTTCCAATGTATTTCGCGATATTATAAAAAGTATTGCGCGCCTTATTTTTCGGCAGCTTCTCTAAAATAGCAAGCGCTTTTTGCAAATAGCGATCGCTGACAGCATATGACTTTTCAATGGCTCCGGTTTGTTTAATAAGCGAAATGATTTCTTTCATCTCATCCGGTGATGTTTCAGGAGTAACTTGTGTAATCTTCGCTTTTACTTTTTCATCTTCCATCGCAAAAAAGACAGGCAAAGTAATATTTCCTTGCAGCAAATCGCTGCCTGCTGGTTTGCCAAGCTGCTCTTCGGTGCCGATAAAATCAAGAATATCATCCGTAATTTGAAACGACATTCCAACATAATAGCCAAACAAGTAAAGGCGCTCATGAACCTCTTTAGGTGCCTCAGCAGCCAGCGCGCCAAGCTGACAGCTGACCGCAATTAATAATGCCGTTTTTCGCTTGATTCTCCGCAAATAGCAACGCAAATTTTGATCGAAGCGATACTTGTCGCTAATTTGCTCAATTTCCCCGCGGCATACCTCGACAAGCGTATGCGCTAAAATTTGGTGAATCAGCGGCTGATTGAACTGTGTCATTAGTTCAAGCGAACGGGCAAAAATATAATCGCCTGTATACATGGCAAAGCGGTTGCTCCACTTCGCCTTAATCGTTTCCTTCCCGCGCCGCAGTTCGGCATCATCAATGACATCATCATGCACAAGCGAAGACATGTGAATGAGTTCTAACGCGACAGCGATATGTTTCATCCGTTCAATGTTATAGTTTCCAAACTTTCCAGCTAATAGCACAAATACAGGCCGGATTCGCTTGCCGCCTGCCTGCAGCAAATGAAGAGAGGCTTCGCTAAGCAGCCGATAATCGGACTGAATCGCTGTTTCCAGCTCTTTTTCAACGATGTTTAAATCTGTATTCAAGAACGAATACATCGCTTTTAATTTCATATTTGTCACCTTAATCTCGCGGTTTGTATCCTAAATGCATCGCCGCCACGCCAAACGTGTATGGCTTTACTTCTATGTTGACAAAGCCGGCATCGCGGAACATTTGCGCAAGTTCGTCCATTCCCGGAAAGTCGCGTGCCGATTCTTGCAGCCATGAATATTCTTCATAACTTTTGGCGAATATTTTTCCAAAAAGCGGCATGATAAAGCGGAAATAAAAGTAATAGAGCTGCCTAAACCCAATCAATGTTGGTTGTGATGTTTCCAAACAAACAACTTTTCCACCCGGTTTCACGACGCGATGCATTTCTTTTAATACAGTCATATAGTCAGGTACATTTCTTAAGCCAAATCCAATCGTAACGTAATCAAACGTATTGTCAGGAAACGGCAACTCCATCGCATTTCCATGAATGAGCGTTACATTTTGTAAAGCGCGCTCCTTTACTTTTTGCTCGCCCACTTTCAACATATTTTGGCTAAAATCAAGTCCGTATACTTCACCGGTTGGACCGACCGCTTCGGCCAAAGCAATCGTCCAGTCAGCCGTTCCGCAGCAAACATCGAGCGCCTTTGTTCCTTTTTGTACATTCATTCGCTTCATCGTATCTTTTCGCCATGCTAAATGCCGCTTGAAGCTAATGACTGAATTCATTTTATCGTAATTGTTATAAATTTTTTCAAACACATGATGAACTCGTTCTTCTTTTGATTGATGCATACATCTACCCTTCTTCCACCGTCTTTTTCGCCATCATTGAGTAATCGCCAATTAACTCTGATAGTCTCGCCTTAAGCAGCTCGTTGACTTCTAATTTCAGCTTGAGAATTTCTTCTTTGCAATGGTTAATGTAACGATCGCAAATATGAAACAAATAGTTTTTTTGTTCCTTTGTCATTTCTTTGTTTTTCGAAAATAAAATCACAGCCATTTGTTCAAAAATAAGCGAATGTCCTGTTTTTAAATACGCGTCTTTTTCTTTGTTCAACCGCTTCAACAAAAGATAATAGTAAGGCAATTTAGACGATGTATGCGAACCGTAATATTCACCTATTTTACATATTAAGGAAGATTCAATAATGGCGGTACTATGAAATAGAGCCTCAATCCGTTCAATATCTTTTTGATAAAGGCGAATTTTATGCTCATTTATTTCTTTAATAGCTTCAGCAAATAAGCCAATAAGTTGAATATGATTCGTTTTTGCTAAATAATTGTAATATAAACTGCTATATAAATCTCCAGCTAATACAGTTAATTGCCTTTCCTTTAGCGGGTCATTCGTTTTATCCGGCAAAGAGTTTGTCACTTCATCATGGGTATCAAGGGCGATTTGCACAAGCATCATCGGAACGATATGATGTTGAATTTCCTCTTCTGAAAGGTTGGCATCTTCCAATACTGCAAGCGACAATAAAATCCGATCTTCATCAATTTGTCTTGTTGATATGTGCTGGATTAAATATGGATGATGAAGAAATTCTTGAATTTGTTCCTTTAACGTCAACACTGTCTGTACAACCGTTTTCAACATAATCACCCTTGCTTCCCAAAAAATAACGTTATTAAAACATGACAAATTTAATTATAACATAACTTGTTCATAACTGACGTGATTTTGTGGTAAAATCCCTCGTTACTTTTTAGAATCGGAAGTAATTTCCCCGTGGCCGGTTTGGATCACCGCTTTTCCACGTACTTTAATCGCAGACGTATGCTCTGTAAATTGGGCGATTAACACTTCCCCTTTATCTAATTTTTCCGAATGGTGAAAGCGTGTATCAGCTCCTCTTGTTAAACCAATGACATTTACACCATCTTCTAACGCTTTAATGACAATATAATCGTTTTGTTGATGCATTCTTACATCTTCCTCCCCTCAACGTAATGAGATATCTTCTTTAACTATTGCGCAACAAGACATAACTGTCAATTTTTTATCATTTAATTAACGATAAAACTTCCGCACGAGCAGCCTGGTCTGTTACAAACACTCCCCTTACTGCGGAAGTAACAGTTTTTGCACCTGGCTTCTTCACACCGCGCATTGTCATACACATATGCTCTGCTTCCACAACGACCATGACTCCATGCGGATTAAGCGTTTCAACAATCGAGTCAGCAATGGTAGAAGTAATGCGTTCTTGAAGTTGCGGACGGCGCGCTACTGCTTCAACTGCACGCGCTAATTTGCTTAAGCCCGTTACTTTTCCGCCGCGTGGAATATAGGCGACATGAGCATGGCCAAAAAATGGAACTAAATGATGTTCACACATCGAATAAAAAGGTATGTCTTTTACAAGTACAAGCTCTTCATGGTCCTCGCCAAACACCGTTTGAAAATGTTTGCGCGGATCTTCATTCAACCCTGAAAACACTTCGGCATACATTTTAGCGACCCGCTTCGGCGTATCACGCAATCCTTCACGATTTGGATCTTCACCGATGGCCTCTAATATTAAGCGAACGGCATGTTCAATTTGTTCATAGTTGATATTTCCCATGATTTCCTCCTGCTTCAAGTATGCTAAATGTAATCAGATTCTAGCATACATCTCTCTCTAAAAGCAAAAAAAGAAGGGTAAGCACGATGGCTAACCCTTCTTTGAAAGCTCTTTTTCTGTTTAAAATGAGTCAAATCTATGTAACATTACTTAACAGCGTCTTTAAGAGCTTTCCCTGGTTTAAATGCAGGAACTTTGCTTGCAGGGATTTCCATTTCCTCACCTGTTTGTGGGTTGCGTCCTTTACGTGCTGCACGCTCACGTACTTCAAAGTTCCCGAAACCGATTAATTGAACTTTATCGCCATTTTTAAGAGCTTCCGTAATAGATTCGAAAACAGCATCAACTGCTTTTGTTGCATCTTTCTTAGAAAGACCGCTAGCTTCTGCAACTGAATTGATTAAATCTGTCTTGTTCATGCCATTCACCTCCTCCCAAAGATGTTAAAATTTTATAAAAAATTACTTACTTTCATTTCTTCACACATTTGCGTTTTTCTATACATGTGACACGCCTAATATTAAACGATTCACGGACATAATTCAACATATTTTCCGCAAAACAATGCAATTTAGGCATATTTCACCAAGGAAACTAAGATTTTCTGATAAAAGATTATCATATGTCCTATCTCTTATCAAGATAAAATCCTTGTTTTTAAGCATATCACGCCACTTTCGACAAAAAAAGGGCTGACCACAAAGTGTCAGACCCCACAACCATCATATATTAGCATATAAAAATAGATAAAAACACGATATATTTTGAGTTACCCGTGAGGTCAAACACTTATTGGGTCATCCCCGAAATTACAATATAATTGCAATAAGTCCACCAGAACCTTCATTAATGATTCGTTCTAATGTTTCTTTCAGCTTATAGCGGGCGTTTTCTGGCATCAGCGCTAATTTCGCTTGAATACCTTCTCTGACAATCGAACTTAACGAACGGCCAAAAATATCTGAATTCCAAATAGATAACGGATCATCTTCAAAGTCTTGCATTAAATAGCGGACTAATTCTTCACTTTGTTTTTCTGTACCAATAATCGGTGCAAATTCAGACTCAACATCGACTTTAATCATATGAATAGAAGGAGCTACTGCTTTTAGGCGCACTCCAAAGCGAGACCCTTGACGAATGATTTCCGGTTCATCCAAGCTCATATCAGAAAGTGCAGGAGCGGCGATGCCGTAGCCTGTTTGCTTCACCATCTTTAACGCGTCGGCAATTTGGTCATACTCCGCTTTTGCGTGGGCAAATTCCTGCATGAGCTGCAATAAATGATCTTTGCCGCGAATTTCTACCCCAACGACTTCTTTTAAAATTTGATCGTATAAATCATCAGGGGCGTACAAGTCAATTTCGGCAATTCCCTGTCCCATTTCAATTCCCGCTAAACTTGCTTGCTCAATAAATTCATACTGTCCGAACTGTTGAACGACACGATCGACATCACGCAAACGTTTAATATCTTTCACCGTATCTTTTACTGCTTCTTGATAGCTTTCACGAAGCCAATGATCTTCACGAAGCACCATGACCCAGCTTGGCAAGTTGACGTTCACTTCAAGTACAGGAAATTCATATAATGCTTCACGAAGCACGTTATAAACGTCTGTTTCGCGCATGCTTTCCACACTCATAGACAGCACTGGGATATCGTATTTCTCGCTTAATTGCTGGCGAAGCGCTTCCGTTTCGGGATGATGAGGACGAACTGTATTAATAATCATAATAAACGGTTTACCAACCTCTTTTAGTTCGTTAATCACGCGTTCTTCCGCTTCGATATAGTCTTGACGAGGAATCTCGCCAATGGAACCATCTGTTGTAATGACGACACCAATCGTTGAATGTTCTTGAATGACTTTTCGTGTGCCGATTTCTGCCGCTTCATGGAACGGAATAGGCTCTTCATACCAAGGTGTATGAATCATTCTTGGTCCGTTTTCGTCTTCATAGCCTTTTGCACCAGGAACAGCGTATCCTACACAATCTACTAGGCGAATGTTTACTTCTAATCCTTCGTCAACCTTTACTTTGACAGCTTGATTTGGAACAAATTTTGGCTCCGTTGTCATGATTGTTTTTCCAGCTGCACTCTGCGGCAATTCATCTTGCGCGCGCGCTTTATCTGCTTCATTCCCGATATTCGGAATGACAACGAGCTCCATAAATTTTTTAATAAACGTCGATTTGCCTGTACGCACTGCACCGACTACCCCTAGGTAAATATCACCGCCGGTCCGTTCAGCAATATCTTTAAAAATATCGAACTTTTCCAAATGACTCCCCTCCAGTCTTCGAGTCGTTGGACAAACTGACCCTTTTGCTAGTATTCTAGGACACTATATGCATATGATGTTGTCCTATTGATTTATGACTAAAAATAAATAAAAAAAATCCCTTCTCTAGAATGTATTCTCTAAAGAAGGGCTCATGACTTATTTTATTAAAAAAATCGGCTCATTTTTTTGCGGATCAATCGTATATGGAACAGAGTACGCTGGGACAAATAACGAATTTTTTACTAATAGATCGCGGATATCCTCTCCTGGCTGATACGCATAGTTTGCTTTTTTTAAGGCGTCATACAAATCCATTCGATAATCGACATATATTTCACCGTTATAGTCAATAAGAAACGGCAGATTGTTTCCGGAAAAAGGGCTCACTGCATAAGGAGGTTCTTTATATCCAAGCTTTTTATAATCTAATGTAAAAATCCCTTTTGCAACCATGTCTTTAAATGGCGGATATCCATTTGAATCCCGATACATTTTGATACGCAACTTTAATTCGCGTATCTTTTCAGCGATGCGCAAATCGAGCAGCTTCACTGTCGGTTTTTTCTCGACATCGACAAGAACATATTGAAAAATGCCACCACTCTCAAAAGCATTTCCTGGTGGTTCCTGCATATACTTCGGTATTAATTTATTGAAATCAATCGGATACTTTTGATAGATCGGTGTTTTCATATCGCGGTTATGAATGGGTAATAAGCCGCCATTTGCTTGGCGATACTGATCGACAGCCGACTGTACGGACGCTACTTGATCTTGATACGGAATTTGGTTTTGTTTTAACCGCTCTTCAGGATATAAACATCCTGACAGCAATAGCATCGTCGAAAAAACGATTAAAAGCTTTGAAAATGCTTTCATAACACCTCATCCTTTTAGATTTGGATTACTCTTGCACCGGGCCGCTGAACACGACAAAAATAATAATCAATCCAGCTAAAATCATTAACACATATGCAATAAGTGCGGAAATAAACTTTAATAATTTGTTTTTTGCCTTATATCGGCTGAAGTAAATGGAAAATACGGAAATAAACATGAAAGCCATCGATGCTAAAGCAATCCACATTTTTACTAGCGCTGGTGACATTTTATTTCCCCCTTTTTTTCGACAATCATTATATCATAAACGCGAAACGAATCTAATAGATTGCTCTGTTCATGCACAAAAAAAGCTGAAGTAAAGCGGGGCTCTTTACTTCAGTATATTTTGATGCCACCCTTTGTCCGGGGCTCAGGTCTATATTTGTTCGTAGTATTGTATGCAATGCTAAACTTTATGGCATCGTCTATTGCCTATTTTCGCAAATCATTTAGTATTGTCGCTCTCCTAAAATATTGGACAAGTCTTCCATTTCATGTGTTTTCACACGCGACATTAATGAGTCAACCGCTGCTTTTGGGTCTTTGTTATTAAAAAGCACATCATATAAAGCGGCTGTAATCGGCATTTCAACGTTCATCTTTTTCGCAAGCTGATAGGCGGCTTTGGTTGTGCGCACTCCTTCGACAACCATCCCCATATTTCCTAGAACTTCGTCAAGGCTTTTTCCTTTCCCCAGTAAATTTCCAGCTCGCCAATTTCGAGAATGAACGCTTGTACACGTAACGATTAAATCACCGATGCCTGTTAGTCCAGCAAATGTCAGCGGATTCGCACCAAGGGCGCTCCCTAAGCGGGCAATCTCCGCCAATCCCCGCGTCATAAGCGCCGCTTTCGCATTATCTCCGTATCCTAATCCATCTGTAATTCCAGCCGCAAGCGCAATAATATTTTTTAAAGCCCCGCCAATTTCAACACCAATTAAATCAGGGTTTGTATAAACACGAAAATAGTGATGATTCATAAATAAATCTTGAATGCGTTCCGCTGCTTCCATATTTTTTGAAGAAACAGTAACAGTCGTAGGCTGGCGCCTGCTCACTTCCTCAGCATGGCTTGGACCGGATAAAACGACCACGTCTTTTAGAAATGGGCCTGCCATTTCTTCTTCAATAATTTCAGAAATGCGCTTATGCGTATCGGGCTCAATTCCTTTGCTGACAGTGACAATCGTAATCGGCTTCTTTAAACATGCCCGCACTTTTCTTAATACTTCGCGGATTGCTTTTGTCGGAACTGCAAGCACAACCGTTTCGATATTGGCTAACGCTTCGCAAAGATCGGCATAGCCGACGATCGCTTCAGGTAATTTAATGTCAGGCAAATATTTTTCATTTGTATGTTTTTCGTTAATCTCGTCAATTTGATCTTGGCGATGTCCCCATAAACGAACCTTATGACCGTTATCAGCAAGCACCATTGCTAAAGCGGTTCCCCAGCTTCCAGCACCTAAAACAGCAATTTGCTCCACGTTCCATCACCTCCCATTTTTATATTTTTTATTTACGCGGCCGTGCAATGAGTTTAATCGGTGTTCCTTCAAAGCCAAACGCGTCGCGAATGCGATTTTCTAAGAAGCGTTCATAAGAGAAATGCATCAACTCTGGATCGTTGACAAAGATAACAAATGTAGGCGGCTTTACAGATACTTGTGTCGCATAATAGATTTTTAAGCGTTGGCCATTATGTGTCGGTGTTGGATTCATCGCTACTGCATCCATAATCACTTCGTTTAACACATTCGTTTGGACGCGCATTGCATGATTTTCGCTGACCATTTGAATCATTGGCAATAATTTATGAAGACGTTGCTTTGTTTTCGCAGAAACAAATACGATCGGCGCATAATCAAGAAATTGGAAATGGTCGCGAATTTTCCGTTCAAACTCAATTAATGTTTTATCATCTTTTTCAATTGCATCCCATTTATTAACAACGATAATCACCGCACGTCCTGCTTCATGAGCATAGCCGGCAATCTTTTTATCTTGCTCAACAATTCCTTCTTCAGCATTTAATACAACGAGCACAACATCCGAACGTTCAATCGCTTTTAAAGCACGCAGCACACTATATTTTTCTGTGCTTTCGTACACTTTTCCTCTTTTTCTCATACCTGCTGTATCAATAATGACATATTCTTGTCCTTCGCGGGTAAAGTTTGTATCAACAGCATCCCGCGTCGTTCCTGCGATATCGCTGACAATGACGCGCTCTTCGCCTAAAATCGCATTGACTAATGACGATTTTCCGACATTTGGTCGGCCGATTAAACAAAACTTAATGACATCTTCTTCATATTCTTTGTATTCTCGTTTTGGAAAGTGGGCAACAACCGCATCCAATAAATCACCGAGGCCCAGCCCATGCGTACCGGAAATTGGATATGGTTCACCAAAACCAAGCGTGTAGAAATCGTAAATGTTTTCCCGCATCTCTGGATTATCAATTTTGTTCACCGCTAGCACAACTGGTTTATTGGAACGGCGCAAAATTTTCGCGACTTCTTCATCCGCCGCTGTTACACCATCGCGGCCATTGGTCATAAAAATAATCACGTCCGCTTCATCAATAGCAATTTCCGCCTGCTCGCGAATTTGCTCTAAAAACGGCTCATCACCAATATCAATTCCACCTGTATCAATAATGTTAAACTTTCGATTCAGCCACTCGCCGCTGCTATAAATACGGTCGCGCGTAACTCCTGGCACATCCTCAACAATTGAAATACGTTCTCCAGCAATTCGGTTAAAAATTGTTGACTTTCCGACATTCGGTCGCCCAACAATCGCTACAACTGGATTCGGCATCCTATCACCCTTCCTCTCAAAATTGTATGTATCCATATACACAACTTCATTGCTTTACATCTCAATATAAAATGTAAACAAAAAAGAAGCCCTTCTATACAATGAAGGGTCTAGCTGTTTTATTGTACCAAAAACTCTTCATTTCAACAACAGGGGTCTGACCCCCATCACATTAACGCGGTGAAGCACTGGGGGTCAGACCCCATTTTAATGTTTAACGATGATGAGGAGTTCATCGGATAAGGCGTGGGCAATGCCGTCAAGAATGGCTTCTAAGTTTGTCGCAACATTTTCCATTTCTTCTCTTGTGTCACATGTAAAAATCGGGGCTCCTCCGGCAATTTTATTCGGGTTTGTTGTAATGACGGCTAAAATGAGCTTTTCATGCGTCATCGCAATTTTCTTCCCTTCTTGTTCGCTTCCGATTCTGTCGGCATGCGAATCGCATTTTCTAATGTTGGTACATTGCCGATAATCGCCTTTGCTTTTTCAATATCTTTTTCTTGCGGCAAAATAAAAATTCCGACCCGTCCGTCATCTAAATCGCGTTTGGCGAGCGGCACCAAAGCTGGTGTCCCCGAATCCCGATATACCCCAAGCGCTGTTGAAACATCGTGCAAAATCGCTTGTCTCTGCCCTAAATTCGCAATCGTTGAACGCGCGTTAAAATTTTTCGGTTTCAAAATAAACCCCATCCCGTATCGCAAAATTTCCTTTTGTCTTGCCGGCAATCCAATATTCATAATATAGATGTTATCGACATATAACCCAGCTCCCTCAAAATGAGGTTCCACATATTCAATGTCCACTATATCTTTTAAACGGCTTCCAGACATAAATTTTCGCGCCACTAACAACCCGATGATGCTCGCAATAACCGCGGCCCAAATATTCCAAACAAGATAAGCAAGCGTCGAAATAAACGATGTGAAAATAACTAAATAGTTTCTTCCTTCAAATACAATCGCAATTCCTTCAATATACGTTTTCCCGCGCGGCACTAGTTCATATTGGTCTAATTCGTTCAATGTGTTACGTTCCATATTGCGTACATCGCGGAATTGGGAAGCGGCTAATGCTAAAAATGTAATTGCTGCAAACTCCTTTTCCATGATGGCAGGTACAGCAATCGTTCCTAATCCTGCGGCAATAAATCCTAACGCGATATGAATAATTTTCCCGTGAAGATATGTAGGATATTGCCGATAATCCGTTTTCAATAAATACATCCTTGTTAATACTCCAACAAACACGCCAAACAAGATTGGAAATGTATACTCATTCATGATTGTTTCGTCTCCTTCACTCCCTTTTGTACAAATAAGTCGCCGTAAACGCTTATATTTTCCAGAACAAACCATCCAAACATCAATGACCAAGAAATGAGAATCATATCAAAAAACGCTAAAGAACCAATGACATGTGGGAAAGAAAAACGTTTTAATATGACCGCATATAAAAAATCACCTTGACAAGAACCAATAATAAAACATAACAAGCGAGAATAAAAATCGCCATAAAGCAGGAGCGTAATGATAGTTAAAACAATAGCAAGCATCCATGTCTGGTTCAGAAACACCCAAACTGGATCAAATAATGCAAACAATTGAAACGACACATAAGCAAGCGTCACAATCATTGAACCAATCAGCATGTAAATGAACTGCCATCTATTCCTCAGTGCAGCAAAATAAAACACCATAAAAAGAATGAAAAGATAAGATAATGTCAACCGAAACGAACCGATTGTTGTCTCATAAATCGATAACGTAAGCAAAATAAGCAAAGTCACCGCAAAGAAAGTGCGCGCTTTATCCTTTTTCATAAGAAACGTATAAACTATCCAAAGCATCCATGCAAACCAATAAAAATAAATCCCATCCACCTTCTTCACCTCCTACTATTCCCATTATTTCACGTTTTTATAAAACTTAATCGATGCATAAGAAACACAAAGATTGACATAGTAAAAATGAAAAGCAGGAAAGGAGCATAAGCCATGGGAAAAGATCGCCAAGAAAAAAAATTAAAGCAGTCACATCGGGTTGAATCTGACCGTGATCAATCATTTGAATACAAAGGTGCGTCAAGACTCGAAGATCCACAAGCAGCACGAGAACGAAACCAGCAATAAGAAAAGCGGAGGCGACCCGCCTAACCGCGATGGGCAAATGTTCTTCACCCGCAGAGGTGCTTGTCACCTCAAGGGGGAAGGTTATTTGACCCCGAGCGGTTGGTCGCCGGAGCTAGACAATAAGAAAAGCGGAAGCGAGCGCCTAACGCTAAAGGAAAATGTTCTTCCGACGAGAAATGCTTGCATTTCGACGGAGGAAGGTTATTTTCCGCAAAGCGTTGCGAGCCGAGCTAGACAATAAGAAAAGCGGAAGCGCCGCGATTAGCCTTCGAAGCCAAATGTTCTTCACCCGTAGAGGTGCTTGTCACCTCAAGGGGGAAGGTTATTTGGCAGAAGAAGGCTAGGCGCTGGAGCTAGACAATAAGAAAAGCGGAGCGAGCGCGTTTATCCTCGACACGCGCTGGAAGGCTCGCAAAGAAAGCAGAAAAAAGCTGACTCAATGATTAAAAATCGAGTCAGCTTTCGCTTTCAAAGTATTGAAAAAGTCGAACATCAATTGCACCGAACTTTTTCTCAATTTGTTGAAATTGATCCATGTATTTGCTGTTCAGCTCCCTTTATCACAGTAAGAGGATAAACCTAGACCAACTCAAGCACAAATCTTGTTCTGTACTTCTACGTTTCATCCATCATCTTCATTGCCAAAGAGCTCGCATCTAATGATATTGTTTTTATTCCTCAATACAAAAATAGGAAACTTACCTTTATTTTTCAAGCATTCTTCCGAGAGGTCTATAAATATAATCGATCATCTGCGTCGGCCCCGGAAGATCGGGGTTTACTATTAATACAATCGCAAGAATCGTTCCCAGGCTTAGCAACACAATAAACGCCACTTTTTCTTTTTTCTGTGTCCGATTGATTCGCGGCCACTCGTATAGAAAGATAAACGCCCCCAGAACAAGAGTACCTAGTATAAAACCAGCTTTCATTATTCTTTCACCTCATCCTCAGGCAATCCTTGCGGAGCGGTGTTTATTCCCGGTCTGCGGACGTATGCTTTCGTCTCCACAATCACTTCAACGGTAGGGAAGATTTCCTCCCAGCGATTCTTTACCTTGTTCCATTCTCTTGGATGCTTTCGGTGGAAAAGGTCTGCGAAGCCAAAAATATCGGCTTTCATCTCTTTTTGCACTTTTTTCAAGGCGTCTCTAATACGTTTATTTACTTCATTTTCTAATTCTTTTTCGATCATTTTCGTATACTTAGGGTTCATCAAATTTAATTTCGTTCCGTTTAATATGATATCGTCTTCCGAGGTCGCTTTCACGATCATCTTCCATTTACCTTTCTCATATTCGGGGATGAATTCCGTATGCGCTCTTATCATCGTGGACGTGATATTTCCCTTTTCTTCTTTAAGCGTAATCGTGACATTCGCCTCCTTGATCTCATTTCTGAGCCAAAGCACGCCCCGGGTCAACTTATCATCAATATCCCCGATCATTTTATCCTTCTTAAAAATGGCGGTACGTTGGATAAACGCAATGGTTTCTAGCTCTTTTTTCCCTTTTTCCGGCGGCAAAATCTTCACCATGGGAAGAGCCGCCGCACCAGCATCGCCGCTTAGCATTTGTAGAATGTCTTTTACCGTTACTTGCAATAAAAGTTCTGATTCTGACAATTCCCGCAGCACTTCTGCTGAGCTTTGCTCGATCGGAGGGAGCAATTCGAGCACGCTTTTCGCAGTGCCTTTACTTACTAATACATTGGAACGAAGGCGAATTTTCGGATTGCGGCTCAGAAAGTCCAGATGCTGGTGAATCCCTGCTTTTGCTGCTTTCTCTCCGAACACGATCACTTTGGTGTGTCCCCAGAAGACACGGCGCGGAAGCCTTTCTTGCAGGTCTGAGATCGCATCAGCCACGGTTGTACCCGTTCCTGAGCTTACTATCGTTTGAACCTGACCACCGCCACCGCCGCCTCCCCCCACCGTCTGGCCTCCACCGCCTGCATTCGGGGTAACTAGTTCCGCTGTAAGCTTTATTTGTCCATCTTTTGTTTGATCAATGCCTAATCCTAAGATTAATGTTAAATCGTTTACTTCTACTCGGTCCCAACAGCCACTTAGCAAAATAAAATGAATGGAAACGAAAAGAATTTTTGCTGCTTTTTGTAACATGCCCATTCTCGTTTATCTCCTTTTTACTCCTTGTTTCGTGGCTCTCCTTATCCTTGGCATTTTACTTGATTTGGGTTGTTGGTTCTTTTGCGCCATTTTGCAATCAACAGGAGAAGGAGAGGAAGCGCCGTTTGAATCGACATTCGGAAAAACGGGGAAGAGGTGCCTAGAAAATGGGTCAATTCCATTAAATTCGGCGCCGACCAGACGGCGAATAACAACAGTAAAAATCCCATGGGAAAAACGACAGGGCGATAATCGGACAAATTCAGCCATTGAGCCGTTCCTAATACCAAAGCGTAATAAAAGACAGTAACCTTCAAAAAAACCGCTGCTACCCAAAGGGCCATTACGATGGCTTCAATGTGTTCTAGAAAATCCGCAATACTAATGTAACGGACGGCGCTTATCGCGGGATAGACAAAACGGTCTGTAACTCCCCCTAGGACGAAAAGAACAGCAATATTGATGAAAGATAAGGTCAACATAACGGCGGTGACCGAGATCATGCCCCATTTCTTTCCGTTGTTCCGATCGGCTAAGTAAGGAAGCAGAAAAGCGATGAGGATGAATTCAGTAAACCACCCTACCGGGATTACCGCCCCCTTGAGCGAGGGCATTATTCCCTTTTCCATAATGGGAAACATATTCGCTACTTCCATATCGGGAATCAAAAGGATAATATTGACGAATATTAGAATAACCACAACAGGCATAATCATTTCCGCAAGTCTGGCTATCACTTCCACACCGCTGCGAACGGCAAAGGAGCACACTAGAATCATACTTCCCATCACCACGACTAATGGAGTATTAGTAAGAAAGTTACCTACAACAAATTCGCCATACTCTCGGATAATAATTCCATTTGCCTGTAAAAAGTAAAATAAAAAGACCAACCCAACCGCTTTCCCCAAAAACTTGCCGAGAATCTCCTCGCTGTACTCGATCAGGGTTTTTTTTGGATAGAGATAGTTTAACTGAACGGCAATATAAACCGTCAAAAAGCCGATAAAAGAAGCCCATAAGGGAGAAAGCCACATATCCTGTTTCGCGTGTCGGGTGGTGATTGCAGGAACTAAAAGAATGCCTGTTGCGATGATCGTAGGATATATCATTATTCCCATTTGTATGGCGGATATTTTTCCTTTCTCAATCATAATCATGATCCTCCTTTACCTTTACTCGTCTTGTCATCTCCGTGATCAGGATTCGGTTTCTGATTCGGACCTTGCCGCTGAATGTTATCTGTTCCCGTTAAACGGGGGCGTGTATTGAGCTTCCACCAAGGCGCACGTATCAACACATCTTTCATTTCTCTCCCTTGCATCGGAGCCATAGGAGATAAATATGGAACGCCGAAAGAACGAAGCGTCGCCATATGAGTAACAATCATGAGCAGCCCGAGCATAATCCCGAGAAGCCCTAACGTCCCTGCCAACAAGACCATGGGAAAGCGCAGTATCCTTAATGCGATTCCAGCCGTATAGCGTGGAATCGTAAAAGAGGCAATCCCTGTTAACGCGACCACCATGATTAGAGGAGAAGAAGCAAGACCTGCTTGGATCGCAGCTTGCCCAATCACCAGCGCACCAACGATACTAACCGCAGCACCTGCTTGTTTCGGAAGCCTCAATCCTGCTTCGCGCAAAGCCTCAAATACAATTTCCATGATTAATACTTCAACCAGCGCCGGAAAGGGAATCATCTCCCGAGAAACTGCTATGTTTATCAAAAGTGTAGTAGGAATCATTTCCTGATGAAAGGTAAGGATCGCCACGTACAACGAGGGCAGCAAAAGAGATATCAAAAGAAATATGTAACGCATCCAACGGACTACCGTGCTCGCTAAGGATCGTTGGTAGTAATCTTCAGGTGATTGCAGCAAGGAATAAAAAGAAATTGGTACAATCAAAACGAAAGGAGTACCATCTTGAAGAATCGCTACTCGTCCTTCAAGCAAATTCGCCACGACAACATCAGGACGTTCGGTATCCAAAATTTGAGGAAACGGAGAATAAGGATTGTCCTCAATTAACTCTTCAATGTAGTTCGTTTCCAAAATACCGTCTATCTTGATACGGTTAAGCCGGGTTTCTACTTCTTGGATTAACGTTTGATCGGCAATTCCTTCAATATAAGAGATGACTACTTCAGTCTGGGTGTACTCCCCAATTTTCATTGATTTCATTTTGAGCTGCGGGCTTCTTACTTTTCTGCGCAATAAAGAAAGGTTAGTCCCTAATGACTCGGTGAATCCCTCCCGCGGTCCCCTTATCACGGATTCCCCCACCGGTTCTTCGATGGAACGTTTTTCCCAATTTGACAAACCTAAAGCGAATCCTTCGCTTTGTTGGTCGATAAACAAGACCGGATTCCCACCAGAGATATGTTCAATGCACTCTGTCATTGTTTGTACTCTCTTTATCTTAGAAACGGTCAATTTTTGTTCTAGAATATAATTGACATGAATGAGCTGATCGGTATTCTCCTTGGCGTCGCTTTCTTTCATCAAAGGGGTGAGCACGCTCGCATCGATTTCTTCGATGTTAGATAAACCGTCGATATAGATAAGAGCAGCTTTTGTTTTTCCACCTATTTTAAATTCGCGAAAAACGACATCGATACAATTTTGATAGATGTTTTGCAGTTCTTGTAGATTTTGATTTAAGTCGGTAGAAAGAAAGTTCTGTTGGTATTGATTTTGGTTCTGATCTTGCCGGTTCTTAACTATTTGTTTTTTTTTCTTGTTTTCTTTAAAAAAAAACATTCGATTCCCTTCTTTCTAACGATCGACGTTCTCCACCTCTATTTTTTCCATTTTTTAAATAAGATAATCCCTTTTCTAACAATAAAGTTATATAAGCGTATAAATAGTAGGGAGGTTCTCGTTTCCGAGAAAAATCGAATTCAAAAGGTGATGAGAAGCATAGAGGACAATGGACTTTTCCCATTATGCATGCCCCGTTCGATTTTTCCGTTTTTATGCTTAGAGGGGAGAGAAAATTAAAAACCCCTTCGTCCCATAATTTTAGTCACTGGGATGAAGGGGTGAATTTATCGACAACTATATACTTTCGTGTCAAATCCTCTTTCCGTTAACCAATGATGCGTTTCTCCGCGAATGACGAGCGGAACTTGTTGCAGTTTCTCAATTGTTTTTGCTCCTAGAGCTGTCATAATGAAAGTTAAATCGGAGTGCAGCTCTTCAATTTTCTCAATTAACGCTTCTATTCCTTCATGAATCAGGATTTTTAGAAAATAGCCGGCAAATCCCGCTGCTGAAGCGCCCAAAGCAAGCGCTTTTGCCACATCAAGAGCCGTCTGTATTCCACCGCTGCCGATTATAGACATAAAAGGAACGGTTTGTGACACCTCCACAATGGAAGTAGTTGTTGTAATCCCCCAGTCATTAAAATAAGCTAACATTTTTGCACGTCGTTCATTTTCAATCCGGGCAAAATTCGTGCCGCCGAATCCTCCTACGTCAACCATCGTCACACCAATGTTTGCAAGCTGCAAAGCAGTTTCTTTACTCATGCCGAATCCTACTTCTTTCACAATGACCGGGACGTCCACATGCTGGACAATTTGTTCAATTCGTTTTAACGCATCTGTAAAATCGCGGTCTCCTTCCGGCATTACAAGCTCTTGAATGATATTTAAATGAATTTGCAAACCGTTTGCTTCAATCATGTCAACAGCTCTTTTGGCATCTTCCACAGTGGCTTCGCTACCAAGGTTGGCAAAAATCAGACCGTTCGGGTTGACTTTCCGTACGATCTCAAAAGAAGGTTTCTCATTTGGGTCTTTTATTGCTGCCATTTGCGAGCCAACGGCCATCGCAATATTGCATTCCTTCGCAGCTATTGCTAATCCCTCATTAATTTTTAAAGTCGCTTCCCCGCCACCGCCGGTCATCGCATTGATAAAAATAGGCGAACTTAACGAAAGTTCGCCTAACGTCGTCCGTAAATCAATTTGTGTGGTGGATAAATCAGGCAGGCTTTGGTGCACAAACGTTATATCCTCAAAGCCATGCGCCCTCGCTTGACCGGTTGACAGCGCATGTTCGATATGGTCCAATTTTCGTTTTGCTCTGCTCACCTTCAATCACCATTATTTCTGTTTTAATTTCTTTAGCTGTTCGCCAATCACTTCACCGATTTGAAATCCAGTTGATTCATTGAAAGTTTGCGTATATTTGCTGTAGTCTTCCTCATCGGCTACATTTTCTGTTAACTCTTTCATACTTAAAGAAATACGACGTTCCGCTTCATTTACATCAAGCACTTTCACTTTTACAACATCGCCTTCTTTTAACACTTCATGCGGCTTAGAGATGCGTTTATTCGAAATTTGTGAAATATGAACAAGTCCCTCTACACCAGGGAAAATTTCAACAAATGCACCGAATGAAGCAAGACGTTTTACTTTTCCTTCAACAACGTCACCTGCAGCAATCTTTTGGGAAATACCGTCCCATGGCCCCGGCAATGCCTCTTTTATGGACAAAGAAATTCGCTCATTATCGCGGTCAACGGAAAGAACTTTTACTTTTACGGTTTGACCTTCCTGCACAACTTCAGAAGGGTGGTCTACACGAGTATGTGACAGCTGAGAAATATGTACTAATCCATCAACTCCACCAATATCAACGAATACGCCAAAGTCAACAATTCGCTGAACCGTTCCTTCTAACACTTGACCTGCTTCAATTTTGTTGTAAGTTTGCTTTCTCCGCTCCGCTTGCTCTTGCTCAAGAACAGCACGGTGCGACAAAATGACACGATTTTTCTCGCGATCTAATTCTTCGACTTTCACCTTTAACGTGCGGCCCTTGTAGTCCGAGAAATCTTCAACAAAGCGCGTTTCTACTAATGAAGCTGGGATGAAGCCTCTTACGCCAACATCAGCAACAAGACCGCTTTTGACAACGTCTTTTATCACGACCTCAAACACTTCGCCGCTTTCAAATTTCGCCTGTAAGTCTTCCCATGCTTTTTCCGTATCGACTGCTTTTTTCGACAAAATTAAAAGTCCATCATCTTCGTCTGCAGACTCTTCCACTTTTTTCACTTTAGCGGTCACTTCATCACCAACGGCAACAACATCGCCCGCTTTCTCGACATGAAGGCTGGACAGTTCACTAATGGGAATAATTCCGCTTTGCTTGCTCCCTTCAATGTCTATCAACACTTGTTTGTCCTCGACTTTCACGACACGTCCCTTCACAATGTCGCCTACGCGATACACCTTTACTTCCAAATTCATATCCTCTACCATCTTAAAACCTCCTTAAATACACGGCCTAAGTTCACATTGCGAAGCCGTTCACGGGAATTTTTAATAAAAACTCCCCATTTTCTCCTTGAAAATAGAAATAAAGAACAAGCTTCTCGAATTATTATACCATATTTTCTGAAAATTAATGTAACAAAACACTGCAATATTTTAACGTTTAGTGCTGTTCTAAAAGCGCTTGAATATGACTCATTATATATTCCGTTGCTTCTTCCGGCGAAGCCTTTTTCTCACGAAACTCCTGCATATCAATCGGCTTTCCGTATACAACTTTCAGCGTTCGAAACGGTTTATATGGACCGACGATCGCACATGGAACA
The DNA here is from genome assembly GCA_035645275.1 of Anoxybacillus sp. GTDB lineage: Bacteria > Bacillota > Bacilli > Bacillales > Anoxybacillaceae > Paranoxybacillus. The sequence goes on from DASQMX010000026.1 coordinate 370,866, forward strand.
ACGAGGGCATTGGTGCGTAAAGCAAAAAAACCGACGCCTGACAATCCTTTTCCAAGCTTTCCATCTTTTCTTCGCGTCCCTTCTGGAAAAATACCGAGAACCTTGCCATCTTTAAGTACATCAAGCCCAGTCCGCAATGCTTGACGGTCGCTCATTCCCCGTTTGACCGGAAAGGCATTTAAGTTTCGAACGATATGTTTTAAAATCGGCACGCGAAACAGCTCTTCTTTTGCCATAAAATGAATCGGACGTGGAGCAGTAATACCTAGCACAGGTGGATCGAGATTGCTAATATGGTTGGAACAAAGAAGTACCCCGCCTTCTTTCGGAAAATGTTCTAACCCCATGACTTCAATACGATAAACAGGTTTTAAAATGCCGGAAACGACACTTTTAGCAAATGAGTAAAAACTCAACGCCATCAAATCCTTTCGTTAACAATCTCCATAATTCGGTTCACTACATCACCAACGGATAAAGAAGTTGTGTCAATCTCAATGGCATCTTCTGCTTTTTTTAACGGAGCAATTTCTCGCTCAGAATCAAGTTTGTCTCTGTAAGCAATTTCTTCTTTTAATTTCTCTAAATCCGATGCAAATCCTCTTGCTAAATTTTCCGCATGACGCCGTTTCGCTCGTTCTTCCACTGACGCCTTTAAGAAAATTTTTACTTCCGCATTCGGAAGCACATGTGTCCCAATATCACGTCCATCCATGACAACGCCGCCGTTTTGCGCAAATGCGCGCTGCCGTGCGACCATCTCCTCGCGTACTAATTTATGTTTTGCAACAATTGATACGGAATTGGTCACATCCGCTTGACGAATAACATTGGTGACGTCCTCACCGTTCATGAATACAAGCTGTCCATGCTCGGATGGCTTCAATTCAATATATGTATCTTTTAATATATTCAGTAATTGATGTTCATCATTTAAATCGATCCCTTCTTTTAAGGCACGATACGTCAGGGCACGATACATCGCTCCTGTATCGATATAAAGATATGAAAGCTTTTCCGCTAAAATCTTCGCTACTGTGCTCTTTCCTGCAGCTGCTGGTCCATCAATCGCAATTGAAATACGCTTACTCATTACTTCCTCCCAAACTTAATAAATTTTATCAAGAAAAAAAGCAGGAAACCCCTGCATTCGATGTTATTTTAACATATGGACCGTTATTGGTCGAATGTTTCAATGGTTTTCGTGACTTGATTCTTACTTACACCTTCATACTCATAGATTTTTCCTAAATAAGGAGAAAATGGTGTATATAAAATCATAAATTGGGCGATAAGCAAAAAAATAAATTGGATGACAACTAGCTTCAGTAAAATTCGCTCGATTTGTTTCACACCCATCCGTCCTTCTCTTCATTCGGCTGTAAAAAGCCGTTTTCTCGCCAATCACGCTTTATTATTATATTATTCCATTTCGTTCCGTTCTTTATTCTTCGTCTATACCTTTCTGCCGTTGCTCCAGCTGCTTTTCAAAGCTATAACGAATTAATAACAACCGATCTTGATGCTTTATATCAAGAAATTGAAGCGATGCTTTCTCGACTGGTGAATGCTTCTCTTTAAAAATACGGACAATTTTCGATGGGATATTTAAATAATGGATATCTCCTGAACGCATATGAAGAACCAACCATGCATCTACCCTTACTCCCGGTTCAAATCCTTTTATTTTGCGAGGAAGAACAATAGCAGCTCCGCCTGCGCTAATGTCGCTCGTTATCGTTGTAAACGGAGAAAATTCTCTATTACGCGGATGAATGGCTATATCCTCATTTGCCTCTACACGAACATATTGTCGTCGCTGGATACGGGTAAGTTGCTGCTCTCCTGGATAAGAAAGCACAACGAGCGGAATCGGCTGTCTTATTTTTCCTGTTACTTCCGTATCAAATAAATAAAGGGAATGGTCTTTGCCGACAAAACTTGCTTTAAACTGCATGCCGTTTAATAAGAAAACAGTTTTTCCTGTCTCCATATTCACTGGATAATCGATATGTATACTGTTAGGAAAAATTTCTGCTACTTTACATTTGTATTTATGTTTTGTTTGTTCATCAATCGGTTCTAAAATTAACGTATTGCCTATTTTCAACATGCGTCTTATACCCCCGAATTAAAACAAGATTGTTGTTCATGTTCATGTTTACGCCTTAAACAAATCCACTTTATATTAAAACACGGAATACAAAAAAGGAAAAGCAATACTGCTTTTCCTTTTTTCTCTAAACATTTCCGTATACAGGCTCCGTATCTTGAAGTTTTTCGACTTTCTCTTCTATGCCATTTTGCGCGTTGATGAAAATCCGGTACGTATCATCGCCTAGTGTGCCTAAAAACTCATAACAAAGAACTTCATCGTTTAAATCATTGACGATGATCGCCTGCCGTTCTTCCATTACTTTCAGATTCGGGTTGATTTTAGCTCTTGCCTCAGAGACAGTTAATTTTGGTTTTGGAACAGCGTCAATTATATTGGATGATAAATAGTCACGCGCTGAAAAACCAACAATCGTTCCATCATCAAGGGCGACTTTCATCTTAATTGCTTCCGGATAAATACGGACGCCATTTTTGTTTGTCACAAAAGTAAGAACTCCGACATTGTCATATTGCGTACTTTCATACAGCTCTAAATTCGTAAACTTATGTCTTTTTAAAAATTCTAATCCCTTTATTGTCGCTTCATTTAAACTGATTTTTTGTGTTTGAATCGGCCGGTTGTCAATGACCCAAATCGGATAGCCGCCGTTTTTCGTCATATCCATATAAGTCTCGGTCTTCGTCTTTGGATCGTAAATGGTTAAGCTATAAAAACGGTTGATAGCTCCTTTTCCGCTTTCCACAATCGATATTTTTTCCTTTCCTTTCAAGCCTAAAAATGTTTTTGCCACATCCTTTGCTTCTTCTTTAGAAATTGGTTTTCCTTTAGCGCGAGCAAATTCGCGATCTTCGTTTTCTAAGTTTGTAAATGTTGGACCAAAATCTGTTTCAGAAAACGATTCAACATTTTTTTCCACCGTCTTAAATCCATCGATAATCGTATTATCCGTTGGTTTTTGATCGGAAGCAAGCGCCAGCTCTACGTCCATCCAACGCAAATTATTTTTTAATACTAAATATTGAACATTGCGCAGCTCGCTTTGAATGTCTGCGGCATTTTTATATAACTTTTGCAGCGTTTTATATTCTTCCTTTGTCAACGGCTCTTTTTCTAAATCACGTATCGCTGTCCGATAGCTAAATTTACCAATTTTCGCCAAAAACTCCTCTGTCTTATTAAACGGAAGCAAGGAAAGCGGCAGCTGCCCGACAGAAGAATGAGCTTCAGCGGCAATTCTCCACACTTCCGCAAGAGCTGGCGATAGCGAATTGCGCGAGTTCATCGCTAATGTCGTACCGATTTTGTCGTGAAGCAAATCAACTTGATACGTTAAATCATGAAAAGCGCGCTGGTAGTTGTTTTCTGCATGCTGCAACACCGCATTTTTCTCTTGATGTTCACGATAGCCCCAATAAGCCGTTCCAATGATTCCAAGTGATAAAAGTCCGATTAAAAATGCTCTTACCAATTTCAACACCTCCAATCTATTTACAGAAAATATGTTTGCCGATTCGTTTAATTTGCGGACGACTCCAAATCCATCCGCTTGTCGCTGTATCCGGATTAAAGTAATAAATCGCCCCTTCTGAAGGGTCCCAGCCGTTAATCGCATCAAGCACGGCTTTTCGTGCTGTTTCATTCGGGGTTAACCATATTTGTCCGTCGGCTACCGCTGTAAACGCCCCTGGTTGAAAAATCACTCCTGCAACGGTATTTGGAAACGAGGAATGGTTCAGGCGATTTAAAATAACAGCCGCAACAGCCACTTGCCCGATATATGGTTCACCACGCGCTTCTCCATAGACAGCGTTGGCCATAAGCTGAATATCATTTCGTGAAAAGCCCTTTGGCACATTGTCCGCCGTTGTTTTCCTTGTTGTGTTTTTCGCTTTGTTTTTGGCTTGCTGGCTTAACGGCTTTCCACCGTAATGAGTAAATTTGTTACCTTTGCGAATTTGTTCTTTCACAAACTGCTCATTATATTTAGAAACTTTAACTAACTTTACTTTCGTGCTTTCTCCGACTAAACCATCGATAGGCAGGCCGAATTCATACTGAAAGTTTCGCACTGCCCAATATGTACTCCATCCAAACACTCCATCAATTTTGCCGTTATAAAAGCCGATATATTGCAATCTTGCCTGCAGTTCAATCACATCATCGCCAACGGCTCCTTTTTGAATAACTTGATTCGAAAAGGCTTCAGCCTCTCCGGCACGAATGTAGCATATGAGCAAAAACATTATACAAATTATCGTTTTTCGCAACATCGATACCTCCTCTATACGTTGCAATCATTTTACGAGTAGTTTTTGCACATATTGCCTTTTTATACAAAAATAAAAGCCAGGCTCTTATTAAGCCTGACTTTTTATTGTTTCTTCGATATGACGCAATGCTAATCCTTTTGCTTGCTTTATTTTGCGCAATGCCGTCCACCATAAAAAAATCATGAATGGAAGCATGTAGTGCATCCACTTTTCCTGCGTTAATAATATAAAGTCATAAATGCCATGAAGCAAAAACGGAATGAAAAAGGAAAGAAATACATATTTTTTCTTTTGTCCTTTAAACTTTGCCTTACCGAGATAAAAGCCCATAATGACCGCAAACAATGCATGGCTGGAAACAGGCAAAAGCGCTCTTGTAAATGCAAATTCAACACCATGCGCAAACAAATAGAGGATATTTTCAAGTGTGGCAAAGCCGAGGGATACGCTGGCACTATAGACAATCCCATCATAGGGCTCATCGAATTCTTTATGGTCAAAAATAGAATAATAAACAATAAACCATTTAAAAAATTCTTCGAGAAGACCTGAAGCGAAAAAAGCGTGCAAAAACTTCGTCGTCACAATTCCTTCGACTTGAAGCACATATTGGATAAACATGATTGGAAAAACAAGAATCACTCCGAACATAAACGTACGAAAAACAAGCGTTAAAGGCTCTGTCTCATATTCATCTTTTAAATAAAAATAGCTGAGCAGCGCAAGCCCAGGTGCAATTCCAGCAGAAATCACCGTTAACATAAAGCTTCCTCGTTTCCATCCGTTTTCTTTTAATGGTAACATGATATTGTTGTCTTGAAAATGGAATTCAGCTGTTTTTCTTATCTATACAACAAGGCAATTTGGAGGAAAGAAGTCAATGAAAAAAATTTTAATCATTCATACTGGCGGAACAATCTCAATGAAAGAAGATGAAAAAACCGGGGCGGTCAAACCGGATGAAAAAAATCCGCTTCATGACACAACTCCTTCTTTAAAAACTTTGGCCGATATTCATGTGGAAGAATTATTCCATTTACCATCTCCACATATGACACCAAAAGAAATGCTGATTCTTCGCAACACCATCGAGGAAAAAATCAAAAAAGAACACTTTCAAGGAGTGGTGATCACTCATGGAACGGATACACTTGAAGAAACCGCCTATTTTTTAGATTTAACCATCCAAGAAGATGTACCAATTGTTGTCACAGGTGCGATGCGTTCAAGTAATGAAATTGGCGCAGATGGGCTATATAATCTCATTTCTTCTGTGAAAGTCGCTTCAAGCGATGAAGCACACGGAAAAGGCGTTCTTGTTGTATTAAATGACGAAATCCATACAGCAAAGAACGTAACAAAGACGCATACAAGCAATATCGCTACGTTCCAAAGTCCGCAATATGGTCCGATCGGCATTGTCACAAAACGCGGAGTGTTTTTCCATCATTCACCAACCAAAAGAGTGACTTATCCGATTCGGCAGCTTTCTAAAAATGTTGTGCTTTTGAAAGCATATGCCGGTATGGATGATATGCTGTTTCAGGCCATTCAAACGCTGCCGCTTGATGGTCTTGTCATCGAAGCGCTCGGTCAAGGCAATCTCCCGCCTAAAGCAACGAAAGGCGTTAAATCGCTGTTGGAAAAAAAGATTCCAATCATTCTCGTCTCCCGCTGTTTTAACGGAATTGTTCAAGATATATATGGTTATGAAGGCGGTGGAAAGCAATTAAAAGAAATGGGCGTTATCTTTTCAAACGGTTTAAATGGGCAAAAAGCGAGAATTAAACTGCTCGTTGCTCTTGAAATGACAAATGACCATGAAAAATTGCAGGAAATGTTTATGGATTAATCGAGTAAAATTCTCCGCAAACAAAATGAGACTGACCCAAGCGAAGTGTCAGACCTCGCACCACTATAAAGGTCAGACACTTATGGGCAGTCTCTCAATGATTAGATGTTTTTCTTTTCATGCTCGACGATACAAGCGGCAATTTGCTCGCCATGAAATCTGCCATTTTCAATAAAAATTTCATTCGCGTCATTCCCAGCGGCAATCACTCCGGCAATAAAAATTCCTTCCACGTTCGTCTCCATTGTGTCAGGATTATAAAGCGGACGACCCGTCTCTGCATCAATACTAACTCCCATTTTTTTCAAAAACTCATGGTCGGGATGATAACCGGTCATTGCAAAAACAAAGTCATTTTTAATTGTTTTCACTTCGTCCCCGACTGTATAAATGACAGCATCCTCCGTAATTTCTTTTACATGAGCGTTAAATTCCATTTTAATAACTCCTCGACGGACAAGAGAGTCAAATTCCGGCAAAACCCAAGGCTTAATGCTTGGAGAATACTCACTTCCCCGATATAGCACCGTCACACGGGCTCCCGCCTTTACAAGTTCCAATGCCGCATCAACACTGGAGTTTTTTCCGCCAATCACGACACAGTCCGTATTATAATATGGATGCCCTTCTTTAAAATAATGAGTCACTTTTGGTAAATCTTCTCCCGGTACGTTCATATAATTCGGATTGTCGTAATATCCCGTAGCAATAATGACATAGTCTGCTTCGTATTTGTCCTTTGTCGTTGTCACGATAAATGTGTCGTTTATTTGTTTCTCGACCGCTTCTACTTTTTCAAACGTATTGACGCGAATTTGTTTGCGCGTCACAACTTCTCTATAATAAGCGAGCGCCTGGTTCCGCTTCGGTTTCCGATTTTCTGTAATGAACGGAACACCGCCAATTTCTAAGCGATCACTTGTGCTAAAAAATGTTTGGTGTGTTGGATAATGATAAATCGCATTAACGATATTTCCTTTTTCTATGACTAACGGCTTGTAACCAACATCTTGCAAGGCAATTGCCGCTGCAAGACCGCATGGTCCGCCGCCGACGATGATGATTTTCTCTTTTTTCATATAGTGCTCACTCCCTCAAACGAAATAAAGCGCTTTTTACCACAACTGTCTTTCATTCATTTCTCTGTCGCAACGTTATAGATCCGCTAATAAACAATATGAAACAAAAAATCTCCTACCATCAAAATGATAGGAGATTTTTGGTGAACTTTCAATTTTTTAAATCCAGCCGCGGAAACGGCACGCTTCCGCCATTTTTCTCACGCCTACCATATAAGCGGCAAGTCTCATATCAACGCGGCGCGTTTGCGCTGTTTCATAGACGTTGTTAAACGCTTTCACCATTACTTTTTCAAGTTTCTCTTCCACTTCTTCTTCTGACCAATAATAACCTTGATTATTTTGTACCCATTCAAAATACGAAACGGTTACTCCGCCGGCGCTTGCCAATACGTCCGGAACAATGAGAATGCCGCGTTGCGTTAAAATTTCCGTTGCTTCTAATGTGGTTGGACCGTTCGCTGCTTCAACGACAATGCTCGCTTTAATGTTATGAGCGTTTTCTTCTGTAATTTGATTTTCGATCGCTGCTGGAACTAAAATATCGCATTCAAGCTCAAGCAGCTCTTTATTTGTGATTGTATTTTTAAATAGTTTCGTCACTGTTCCAAAGCTGTCGCGACGGTCAAGCAAATAGTCGATATCTAAACCGTTCGGATCATATAACGCACCGTAAGCATCGGAAATACCGATGACTTTTGCTCCCGCATCATGCATGAATTTCGCTAAGAAGCTTCCTGCGTTACCGAAACCTTGTACAACGACGCGCGCACCTTTTAAATCAATGCCGCGTTTTTTCGCTGCTTCGCGAATACAAATCGTTACCCCTTTTGCCGTTGCTGTTTCACGACCGTGTGAACCACCCAACACAAGCGGCTTACCTGTAATAAATCCCGGAGAGTTAAATTCATCGATGCGGCTATATTCATCCATCATCCATGCCATAATTTGCGAGTTCGTGAATACGTCTGGTGCCGGAATATCTTTTGTCGGCCCGACGATTTGGCTAATCGCACGCACATAGCCGCGGCTTAAACGCTCAAGCTCACGAAACGACATTGTTCGTGGGTCACAGACGATACCGCCTTTACCACCGCCATATGGCAAGTCGACAATGCCGCACTTTAAGCTCATCCAAATGGATAAAGCTTTTACTTCTCTCTCCGTTACATTCGGGTGGAAACGAATGCCCCCTTTTGTTGGTCCAACCGCGTCATTATGTTGGGCACGGTAGCCGGTAAAAATTTTCACTGTACCGTCATCCATGCGTACAGGAATTTTTACTGTCAGCATGCGAATTGGTTCTTTTAATAGCTCATATACTTCTTCTGGATAGCCAAGCTTCTCCAGAGCTCTATGTATGACAATTTGCGTCGCCTTTAGAACATCATGCTTTTCTTCATGTTTTTCTTCGTTGGTACGCTTGTCGGCTACCATAAGTAAACCTCCCATAAAATCACTTTGTAAGTTATTGTCCGCCTTTCATGTCATAGTATACACCTTCCATTTATTTATGCAAAGGAAAAAAATCGATTTTTTAACCTTTTTTTATACTTTTGCAATCGCTTACATCACTTTTATATCAATGGTTTGAAAAACGCATACTATTTCTTCCATCCTGCTGAAAAGCAGCTTTTTTTATTTTTTTAGTATCATTCTCTACGTGAAATCGCTAAAAGAAAAAGCTGACTCCAAAATAAATGGCCAAAATATATAGAGTGAGTATAACTCACTCTTATATATTTAAAGATTTCAGCCATTATGAGTCAGCTTGTTTCCCTTTGATAAAATATTGATAAATTTGTTGAACCGTATTGGATTCGATTAACTTTTTGCCATATTCTTGGACGCGATGAATCGTAATCGTCGAAGGGCTACCGAATTCTGCTAATATCGCCACAAAATCGTTCGTATCGATATGAGAAGGCTCAGCAAAGTGTAAATAAAAGCGTCCGTTATACGAATATAACGTTCCACCGCGAAAATCGAGCGCATACAAACGATGACATAACTGGATAATATGTTCGAACGATTGGAATTCATAAAATATATCTTCACTCTCATCGAGAGTTACTTGCATTTCAATATAATCGTCTCTAAACTCTTCCTCCAAGTCATGGTCTTGGTTTTCACTCGTAACAATGACAACCATTCCCTGTGCCGGTAAAGAGTACACTTCCACCGCGATTGAGCCATTAATTTCGAATCCGAGTTCTTCATTCGCTTCCTCAATCATATCGCGAAATAATTGATGTACTTTAAACGAATCTTTCCAAAGATCTTCCTTCGTTAACCCGCGGTCAATTAAATCATCGAATGTTAGGAAAATCTTAATTTTATTATGAGTTAATCGTTCAAGTCTCATAAACATCCCTCCTTACCTACACAGTCATCTTCTTATATTCATTGTATGAAAAAAATTGTAAATGGTTCTTTCATTGTTACTAATGAGTTTACATCGTTTCTGTACCTTTAGACAAGCAATATCTTCAATAAATTGACTATTTTTCTCTCTTTGCGCTACAGTTGATTCTCAAGCCATTTGTCCCATTCATTTTTCGTCTGTCCCACCACATAAACTCCATAGATTTCTTTTTCTTTTGTTTCGAGATGTTTAAACGCTTTTCCGCCCACGCCAATGATTAAGCCTGGATATTTTTTGGATAAGCGGTCAATCAAGGAAAACGTTTTTTCAATATTTTGCTTTAATGTGCATGATAAAAACAAAAATTTGGGATTCACTGCATCAATGACAACGTCTATATCACTTTCAGCGATGCTTGTCCCTAAATAAATCGTCTCAAATCCTTTTTGACGAAGATATAAAGTAAACATCAATAATCCAAGCTCATGCGATTCACCAGGACCACATACAGAAACCGTTTTCGGCAAAACTCCATTAATAGGAATTGCCGAAAAAATAGTCCCCATTCTCGAGCGAATAAACGAAGTTGCAAAATGTTCATGAGCGCTTGTAATTTTCTTTTTCTCCCACAAATCACCAATACGTACCAACAACGATCCTAAAATGTCAATAACGACTTTCTCGACCGTATATATGCTAAAAGCACGATTCATCCATTCGTTTGCCCGATTTTCATCAAACGACAGTAACGCTTCTAACAGCCCGTCCATTAAGCGGGCGGCAAAATCGCTTCTATCTTCGTCCGTGAAAGAATTCGTTGTTTTCATACCATTTTTCTCAAGAAGCGATACTGCCTGACTAATCGTAAATCCTTTATTTACTTTCGAAATGAGCCATCTTAAAACTTTAACATGTTCTTCTGTATATAAACGATGTCCTGATTCATTCCGCTTTGGAGCGATGATTTGATAGCGCCGTTCCCAGGCCCGAAGCGTTCCCGGCTGAATGCCAAGCATTTTCGAGACCGCTTTAATATTATATTTTCCTTCTTGTGATGACATTTTTATATCCTCCAGGTACGTTGAACTTATGCTATGTATAATTATAGATGATTTGTACAACATGTGTAAATTTTGTATATGTTTTTTACAGCGATTTTAACGTAATCAGATGGGTTTCTGCCGGTGCCCCAAGACGAAACGGAAGAGCCGTTGTTCCATACCCATTGCTCACAACTACTGTTGTTCCATTTATTTTTCGCATGCCGCCCTTTTCATAAAGACCAAATGAAAAGAAACGGATTTGGCCTCCATGTGTATGTCCACTTAAAACAAGGGAAATGCGCTGATTTTCTTGGATTTTGCCAACAATCGCCGGATTATGGGAAACAAGAATGCGAAACCCTTCATCCCCTGCGCCTAAAAGAGCTAAATCAAGCCGATCGCGATTTTTACTCATATCGTCGACTCCGAGCAAGGCGATTTTTTCCCCTTTTTCCGATTCAAAAGTCACAGCTGTGTTGTCTAAAATTTTCACTCCTTCTTCCGTTAAGAAGCTGGCCAATTCATGAAAATCAACTTCATAATCGTTATTGCCCCAGACAAAATAAATAGGACCGATTTCTTTTAAACGTCGAATGTTTTCCGCAACCCTCGAAAACGGTACACCTTTTTCTGTTAGATCTCCACCGATAATCACAATATCTGCTTTCCCTTTTACTTCATTGACAATTTTTTTCGATAGGCTGCGTCGGTGAATATCCGATATAAAAAAGATTGACATCTCCCCAAAACTTTTTGGGAATTCACGAAACAGCAAATTTGTATAAGTGACTTTGTTACGATGCGCTTCAAACCACATGTAAATAAAAAAGAATAGGACGATAACAGCTAATGAAATAAACATAAATCCCCCTATACATTGTTTTTAAACTTTCGCTTCCGCTATAAATCTATCGACATCATACCATAAACGATAGAAAAGGTTAAAAATAAACCAGTTAAGATTACGTTCATTTGAAACAAAAAATAAAAATTCGCAACAACTCCATAACTAACAATGAGTTCTCCAAGCCGCACTTCGCGTCCGGAAAGATAAAATACCATTTCTTCAATGATGGAACGAATAAGCGTGGCATTAGCCAAAAACCCGATGAAAAAAGAAATCATCGCTAAAAAAGACTTCAGCGGATTAAAAATAAATTCAGTGATAAAATTCGTAAAATGAAACGGGGTCACGTCTGGCATCCAGTTAATCATGAAATATCCCCCAATAAAACCGATGAAAAGACAGAATAACTTAAATCGCATAAAATCTCCCTCCCCTTTGTTTCACTTGTATGTCAAGAGAAGGAATTTCATGAAAGCAAATGCTGTGATTGACAAGTAAAAAAACGTTTTTGCTGTCATGAATAAAAAACAAAGTCATAAACATAAAGTGATGCACTGTAAAAGGAGGTTCGCCATGTTTACAACACGAAAGCAATATCATCCGTATGTAAGCCCTTTTGATCCTTGCCATCCAATCCGCACGAAAACATACGTTACCGCACCGAATCTTTATATTCCGTTTCAGCCACCGAATTTGCCACAATTTCCGCTCCATGAAGCATTAAAAAAAGGAACACTTTGGAAGATATTTTACGACCCTTATTACAGCCCTTATGAAATGGCTCATAAAGGTGATGGACAATGAAACAAATGCCAAAAGAATATTATGAGCTTCTTGAACAACTACAAACCGTTGATTTTGCCCTCATCGATTTAACGTTGTATTTAGACACCCATCCTGACGACTATCAAGCAATTCAACAGTTTAACCAGCTGGCTCAGAAACGAAAACAGCTAAAAAAACAATACGAGACATCATACGGTCCACTTCAGCAATACGGTAACAGTTATTCGAATTACCCGTGGAATTGGGACGACGCACCATGGCCATGGCAAGTATAAAGGTGTGAACGGGAGGGGAGACAATGTGGATTTACGAAAAAAAATTGCAATACCCGGTAAGAGTGAGTACATGCAATCCGAAGTTAGCCAAATATCTCATTGAGCAATATGGCGGTGCTGATGGCGAACTGGCCGCTGCTCTTCGTTACTTGAACCAGCGCTATTCCATCCCGGATAAAGTCATTGGTTTGTTAACCGATATTGGAACAGAAGAACTCGCCCATCTGGAAATAATTGCGACGATGGTATATAAACTAACGAAAGATGCGACGCCCGAGCAGCTGAAAGAAGCTGGGCTTGGCGCCCATTATGCGAACCACGACAATGCTCTTTTCTATCATAATGCGGCTGGTGTTCCATGGACGGCCTCTTACATTCAAGCAAAAGGCGATCCGATTGCTGACCTTTACGAAGACATCGCCGCTGAAGAAAAAGCGAGGGCAACATATCAATGGATTATTAATATGAGTGATGACCCTGATTTAAATGACGGGCTTCGTTTCTTGCGCGAACGTGAAATTATTCATGCTCAGCGGTTCCGTGAAGCCGTGGAAATTTTAAAGGAAGAGCGCGACCGAAAAAAGTTTTTCTAGTTCAGGGAAAAGAGCTGACTCATCAGCGCAGATGTCCTGCCTTTGAGTCAGCTTACTTATTTTCATAGTATAAATTAATATCATATTGTTGTTTCATCCATTCAAACAGCTTATAACGCTCTTGCCATTCTTTTTTCTCTTTCCATAAATCATTGCTTTTTTGAATAATTTCGCAGCGCAATGCATGAAATTCTTCTTCAGCCTTGTCACATTTTTTTTGATAAAAAAGAATGCACCAGTACATAGAAAACAAAACGAGCAATATGTATAAATGTTCAGGACGGTTTAAAAAATCGTCAATCATGGAACTAATAATGAAGTAGTTCGGATAAACAATAAAAAGAGTGATATAAATAAAAAAACCGCTAAACCCAATAAACGTAATGATCTGCAACGCTTTTACTCTTATCTTCAATCGCTCAAACTTTTGCTTCTTCTCAATGACCGCTAACATCATTTGCTTCGTCACTTCGTCGATGTTTTCATGAAGCCACTCCATTTTTTTACCCCCAATATTGTTGGTTACTATCAATATATGTACAAGGTTAAAAATTTTAGAACAATCTTGTACCATTTTATCCCGTTCTAATCGTCCGTAAGACTCCCACCTCTACAGGTGGGAGATAACGGACGCTAAGAACCCGATAAGTTCAACTAACATCAGTGGGGGATGAAGAAAACCCCCACTGATGAAGTTGCACTTTATGTTGTTAAAAGAAAAAGGGCTGTCCGAAGCAAAGAATCAGACATCACGCCACCATATATCGTGAATGATGCGTCACGTCAGATCTTTATCGGACAACCTCTACTTTGACATTTCAAACACTGGTATTTTTAATACTTGTCCTTTATGAAGTTGTGAGCTGTCTAAATCATTCCATTCTTTAATAATTTGCATTCCTTCATCGCTTTTATAATATTTCATCGCAATGCTGAATAATGTTTCGTTTTCTTGGACGATATGAGTAATGACCTCCTGCCCGTTCTCCTCTTCGTCGCTTTCTATTTGCTCTTTTTCCGATACAGACTGACGATTTTCAGTTGGCGGCTTCACTTCCTCGCTGTTTGTTGATTGTATTGGTTGAGAATTTGGCTTTCTTTTCGTTCTTTGCTCATCATCGTCATCAACAATATCTACTGTTTCGTAGCTATCATTTTGATTCAGCGTAATTACACTTTTCGGCTTCTTATCATATAAATAATAAATGCTTAAAATCGATATTGGCAGAAGAATAAAAAAGAGCGCCAACAGACGAATGACTGGATATTTAATTTTCCATTTCGTTTTTCTATTGGTCTTTTTATGCACCTCACTGCGAGGTGGTAATGAAAGGGCATCTAGTTCATTTCCCTTTTGTTTCGAGTCATGTACTTGCTGCCGCAATCCTTCTGCCTGGTCATGCGAAGATGGTTTGTTCATCAATGTCCCTTCACCTCAATATTGCTCTTTGCGCTTGGATTGAAGATAGTCAAAACGAATTTTCACTGCTAAAACGAAATCGATGAGGAAGTGAGAGAAAATCGTCACCCACAAGCTATGCGTAAGTTCATATACATAGCCGAGAAAAAAACTGAGCAAAACAACGACAATAAACAAAAACATTTTTGATAAGTAACGAACATGCAATACTGCAAAAATGATGCTTGCCATTACAAGGCCAAAATTCGTTTGTATGACACCGCGAAACAATATTTCCTCACTAAAAGCGATCAGAAGACATAGAAAAAATATGTGCGGAATCGAGCGAGTTTGAAAAATTTTTTCATTCACTCCACCATCGTCATACCAATTTTCCGGCAAATAACGCATCAATAAAAAATTAACGATAAGAACGATGAGTCCACTCCCTGCTCCATACACGATGACATCATGAAACGAAAATTGCCAAAGCTGTCCGAAAGATTTCCAATCAAAGAAGAATAAACCAATGATGAAAGATAAAAACAATAATAAAAGCTGTGTAAGATATAAATGAATGATTACCTCTTTATCGCTCATTGCTTGAATGAGTTCTGCTTGACGTTTCATTACTCAATGTCCTCATTTCAAAAGAAAATTCTTTTTAATTCGCCCTGCCAATCGAAGGCCTCCTGCTTTAGCTTCAAGCGGTTGTTTGAAAAGTAACGGCTTATATCAAATCCGCATAAATCGCAGCACGCCTCAGGTTTTTGTGTTAGCTCTTCGGCAAAATAGGACAGAACTTGTTCTCGGCGGCAATGAGAATGAAAAATCCATCGCAGCATCGCACGCAATTTTTGTTGTTTTAATTGTTTGCGGTTTTCGATTTTCTTCATTAGTTGATAGCACAAGTCTGTTGCATCAACACATCCCGCTGCTGAATAACGTTCCAATAAATAATCCATTAACCGCCATTGCACTTCGGTCAGCCCAATATGGTCGAGCGCATATGCTTCAAACTCGCTTTTCGATAGATTCATAGATAGTCGGTTGCACAATTGTTCGACCTGTTCTCTTGTCGGCAATTCCATCTCCATAAGAGATTGTACCATGTCCTCATCGCCATTGGTATACAATAATATCGCTACACTATCCTTTCCATCGCGACCGGCTCTTCCGATTTCCTGTACGTACGATTCCATCTGAGCAGGAAGATGAAAATGAATGACAAAGCGGATATTTGCTTTATTTACTCCCATTCCAAAAGCGTTTGTGCAGCAGACAATATCCAATTGATCGTGCAAAAACTGCTGTTGAATGAGCATTCGCTGTTCAGCATCCATACCTCCGTGGTAATATGCCGTTTTGTTCAAGCCGTTTTCTCTAAGCAAATTAGCCGCTTTTTCTGTCCACTGCCGGCTTGAAAAATAAATGATGCCAGGGCCTCGCAAAGACTTCGCATAAAAAAGCAGCTTCTCGATTTTTTCTTGTAAAAACTCCACCTTTTCCACCTTGATTGCAATGTTTGGACGGTCAATGGAATACAAATGTTTTTTTACAATGTGCATTTGGAGAGAAGCAGCGATATCCTCAATGACTTCCTCCGTCGCTGTCGCTGTCAGTGCCAAGCATGGCGGATTGCCGAGACGCTCGCGAATTTGTCCAAGCTTTAAAAAATCTGGACGGAAATCATGTCCCCACTGCGAAATACAATGTGCCTCATCGACGACAAATAGTGATACGTTCACTTTCAATAAGGCGTTTAGCAGTTTAGGAGACTGTAAAATTTCCGGGGAAGCATAAATAAAACGGTAACCACTTAAATGAGCGAGTACTTCTTTTTTTTCATGAACAGATAAAAAGCTATTAAGGGCAATCACTCGTTTTTCGCCGCGATTGCGCATTTGCTGCACTTGATCTTCCATTAACGAAACAAGCGGAGAAATGATCAACACACTGCCGGAAAGCAAGTATCCAGGGAGCTGATAACAAAGCGATTTTCCGCCACCTGTCGGCAGCATCGCAATGACATCATTTCCATTTAAGACATCTTCAATAATGTCCCGCTGTCCTGTTCGAAAGGAAGAATGACCAAACTTCTCTTTTAATATCGTTTCAAGTTTCACGTTTTCCACCGACTTTCGCAAGCACAAGGCGAATTTCAAAATAGCTCACTTTTGCTCCTAATGCTTCTTTAATTTTCTTCAGCTGATTAGTTTGCAATTGAGCCGCTGTTTGTTTGATTTTTTCGATCGTTTGCCGTTCAACAAACGGCTCAATCGAAAAATCACTTATATTGGCAGCAATTTCAACAAGATGATCTTCAATTGTACTTCGTTTTAGCTTACGGATTCGCGCAATTTGTTCGATGCTTTTTCCTTTTTGCAGCCATTCATACGTTTTTCTTGTTGACATCGTTAAAGGGATAGGAACATAAAGGTCTCTTAGCAGCTCATATAAAGCCGGGAAACGGTTTCTTTCCTTTTCTACCCGGGCTATCATATAATGTAACATATGCTGAAAAGTGAGCTGAATATAGATGCGGTCCTTGTTGAAAAAGACAGCAATTTGCTCATTTGTCCAGCCAATTCGTTCATAGCTTGTCAGACGTAATACAAACATTGCTGCTTCGTCATCAGAAAAAGCAGAAAGAATCGCCGTTAATTCATGATAAAGCCTTTTTCCTAAGTCGTGTATTTGTTTTTTTGAAAGAAGATAGCGCTTGACCCATGCAAGTGTTTCCTCATCGCGGTGAATTGGCTCAAACTTTCGTCCATGAAACAAATTCGATAATGTTTGAATGACAAGGGAAAGACGATACCAAAATGGTTTTGTTTGTTGATGGTATTTAAGTCCGTTTAAATAAGCAGGAAATGGCAGACGCGTCAGCCAGTCATCAAGGTATTTATTCCCTAGATCTGTCAGCTGATAATGCCGTTCGTTTATACGCTCTATGAAACGTTTCTCCTGCAATTGCCGAAACGTTTGATTTACATCATTTTTCTCAATATCCTTTAATACACCAAACAAGAATTCTAGTTGAAACCATTTACTGTCCTGCAATGTCTGCGATGACTTTTTCCCCTTAAGTAAATGATAAATAGCCGACAAGGATCGCTCACCGCGAAATTGGCGCAAACAATATAAAACAATACAATGTAAATAGTTCAATCTCGCTTCTTCCCCCTAAAACTTGTCAAATCACTGATTTTATTGTAACAAAATCTGCCGATGGTTTTCATGTATAAGCATACATAAAAATGGGAAAATTGAAATGAGCAACCCTTAGTATGATAAGCATTCTCAGCGGACTTTTCTATTGAAAAGTTATTTGAACAGCTTTATTATTATACTATGAGGAACACGCTTCCAACTTACATATCCTCGTTAGCGGAATCTCTATTTAGGTCACCAATACCGTAAATCGAACTCAGGAGGTTTTTTGTATGCCAAAGTATACGATTGTTGACAAAGAAACATGTATCGCATGTGGAGCCTGTGGTGCTGCTGCTCCGGATATTTATGACTACGATGATGAAGGTATTGCTTACGTAACGCTTGACGACAACCAAGGTATCGTAGAAGTTCCAGATATTTTAATTGACGACATGATGGATGCGATGGAAGGCTGTCCAACAGACTCTATTAAAGTGGCAGACGAGCCATTTGATGGAGACCCTAATAAGTTTGAGTAAAATGATGTCCCCCTCTTGACACTAACTAGCAAGAGGGGTTTTGTTATGGAAAGATTTTTCGTCAATTGTTGCTACTCGTTCTCTCATATTCTATAATAAAAAAGCATACATACCTATTTAAGGAGGAAATTGTCGATGGCTTTTGAAAACAAAGTAGTAGAAGCATTTATTGAAATTCCTACCGGCAGTCAAAACAAGTATGAGTTTGACAAGGAACGCGGAATTTTTAAATTAGACCGTGTCCTATTCTCCCCAATGTTTTATCCGGCTGAATATGGTTACTTACAAAATACGCTTGCACTAGACGGCGATCCGCTTGACATTTTAGTTATTGTGACAAATCCTACATTCCCTGGCTGCGTCATCGATACACGCGTCATCGGCTATTTAAATATGATTGACAGCGGCGAAGAAGATGCAAAATTAATCGGTGTTCCAGTTGAAGATCCTCGCTTCGATGAAATCCGCAGCATCGAAGACTTACCGCAACATAAGTTAAAAGAAATCGCTCACTTCTTCGAACGCTACAAAGACCTTCAAGGCAAGAAAACAGAAATCGGTACATGGGAAGGTCCAGAAGCTGCTGCTAAACTAATCGATGAGTGCATCGCCCGCTATAACGAACAAAAGAAATAATGAACTGATAAAAAGGGGGTGATCCATCCGTGTCTGACCTCACGCCCATTCACAATATATCGCTAGTTAGATTGTTATGGGGTCTGACGCTTTACTAGTGGATCAGCCTCTTTTGTTTTTATGTAACATATTCTTCTATTTCCGAACATTTAAGATAAAAAACGCTTACATTTGTATGACTTCTTCCCAGCTCATTGACAGCCTTTTTTTCATATGATAAATTATCAGAAATTTAAAAAATATCTATCAAAGAAGGGAGTTATCACTGTGTTTCGCATTTTAGTATCTGATGCCATCAGCGAAGAAGGATTAGCCCCTCTATTAAACGCCGAACATATTGAAGTCGTGCAAAAAAAAGTTTCTGAAGTGGAAGAATCTCTTGACCAGTTTGATGCTTTGCTTGTACGAAGTGCGACAAAAGTAACAGAAGAGCTGTTTAGCAAAATGAAAAGCTTAAAAATCGTTGGTCGTGCTGGAGTTGGGGTTGACAACATTGACATAGATGCGGCAACAAAATATGGAGTCGTTGTCATCAATGCTCCCGACGGTAATACCATTTCAACAGCAGAGCATACATTTGCCATGATTGCTGCACTTGTGCGCCATATTCCCCAAGCCCATGTTTCCGTAAAGTCACGGGAATGGAATCGTTCTGCATTTGTCGGCAGCGAATTATACGGAAAACATTTAGGAATTATCGGCTTTGGTCGAATCGGTTCGGAAGTAGCAAAACGCGCGCGAGCTTTTGGAATGAAAGTTCATGTATATGACCCGTTTTTAACAAAAGCAAGAGCGGAAAAAATCGGCGTAGAACCTTGCACGCTCGATGAGGTGTTATCCGCTTCCGATATTATTACGGTACATACCCCTTTAACAAAAGAAACGAAAGGATTGCTAGGTCCAAAAAATTTAGCAAAAACAAAAAAAGGCGTTTACCTTGTGAACTGTGCACGCGGCGGCATTATTGACGAGCAGGCGTTAGTAGCGTTCCTTGAAAACGGTCATGTTGCCGGCGTCGCTCTTGACGTATTCGAGCAAGAACCACCTGGTGACCATCCACTTCTTGCGTTTGATAATGTCATTGTCACACCACACCTAGGCGCATCAACAGTCGAGGCTCAATTACATGTGGCCACTCAAGTTGCAGAAGAAGTATTGAAGTTTTTAGAAGGAAAACCAGTTACGTCCTCTATTAATCTTCCAACGTTATCAAAAGAGGTTTATGAAAAAATTCAATCTTTCTATAATTTAGCAAAAAAAATGGGCACAGTCGCTTCACAATATATGGTCGAGCCCGTGCAGGAAATCACCATTACTTACTCTGGAACCGTTGCTGATTTGGAAACAACCTTTATTACGCGCAGCTTGCTTGCTGGCTTTTTACGACCGCGCGTTGCTTCGACGGTGAATGAAGTGAACGCCGCCATGATCGCTAAAGAACGCGGCATCGTCTTTGGCGAAAAGTTCTCGACAAACTCTGAAGGATATGCGAACTCGATTGCCTTAACCGTTTATGGAGAAAAGCAAACATTTACGATTAAAGGAACACATATTCCAAATTACGGAGACCGTATCATCCATTTTAACGGTTTTGCGATTGATTTTGCTCCGGAAGGTCATCTTTTATACATTCAACATCATGATAAACCAGGAATGATTGGACAAGTTGGAAAAATTTTAGGCGATCATCAAGTGAACATTGCGACCATGCAGGTAGGACGTCAGGCTGCCGGCGGAAAAGCGATTATGATGCTATCGCTTGATAAACCGCTAGACGATTCGATCGTAGAAAAACTGTCCGAAATTATAGATATTGAGGCAGTGAAAAAGATCGAAGTTTAAACGAAATTCATAGAAAAGAGGCGTGATACCATTCTAACGGGCTCGGTTTTAAAGTACAAAAAGATATTTAACAATGTAATTTTAAGACCAATTCGCATAGGAATGGTCTTACCCCTGTCTACTTGACAGGGGTAAGACCAAAAACTGGTCCTTTTTCTTTTGGAGAGATATCAACACGAATGTTATTGAATGTGAAAATTATGTTGTTGCAAGGTGATGACAATTCGTTCTCTTGAGATTTTCTTATCATCAAACTCGACCTTTACTTCGCCGTCAGCCGTGTCTACTAAGACTCTTTCAATGCCATCCAGTTGATTCAGGATATACTCGATTTGTTGAATCGGCTGCCCGGATGTTGCTTCATTCACAAAAATGGTTGCTTCAGCCATAGACCATTACTCCTTTTAAACGGAAGTTCTCACTCTTTCTTACTTATTTTTCCCAGAATTTCACACATCAAACGGATAAAAGAAATAACCACAACCGCTTAGTGAAAGCGGAGCGGCAAAAATCTTATAGAAAATCACTTTGACTGACGCTGTGATATGTATTGCATACAACATCTTTTTTAACATGTTCACCGATCCTCTCAGCGAAGTGTAGGTGGGAGAGGTTCATCGGGTGCATTCGTTCAACATAAAATTAAAGGAAAAAGACATTGTTAAGAAAAACAATGCCTTTTTTTGTTGCGAATGATCATGTTTTTTGTCGCTAATTACTTAACCATCTACCTAACGAATAGTTATGCTAATTATATTTTTGTACTCCTAATCCGAACTCGTTAATACCATTCTTCGCCTCTTTTTTTAGCTATTAAGTACATTACATTGCATTCTAGAATCGTTTTCTAGCCCCATCAACTCGTTTCGCGGCTAAGCAGGGCGCTTCCGCTTTTCTTATTACCCAAGGGGGACTGCTTTTCGTTCTCCTTTTTCAAACGTCATAATTTCTTTATAGCCCACACTTCTTGCCAGCTCGATTGCTTTGTCGTAATCCGCTCCTACATGTTCCGGAACATGGGCATCAGACGATAACACAATTGGCACCCCTCTGTCAAAACACATTTGCAATAGTCTCTTATCTGGATACAGTTCACCAATTGGTTTTCGCAGTCCTGCCGTGCTGATTTCAACACACGTTTTTGAATTCGCCAGCGCCGTAGCGGCCCGTTCATACTGTTCCAATAAAAACTCCTCGTCTTGCGGAATGTATTTGAAGATTTTTACTAAATCTAAATGGCCAATAATATCAAATAAATTCGATTCAGCCAGTGTCACCACTTGATCAAAATATTTGCGGTATGTATCGTATAAATCCCGCCGTTCCCACTCTTTTCGGTATTCTGCCAAGTCAATTCCAAAGTCATCCACCCAATGAATCGAACCGATGACATAGTCAAACTCGTATGATTTAATAAATTCTTCCATTTCTTTATGCTTGCCGGGCGTATAATCCATTTCAATTGACATCTTCACATCGATTCCCGCATTCCATGCCTCATGAAATAACTGAACGTAGTCGTCCATATCATAATATCTTCGCTCATCAACCCACGGATTTGACAAAATATTTTTCGTTTGATAAAAATGATAGGCATGCTCGGAAATCCCAAAATGTTGAATTCCCTTGCGCTCCGCTTCATCCGTGAACCGTTTCAAATAATCAAGCGTTAATGTTCCTCGTTCTAAATGATTGTGATAATCGGTTAACATATCAACGCCCCCTACTATATTTCCCTTATTATAGCCTACTTTTTCATAGGAGGACAACAAGATTAAAGAATTTTCTAAATGTTTAATTAGTCAGGCCGACTAAAAACAATAATCGTATACACACTGCCATACCCGCTACAACAAGCAAACGCTTCATAATGTCTTCCATCTGTTTTCCCTCCTTCTGTCTTTTTCACCATATATGTCTTATGTGAAAAACAAAACAATTAGAACATATTAAGTTGAATTTTATCAATTTCTTAAAAATGAAGAGGCTGACCCTAAAGCATAGTGTCAGACCCCTCAACCATAATATATAGTACATAACGTTAGTGACAACACTATATATGATGGATTTCGCGTGAGGTCAGACACTTTTGGGTCATCCCTCTTCATTTAACGGCATTGGGTTAGGTGCCAATGGAACACTAATCTTTCCATTAAACATATAAGGCCCAATTTGCTCGACATTTCCACCTGTAAACATGACCGACTTAAAGCCAAATTCTTTCGCTGTAAGCAAAATCGCTTCAAGCATCCAAAGGATTTCCGGGATATTCTCAAGCTGTGATGTGTTTGAAAATCGTACAGTGACTTCATCTCCGTTCACGTAAACCGCCTCAATTTTTACGTTTTTTGGAATCGCTGGTCGAAGCGGCGAATCTACAGGATCATCCATTTTATTTAATGCGGATTGTATATTAGCAAACGACTCATTCGTTGGTATTAAAAAAACCGGATGAGCCGCATCGAGCTGATACAGAAAATAGCCTCGACTGGTTTGATCGACTGTTAACAAATCGAGCCAACCGGTATGTGAAAGTGTAATCCCCTTTTTACCATCCGTAGAAAAAGCAACTTCTTTTATTCTCGCCCAACGAAACGTTTCTTTCATGCTTTCTAAAAACATCACTTCATCAGCTGTTCCGCTTCTAAACACGGAATGATTGCCTGGTATCCGAACCGTTAATCGCCCATTTTCATTGAACTGGACAATGGTCAGCGGGTCTAACAAACTTTCCGATAAGCCCCACTCGGCTTCTTTTAAAACGGTTTTTGCTTGTTCAAACTGTTCACTATAAGACTTTTTGTCCTTATCAACGAATATGCTTACAGGAATGATATGCTGCGCATGTAAATCTGGAATACCAAACACAACAACATTTTGCCGGCTCGTGCTGCTGACAACTCGCGATGGAATGACTGCAGATTGTTCGCTAAAAGCTTTCTCTTCCCGCTCGCTTGCCGGCATTTCCATCACAATCGCACGGTCCTTTGCGCTTTCGCTCGTTTTTTCTTCCACTTCATGTCTCGAAATAAACGATGAACTAAGGACGATAAAAAGCAAGAGAGCGGCTGCAGAAGCCATCGATGGAATCCACCAAACTTTTATCCGCTTCTTTTGTAACTTTGCCGACAAACGTTCATATACGGCTTCTTTTGAGCGTTCATCGATCACATAAGGCATTTGCTGTAATAACTGTTCCATTTGCTCCTCATTCCACTCGAATCTTCTCACGGCGCATTCCTCCCTTCGCTGCTTCTGCTTCCATCTCTGCCTTTAACACTTTTAATGCGCGGTGCTGTGTGGTTTTCACTTTGCTCTCCGTCCATCCGAGCGCTTCAGCTGTTTCGGCAATCGACAGCGATTGAATGAAACGCAACACAATCACTAAACGTTGATCCATTGTACATTTATCTAAACAGCGATACATCAGCTGTACATCTTCATTTTGAATCGCCATTTCTTCCGGCAAGGGAGCGGGATCTTGTAGTTGACGTGTTCCCCAATCAAACTTTTCAATGATTTTCGTTCGCCAGCTTTTTTGTTTACGAAAAAAATCAATCGCTACATGCTTTGCGATCGAGAATAACCAGGTCTTCTCACTGCTTTTGCCTTCAAAATTCTTATAGGAGCGCAATACTTTTATATATACTTCCTGAACAAGATCTTCCGCTTGTTCACGGTTTTTCACCATATAAAATAAAAAATTAAAGATGTCTTGATGATATTTCTCATACAGCTCTTCAAAAACGGTGTCCATTCGCTCCCCTCCCGTTCTTTTATATTGGTCGTTTATTTATCCATTTTTGTTACATACTTTTACTTTAATCTTTTTATACAAAAAAAGGAAGAATATCATAGTATATTCTTCCTTTTCGCCTATTTCCTTTACTAATTTTTCAAATGAATAGAAAAAAAGTAATCACCGACCGCTTCTTTAATCTCTCCTTCCGCCTCCGGGCAATAACTTATCAGTACAGATGTTGCCGGACCTGATGAGGCATAGAGCGGAAGGGAACAGAAAACTTCTCGATGCGCAAAATCGTTGATCTCCATTAACCCTTTAAGTTCATGAAAAATTCCTTTTGAACCGATCGGGACGATTTCGTAAATACCGGGTAAAGTTAATAATTGTTGAAATAAGGATAGCGGCAATACCCGCTCTTGACGCTTCAGCACTTCATCGCCGACTAATGGCTCGCCAATCACAGCAAATTTCGCTTGGAAAGGAGTAATGCCAACGCGTTTATTTGCTTTACCCACTTTGCCAATCGCTACAAAACCGACAGCTGACTGAAGCATTGACATGTTCGATTCCGTACTTCCAGTAATCGGAATCGATAAATGAAGCTCATCAAACGCTTGGTCAATCCCTTTGAGAAGCTGTTTCCATTCTTGATCCCCGACAAAATTTTGCAACACAAAGGCAATCGGAACAGCACCAACGCTCATCAGTTCCATCAGCGCTACCCTTGCACCATAATAGCTAATGGTTTCATATGGAACTTTTACTAAATCCGCGTCCTTTAATCCGATACCGCCGGAACAATCTGTAGCAATCACCAACTCTTCTTCACTACCGAGAGGCAAAAATAAAACGTCACGCATGCGGCATCTTCCCTGTATAATGAATATTCGCTTTTAAAAGCATCGGAATAACGACGAAAGATACCGCTATGTTCGCTGCCGTTCCAATGGCTAACGATGGAAGAAGAGCGATGACAAATGCTGTTCCGATGAAAAAGGCAAACGGAAGCGGTGCGACAAATGCATTGCCGACAAAGAAGAAAAGATAAGCGCTTTTCCTCCATCCCTTTTGAAAAAGCAGCCCGAAGCCGTAAATAAGAAGCCCCATTTCCAAGGCTACGAGCCAATGGAATACTCCAAGCGGAAAAGCGGCAAACAACGCCGAAAATAAGTGTCCAAGCGCAGCAATAAAAGCACCGCGCTTTGGACCGAGCAATGCAGCCGCAACTAATGCTGGAGCACTATCTAAAGCGATGCTTCCGAGCGTTGCCGGCAATTTTAACATGGAGCCGATCACCGACAAGCTAAGAAACATGATCAACAACGCCAAAGTTCGTACATTTGTCATCGTTTATTTCTCCCCTTTATTCCGAAACACAATGGCGCTTCTCTCGTATTCCACATCTTTAACCCCTAAGCGCGCATTAATCACACGGGCAACGGCAAAAAAGTAATCGGATAGACGATTCACATACTGTAGGACAATTTCATTGATCGGCTCGGCTTTGCTTAACGACACGATGCAACGTTCCGCTCGTCTTACTACCGTCCGCGCGACATGAATCGCTGCCGCAGCAGGAGAACCCCCCGGTAAAATAAACTTTTCGAGCGGAGGAGCCTGTTTAATATATTCATCGATTCGTTGTTCTAAAAATGTGACCATCTCGCTCGTCACTTTGTAAGGGAGTTTGTTATTGACAATCGCTAAATCACCGCCGCAATCAAACAATTCATGTTGAATTTTTTGCAGCTCCGCATAAATATCTTGAAATCGTTCATCAGTGAGTAGCGCCATCGCTTGACCGACAAATGAATTGACTTCATCGAGCGTCCCGTATGCCTCAACACGCAAATGATCTTTATCAACTCTTCCACCGATAATGCTTGTTTTCCCTTTGTCACCTGTCCGTGTATATAATCTCATTTTTTCATTCCCCCTCTTTATTTCATTCGTTCTGCTAATCCGCACCAAATGCGGTCTACTCGATTGCACATCTTTACCAATTCCTGATAACACCAACCTGTTACATCGCGCCAATTCCGTTCCTCTTCATTAATCGGAACAATTCCTTGACCAATCTCACAACCGATCCATATCACTCTCCTTTCCGCTTTTTCATTCTCCCAGTGCTGCCATAAGCGAAAAGCCTCCCGCCATTCATTGCGGCATGACATGACGTCGCTATGCAGCGTTCGGCGAATAAACATTTCCAGCCCTTCAAAAACAATAAAAGATGGCGTCATTTTATGATGAGGCAAGAAAAATTCCGTTTCATAGCTACTGCACCAAATATGCTCTTGACAGTCATTTAATTGATAATATTCTTTTACCCATTTTCGTTTTCCTTGAAAGGCACCACCGACAATAAAATGCATTTTTTACGCTCCCTCCACCGCTCCAATGTACTATATAGTGTAAAGCCACAGCCAAATGGAACGTGCCAATCCCAAAATGACCGTTGAACGGGGGCATACCGTTCAAGAATATAGCGAATCGGTCCGCCGTGTGTGACGATCGTAATGTGCCGGGCGTGAAAAGCGGAAGACAGCTCAACCACTTTCCACAGCCCTTCTTCTACTCTCGCTTGAAACTGTAAAAAGCTTTCACCATTCGGCGGCACAAAGTCAACTGGCTGCGTTAACCATTGTTGGTACTCCGGCAGCATTTTTAATTCATCATACGTTTTCCCTTCCCAATCACCAAAATGAATTTCGCGCCATTCATTCATTACGAAGAGAGAAGAAGATGTACTAGAAAAAAGAAGTTCATATGTTTGCTGGCAGCGTTTTAAATCGCTTGTAACAAATAAATCCGCTTTTGGATACGAAAGTGCAGCCAACTCTTTTAACTGTGTCACACCGCTCTTGGATAACGGCACATCCAGCCAGCCGAGGTATTGTTTTTGTTCATTTTCCTTCGTTAAACCATGCCGAAGTAGCGTAATAGCCATATCGTAAACCATAGCCATGTCTCAACACCTTCCACAAACGCGCCAAGCGTATCTCCGGTAATGCCGCCAAACTGTTTTTTATAAAACGATTGCGACCAAATAAAACAAAGAAGCGCACTAATGACTAATAGACTAATAGAAAATAGTTGATAGATATCGAAAGCTATCAAACCAAGGGGAATAACAAGCAAAACGACAGCAATGATCCATCCATCCACAGCGTTAAGATGTTCACGAAACGCAGCTGCCATCCCGTCTGGTTTTGCCAAACGCCCTTTGATTAACAATAGAGCCATAAAGCTGCGCGACAAAAATGGGACTAGAAGAAGAAAAACAAGTTCAATACCGCTCATCATCGTTTCATATATAAACAAAAAGCGAAAGGATAGAAGAAAAATAACCGAAATGACAGCGAATGCACCGACGCGCGAATCGCTCATAATTTCCTGTCTTCGCTTTTGATCACGGTAAGAAAAAAATGCATCGCTGCAATCCATCCAACCGTCTAAATGAAGACCGCCGGAAAAAAGAACCGGGAAAAACAGGAGCCAAAGCGAAAGAAAAAGAGTAGAGATAGAAGTATAATGAACAAGCAGCCAATATTGAACGGCCAGTAATCCACCGAGCAATAGGCCGACAAGCGGAAAAAAGCGCACAGACCAACGCGCACTATGCTTATTCCAATCTACCGTTTTGCGAATCGGAAACGTCGTTAATAGCTGAAACGATAGAAACAGTCCACCAATGATGTTTTTCATTCTTTTGTCCTCTCTTTCTTTACGAGCGGCACACCGTTTTGCACTAGAATCGCTTTGTCCGCCAAAGAGACAATTTGTTGATGCAGCCAGCCTAACATTTTCATAAAGTGGTATGTACCGACATCTTCCGAAACCCCATCATAGAATACTTCATTCGAAACAACCACAAGTGCTTTGCTGTTTTTTCCTAATGTTCGAATCGCTTCATATATATTCTTTGCCTTTTTCAAACACGAATCTTCCTGATGCCAAAGCTCATCAGCAAATAATTCATTTGCCAGCAGATTTGTTAAACAGTCCAATAAAATCACGTCATTCTTGCCGAAGCGATTAACAATCGTATGCAGCTTCTCGGGTTGCTCCCACGTCTTCCAGGAAAGAGGATGATGGCTTCGTTCGTGTTGATGGCGAATGATTCGCCGTTTCATTTCTTCATCCGTTATCTTCGCTGTGGCGATATAGTGTACTTGATCATTTTCCGAGACGATTTGTTGTACACATTGTTCCGCAGTATGTGTTTTTCCGCTTCTTACGCCCCCGCTAATAAAAACAATCATTGCTTTCACCTTACTAAAAAGTGTAATAAACGCTCATTTTCTTCTTTCGTTCGCACCGCTAAGCGCAAATACCTTCCCTCAAGACCGAAGAAATTAGACGTATGCCTCGGAACGAAACCAGCTTTGAGCATATCGTGCATGAGCTGTTCGGTTTGCTGACCTGGCTTTCGAAGCAAGTAAAAATTCACAACAGACGGAGAGACATAATAGCCGGCATTTTGTAGTATTTTCATGACTCTTTCCCGTTCCACGGCAATTTTCTGTTTTGTTTCCTCGACAAAGGAAGTCATTTGTAATAAACGCAAGCTGAATTGTTGCGCCACCCGATTAACGCTCCATGGCGGCTGTATCACTTTTAGTTGTTGAATGATATGTTCATTAGCGACTACATAACCAACACGCACTCCCGCTAAATGATACATTTTCGTCAAGGAACGCAGCACAATCATGTGTGGAAACTGCTGCAGCCATTGAATTGCTGAAAATCCATCGAGCCAAAAATGATAAAACGCCTCATCAATAATCACATACGTGCCGGCATTTTCCGCTATTTTGAGCACATAATATAATTCTTCTTGCGATAGTGCCGTTCCTGTCGGATTATTCGGCTGACATAAAAATAAAACATCGATGTCTTTTAAATGATTTTCTAATTCATGAAAATGACATTTCCAATCGCGCTCCTCTGTGGTATAAACCGCGGTCACCTTGCAGCTATTAGCAATACAGGCAGCGCGATATTCAGAAAATGTCGGCTCGATGATTCCCACTCTTTTCCCAGAAAATAATTGCGCAAGTAGGTAAATACATTGCGAAGCACCGTTGCCGATTAAAATTTGCTCTTTGTTCACTTTCTCTATTTTAGCTAAATGACTGCTCAATTCAGACGAATCCGGGTCAGGATATTCCACCATCCATTGGTAAAACTCCTCTTGTGAAGGAACGTGGTCCAGCCGCAGCTGATATGGATTCGTGTTGACACTAAAATCAACCAATTGTTCAGGCTGTTCAAGACGCAAACTTTTGTATAAAAGATGCGGATTAGCTCCATGTGACGGCAAATTCAAATAAAATCCCCCCTAAACAAAGCAACACAACAAAGGCAATCACCGTACGAATCATGACGTTTACGGCATCACGGATATG
This sequence comes from Anoxybacillus sp., assembly GCA_035645275.1. Taxonomy (GTDB): domain Bacteria; phylum Bacillota; class Bacilli; order Bacillales; family Anoxybacillaceae; genus Paranoxybacillus. The sequence goes on from DASQMX010000026.1 coordinate 400,823, forward strand.
TTCTTTTCGCAAATTCACGAGCGGCTCACCAAGCTTTGGACGTATGGACACAACTCCTTTATATGTATTGACTCCGCCAAGCTGCACACCTAAAAGTGCCGCCATTGCCGCTTCCCCCCAGCCGCTGTTCGGACTTGGATGTTTCTTTGCATCGCTAACAAGAAGTTTTAAACATTGCTTTAAAGAAAAAGGACTTATCCTCACATTGGCCAATATCATGATCAATGCGGTCATTCGCGCAGGTAAAAAGTTTAATAGATCGTCAAAACGCGCCGAAGCCCAGCCAAAATCGATATATGTTTCATTTTTATAACCGAGCATCGCATCGCATGTGTTCACGGCCCGATAAACAAACGCAAAAGCTCCGCCGCCAATGAGAGAGTAAAAAAGCGGAGCGGTAATGCCGTCGCTTATATTTTCGGCAACGGTTTCCACACAGCCGCGCACGATTTCTCCTTCGTCTAATTGTTCCGTATCCCGGCCAACAATCATGCTTAGCTGTTTTCTAGCGCTGACTAAATCCCCTTGCTTAAGCGGAATGTATACTTCATAGGCCGCATCTGTTAAACTTTTTGTTGCTATCATCGTAAAGATGACAATACTTTCTACGGCAATCCCAAATATCGTTGAAAGCTGGTAGCTGATATGAATGAACGTAAAACTAACTGCATAAGCAACAAGACAAACGATAACTACCGTCAGTATCCCGTTTAATTTTCTATATTCTCCATCATTGAAGCGGCGATCCAAATAGGAAATGAGCATCCCCATTCCCCGGACAGGATGGGGCAGCCAGCGCGGATCGCCGATAAAGTAATCAAGAATGACGGCAATGATGATCGCCAGTAGATGTTCCATCATTGATATTCCCTTCTTCGCTGCTTATATTTTTGAAGCGCCTGTCTTGTTGCTTCATACACAGAACGCCCAATTGCTTTACCAATCGACGTAATCGTTCCGGCATATTCAAAATAATGACCTTTTTGCGTGGCGGCAATGGCAATGCAGTCAGTTGATGTCCCTGTCGCCGGTGTAGCCGTTTCCGGGTCAATAATTTGTTCATCAAATAGCGCTTTCACTTTCGCTTCTGTTGCCGTCATCATCGCTTGAGCATAGGCGGCATCTGTTAAATGACCGTCGATAAAAATCATCATGTTAATCGTTCCCGGTCCTTGTACGAGCATTTCCCGCTCCCACGCCTTGGAAATATCAACGGCGTTTCCGACTCCCGCCGTCACAACGGTAAGTAAAGAGAAGTGTTCCTCTTTCATATACACATAAGTAGCGTCTTCTAAACGAACAGCAGTCATCATGCCAATCGTACGATGAATATCAAAGCCATGCATTCGCAAATACTGTTTCATTTCTTCACAGGCATCATCACAGCGATAATCTTTCGGGACATGACGGTTCACAAAATGGGTCGCCCATTGAAATCCTGCTCCGACAAGTGCGGAAGAAAACACTTTAAACGGTTGCATCGTCTTAATTGTAATCATTTCATCATTGGCTTTCACTGTGACTTTATCGCGAATATCTCCGCGCTGCTCCCCAAAAGCTTCTATATTCGGGAGAAACGTAATGAGCGGCTTCGGAACAGTAGGGTGTTCTTGCCGCTTCACTGAAGTTTGGAACACTTTCTGCAAGGTTTGTTCATCAACAAGATGACGCGGCTTATTGACCCCAATCATTTCCCCCTTATGAAGTAAAAGAACGCGATCACAATATAAGCTAGCAAGATTAATATCATGGAAAATCGCAATCACGGTTAATTTTTTTTCTTTTGTCCACCTTTTTAATGTATTTAGCAGCTTCATTTGCTGAGAAATATCCATATGATTCGTTGGTTCATCCAATAGCAATACTTCCGGATTTTGTGCGAGTGCACGCGCCAAATATACGCGCTGTCGCTCACCGCCGCTTAAGCTGTCTACACCTTTATCACGCTTTTCCCATAATTCGACTTGTTGAAGCGCTTCTGTTACCGCTTTTTCATCTTTGTCTGTCCATTTCGGAAACAGCGAAGATTGGTGGGCATAACGACCAAGTTCGACCGCTTCCTGTACCGTATATCCGAAAGAAGTCTCTACCGTTTGCGGCAGAACAGCAACAATGCGGGCAAATTCTTTTTGTCCGTATGTAGAAAGGATTTTTCCATTAAGCAAAATCGTCCCGCTCTCTGGTGACAATTCTTTGCTTAATAACTTTAGCAATGTGGTTTTCCCACTTCCATTTGGACCTAAAATGCCGAATAGCTCCCCCTTTTCAACGGAAAACGTAATCCCCTTTAGCACTATTTCATGTTGGTAACGATACGAAATATCCTTTACTTGCAGCATGCTCATCCCGTCTTTCGTTTCATTCGATTAAAATAAAGCAAAGCAAACGCTGGGGCTCCAATAAGTGAAGTGATGACACCGATTGGCAATTCCCGTGGCGATATGATCGTTCGTGCTAATAAATCAGCCAATACAAGAAAAGAACCGCCATACAAAAGCGATAATGGCAGCAAACGGCGGTGATTCGCTCCACCTACAAGTCTTGTAATATGAGGAACAACAAGCCCGACAAAACCGATGGTACCTGATACAGCAACAGCCGCGCCTGTCAGCAAAGATGCTCCTATCAAAATCATCAGTTTGCGCCGCAAGACATCAACACCAAGATTAGCTGCGACCGTCTCGCCAAAGGCAAACGCATTTAATTCGCGGCTGTTCAATAGAAGAAGTAGCGAGCCGATTATGAAAAACGGTAAAATCATCAGCGTGTAATCCCAACTGCGCATGGCCACGCTTCCTAACAGCCAAGAAATAATTTGCCGCAGCTCTTCGCCTGTCAAAGCAATCATTAAGGAAATAAGAGAGCTGAAAAACGCACTGAAAATAATCCCCGTTAAAATGATCGTTTCAATAGACATCTTTCTTTCTACAGCTCTTGCAAATGCAAGAACTAGAAATAACGTGCAAAGACCTGTAATAATACTTACGGCAGGTAACGTAAACTTTCCGATAAACGGAATTTGGATGCCGAAGAAAAGAACAAACACCGCACCGACCGATGCCCCAGAAGAAACGCCAAGTGTATAGGGATCGGCAAGCGCATTTTTCAATAATCCTTGAAACGCCGCTCCGGCAAGCGCCAATGAAGCGCCGACCAAAAACGCCAGCACAACGCGCGGCAGGCGGATTGACATCACAACTTGGACAATGTTTGGCGGAATTTCTTTATCTAATGGCACTCCGAATAACGTATGAAGGAAAATCTCCATAATAGAAGAAAAGGGAATCGATAGAGAACCTATCGATATCCCAAGCAAAATCGCAAAACAAGCGATGAAAAACGCTATCACATACAGGATAACGGTTGAATTATTTAAAAACTTCTGGGTAAACGACTTTTGCAAGTTCCTCTACTCCTTCAACAAGGCGCGGGCCTGGACGTGTCACTAAATCAGAGTTGACATCGTACACCCGTTTATTTTTCACAGCAGGTACATCTTTCCAAGCAGGACGAGCCATCACTTGTTCAGCCGCGTTTTGTACATAATATCCGTAAGTTGTCACAATGACATCGGGATTTAAAGCGACTGCTTTTTCCTCTGTATACATCGGCCAGCCTTCCTGGTCTCCTGCTACGTTTTTCGCCGAAATCATCTCTAACATGTCATGAATAAACGTTCCTTTTCCGGCTGTATAAATTTCCGGAGCAGGTGATACTTCCACCCAAACAGTCACTTTTTCTTCTTCTTTAATCGCTTTTGCTTTTTCTTGAATATCAGCAAGCTTTGTTTTCATATTTTTAATGATTCCTTCTGCTTTTTCAGTTGTTCCTGTTGCTTTTCCAATGAGTTCGATAGATTGATAGACATCTTCAAACGTTTTTGCATCATTAACGACTAACACCGTAATTCCGGCATCTTTTAATTGCTGTAAACCATCTTTTGAACTCGATGCGTTTGACGGATGGGCAAGTACTAAATCAGGCTGCAAGGAAATGACTTTCTCGACATTAAATTCCATGCCCCCGATTTTTTCTTTATTTTTTACATCCTCTGGATAATTATCGAAATCGGAGACACCAACGATCTTCTCTCCTAATCCTAGCTCATAGGCAATTTCTGTATTGCTTGGAATTAAAGAAACGATTTTTTTCGGCTCGGATTCGATGGTCACTTTCTCGCCTAAACCATCTGTGAGAGTTACAGGAAATGCGGCTTCCTCTGTTTTTGTTTCTTGAGTGGCATTTTGTTCATTTTGCTTTTGAGTTGTCGTTTCATTGCCACATCCAACCATCAAGCCGAATGTGAGCAAGAAAACAACGAGCAGCAAATAGTGCTTCAGCTGTTTCATCGTGCTTTCCCCTTTCATGTTTTATGTATATATAAGTGTTTATGAACACTTATAAACAACAAAAAAGCTCATCCCTTTATGGAATGAGCTGGAAACGGCAAAATATGCAGAAATACTCTTTATGTAACCAAGTATTTCTCTACCGTTTCACTATCTCACTCCCCGAAGACAGGAAACACGCTAGGCAAAAAGGCAGGTCTACTGACTCATGCTTCATCCTACTCTGAACCTTCCCATGCGGATAACAGCCTGCCGCCATCATGCCGCACAGTGGCTAATTCATTTCGTCAGCATTTACAGTTGCGGGGACAGTTCTGGACTCTCACCAGATTCCCTATTAAGTCTACTAGAGCGCACCGGCTCGTTCGACACCTTTTTTGCCATCATATTCAATTGTTTGGAATTGTCGAACAATTACATCTACTATATTAAAGCAAGTTATCCTGTTTGACAATAAGAAAATCATTTTGTTTTTCATTCGTTACATAAGCCACAACAGCAATAATATGTTTCGGCTCGTTCATGCTTTCACCTTCTTAATATAAAAAAAGGAGCTGCTCCAAAAAACAAAGTGCCAGCTCCCTCAACTACAAGATATGGTACATAATGGTTGTTTACGACAATTATATATTGTGGATTGCACGTGAGGTCAGACACTTATCGGTCAGCCCTTTGAACATCATTATTAATTGTTAATATAACGTTCAAACACATCACTAAAATCTTTTACCGTATATTGTTTTTTTGCATCAACGAGCCACTTCGTGATTTATTAAACATAATCAAGTGTATTATAACATGCTTAAACGAATAATTGTTAATTTTTTCAATATTACTCAGTTTTAAAAATTCCAATAAAATATTGCATTTCTCTCCCCCTAAAAGCATGAACAGCAACTTACATGACTCCATTATATGTTTAGTTGATTTACAATAAATTCTACCGACCATTCTTCTAGTTCATCTATGTTTTTATTATTTACATCAACAAAGTAAGTGTTAAACTGCTTAAACCACTCTTTCTCATATGGATACAGCTTCATATTTTGTTCAAACGAATCCCTTCCTCTCGTTCCATCAGCTTTTTTTCTTTCATATAAGGTTTTTATGCTGGCATCTAAATAAAGAATTACATCGGAACGACATTTGCGCAGTTCTTGAAGTTCGTCTTTCAACTGTTCTTCCACATTCCAATCCTGACCAATCGCTTTTGGAAAGTATAACGTGTAAAATTCAACATCTTCCGGGCCGCGGTCAAAAATGACGGTTCCTTGCGGCAATTGATTGAATCTCTCAATCTCCGCTTCGATAAATAATTTTTGGTTTATAATAAAATCTTTTTCTTTATAAATATCAAGATTCAGCTTTTTTCGTTTTTCCACGATTGGGTATGGATTCTCATACACAAACGTAACGTCTTTCAATCTCTTTTCTAATCGTTTCGCCAATGTTGTTTTTCCCGCTGCCATGCCGCCTTGTAATGACAAAATCCGTCTCATGTCATCTCCGTATCATGTTGTTCTACCGTAACGGAGAACTCGCCATGCGAATGTATGTGTGACGTTTGCCGCGTATCGCAATCGAATAAGCCATAATGTTTTCCGGGATGGCAAAATGCGGTGCAAACACATCAAAAAAATTTAATAATAGTAAATCAGCGCCAAAAGCGGCAGCAATTTCTGCGTTTGTCACGGTCGGGTAAAGCGGCGCAAACGCTCCAATGATTTCCGAAACAATTACTCTTCCTTCTGACGCTTTAATCGATTGTTTTAATTGTTTCCCATTCATATGGCGAAAATCAGAAGCAGTACAATCTAACAAGCGTTTCATAAAGGACACTCCTTTTAATGGTGTAATTAAATCAAACAGCGTCTAATATTTTCTAATCTGAGACTATAAAAAGACCCTGGGGCTGACCTATAAGTGTCTCGATGACACTATTCCTTTTGGTCAGCCTCAAGGCTTGCAAAATATTATTGTTTTTTCATCTCATTAGCAACAAATTCTACATCTGTACCAACAACAACTTGCAAATCTGTTTGATTAAGACGGATTACACCTTTTGCACCTAATCTTTTGAGTTCATTTTCATTGATTTTTGACATATCTTTTACTTTCAAACGTAAACGCGTTACACAATTATCAATTTGCGTTAAGTTGTCTTTTCCACCTAACGCCTCCATATATTGAGCTGCAAGAGCTTCGTATTTCACTCCTGAGTTCGCCGCTGTGCTAGCAGTAAACTCACCTTCCATTTTGTCTTCACGTCCAGGCGTTTTTAAATCAAGCTTTTTAATAAGGAAATAGAAAACGACGAAATAAATAACACCGTAAATGATTCCCTGTACCAAAAGCAGATACGGTTTTTGGGCAATACCTAAATTTAAGAAATAGTCAATCGCCCCTGCTGAAAAACTAAACCCATGGTGTATATCTAATAAAGTCGCAATAGATAAAGAAAGACCTGTTAACAATGCATGCACAAAATAAAGCAATGGAGACAAGAACATGAATAAAAACTCAATAGGTTCAGTAATTCCTGTTAAGAATGATGTGAATGCTACACCGATTAACGCACCAGATACCGCTTTGCGGCTCTCTTTTTTTGCGGCAGCAATCATCGCTAAAGCTGCTGCTGGCAGCCCAAACATCATCACTGGGAAAAATCCAGCCATAAAAATTCCCGCGTCAGGATCGCCGGCAAAGAAACGGTGCAAATCACCTGTTTTTCCATTAAACTCACCAAATACAAACCATACTAAACTATTCAATACATGATGCAAACCGACCGGGATTAATAAACGGTTTAAAAAGCCGAAAACCCCAACTCCAACGGCACCAGCGCCAACAATCCACTCACCAACAGAATTGATTCCATCCTGAATCGGTGGCCAAATATATCCAAAAATACCTGCTAACATAAGCATTACAACAGATGTAATAATCGGCACAAATCGCTTACCGCCGAAAAAACCTAACCAATCAGGCAATTTAATATCATGATAGCGGTTATACAAAAGACCAGCTACAATACCAGAAATAAATCCACCTAACACAGACATATTAATGTCTTCGTTAATGGCTGCTGTTCCCTTTGTTAATACAAAGTACCCAACAGCACCCGCTAAAGCTGCAGCACCATTATTATCTTTTGCCAAACCTACAGCTATTCCAATCGCAAACAACAATGCTAAATTGGCAAAAACTGCGTCACCGCCTGCAGCGATAAAAGGAATATTTAATAAGTCCGGCTGCCCTAAACGGAGCAATAACGCTGCAGCAGGAAGTACAGCAATCGGAAGCATCAATGCCTTTCCGAGCCGTTGCAAAAATCCTAACATAATGTCCTCTCCTTTTCCTAAATATTTATTGAAAAAAGCAATCAAATTGCTTTTTCAACCTAGTTTATCTTTCCATTTCAATCGTAAATTTGTAACGGTCTCCACGATAAATCGACTTTACAATCTCTAATGGCTGCCCGTTTTCTAAATAACTATTTCGCTGAATAAGCAGAACCGGAACACCTTCTTTAATTTGCAAAATTTCCGCCTCTATCTTCCGGGCAATGGAAGCTTCTAATACTTGAATACCTGATTTAATTTTTAACCCTAACTTATTTTCAATAAACTCATACATGGAACCGCTTACAATTTCCCGAGTTAAGCTAGATACGAGATGACAAGGCAAATAAGATGTCTCGAGCGCCATTGGCAAATGATCGGCCAGACGAACTCTTTGAATCTTATAAATATCTTCTCCTTCGTGAACTCGTAGATGTTCAGCCAACGATTTGTTTGCTTGAACAATTTGAAATTCAAGCACCTTTGTCCCTGGTTCCATCCCTCTTGCCCGCATATCCTCAGAAAAACTTGTTAACCCTTTTAATGGTTGTTCAATTTTTTTAGCTGCAACAAATGTCCCTCTTCCCCGTTTTCTTACTAAATATCCATCATTGACCAAGTTATTGATGGCTTGCCGAACAGTCATGCGGCTAATTTCGTAAGTTTCTGCCAGTTCTCGTTCCGAAGGGATCATCTCTCCTGGCTTTAACTGTTCCTTTTCAATTAACTCTTTAATTCCTTGCTCCAATTGATAGTAAATGGGAAGCGGCGAATATTTGTTAATCATGTTACACATACACCTTTCTTTTTTCTGGACTTAGCAATGATAATGCTTCTTGATCGGCAATAACGATGACGTTAGGATGTTTGTTTAAAATGGATGCTGGGATTTGCGTAGTTACTTTCCCGGCAAATAGCTCAGCAATAATAGGTGCCTTCTTGAGTCCGGATGCTAACAATAAAATTTTTTTGCTTTTCATAATGGTAGCAATCCCCATTGTAATCGCATGGGTTGGAACTTCTTCGAAGCGATTAAAAAAACGGGCATTCGCTTGTCTCGTTGACAATTCAAGTTCGACTACATGTGTAGTAGATTCAAAGGATGTTCCTGGTTCGTTAAAACCAATATGGCCATTTTGTCCGATGCCCAACAGCTGTAAATCAATTCCGCCAATTTGTTTAATCAAATTCTCGTAGCGCTGACACTCTGCCTCGATATCTTTTGCTAGCCCATTTGGAAGGTACGTTTGGCTCTTTGGAATATCTATATGATTAAAGAGATGGTCATTCATGTAATAGTGGTAACTGTTTGGATGTTCAGGCGCTAAACCAATATATTCGTCTAAATTCACAGTCTTGACTTGTTGATAGGAAGTACCGTTTTGTTTATAGTCGTCTACTAAAGCAGCATATGTGCCAATCATCGTTCCACCTGTTGCTAACCCAAGAATGGAATTTGGCTTTTTCTTCACTTGGTCAATAATGATGTCAGCTGCTTTTCGACTCATATCTTGATAATCTTTTGCTTCAATTAGCTTCATATACTTTTACACCTCCCATTTGGAATAAGCTAATTTTCCACGGCAAAACGTCATAACAACATCATATTCCTCATTAAGGACAACGAGATCGGCATCTTTCCCCTTTTCAATGCTTCCTTTTCGATCAAGAAGTTGCAATTGTTTGGCTGGATTCCAAGCAGCCATACGGATAATATCTTCAAGTGAGCATCCTGTGAAAGACATCATATTTTTTATTGCATCTTTTAGCTTTAAAATGCTTCCTGCCAGCGTCCCATCTTTCAATATCGCTCTTTCGCCATCAACCGTCACTTCTTGACCGCCTAAATCATATGTTCCCGCACCGAGACATTTGGCGCGCATCGCGTCGGTAATTAAAACGATACCATCTGGTCCTTTATTGCGATAAGCAAAACGCACCATTTCCGGACCTACGTGAATGCCATCTGCAATCATTTCACACTTCACTTCATCATGCATAAGCACCGCTCCGGCTACCCCTGGTTCGCGATGATGGATGCCACGCATGCCGTTAAAAAGATGAGTAGCGTGAGTAATTCCGGCCGCGATTGCCGCAACGACTTCCTTATACGTTGCGTCAGAGTGCCCTATGGAAGCAACAACGCCGCTGTCTCGCAAATATTTTGTTAATTTCAAACCGTTCTCTTGTTCCGGTGCCAACGTTACAAGCCGAATAGAACCAGCGGCGATCTCCTGCCACTTTTTAAAAAGTTCGATATCAGGAGCAATAATATGCCCTGGATGTTGCGCTCCGGCTCTTTTCGGTGAAATAAATGGACCTTCAAGATGAACCCCGAGCAGTTCGGCTTCTCCAAAACTGTTTTCATGTTGAATGTAATTGGCTGCATTTTTTAACGCTTTCTCAATGTCTTCCGGAGAAGTTGTCATCGTCGTAGCGAGAAAACTAGTTGTTCCTTCTTGCGGCAAGATTTTCGCCATCGTTTTTAGCGCTTGCAAAGTTGCATCCATTGTATCTGCCCCGGCAGCGCCGTGAATATGAAGGTCGATGAAACCAGGAACCAGTTTATAGCTTTCATCAAGTTCAACAAGCTCTATATCATCATGGAATCGAGGCAGTGATTGAGTAGAACCAACATCCGAAATTTTTCCATTTTCTATCAGAACATAACCTTTATCAATGATTTTTTCTTCTGCGTAAACAGTAGCATTCGTAACAAGTATCCGCTTTGTGTTCATCATTTCTGCACCTTCTAGAAACCTCTTTTGCAAATAGCATAACATTATATAAACTAGTTGTCTATACCACTATATTTCACATGTGATTATTTTTATTAGTATATGCGAGTTGATACAGATTATATAACCGAATCTACTAATATATTTCACTTAATTACAAGAAACTGATTTTACTAATAATGGAATTCGCTCTTTATATTTTTGAACAAGCTTCATGTTATGTTCCTCTGAATGATCAATATTTCCGCTTAAAAATACAGGTGGACAAATACCGTTTTCCTCCATAATAACAATTGCTTTAGAAAAAATAGCATGCAAAATGGTTATCCCAATAACCGTGGAAGCAGGACCGAATGGAGTATTTATTTTTTCATGGATCAATATTGCATCTCCTTTTACAGAGTGATTATTAATGGCCAAATCGACACATTCAAACAAATGCTTTCCACTCACATGTCGAGAAGGAAGAGAAGGGGAATATGCGAATGATGTTAAGCCTATGACATACGCTCCACGCTCTTTTGCAAAAAGGGCTACATCAATGGGGACAGGGTTGCGTCCAGAAGTGGATATAACAAATATAATATCTTCTTTGTGAATATCTTCATTTTTTAAAAATGTTTTCGCATAGTTATTTTCTCTTTCTAGCAGTGAAGAGCGAACAGGACCTTCATGAAGCATTAGCGGTTCAACGAATATCGGTTTAATTGGCGCAAGGCTACCCGCACGGTAAAATACTTCCTCTGCTAATAGATGAGAGTGTCCACAACCAAACAGTTGTATAATTCCCCCGTTTCCAATGCATTCGGCTACTTTCTTTGCGGCAATCTCCAGCTTTTCCTTTTCCTCCTGTTCTACTGCAGTTAATATTTTCTTGATTTGGTCAAAATACTTCGAAATCATATAAAGTCCCTCCCTCTCCTATTATTATATCTCCTGAATGACTCATAGATGAACCTCTCCCACCTACACTTAGCTTAGAGGTGGGAGACTTCTCGGTGAACATGTTAAAAATCCCCACAATATAAAGAGGCTGACCCAAAATTAACGTGTCAACCCCCACACCCCAATGTGATAAATGAATGATATATTGTGGATTATGCGTGAGGTCAAACACCTATGGGTCAGCCCCAAAGCTAGTTTTGTTTTAGATTTCTTGCTTTGCCGCTCACGATCTAGTTTCTGCTTTTTTACCTGGCAGATAAAACGTAAACGTCGTTCCCTCATGTAGTTTACTATGCACGGAAATCGTTCCTTTATGGGCTTCGACAATGTTTTTCGCAATCGCAAGGCCAAGCCCTGTTCCTGAACGTCCGCGGGTTCTTGCTTTATCCGCTTTGTAAAAGCGTTCAAACACAAACGGCAAGTCTTCTTCCGGAATGCCGGAACCGGAATCTTGGACTTGAACTTGGATACCATCCCCGCTTCGTTCAGCGATGACATTGACGGAACCGCCTGCATCTGTATGACGAATCGCATTATCAATCAAGTTCGTCAACACCTGTTCAATACGATCAGGATCTAACTGCACCATCATGTCTCGGTCTTTTATCTCACATGACAAATGAATATGTTTTTCTTTCGCCAATCCTTGAAACTTGCGAATAATCCGCTCGATATAAGGTCCCACCTCGACTGCTTCGTAATTAAGCGTAATATGTCCCGCTTCCATCCGTGCTAAATCTAATAAATCATTGACAAGGCGGCCCATACGCAGCGATTCATCATAAATGACTTGCGCCAATTCTTTTTTCTCTTCTTCAGAAGCAGCGATGTCATCAATGATCGCCTCGCTATATCCTTGAAGCATCGCAATCGGCGTGCGCAGCTCATGAGAAACATTGGCGATAAAATCTTTGCGCAATTTGTCCAAACGACGTTCTTCCGTCATATCGCGCAAAACAGCAACGGCACCGCGAATCACTGTTTTATTATAAAGCGGCGTCATTAAAATCACCCAGGTGCGCCCTTGGAGAGTGATTTCCGTCATTTGTTCCTTTTCTTCAGAAACAACGCGGGCAAATAAATCATTGACTTGTGGGGGCAGCTGTGCCATCTCGTTCGCCTGCCATCCTTGTTCGTAATACCAAGCTTGAAGAAATCGGTCCGCCGGAGGATTCGTAATTAAAATTTCTCCATTGCGGTTAAAGGTGATAACACCGTCAGCCATGCTGCTTAAAATGCTAGATAACTGCTCTTTTTCTTGGTTTAAGGCATTAATATTAAATTGCAATTGCCGCCCCATTTGATTGAACGCCATCGCAAGCTCGCCGATTTCATCATGAGTTAAAATCGGCACTTTCGTGTCAAACTTTCCGCGCGCCATTTCAAAAGCAGCCTGGCGCATTTTTCGAAGCGGGGCAGTAATTCTCGTTGACAAGAAAAACGCAAAAATCGTTGTTAAGACGATGGCGATAAACGCTGCTAGGAAAATAAATTTCGTTGTATGTCTTGTCGTAACTTCAACAATCTTAAGCGACTGATAAATAAAGACCGCACCATTCTTCCCGTTTTCCATCTCAAGCGGCACGCCAACAATTAATACTTCGCTATAGCGGTCATTGCCTAATTGAATATTAGGCAGATACGTTTTTTTATGCACTTTCTTTCGTTCCGTAAATACTTTCGCTAAATCTGGATCTTTTTTAATAAATGTTAACGGTATATCGGCCAGCTTTTTATGATCTGGCGAATACCAATAATGTTCGTCATCAGCAATAATCACAGCTTTCGATATATCATCTACAAGCCGCCATGCAATCGAACGGCCAAGTTCCTGATCTTCATGTTCCTCCATAACAGCCGCTACTTTTGTCGCTAATTGGGTCAACTTTTTTTCTTCTTCTTCCACATGGTAGTTATCAAAAAACTTCAATAATAAAATCGTCAAAATAAATAAAACAAACGAAACAAGCAAAAGAATAGTAAACCAAAGTTTTCCAACAACACTGCGCCAAAACACAATCATTCGTTCACAACCTCGAACTTATAGCCTACTCCCCAAACTGTTACAATCATTTTCGCAGCGATTGGAGAAACTTTATTTAATTTTTCACGCAGACGTTTAATATGTGTATCGACTGTTCGCAAATCGCCAAAAAACTCATAATGCCATACTTCTTTCAATAACTGTTCACGATCAAATACTTTGTCAGGGGATTTCGCTAAAAATAAAAGCAATTCATATTCTTTCGGCGTCAAGCTGACCTCTTTGCCATCCGCCGTCACACGATGCGCATCATTATCAATCGTTAAATGCGGAAAAACAAGCACGTCTTTGGCAGTTGTATTCGTCTGAATATATGTAGAATTAGCAGCACGACGCAACAACGCTTTGACGCGGAGCACCACTTCGCGCGGACTGAACGGTTTGACGATATAATCGTCCGTTCCTGCTTCAAAGCCTTGCACGCGGTTTGCCTCTTCTCCTTTTGCCGTCAACATAATGATCGGTGTCGCTTTTTTCTCGCGAATTTCCTTGCATACTTCAATGCCATCTTTACCTGGAAGCATTAAATCGAGCAAGATTAAGTCATAATCGTTTTCCAACGCCATCTTTAACGCGTCATCTCCGTTATCTGCTTCTTCGATGACATATTCCTCCCGCTCCAAATACATTTTTAACAAACGGCGAATTCGCTCTTCATCATCGACGACTAAAATTTTGATTTGCTTATTCTCCATGATGAACATCCCTCCATGTTTATTTTACAAAAATGCGAACTTCCTTTCTATGTCTTCTTCTACAAATATTGAAAAAGGGGCTGACCCATAAGCGTCTGACCTCACGTGCATTTCACAATATATAGGAATATCCTATATATTGTGTTGTGGGGTCTGACACTTTGTTTTTGGGTCAGCCTCTTCCGTTACTTTATGTTCCTGCATATGAGTGTAATCCAGCAATGACAAGGTTCACAGCGACTAGGTTGAACATGATAATCGCAAAGCCGATGACCGCAAGCCAAGCCGATTTTTCACCGTGCCATCCTTTGGATAAACGAAGATGCAAAAAGGCAGCATAAAAGAGCCATGTGATTAATGCCCATACTTCTTTCGGGTCCCAGCCCCAAAAACGAGTCCAGGCAATTTGCGCCCAAATCATCGCAAAAATAAGCGCTCCAAGAGTGAAGACAGGAAAGCCGATCGCCACCGCACGATAGCTGATTTCATCGGTTAAATCTAAGTTAACATTTTTGACTAAAGGCTGCAAACTAGCAGCAATCCGCTTGCGCAAAACAAGGCGCAGCAGCCAATATAAAACAAATCCTCCCATCAACGACCAAATGACGGTATTAAACTTTTTCGCATTGATAATTGCCGGCATTTCAACGATTGGTTCAAAGCGATCAGCCGTTTGTAACTCTCCTTTATGAGGTCCGACCAATGCCGGCATCTGATATATAACTTCCGCCTCTTTATCGTTTTTATCAATCCATGTAAATTTCGCTTCATAATTAGCCGCTTTAAAGGATGTCGACACAAGCACAAAACCAAGCGTGCTAATTAAGCAGAAAAGAATAAATTCGAGCCAGAATGTACGCTTGCTTGGCTTTGATTGGTCAACAACGCGGATTAAATAAATGAGCCCTGCGACGAAGCTGATGGCGAGAATCGCTTCTCCAGCCGCCGCTGTCGTTACGTGAATATGCAGCCAGTCGCTCTGCAATGCCGGAATGAGCGGAGAAATTTCCCGCGGAAACATGCTTGCATAGGCAATAATTAAAATTGCAACCGGCAAGGCAAATAAACCTAATATGCTTATTTTATAAATAAAATAAATGACGATGAAAGCGCCAACGAGCATCATACCGAAAAATGTCGTAAATTCAAACAAGTTGCTGACAGGAGCATGTCCTGCAGCGATCCATCTTGTAATGAAATATCCTAACTGGGCCATAAAACCGATGATCGTAATCGCGATTCCAATCGTTGCCGAGCGGTTAGTGCTACCCTTCGCTTTTTTATCACGAATCGCGCCACCAAAGAAAACCGTACCGATTAAATATAATATAAATGCTATATAAAGCAATGTACTACTTAGCTGCGCCAATGTCGTCTCCTCCTCGCGCTCCTTTTTTCTCTTCTTCCATCTGGTCAATCGGCATTACAAGTTCTGTGCCGTCAATGATTTGCTTGATTTCATTTTTTAAGCCATACCAGTTTTTGTTCGTATGTGCCGCAAATAGTACTTCACCGTTGACATGCTTTAACCAAATACGGCGGTGATTCCAATACATCCCTTGAATAAGTCCAATCATAAAAATCATTCCGCCTACTCCAAGGATCCAAAGCGTAAAGTCGCGGCGCACGGTCAATCCAGAAACATTTTTCGTCTCAAGGCCGGCAAACGCCATTTTATATTTATTGTCACCTAAAGGCTCAATCGTTTGGCGAATGGCTACAAAGCTTACTTCTCCTTCCAGCTTGTCAGGAGTAATCATTTTAAAGACAAATGCCGGATTGTTAGGAATCTTTGATTTTGTCGCTGGATTGCCATTCTCATCAAAATAAAAATCCGGGAAATAGCTTAAAAGTTCGACGCGATACCCGTTTCCTAAATCATAAGTAGATTGCGGATTGCGCAAATCCACTGTTACAAGGCCGAATTGTTCATTTGTTTTTTTATCAACGAAGTGAAACGACATTTTATTTGGTTCATTCATTTTAAAATCGACCTGATACAATGCGTAATGGTCATATTTAAGCGGTTCATTGACGCGAATCTTATATTCTTTTATTTTCTTTAATTTTGGTTCTTCCCCTGGCACGATGGGACCAACGCGCTCGTAAAGCACAACATCGGACTGATAGTTTTTCGCTACCATGCCGCTGCCGACGCGGTCAATCGCTTCTTGAAATACCTCTTTTTCTTTGTCTTTTTCGTAGACTTCAAACGTAAATTTCTCATTTTTTAAAAAGTATTTTCCGTTTGTTCCCGGAATTTCTTTTGTCTCGCCCTCGCGAATCCATAATACTTCATCGACATACATCCCCGGTACGAAGCGAAGCATCGCACCAATTAAAAAGATGATTAAGCCGATATGGTTGACATACGGTCCCCAGCGCGAGAAGCGTCCCTTTTCCGCTAAAATATTACCGTTCTCTTCACGGATATGATAGCGGCGTTTTGCGAGCTTTTCCTTTACCTCATCAAAAAGCTTGTCATAGTTGTCCACTTTGGAAACGCTGAACAGGCGTTGGCGGCGCAAAAACGTCTCATGGCGCACAACACCTTGATTTTTTAAAGCGCGATAAAGCGGAACGACACGATCAAGACTGCAAATGACAAGCGACACGCCAATCGATGCAATCAACAGCATGTACCACCATGAGCCGTACAAATTATGAAATCCGAGCTGATAATAAAGTTTTCCTGTCAAACCGTACTGCTCTTCATAATATTCCGCCGGCGTAACGTTTGGCGGAATGTACATTTCCTGTGGATAAATCGTGCCAATCGCAGACGCTAATAATGTAATGACAATGAGCCATACTCCAACCTTGACAGACGAAAAGAAATTCCAAATTTTATCAACAACTGTTTTATTGTATGTTTGCGAGCGGCGTGCGCTCCCTTCATAGCGCATATCTAACAGCTTTTTTGTCGAATCCTCCACAATCGGCTTTCCGCATGATTCGCAAAAAACGGTTCCGTGCGGATTCACATGACCACATTCACATTTTACTTGTTCCATGTTAAAAACTCCCTATGGTTTAATGCTTTCCATATATTGTTGAACCATGCTTTCCGTCATTGTTCCTGTTATGATTTTGACGACTTTTCCATCCTTATCAATTAAAAATGTTGTCGGTAGCGGATCAATGTCATAAGCATTCATGACTTGGTCCTGCTGGTCAATGACAATCGGGAATTTTAAACCGAAGCGTTCAGCAAATTTTTTTACGCTCAGCTCAGGTTCGCCAACATTGACCGCAATGACTTCTACTCCTTGGTTTTTATACACTTCATATTGCCTGTTGATATAAGGCATTTCTTTTTCACACGGCTTACACCATGTTCCCCAGAAGTTGAGAAACACACCTTTACCGCGATAGTCCGATAAACGGTGTTTTTTACCGTTTAAATCCGTTAAGACAAAATCAGGTGCTTCTGAACCAACGGTTACCCTTGTTTTTTCTGTAAAAAAGTTTGCATAAATCGTATAACCAACCGCCCCTAACAGCAGTATTAAAATAACCGTTCGCAGCAAAAGACGTTGTTTTTTCATGAGTCTACTCTCCCAAAATCAATAGATTAAAATATCCCATTGTCGATTATACCAATACTCACTGTTTCAATAATAAAAATTATTTGAAGGTTGTGTGACAAAATTGAGGGATTAATGATGGTTTCCCCCTGATAGCGCGAGTGCACGCAACTGTTTTACCTCATGAGGAGACAGCTCGCGATATTCTCCTGGGTTTAATCCTTTTAAGTCAAGAAATGCGTAACGCTCGCGTTTCAATTTCATCACGCGGTGTCCAATCGCTTCAAACATGCGGCGCACTTGACGATTGCGTCCTTCATGAATGTGAATTTCAATAATGGCTGTTTGTTTCCGTTTATCGAATGAAAGCATTTTCACTTTTGCTGGCGCCGTCATGCCATCTTCAAGAAGAATCCCTTTTTCAAGCTGCTTTAATTGCTCACGTGTTGGTATTCCTTTTACTTTTGCAATATACACTTTCTCAATTTCATAGCGTGGATGCATTAACAGGTTGGCAAACTCGCCATCGTTTGTTAACAGCAACAATCCCGATGTATCGTAGTCTAAGCGGCCAATTGGATAAATCCGCTTGTCCACTTCTTTAAAAAAGTCAGTGACTACTTTTCTTCCTTTATCATCTTTCACACTTGAGATAACACCGCGCGGTTTATATAAAAGATAGTAGACTGGTTCTTCTCTTTCAATCGGAACGCCGTTCACTTCAATTTTATCTTTAGGGCCTACTTTCACACCAAGTTCTGTTACGACTTCTCCATTCACTTTTACTTTGCCTTGCAAAATGAGTTCTTCTGCTTTTCGCCGCGATGCAATTCCTGCATGTGCGATCACTTTTTGTAATCGTTCCATCCTATTCACCTCTTCAATCATCTTACTGTTTCCGTTCTCAATATACAAGCATTCTACCCCATCTATTTTTACCATAATCGCTATTGTTTTAGCAAAATAAAAAAGCAACCTAATGACTAGGTTACTTTTTATCTTCCAAATACTAATAATACAACAAGAAAAGAAAGAATAAAACTAAGGATATCCGCCAAGATTCCGACTTTTAGTGCATCCCCCATTTTTTTAATACCGACAGCGCCAAAATAAACCGTTAACACATACAACGTTGTTTCCGTGCTACCTTGAATCGTCGAGGCAAGTCTGCCAATGAACGAATCCGGTCCATATGTGGCAATTAAATCCGTTGTCATTCCTAATGCCGCATTACCGGAAATCGTTCTGATCATCGCAAGCGGAACAACTTCAGCGGGAATTCCAATAAGATGAATGACAGGTTCAAGAAAGCTCATAAAATATTCAAGCGCCCCGGAAGCACGGAAAATCGAGATCGATACGAGCATGCCTACTAAATACGGAATAACAGAAAAAGCGATTTCAATCCCTTCCTTACCGCCATCAACAAACGCTTCATATGTCGGTACTTTTTTGAATGTACCGTAGAGAAGAATAAACCCGATTGTCACCGGGATTAACCATATTGAAATAAGCTGGACAAAATTCACAGTTACCTCCTCCCTCTATGGCTTCGTTTCCAATAATAGTAACGGTCAATAAAAACAGCACCAATTGTTCCTAAAGCAGATGCGACTAATGTTGTGCCGATGATTTCTCCCGGTACGGCAGAACCATACGTCATTCGAATGGAAATCACCGTTGCCGGAATAAGAGTAATGCTTGAGGTGTTAATCGCTAAAAATGTCACCATCGAACGGCTCGCAATGTCTTTATTGCCATTCAATTTTTTAAGCTCTTCCATCGCCTTAATCCCCATCGGTGTTGCCGCGTTTCCGAGGCCAAACATGTTCGCAATCATATTGGAAACGATATACCCCATCGCTGGATGGTTAGGCGGCACTTCCGGAAATAAACGCTTTACAATCGGTTTGGCGAGTGTCCCTAATGCTTTTAACAGTCCGGCTTCTTCGGCAATCTTCATTAGCCCTAACCAAAACACTAAAATACTTATCATTCCAATGCTAATTGTAACTGCCTCTTTTGCCCCCTTAAAAATCGCCGCATTGACTTCGTCCATCGTGCCGTTCACTGCGGCAAATACAATCCCAATCATCGCCATCATCACCCAAATGATATTAACCATGCTCGCCCACACCTAAAAAACTAAATATATTCCATATCGATTTTTTCGTTCTTTCTAAGTGTCTGCTCTCATACAACAGCGGCATTTCGTCAACAACCTCATCATCCAAGTACAGCATGGCTTTGCCAACTATACGCGGCACGTTGTCTTCGTTTTCCCATTCTTTCCGTTTCGGTTTCAGCAGTTTGATTTCAACGCGCAAGTTCTCCATTTCATCTTTCGTCACAGGATATAGAAAGTCGCGATTCGCTATGACCTTATTGCGATAAAAGCGGTCTTTAATATTTTTTACAATTCGGTCATCCTCTACCTTTGCCAACACGTAATTGTCAAAGCCGTACTCGTACATGATGATATGGTCATTCCAATCGTCAGGTGCATTTAATGTCACGGCAACCAAATCTAATCCTTCCTTAGAGGCCGTTGTGACCAGGGTCCGTTTCGCTCGCTTTGTATATCCGGTTTTTCCGCCTGTGCAATAGTCATAAAGATTGGTCAACAATTTATTTTTGTTGCGCCATACCCTGTCCCATTTTTCATCAGGATTGGGCGCGCGATAAACTTTTGTTTCGGAAATTTTGCGAAACTCCTCGTTTTGCATCGCATAACGCATTAACAGCGCCATATCGTAAGCGGTCGAATAATGGTTTTCTGCATCGTCCAAACCGTGCGGATTGGCAAACTCCGTATTCGTCATGCCAATTTCCGCTGCTTTTTGATTCATTAAAAACACAAATCCTTCAACGCTGCCCGCGACATGCTCGGCAATCGCAATGGCGGCATCATTTCCGGAGCGGAGCATAAGACCGTACACTAAATGTTTCAGCTTAATCTTTTCATTCGGCTTTAAATAAATGGACGATCCTTCCGCGCGAACAGCCCGGTTGCTGACGGTGACGGTCTCCTCCATTTTTCCCGATTCAATCGCTAAAATCGCCGTCATAATTTTTGTAATGCTGGCGATTCGTCGTTTCGTATAAGCATCTTTTTCAAACAATACTCTTCCTGATGTCTGTTCTATTAAAATAGCACTTTGAGCGCTTACCGAACGTGCGAACACTGTTTGTTCCGGAATACATGAAAAAAGCAGCATGAGTACAATCATAACAAAAAAAGAGCGTTTCCCTAGTAACATGTAATCCCATCCCTTTTGCCATTTTGTACAAGTTTATGCCTAAAAAAATTTGATATGAATAGAAATGTACAAGTTATAGAGAAATGCAGAATTCTAAACGCCTTTTAGGATGTTCAAAATTCATGTTCTTTTGCACTAAATTATGTAGATACTAGTTTAAGACAATGCATAAAAGAGGCTCGCTCTCATCCTTTTGAGCTAGCCTCGATGACAATTAATACGGCTGCCAGCGCAGTTTGCTTGCTTCCTTAAACCGTTGCTCTACATACCGCCAATTCACAATATTCCACCAATTGTTAATATAAGCGGCACGGTCGTTTTTATATTGCAAATAATACGCATGCTCCCAAACATCTAATACGAATAACGGAATCGTATCCCACTGCGTCATAAGCTGATGTTTTTCCGTCTGTAAGATTTCAAGACGGCGTGAACGTGGTGACCATACAAGCAATGCCCAGCCAACACCTTCCGCCTTGTCTGCCGCTTCTGTAAAATGCTTTTTAAACTGTTCAAAACTTCCGAAATCTCGATTGATTTGCTGGAGCAGTTCTCCGCTTGGTTTTCCCCCGCCATTTGGTGTCATATTGTTCCAAAAAATCGTATGCAAATAGTGTCCGGATCCATGAAACGCCGCTTCGCGTTCCCAATGCTTTAAAAGGCTATAATCATTTGTTTCCCGCGCTTTTTGCATCATTTTTTCCGCTTGATTCAGTCCGTCTACATAACTTTGATGGTGCTTCGTATGATGTAATTTCATGATTTCTTGAGAAATGTACGGTTCTAATGCATCGTAAGCATATGGAAGCGGTGGGAGCTTGTGTCCTCCGATAGGAACGCGCTGAACCTGTTGTCTTACATCCGTTAGCTCATCTGCAGTCCTATACAGCTTATCGACTGTTTCCTGAAGGGAATAGATAAACGTTTCCGTCCACTCTCCATCGTTAGCCTGAATCACATCCGTTAATGCTTCTAACTCCTCATACAATGTTGTTTCCTTCTGCTCGCGAAACACTTCCTTCATCTGTTCGCTCCAAGCTAACACTTCTTCCACATACTGCTGAAAATGACGTTGTTGTTCCATGAATGAACATCCTCCTCAATTTTTATCGTCATATCGTATGCGGATGAATGGAAAAAGTTTCATGATCATGATAGGGGTTCATTTTTCATAAATATGGAAGAGAGGTGATTACTAAATGGTGCAAACTTTTGAGCATGAAGCATTATTCGAGCTTCGCTTTTGGATGCAAATTCTCGGTGATCATGCGCGTTTCATCCGCGATTCACTGTCAGTACAGGAGACTGTTGAAATTGAAAAAACAAAGAATTTTATCTTATTATTCGATGAACTTTTGCAAAAGGCGCGTCTTTCGTTATCTAAAAACGATTTGTTGTTGCTGTTAAGACGGGCTAAAGAGGCTGGAGAACAACTCCGCACTTTTAAACTTCATTTGTTAAAACGACATCTTACGGCGAAAATTTCCTTGTCACTTCCTCCGACATTTATTAATCACATGGTTAATGAATTAGATGAATGGTTGCGAATCGCCAGCTACCTTGTAGAAGGAAAAAACGCTCCAGCTGTTCATCCGCTTCACCACGATTTACTATGGCTGCTAGATGCTGCAGGACATGCTGGAGCAATTAACGATGATCTTGACAGCACAGAAACAAAGTTAAAAGAAAAAAGCTACACGTTTGTTAAGGATTGGGAAGCTTTTTATTTAAAGGCGGTGGAAATGGCGGGTTACTTGCGAACAAACTTACATTCTTTTCCTGCGTTATCACGCTTTCACAAGGAAATTGAGCTAGAAATGCTTTTATTTAAAAAATTTCTTAAAGAGCTTGAGGAATTGCGGCTAACGAAGGAGGTTTTAGGGACATTTACGCC
Source organism: Anoxybacillus sp. (assembly GCA_035645275.1). GTDB lineage: Bacteria > Bacillota > Bacilli > Bacillales > Anoxybacillaceae > Paranoxybacillus. Next base: position 423,616 of record DASQMX010000026.1, read on the forward strand.
ATTGATGGCAGACCATATGTCAAGAGAAGAATGCTACTACTTGCAGAAGCTTGCCGGGTCCACCCAACAGGTCAGCCGTCCTTCCTGCGACCCGACAAAACCGCGGACGGAATAACTCTTATAAAAAAACCAGCTTATTACGATTCAATTAGTTGAATCTTTATTGCGAGCACACCCCAGCGCTGTTCTTGCTCTTGGCTGTATATTTCGTATGTACTATTTATCATTTCTTCCAATGTCCATCCATCACAATCAAAAAGCGAAAATGGGATGTCTTTATACATTTCTTCAAACGTAGGATAACGTCTTAATTCCAGTACCTTCACTTTGATTTTTTCATCCATTTCTGGAACCTTTGTAAATTCAATAACATCACCAACTCGAATTTTTCTTCTTTTTTCATCGTTAAGCCTTACTTCGTATATTTTTTGGCCTTTCTGTATGGAATTAAAAGGTTTTTGGTAAGCCCCATACTATGTAACATATAACCACCTATATCTGAATGATGAAAGAGGCTGTCTCATAAGGGTCTGACCCTTGACTTTTGAAACAGCCTCTTCTATCCTCTCTTTACTTTGACTGAATCATTTTTGTTCGGTAATCTGTTTCATAAAACTCTAATTCTTCACGAAGCGTTTGAAAGCCGCTTTCAAGCGATGCAATCAAATTTTTTAGCGAAGGCGGAGGCGTTTGCCGGAATTTAATCGAGTTGCGTCCCGTGTAGGCCGAACGGCTATCTTCGTACCATCCCTCACCTTTTGGCGCAAAAAACTCCTCTACGCACGAATGATAAATACGATACAACGTTTTTTCCGCAGCCGCTTTACGGAACGGCTCGTCATGAAGGACAACGCGGCATGCTTCCAATCCTTCCTCACAATATACAACAAGACGGCGTAAATCGGAAAGAAGCAATTCATAGTAGGCTTTATCGCCATCCGCTTGTTCATTTAACAGGCTTGTAATCGTTGTGTGATTCAAATAATCGGAAATCGCCTCTACCGTTTTCTTTAAAAATACTTCTACTTGCTTCGTTTGATTTAATACGATTGTATTTCCCATAAATATCCCCCATAGCCCCTTAAGATGGTTGTTTTATAAAGAAAAGCGGTGATTTTAATTCATAGCCGCTTTTTGTTTCGATGGCGGAGAAAATCTCTGGTAGCTTGTCAAATTCAACATGTTCAAAATAGTGCTGAAACTCTTTTTCTGAGTTAATATAGACCCGCTTACGATGGCGAAAACCCGGATTTTTTAATAAACAAACTAAAGCAACAATATCTTTAAAGCATACTTTACGCTGACCCGCCGCAAAAATCGGGTCTTTTTCATATGGAGTAAACGATGGGAACAGTTGATCAAAATACCGCACATATAACACGTGCAATGTCTTTTCAATTCCGTCTTCAACAAAAGTGACTTCAGACCGGTTAAAAAAATCTTCGGATGTATTCGGTTGTTCCTTCTCCAGCTCATAACCTTTACATTGCCGAATCAGCATATCAACACCCCTTAGACCGTGACAACATTTAGAAAAGTTCACTTTTATCTTAACACATATATAGCGAATAATGCGAAAATTATTTTAATTCACTAAAATTTTCTTCAAACTTTTCAAAGAACAAGTCCGCTTCTCTTTCAACCTCTTGTTCATCGCTCATTTCTGGAAGCGGCGGTAGTTCTTCAATCGTTTTTAATCCGAAGTAATCAAGAAACTCTTTCGTTGTTCCGTAAAGAATCGGGCGGCCTGTTCCTTCCGCTCTGCCAACTTCTTTGATGAGCGCTTTAGCGATTAACGTTTGCAGCGGTTTGTCGCTTTTGACGCCGCGAATTTCCTCAATTTCCGCCCTTGTAATCGGCTGACGGTATGCAATAATCGCAAGCGTCTCTAACGCTGCCTGCGACAAAGAAGATGAACCAGGTGATTCTACTAACTTCTTTAAATAAGGCGCATGTTCTTTTTTCGTCGTCAACTGAAATGTCCCTGCCATCTCGTTCACTTCAATGCCACGGCACGCTTGCTGACAATCTTTTTTTAACTCTTCAATAATTTGAAGCGTCTGTTCCTCGCTTAGCTCCAGCACTAAAGCAATTTGCTGAAGCGAAAGCCCCTCATCTCCGGCAGCAAATAATAATCCTTCGACGATCGCTTTATAGTCATTCATCTCCATCCACTTTCACTCCTTCGTTGCTAGAGATGAAAATATCGGCAAAATTTCTTTCCTGCTCAATAATAATGAGATTTTTTTTCATTAACTCAAGAATCGCTAAAAATGTCACAACAATATGTCCACGGTCATAATAAGGAAAGAGTTCATTGAACTTTTTCCGCCTTTTCTCTTTTTTTAATTCTCTTAAAATCTCATCCATTCGTTTTTCAATTGAAATCTCTTGTTTTGTAATTTTTGTATGTAACGGTTTTTGCAGCTTTTTGCGGCGCAATAACTTTGATAAAGCGCCAAGCATATCGTATATATTTACATCGAGAGGGCGATTTTGGGCGTTCATTTCTGAGGCGTAGACGCTTAAATCGCTCGGTGGTTTTGTAAATAAAAGCGCTCGCTCCTCTTCGCGTTTTTTCAACTCCCGTGCCGCTTCTTTATATTTTTTATATTCAAGCAAACGCTGCATCAATTCTTCCCGAGGGTCTTCCGCAAATGGTTCTATCTCATCGTCAAACGATTCTTCTTCATGTTTAGGAAGAAGCATTTTGCTTTTAATCGCTAAAAGCGTAGCTGCCATCACTAAATATTCGCTCGCAATATCCAATTCCAGCTCTTGCATCGCATGAATATAGGCCATATATTGCTCAGTAATTTCCGCTACAGGAATATCGTAAATATCAATTTCATAGCGGTTAATGAGATGCAATAATAAATCAAGCGGTCCTTCAAACGCATCAATTTTTACACTGTACTGCACGTTCATCCCACCAATCCCAAATACACTACCGTTAAGTATAGAGGATATTAAATGATTGTCCAACAAAATTTTTCATGACTTTATGATACAATACCAAATATAAATCATTAACGTTAGGAGAGCACAGCCCATGTATCCAAAAGCATATATTGACTTTCTTCTTCACTTTCATACGGACCGTGATTATTTTGAGTGCCATGAAATATTGGAAGAACATTGGAAAAAAGAGACATCAGAAAACCGGCAGCAAGTTTGGGTCGCTTTGATTCAAATTGCCGTTGCTCTTTATCATCATCGCCGCCAAAATTGGAAAGGTGCGGAGCGCATGATGCAAAAAGCGCTTTTGTTAACTCATCAGGAACAAGAAGCAGTAGAAAAATTAGGCTTGGATTTTCCAAAATTGATGCAGCAACTCAAAAAGCGACTAAGAGACATTGAACATCGGCTTCCGTACGAAAGCATGAATTTGCCTATTAAAGATGCAACATTGTTTGAAATGTGTCAAAACCTTTGTAAACAGCTTCAGTTGCAGTGGGGAAAAGAAAGCGACCTTTCCAACGAATATCTTCTTCACAAACATAAACTGCGCGACCGCACAGACGTAATCGAAGAACGCGAGAGACAAAAAAAGCTTAGAGAAAAAAAGAAAGAGGCTGACCAATAAGTGTCAGACCTCAAGCGCATTTCCACCATATATTTCATATTGTGTGGCTGCGAGGTCTGACACTTTGCCAAAGTCACCCTCTTATCATTCACACTTATCGATAAAAGCTGCCGTAAATGCATTAGCTCGAAACTCATATTGCGGAAACATCTCTTTTAATGCTTTGACCATTTGCTTTCCGATTCCTTGATGACGGTGTGAAGGATTTACACTAATGTGCTGAATTTCAGCAATTCCTTCATCTAGAATCAAAATGCCGATAATCCCAATAATATCATCATCTTCTTTCCATAAAAACAGCTGCCAGTCATCGTTTACTTCATAGTTTTTAATCGTTTGCTGGAGCTTTTTTAAGTCTTTCTCTGAAGGCATGAATGAAAGAAGCCCCATCGCAATTTTTTCATAATTTTTTCGATAGCGAATAAGCATAAATAATCCCTCATTACTGACAAGACTTTTCTTCAATCCAGAAAAGCAACTCAGTCGTTTTCTAATTAGGTATTATAAACGTTATTTTTCCTATTGTGAACTCCCTCCTTGAGTGAGGGATTCTAAACGACTTACGATAAACAATATACAAGAACTGCTTTACATGTATCTGCCGCTCAGGCTAACCGATAAGTGTCTGACCTCACGTGGATTTCACAATATATCGTTCATTTATCTAATGTTATGTCCTATATATTGTGTTGTGGGGTCTGACACTTTGCTTTTTGGTCAGCCTCGTACATTCGCTATTATCAATCGAAATTCATTTCCCTCGTCAAGCAAAATGTTGAAAGGCTTTGGAAATGAGAGACTTCTTTTATATTTTTATGCAAAAGAACGGAGAACATTTGCCATTTCGATCGCACTTACAGCCGCTTCCCATCCTTTATTGCCGGCTTTTGTGCCTGCCCGTTCAATTGCTTGTTCAATCGTATCTGTCGTTAGGACGCCAAAAATGACCGGCGTACCTGTTGATAAAGCAGCGTGTGACACCCCTTTTGCCACCTCATTGCAAACATAATCATAATGGCTTGTTGCCCCTCTAATAACAGCTCCTAATGTAATGACCGCATCAAATTTTCCTGATTCTGCCATTTTTTTTGCGATTAACGGAATTTCAAATGCACCTGGCACCCAAGCCACTGTAATATCATTTTCGTCAACACCGTGACGCTTTAAACCATCCATCGCGCCAGATAACAATTTACCTGTAATAAATTCATTAAAACGTGAAACAACAATACCGATTTTTAACCCTGTACCTACTAAATTTCCTTCTATTACCTTTAGCATTCTATCCATCCTCCTATTATCGAACCATCAACTAGTGCAAGATGGCTAACCGTTTTCATAATACAAAAATTCTTGCATCTCTACAACAATTTCCTTAAAAGTGTAACATATGTCCTAACTTTTCGTATTTTGTTTTTAAATATCGTTCATTTTCCTTTTTCATTGGCATTTGCAGCGGTACACGCTCAACCACTTCTAAATCGTATCCTTTTAATCCAGCAATCTTACGCGGGTTGTTTGTCAACAAGCGCATTTTTGTCACACCTAAATCTTTTAAAATTTGCGCCCCGATGCCATAGTCACGCAAATCAGGAGCAAAACCAAGTTTTTCATTCGCTTCAACCGTATCATACCCCTGTTCCTGAAGCTTATAGGCGCGCAATTTGTTGATTAAACCGATACCGCGGCCCTCTTGACGCATATACAAAAGGATGCCACGTCCCTCTTCTTCGATTTGCCGAAGCGCTGCATGAAGCTGCGGTCCGCAATCGCAGCGGTGTGAACCGAATACATCACCTGTTAAGCATTCGGAATGAACGCGAACAAGAATAGGCTCATCTGGAATGATTTCTCCTTTGACAAGCGCGACATGTTCTTTATTGTCTACGGAGTTTGTATAGCCAATGGCACGAAACTCGCCAAATTCCGTCGGCAATGTAATCTCCACTTCTCGCTTTACCAATTTTTCTTTTCGATTGCGATATTTGATTAAATCTTTAATCGTAATCATTTTTAAATCAAATTCATCGGCAATTTTCCGTAAATCCGGCACTCTTGCCATTGTTCCGTCTTCCTTAATAATTTCGCAAATGACCCCCGCCGGTTTTGCCCCGCAAAGCCGCGCCAAATCGACAGCTGCTTCCGTATGTCCGGCTCGGCGCAACACTCCGCCTTTTTTAGCAACAAGCGGAAACACATGACCCGGCCGCTTAAGATCGCTTGCCTTGGTATTCGGGTCTAAAAGTGCTTGAATCGTCGTCGAACGTTCAAATGCACTAATGCCTGTTGTTGTTGTTTTATAGTCGATGCTGACGGTAAAAGCGGTGCCGTGCGGATCTGTATTATGATTAACCATCGGGTGTAATTCCAACTTATCCGCTAATTCTTCCGTAATTGGTACACATACAAGCCCACGGCCATGAGTAATCATAAAGTTAATCACTTCAGGTGTCGCTTTCTCTGCTAACGCGACAAAATCACCTTCATTTTCACGGTCTTCATCATCGCAAACGATAACCACTTTACCTTGCATTAAATCATAAATCGCTTCTTCAATTGTATTAAACATGTCGTTCCCCCCCTTGAGTTTACTTATATCCGTGCTCTTTTAAAAATTCGAGCGTAATGTTTGATTTAGGTTGCTCATCTTTTTTTCCGTTTATAAACTGTTCGACATATTTACCTATGACATCACATTCTATATTCACGATGTCGCCGACTTGTTTGTCTCCTAAAATCGTTTCCGCTCGGGTATGTGGAATGAGGGAAATCGTAAACGTATCATCCGTCAAACCAAAAATCGTTAAGCTTGTCCCGTCGACCGCAACCGATCCTTTGAAAATCATATATTTCCGCAACTCTTTTGGAATTTTAATTTCATAATAGACAGCATTTGCCACAGGCTCTTTGCGAATAATTTCTCCGACTCCATCAACATGTCCGGAAACAAAATGACCGCCAAAACGGCCGTTTGCCGCCATTGCCCGCTCAAGATTCACTTTCGAGCCGCGTTTTAGCGTCCTTAGTGAAGTCGCTCTGACCGTTTCCGGCATAACATCGACAGTAAACGATTGTGTGGTAAATGAAGTGACCGTTAGACAAACACCGTTGACGGCAATGCTGTCACCAAGTTTCACATCCTCTAAAATTTTGCGGGCACCAATCGTCAAAACAATCGCTTCTCCTGATTTCTTCATTTGTTCGATTGTACCGACTTCCTCAATAATTCCCGTAAACATCATTCCTCATCCTTTTCATCTGTAATAGGCAAAGCAACGATTTTTAAATCTGGACCAAGCGTTTCGACACTTTTGATTTTGAAATTCATCACATCGGCCATTTGCGCAAAACCGCTGCCGCCGATCGGAGCAGGAGAATTTTTACCTCCGATGACTTTCGGCGCAATATAAGCAATTACTTGATTAACCGCTTTTGCTTCAATAAAACTGCCGTGCACTTCCGCTCCGCCTTCAACAAATAAAGACGTAACTTGTTTCTCTCCAAGCACCTTTAACAACTCATCAATGACGATTTTAGGTTGACTCATTTTGATGATTTGTACATGTTTCCCGCTGTATTGCGATATTTTCTCCTCTTTTACCTCGCTGCCAACAACAATCCATGTTTCTGCTTCCCCATCGTTAACGACGTTCGCATCAAGAGGGGTGCGCAAATGCGTATCTAAAATGATGCGGATTGGGTTTTCTCCTCGTTCTACATGCCGTACCGTTAAACTTGGATTATCAGCAATCACGGTATTGACGCCAACAAGAATCGCATCGTGCAAATGGCGATAACGATGAACATCACGCCGCGCCGCTTCCGATGTAATCCATTTGCTTTCTCCCGTTTTTGTCGCAATTTTTCCATCTAAGCTGCTTGCATATTTCAACGTCACAAATGGCGTTTTTGTCGCGATATAGTGAAAGAAAACTTGATTAAGCTCATCTGCTTCTTGTTTTAAAATGCCGACATCGACTTCAATCCCCGCTTGGCGCAGCTTGGCAATGCCTTTTCCGGCAACAAGCGGATTCGGGTCAGTTGTCGCGATGATCACGCGTTTAACCCCTGTTTCAATAAGCAAATCCGCACATGGCGGCGTTTTTCCGTAATGGCTGCATGGCTCAAGCGTCACATACACATCAGCGTCTTTTGCCTTCTCACCTGCCATGCGCAGCGCATGGACTTCTGCATGCGGCTCACCCGCCTTTAAATGTGCGCCAAATCCAACGATTTCACCGTTTTTCACAACGACCGCACCGACGACTGGATTAGGAGACGTTTGCCCGATCCCTGCTTTAGCTAGATCTATCGCAAATCGCATATAATATTCATCTTGTTTCACATGAACGCCCCCTTTCTAAATAAAAAACCCTAGGATAAAAGTCCTAGGGCAGGATTATGTAAGAATCACAATGAACGTTTACATTTTTTTGTATGTCAAATAAACAGCACGTAACCAAGTGTGGTATAGCCGTCTTCTAAAGAAAATTGTTTTTATATGTTTTACGCTTTTCGACCAACCCAGATCGAACAAGAACGCCTACAGACAAAGGAAATTGTCCGCCAACTCGTTCGTTGTTTGGTCATGCCACATGTAAACGTAACACGGCAGGCAAACAAACGGTTGCCATTGTTGGTTGAAAAGCATGCGTACGTGAATAGCAATCCTCTTTCAGAAAACAGCCTTTCCGTTGCGCGTGCTGTATTGTGATCCTTCTCCCATCCAGACTATACTGTCGGCTCCGGAATCGCACCGGATCGTGCCTATACGGCTCGCGGGCTGAGAAACGAATTCGTTTCAATACCGCCGGTCGGGAATTTCACCCTGCCCCGAAGGATAAACAATATTGAATTTTTTATCATTATAGCACAATAAAAACATTTGTCTATGATGAGATGCTCATCAGTCCGCAATAAATAGCCAATAAACCACACCCCAAATTAAACTTGCTCCTAGCAAAATAGAAAATAAAATCCAATTACTGCGGTTCATTTTTTTCACCTCTTCACTCATTATACAAAAAAAGAGGCTGTCTCATAAGGGTCTGACCTCACGTGCGCTCAACAATATATAGTTCATTTATCCAACATTATGTCCTATATATTGTGTTGTAGGGTCTGACCCTTGGCTATTGAGAAAGCCTCTTTTTTCGCCAGAAGTTATTGTTCGTCCCAAACTTTTACTGCTTTCATCACGTCGCCTTGCTTAATGCGATAAACAGCGTCCATTCCTTCAATAACTTGTCCGAACACGGTATGTACTCCGTCTAAATGCGGCTGCGGTTCATGAACGATGAAAAATTGGCAGCTTCCAGTATCACGGCCGCGATGTGCCATGGAAACAGCACCAGTTACATGTTTATGAGGGTTGTTGTCCGTTTCGCATTTAATTGTGTAGCCAGCATCCCCAGTCCCTGTTCCGTATGGACAACCTCCCTGAGCTACGAATCCTGGAATCACACGATGGAATGTTAACCCGTTATAAAACCCTTCGTTCGCTAATTTTTCAAAGTTAGCCACCGTTCCCGGCGCTTCATTTGGGAATAACTCGATCACAATACGGTCACCGTTTTGCATTTCAATTAACGCTTTTTTCATCATGAAACCTCCATCCTGTTTGAATCGTTTAAATAAACAAGCTTTTCTCATTCTACTATATTTCGCTTCTATATTCCAAGCATTCTATGTACAATAAGAATGGACAAGTAGAAAAAGGAGAAGCATGTATAAAGGAGGTAATGATATTGAAACGAAGTATTGTTGGATTGTTATTAACGTCACTACTGTTTGCCTATCCAGCGATTGCCGCTGCGGATGCAGTAGAGGGCGATGTCATTATTACATTAGGTGAAAACTTAACGGAGCAGCAAAAACAACAAGTGTTAAACGAAATGAATGCTCCGGAAAATGCACAAATCATTACGGTTTCTAACGCGGAGGAACATAAATATCTCGATGGAGTCGTGCCGAAAGCCCAAATCGGTACAAGAGCGATTTCATCGTCCATGATCACGATTGGTGCGAAAGGATCTGGTCTTGATGTCGAAACACATAATATTACATGGGTAACGGAAGAAATGTACACAAACGCCCTCATTACTGCGGGGGTAAAAGACGCAAAAATTTATATTACCGCACCTTTCTCTGTTTCTGGAACGGCTGCGTTGACTGGGCTCATGAAGGCATATGAAGTTTCTTCCGACAAAGTCATTCCGGATGAAGTGAAAAAAGTCGCCAACGAAGAAATGGTCAAAACGGCCAAGCTTGCCGATTCGATTGGTAACAATGATAAAGCAGTAGCACTTATAGCCAAAATTAAAGAAGAAATTGCCAAAAATCCACCAAAAACCGATGCAGACTTGCGCGCCCTTATTGAACGCATCGCCCAAGAATTAGGCATTACGCTAACAGAAGACGAAATCAACAGTTTAATTTCCTTATTTAACAAAATGAAAAACTTAAATATCGACTGGAACCAAGTGAATGACCAGTTAAGCATAGCAAAAGATAAAATTTCGACGTTCTTGCAGTCGGAAGAAGGAAAAACGTTTATTCAAAATATTATTGACATTTTAAAAGAAATTTGGAACGCAATTAAAGCCGCACTTGCTTCAGAAAAACAGCCGAATCAATAGTGGTTATCTCATAAATATCGAGGCTGACCGATAAGTGTCTGACACTTTGCTTTTTGGTCAGCCTCATTCTATATTTTTGCGACAATCTCTCATCTACTCTCCGTTTAGAGTTGAAAAATGTTAAAAAACAAAAGCAAGCACCGAGCCAACTCGGTGCTTGCTTTTTCATTATTTATTCACTTTCGCCTTCAACGGCACATCCAATCTGACTAAGTCTTCATATGTCTCCCGCTTGACGACAAGCTGGGCTTCACCGTTTTCAACGAACACGACAGCTGGACGCGGAATGCGGTTATAGTTGTTCGCCATTGAATAGCCGTAAGCTCCTGTACAAAATACCGCCAAGTAATCGCCTGCCTGCGCTTTTGGAAGCGGCAAGTCCCAAATTAACATATCCCCAGATTCACAGCATTTCCCAGCAATAGAGACGACTTCTTCGTTCTCATCAAGAACACGGTTAGCAAGTACAGCCTCATATTTTGCTTCATAAAGAGCCGGACGGATGTTGTCGCTCATGCCGCCGTCGACCGCTACATATTGGCGGACGTTTGGCACTTCTTTCCGCGAGCCGATGGAATAAATCGTCGTCCCGGCATCCCCGACTAACGAACGCCCCGGCTCAATCCAAATTTCCGGCATTTTAATGCCAAGTTGCGCTACTTGCTTCTTTACTTCAGCAATAATTTGTTCAACATACATCGAAGCCGAAATCGGGTCGTCTTCGCTCGTATAGCGAATGCCAAAACCGCCGCCAAGATTGACGACTTCCGGCACAAAGCCGAACTTTTCTTTCCAATCACTAATTTTCTTAAAAATTTTCTGTGCCGCTAATACAAATCCCGTCGTCTCAAAAATTTGCGAGCCGATATGGCAATGAAGTCCTAACACTTTGAAAGCCGGAGAAGCCAAAGCCTTTTCAAACGCTTCATCCGCTTGGCCATTATTCAAATCAAAACCGAATTTCGAATCTTCCTGCCCTGTTAAAATGTAATCGTGCGTATGCGCTTCAATTCCCGGCGTTACTCTTAGCAATATGGAAGTCGTCACACCATACTGCTTACTTAGCTGTTCGAGAAGGGATAATTCATAAAAATTATCGACAACAATGCAGCCTATTTCATGTTGAAGCGCCATTTCCAGTTCTTCATAGCTTTTGTTATTCCCATGAAAATGAATGCGCTCAGGTGGAAACCCCGCCTTTAATGCTGTATACAATTCGCCGCCAGATACAACATCTAACGACAACCCTTCTTCTTCCGCTAATTGCACCATTGCCACTGTTGAAAATGCCTTGCTTGCATAAGCAACTTGCGCTCTCACCCCGTGCTTTTCAAACGTTTGCTTAAAAGCGCGGGCTCGTTCACGAATTAATGCAACATCATAAATATATAACGGCGTGCCATATTCTCGCGCTAAATCAACAACATCGACACCGCCGATTTCCAGATGCCCCTTTTCATTGACGCGACTTGTCCCGTGAAAATACATGACAATCCCTCATTCCTGTGAGATTAAACATTCAAAAATATTAATTTTTATGCAGTTTGTTTTTCGTAAAGCAAAAAAGACAGTTAACAAGCAACGATTAACTGCCTTTTCCGCAATAAAAAGATTACGTATAAATTATCATAACTTATAAAAAGTTGCAACTAGTTTTTTACAAAATTACGTTGGCTGTTTTTCACGGTTTTGCGGGTGCACAATGCTCGGTCTTATTTTTGAGCCCGGTACAGAACGGCGAACGAGAATTTGCAAAAATGCTGATGGGTTAAACGGAATAAACGGCCATAAATACGGTGTGTTCAATGAACGAATTTGTATTAAAAGCAATATATAAATCGTTACACCAATAACAAAACCCGGTACTTTAAAGAAAGCGACCGCTAATAAAAGAAATAAACGGGAAATTTTATTAGCAATACTTAACTCATAACTTGGTGTAGCAAATGAACCAATGGCGGAAACGGAGATATAAAGAATCACTTCCGGCACAAACAAGCCAACATTAATTGCAATTTCCCCGATTAACACCGCAGCAATTAAACCCATCGCTGTCGATAAGGGGGTTGGCGTATGAATCGCTGCCATACGCAAAAACTCCACCCCGATATCAGCAATAAACAATTGAACAATGGTAGGAATATTCGTTTTTTCATTCGGACCGATATACGAAAGTTTTTCCGGCAACAAAGAAGGCTCGATGACAAATAAATACCAAAGCGGCAATAAGAAAATCGATACAAAAATTCCGATAAAGCGCACCCAGCGCACAAATGTCCCAATTGCTGGCGACTGCCGATATTCCTCAGCATGTTGGACATGGTGGAAAAAGGTTGTCGGCGTAATAATGACGCTTGGCGATGTATCGACCATGATAATGACATGCCCTTCTAAAAGATGCGTGGCGGCAACATCTGGTCTTTCGGTATAGCGGACAAGCGGGTACGGGTTATATCCTTGTTTCACTAAAAATTCCTCGACCGTTTTATCCGCCATTGTTAAACCGTCAATTTTAATTGCTTTCAATTCTTTTCTGATGAGTTCAACAAGACCAGGGTCAGCGACATCTTTAATATAGGCGATACATATATCCGTTTTGGAACGTTCGCCAACTTGAATAATTTCATGACGCAACCTCTCATCGCGAATCCGTCTTCTCGTTAATGCCGTATTGACGATAATATTTTCTACATAGCCATCGCGTGCTCCGCGAACGACCTTTTCCGTATCCGGCTCTTCCGGCTGCCGTCCCGGATAACTCCGGACATCGACAACAAATCCGCTGGACTCTCCTTCAATGAAAATGACAATTAATCCTGACAAAAGCTTGTCAACCGCTTCGTCAAGATTTTCAATAGGGGTTACTTGCTGATGAACGAGACGATTTTCAATAATTTGCTTCGCCTGTGCCCGCTGTCTTTCACTATCGTTAATTTCAACAATTTCTTTAAGCAATTCAATAATAAACTGCGTATCACAAAGACCGTTGCAATAATAAATATGTACTTCTTTATTTAGCACTTTCAGCTTGCGAATTCCTAAGTCAAAGCTGGTGCCTAACCCGATTTTTTCTTTAAAAAAATTCTCATTGTCACTCATTTTTTCGGAAATTGGTATATGATTTTTTTGCTTTGTTGCCATAGTACCCGCTCCTTTCGAGGATAATTTCTACCGCTTTTTTTGTAATAGGCGAGCCGTATTGAATGTGATCTTTATAACCCATTTTTCCAATATCCCCAATTCCAACGATGATCGGAACGTTTAGTTGATCTAAACAATAGACCGTATCTCCGTTGATTCTCCCCATTTCCAATTCACGTATTCCATTTTTATCTACTCCGTACTCGGTTAACATTCCATCGCAATCGATGCAAACATCGACCTTTGTCCACTCATGCTTCCGTGTTTTTGAAGCGACGGCAATGACTCCTAACACCTCGATTTGTTCATGAGTAGCAACGTATTTTAACGCTTGTTCACCCGCTCCCTCCCCAATGGCACCACTGTCATCAAACATGACAAACACAGGGTCATGAGGGGTTTGCAATATGAATTCCACAAGTTCCTTACCCGTCAAGCGAGTCGGATTTCCGTGAGAGCGGCAAATACAACGGCCACCGATTTGCTCAGAAATATATTTAATTGTCCGCCAAGCAAATTCGTCACCATCTGTCACTAATATGACTCGTCTTTTTTTCATTTTGCTTATCCTTTCGGTTTGAAAATCAGGCTGACGAGAAAAGAGAACAAAATCGTCTCAGAAAGAATGACACCCGCTTGGGCAAAAATTCCTGTTCCAATGCCAAGCAAGCCTCTCTCTTGCATATTTGCTGCTACTCCATCCATCAGCACATAACCAAAACCGCTAATAGGAATCGTGGCACCAGCACCCGCAAAGGAGACGAGCCAATCATAAACCCCGATGCTTCCAAGAAAAGCGCCGAGCACAACAAACATACTCATCACATGAATGGGTGACCATTTGCCAACATCCATTGCCAGTTGACCGAGTACACAAATGATTCCGCCTACCAAAAATGCAAGGACATATTCCATTACCTTTCCCCCTTGACCACCTCTAAAACAACCCCATGAGCAATGGCCGGTATAGATTCGTTTTGCCATATCATTGTCGGGCTTAACAATGCCCCTGTTGCCACAACAAAAATTTTCTGCAAATTCCCTTTTTCCATTTCCTTTAATAAATGCCCGTATGTCACAACAGCGCTGCAAGCACATCCACTTCCTCCGGCAAACACTTCCTGGTCAGTCCGGTAAATCATCAAGCCGCAATCACGATGGTTGTCAGCAAGCTCATAACCTTCTTCACGTAACAACTCCCGTAAAATTGGACTGCCTACTCCCGATAAATCACCTGTTACAATCAAGTCATAGTCTTCCGGGGAAGTTTTTAAATCTTGGAAATGTTGCCTGATGGTCGATGCCGCAGCCGGAGCCATGGCTGCCCCCATATCAAGCGGGTTGTGTATCCCGAAATCAACGACTTTTCCGATTGTTGCCGCAGTAATACGAAATTTGCTTTTTTCCCGGCTAACAAGGGCCGCTCCGGCTCCGGTTACAGTAAAGGTGGCACTTTTTGGCTTTTGTCCACCAAATTCGGTTGGATAGCGAAATTGCCTTTCCGCAGTCGCATTATGGCTGCTTGTTGCAGTTAATACCCGTCTAGCAAAACCGCCATCGACAAGTGCTGCGGCTACAGCTAACGTCTCCATTGACGTTGAACAGGCGCCAAACATGCATAAAAACGGAACCGGAAGATCGCGGGCTATATAATTCGCTGTTACATTTTGATTTAATAAATCTCCCGCTAAAAAAAAGTCGACATCGTTTATTTCTAACTTCGCTTTCGTCAAACATACTTGCACTGCATCTTTCATTAAACGCCGCTCCGCCAACTCCCAAGTATCTTCTCCGCAATATAAATCTGGATAAGTTACATCAAATTGTTCGCCAAGCGGTCCTTCTGTTTCCATTGGCCCGACAGCAGTTGCCACAGCTTGAAGGTATACTTCATTTTCATATATCCATGTTTGCTTTCCGACAAGCTTCACGGAACTCCCTCCTTCAAGCTAGAATAATTTCCAAAATAAATAGTGAATAACGCCAAGAATATAGGCGATGACAACACCATACACAATAACAGCCCCACCCACTTTAAACATATTGCTAGCAATTCCAAGAACAACACCTTCACTGCGATGCTCAAGGGCTGCACTAGCTAATGAATTAGCAAAACCAGTGATTGGAATCATCGAACCTGCCCCTGCAAACTGTCCAATTTTGTCATACACTCCCATTCCCGTTAACAATGTTGTAAGCAAAATGAAAGTTCCAAGCACCATCTGTTGTGCCACCGAAACATGTAATGTAAAAATTTCTATATAAAGATTTTGTAACACTTGACCAGCTACACAAATCAAACCACCTACAAAAAAGGCTTTTAAGGAGTTAAGAAAATAGGAAGGCTTCGGTTGAAAGATTTTAACCGCTTCTTGATAGTTATCTCGTAACTTCATACAGCCCCTCCCCAGCGCTTTTTTCCAACAATTCTTTCAACAGTACAGCGATGTTTCAAGATGAGGATACACTCGAAGCTTGTTTGTAAAGGGACAACCTCTACAATCACAGCATACGATCCATCCTAACTGTTATATGTTATGTGAGGTCCGACCCTTATGGGACAGATTCCTTATCAATGGTCAACAAAATAAATCCAATGAAACAAGGAACCAAATACTTTTCCAAAGGCGATTGCCATCAGCAAGATAACTATTTTCTCCTCTACGCCAATTCGTTTTGCTAAAATGGGCCATACATTCAGCACTTCTGTTAAAGCGGCTGCAAGCATTCCAATAAAGACGCCGCTAAAAAGTCCCATTGGAATTAACAAATATTTTGACAAAGACAACACCGTATCACGAAGGCTTATCCACCCTCCTGCCAGTGCTCCGGCTACAACAGCTAATTCATAAGCATGAATCCACTTCATTGTTTTTGTCAGCTGCGTAAGCCGCGGAATCACACCAAGGACAACGATAAAAGCTACAAAGCCGCTCCCCACCGCTAATCCTCCCGCCAAGCCGATCATGATCGTGAGAATGACGTCAATCGTCATGAATTCTCCTCATACTCTCTTTGTTTTCATGTAAAATGACGTATTGATCGATCGCTTGCTGATAGTTAAACATTTCGACTTCGAGAGGACTTGGTTCTTCATTAATTCGTTTGCGAAATACATGGTTAAAAAACAAAATCATTCCAAGTCCTAAACCGATGGAGTATGGAATTTGAAATAGCAGCGGTTTATCGGCTTTTTCGCCCGTAATAATCGTATACAGACGCTGATGCACTTGCTGCATGCTCACATCCTCATGGAAATTCATAATGGCTAATGCCGAACCGATAAACAGCAGCAGCCAAATCAAAACGAAATAAAGACTTGTAAAATTTCTTTTTTTGTATACGACTTCAATAATCGTTTGTGCAGGACCAATCGTTTGAATATCAAGAGACGAATCAAAGCCCAGTATAGCCTCAACAACTTTCATAATGTCAATAATAACGATATTTTTATCACTTGCTTTTATTTGGTAAATCCTAATTTTTTTTAGTTTTTCAATAAGTTCTGCATCGCTTACGATCATTTGCGCAATATCCCCAATACATACCTTCGCGTTCGGGTATACTTGAACACGATTACGCAGCCTAATAAATACCGTTTTCTCCATCTGTCTCACATCCTGCGCATTAAATTCCTTATGAAATAGTATGTTTGGACACTGGAACAATCATGCAAGGAAATAGTACTTTCCAAAAATTTCACACTAATACCCCTCTTTGTACACCTTTAAAATTAAACAACAAAAAAAGAATGGATGTCATTCATCCATTCTTTCTTTTATTTGCTGCAGTATCTTCTTTTCTAATCTTGAGACTTGTACTTGAGAGATGCCTAATCTAGATGCCACTTCTGATTGAGTTTGGTCTTTATAGTAACGCAAATAAACAATAAGCCGTTCTCGTTCATCAAGCTCTTCAATCGCTTTCTTTAAAGCAATTTTATCAAACCATGATGTTGTAGTCTGATCGGTAATTTGGTCAAGAAGCGTGATTGGATCGCCATCATTTTCATAAACTGTTTCATGAATCGAGGTTGGCGAACGGATCGCTTCTTGCGCAAGAATTACATCTTCAGGCGAGATATTTAAATAGTCGGCAAGTTCCGTAATCGTTGGCGCTCTTCCGTATTTTTTTGACAATTCATCTTTTGCTTTGCGAATTTTGTTACCTGTTTCCTTCAAAGAGCGGCTGACCTTAACCGTTCCGTCATCGCGAATAAACCGTTGGATTTCACCGATAATCATTGGAACGGCATAAGTCGAAAACTTAACATCATATGATAAATCAAATTTGTCTACAGACTTTAATAAACCGATACAGCCGATTTGAAATAAATCGTCCGGCTCATAGCCACGGTTTAAAAAGCGCTGAACAACCGACCAAACGAGGCGCATATTTTTTTCGATAATTTCATCCCGCGCCTCTTGGTCCCCTTCTTGGCTTCTGCGAATCAATTCTTTTATTTCATGATCTTTTAAGTGCGACTGATTATTTTCTTGTTTGACATCGACATCCATAGGCATGTCTCCCTTAATTACATAACGCTTTGCTCTTCGTTAAATACTTCGTTAAATGAACCGTTGTTCCTTTATTGACTTCTGAATGAACAACAACTTCGTCCATAAAATTTTCCATAATCGTAAAACCCATTCCTGAGCGCTCAAGTTCTGGTTTGGTCGTAAATAAAGGCTGGCGCGCTTCTTTAACATCAGCAATGCCGACACCTTCATCGCGAATGGTAATTTGAACAACACCGTCATCAATGACAACAGAGATGTATACAATTCCGTTTGGATCGTTATTGTATCCGTGAATAATGGCATTCGTTACTGCTTCTGAAACAACGGTTTTGATTTCTGTAAGCTCATCCATAGTCGGATCAAGCTGAGCAATAAAGGCCGCAACAGTGACGCGAGCAAATGATTCATTTTGGCTAAGCGCGGAAAATTGGAGGTGCATTTCGTTTCTCATTACGCCACCCCCAATGTTTTTAATGCATATTGTTCATCGCTTTCAAAGCGAATAATTTTAAATAACCCCGCCATTTCAAATAGCCTTTTTACAGCTGGAGAAATGGAGCAAACAATCATTTCTCCACCGATATTTTTAATTTGCTTGTACCGTCCTAAAATCACACCAAGTCCCGAGCTGTCCATAAAAGTTAAGTGCTCGAGATTTAAAACAATATGGCGAATTTGTTCTTTTTTCAATAAATCCGTTACTTTTGTGCGAAGTTCTTCGGCCGTATGATGGTCTAGCTCTCCGGCAAGCCGAATGAGCAATACATCATATTTGACTTCAAGATCAATCGTAAGACTCATTGCGCTTTCCTCCTTGTCACTCGGATAGGGAGAGTTTCGATGCATGCGGCCTAGAATCCTTCTTTCATGACAAAACTAGTGGCAATTCGCTAAAAATAGAAAACGGTATACAAAAATTGACAAGCAACTCAGGACTTCACAAACCAGCCGAATGTCCTTTTAAATAAATCCCACCAGCTTGCTTGATCAACATTTTCTTTGGCTACCAGCGGACTTTCGAGAATCACTTTGCCGTTTTGTTTTAACACAAGTGTGCCGAGTTGATCCCCTTTCTTAATTGGCGCTTTTATGTTTTCTTTTACTTTAATTACTTTTTCAATGTCTTTAATAGACGCCCCTTTTTTCGTTAAAACGGAAATCGGCTCCGATGTGACGATGTCGACTTCATTCAATTTTCCTTTGCTCACTTTTGCTTTGCTAATGACGAGATTTCGCTCATAAATAGGGTGCGTTTTATATTGGCTGAATGCATAATCTAGCATTTTTGTAATTTGTGCGTTGCGCTCTTTCGGTGTTGGTGCACCAAACACGACAGCAATGACGCGCATATTATCCTTTTTGGCTGTTGCTGTTAAACAATATTTTGCCTCTTGAGTAAATCCTGTTTTTACGCCATCAACCCCAGGATAAAACTTGACCAGCCTGTTCGTATTGACAAGCCAAAATTTTTTATCTGTATTTTCACGTAAATAGTCTTCGTATTTACTTGTATATTTTGTAATCTGTTCATATTTCAAGAGCTCTTTTGCCATAATCGCCATATCATAGGCTGAACTGTAATGGTCTTTAGCCGGTAAGCCGGTGGAGTTTTTAAATGACGTATTTTTTAGTCCTAACTCTTTCGCTTTGTTGTTCATCATTGTCACAAATGTTTCTTCAGAGCCGGCAATTCGCTCTGCCATTGCGACAGAGGCATCATTTCCCGAACCGATGGCAATTCCTTTTAATAGTTCATCAACGGTCATTTCTTCTCCAGGTTCGAGGAAAATTTGTGAGCCTCCCATAGAAGCAGCATACTCGCTAGTACGTACTTTTTCCGTTAACGTAAGTTCGCCTTTGTCGATGGCTTCCATAATTAAAAGCATTGTCATAATTTTTGTCATACTCGCTGGGGGCAGTTTTTCATGTGCATTTTTTTCATACAGCACAGATCCAGTATCACGTTCAATTAGAATTGCTGATCTCGCTTCATCTGCTAATTCTACATTTGGTATATTCGTTTTTGCTTTTTCCTCCGCTTGGACACCTGTGGAAATTGTAAACATAAACAGAAATGTAAACATCATAACACCAATGAACAACCTCTTCATATCCCAACCCTCCATTCTTTATACATGCCATTTTTTCCAAATGATACATTTTTATACAACACAAATAAAAAAAGGGGTCTGACCCCCACTACTTTACAGCGTTAACGCAGTGGGGGTCAGACCCTTTTATATGCTTTATGAGATTTTGTCATAAATTAATGTTGGTGCTTTAACTGGTGTTGCTGAGATTTTAATGTTTTCGTACAGTTTTTGTTTTACTTCTTCAATATTTTCTGTATTGCTGTGAATAGTCACTAAGGATTCGCCTTTTTTCACTTGATCGCCAATTTTTTTGCGCAGTACTAAACCGACCGATAAATCGATGGTTGATTCTTTTGTAGCGCGGCCTGCACCAAGAAGCATCGCTGCCGTTCCGATTTCATCTGCCACGATTTCTGAAACATAACCGTCTTCTTTTGCTTCTAATTCAAATTGGTATTTCGCTTGTGGGAGCTTCGATGGATCATCAACAACAGAAGCGTCTCCACCTTGCGCACTTAAGAATGTTTTAAATGTTTCAAGCGCTGAACCATCCTTCATTGCTTTTTCAAGCATTGCTCGCGCCTCTTCTAAAGATGCTGCTTTTTCTGCTAGGTAAACCATATAGCTGCCTAATGTTAAACACAATTCTTCGAGGTCTTTCGGCCCTTCTCCTTTTAGCGTATCAATCGCTTCTTTCACCTCAAGCGCGTTTCCGATCGCAAACCCTAACGGCTGGCTCATATCGGAAATAATCGCCATCGTTTTACGGCCCACTCGCTTGCCGATTTCTACCATAGCTGTCGCTAACTGTTTCGCACCTTCCAAATCTTTCATGAATGCGCCTGCGCCTGTTTTAACATCCAATACAATCGCATCAGCCCCTGCTGCAATTTTCTTACTCATAATTGAAGAAGCAATGAGCGGAATGCTGTTCACCGTTGCTGTTACATCGCGAAGCGCATACAATTTTTTATCTGCTGGAGTTAAATTTCCCGTTTGTCCAATTACAGCAATTTTGTTTTGATTAACTAAACGAATAAACTCATCGTTATCAATTTCAACATGGAAACCAGGAACGGATTCTAATTTATCAATGGTTCCTCCTGTGTGTCCAAGTCCGCGTCCAGACATTTTCGCTACAGGAACACCAACAGAAGCGACAAGAGGTCCTAATACTAATGTCGTCGTATCGCCAACGCCGCCTGTCGAGTGTTTGTCAACCTTAATTCCGTCGATGTTTGAAAGATCAATCACATCTCCGGAATGGACCATTGCCATTGTCAACGCTGCTGTTTCTTCCTCAGTCATACCACGGAAAAAGACAGCCATCGCAAAAGCACTCATTTGATAGTCTGGAATATCACCTTTTGTATAACCCTCAATAATAAATTGAATTTCCTCTTTTGTTAAAGCGTGTCCGTCACGCTTCTTTTCAATTAAATCAACCATTCTCATCGTCTATCACCTTTTTTCTTTATTAATGTATGTGTAATGCGGAAAGGCTGTTTATTTCGCCATTTCCGCAATAATCGCTTTGACAAAACGCAAAAAGTCAGACTTTACCTTTTCCGTTGTTTCGATTACTTCATCATGCGTTAACGGCTGGTCTAAAATACCTGCTGCCATATTGGAAATACAAGAAATTCCCAACACTTCCATTTGTGCATGACGGGCTACAATCACTTCAGGTACAGTAGACATACCAACGGCATCGCCACCAAGTGTGCGAATCATGCGGATTTCCGCTGGTGTCTCATAAGAAGGACCAGTATTAGCGACATAAACACCTTCTTGCACTTTTATATTCAATTTTGTCGCTACTTCTTTTGCCAGCTTGCGGAGACGCTTGCTGTAGGCTTCCGTCATGTCAGGGAAACGCACTCCTAATTCCGGATCGTTCGGACCAATTAACGGGTTTCCGCCCATATTATTAATATGGTCAGTAATAATCATTAAATCCCCTGGTTGGAAGCTTTCATTCACTCCACCAGCCGCATTCGTTACAATTAATTGCTCAACGCCTAACGCTTTCATTACCCGTACTGGGAATGTCACTTTCCCAAAATCATATCCTTCATAGTAGTGAAAACGTCCTTGCATCGCAAGCACAGTTGCACCTTCCAATTGACCGTATACAAGCTGACCTGCATGTCCTTCTACCGTTGACACAGGAAATTCCGGTATTTCTTGATATGGAATTTTGATCGCATTTTCAATTTCATCAGCTAAGACGCCAAGACCGGAGCCAAGAATTAAGCCGATTTGCGGCGCTTTTGGGAATTTTTCTTTTAGATAGCTCGCCGCTTTTTCAATAGCTGCTTTGTTCATCGATATTCCTCCTATTTTAGTTCTTCTAAAAAGCTTGTGCCGTGTTTTGGCATTGTCACGTTAAAGTTATGGGCGATCGTTGCCCCAACGTCGGCAAATGTTTGACGCAGCGGCAGTTCTTTTCCGCCATTCTTCATGCTTGGACTGTATACAAGAAGCGGCACATATTCACGTGTATGGTCCGTACCATGATGTACAGGGTCATTACCATGGTCTGCGGTAATAATGAGTAAATCGTCTTCTTTTAACAATTCGAATACTTCCGGAAGACGAGCATCAAACTCTTCAAGCGCATCTCCATAACCTTGCGGATCGCGGCGATGTCCGTATAAGGCATCAAAGTCAACTAAATTTATGAAGCTAAGCCCTGTGAAATCCATTTTTAATGTTTCAACTAATTTATCCATACCGTCCATATTTGATTTTGTGCGTAATGATTTTGTCACACCTTCGTTATCATAAATATCGGAAATTTTCCCGATGGCAATCACTTCATATCCTGCATCTTTCAATTCGTTCATCACTGTGCGACCGAACGGCTTTAACGCATAGTCATGACGATTGGCCGTCCGTTGGAAATTGCCCGGCGTTCCGATGAACGGACGAGCAATGACGCGCCCAACCATATATTTTTCATCTAACGTCAACTCACGGGCGATTTTACAAATGTTATATAACTCATCAAGAGGAATGATTTCTTCATGAGCGGCAATTTGCAATACAGAATCAGCCGATGTATAAACAATTAGAGCGCCTGTTTCCATATGCTCTTTCCCAAGCTCTTCAATAATCGCTGTGCCACTTGCCGGCTTATTGCCAATCACTTTTCGGCCTGTCCGTTTTTCCAGTTCGTCAATCAATTCTTTCGGAAAACCTTCAGGAAATACTTGGAATGGAGTGTCAATTTTTAACCCCATAATTTCCCAATGCCCTGTCATCGTATCTTTACCGGCAGATACCTCTTGCATTTTTGTATAATAAGCAAGCGGTTTTTCTGCTTTTGGCACACCTTTAATTTCGCGAATATTGCTTAAACCAAGCTTTGCCATATTCGGCATGTTTAAACCGCCGCGATGCTCAGCAATATGTCCAAGAGTATCGGCCCCTTTATCGTTGTATTTTTCCGCATCTGGCGCTTCACCGATTCCAACAGAATCCATCACAATTAAAAATACACGCTTATATGAATGATTCACGTCGATTCCTCCTGAATATGTAATAAAATTACTTTCTAACTTATATCATTTCCTAATTGACAAAAAACAAGCAATAAAAATTGGTCAGAAGTCTGACAACTAGATTATAAAACGTTTTCACATTGATAAGCAATAATAAAATAATAAAAAAGGCTGTCTCATAAGGGTCTGACCCTTGGTTTTTGAGACAGTCTCTTATGCTAATAAACTACTATGCACGCGGATGATACATGTTGTATACATCTTTTAATCTTGTTTTAGTTACATGGGTATAAATTTGCGTTGTCGAAATATCAGCATGACCAAGCAATTCTTGTACTGCTCTTAAGTCAGCACCGTTCTCTAACAAGTGAGTGGCAAATGAGTGTCTTAATGTGTGAGGAGTTAATTCCTTTTCAATCTTTGCTTCTTTGGCAAGTTTCTTTAAAATTTTCCAAAACCCTTGCCTTGACAAACGTTCTCCGTGATGGTTCAGAAAAAGTGCTTCCGTTTTTGGTTTTTTCGGATTGATAAGCTTTCCTCTTGCCGATTCGATATATAATTTTAATGCCTTCGTTGCCATGCTACCAATCGGCACAATCCGTTCTTTATTCCCTTTTCCATAACAACGTATAAAGCCCATCGTTAAATGAACATCTGATACATTTAAATTGACAAGCTCGCTGACACGAATGCCTGTTGCATATAATAGTTCGAGCATCGCTTTATCGCGAATACCAAATGGTGTATTCGTTTTCGGTGTCTCCAATAAAGCCTCGACTTCTGCGGTTGACAGCACTTTCGGAAGCGTTCTTTCTACTTGAGGAGATTCAATATGAACAGATGGATCTTGCTCCGTTATCTTTTCTCTCAATAAAAACTGATGAAACGAACGAATCGAGGCGACATGTCTTGCAATTGTTTTTGCTGAACTTCCCTTTTCCTTTAAAAATTTTAAAAATTGAATGATATGAACACGCGATACATCGTTAAACGAGTGAAGTTGCTCTACATTGACAAGATATTGCATATACTTTTTTAAATCTCTTTCATATGAAACAATTGTATTTTGTGCTAAGTTTCTTTCCACAATCAAATAGTGAATAAAATCTTTTATATGGTTTTCCAATGCTCTCTACTCCCCATCTCGATAAAAGAACAACAATCGTTCCAACCAATCGCTTCGATGATGCTCTATCGTCGATACTTTTACCGCTGAACCCTCAGGCTCATCGTAACGATGGTAATTCTCATACTCTTGATTCATCCAGACAATACTATAATAAAATAAAATCGTACAACCTGTAAATAAAAGGAACACTTTTAACATTTCCAGCAACATCTTTGTCCAAGATTTCATGGCCTTCCTCCGTATGTAATACTTATTTAATAGAGGATATGCCATGTTTTTTTTAATTTATACATATAAACTAAAAAACCTTTTCAAACTTGAAAAGGTTTTTCTACGAGGCTATTCGTGCTCCTCTTTTTCTTCTTTTTCTTGACAGCGATAGCAAATGCCATGAAACGTTAAACGATGATCTTTAATTTTGAAATTCCAATCCCGCTCAACAATCGCTTCAACATCTTCAAGCAAATCTTCTTGAATTTCATCAACTGCACCGCATTCAATGCAAACGAGATGGTGGTGAAAGTGAGCAGCTCCTTCCTTACGAAGGTCATAGCGCGACACGCCATCTCCAAAGTTAATTTTATCAACAATTTTCAGCTCCGTTAACAGCTCAAGTGTTCGATACACTGTCGCTAAACCAATCTCAGGTGATTTTTCTTTAACGAGGAGGTATACGTCTTCCGCACTTAAATGATCCTCTTCATGTTCTAAAAGCACTCGAACTGTTGCCTCACGTTGCGGCGTAAGTTTATAACCAGCCGTGTGCAACTGTTTTTTAATTCGTTCAATACGACTTTCCATCTTTACTCCCTCCCTCGCCATTCAACCATAATTATAACAAAAGAAAGGGAAGTGTCAAAATGAAATCATTATAAATTGATAAATAAAATGATTATTATATGATAATTATTTTTTATTTATCATTTGAATGACTTCTTTCATCAAAGCTGGCGATAAATATGCTTCAATAAATGATGAAGCTAACAAACCAATGCTGACAAATATCATGACAAGTGTGTAACGAACAATCATCGGAAACACTGGCTCATAAGCGCGCTTCATAAACTGATTTCGCACCATTTTTAAGGAAAACGATACAGATACAGCCCCCATAATGATAAAAGCAGGAATGACAAACAAATTTTGCGGCATAACCGAAACAAATGATAATAAAAATCCGTTCCATCCCATTTGATTGACTAAAAATCCAACGGTAAATCCGACAACGATGCCTTTTAAAAACAACAAAATTAAAATAATTGGCAGTCCGATAATCGAAATTCCTAACATCCACATAAAACCAACGTATTTTATATTATGAAAATAGCTTTGTTGAAACATATCATAGGCACCGGCCAGTTCTCCGCTTGATACTTGTCCAAAAAAGCGCGTTAAGTAATAATATAAATCTTGTTTTTGACTAAAATTTAAACTGTTCACAACAATCGCACCAAAAATAACACCCATTAAAAATAAAACAATCATAAACAAATAAATCGATGAATGTTCGCGAAAGTGCAGCATAAGCGCAGATTTAAAAGTTTGTCTTCTCATTCCCAGTCTTTCCCCCTATCATACTCTTAGTAGATTTTATGAAAAGATTTGAAATCTATGACAGGGGAAAAGATATAGTAGAAAAGGAGCAACAAAAATCGCTCCCTTCACTCAGGAGCGATTTTTCCGTATTTGCCACCGCCTCCAGCGTGAATATGGAGCTTTCCAGAACGTGCAAGAACAATGAGATTAGCCAGTTTTTCTCCGACAACCTCTGTTAATTGCTCGCACGAAACATTATGTAGCACGTGCATTTCTGTTCCAAAATGCGAAAGTAATTTTTGATACGTTTTTGGCCCAAGCCCAGGAATGAACTCTAACGGCACTTGATAAATATAAGGCGGACGATGGCTAGGCGAAACCGTGCTTGTTTTCAATTCCTGCAGACGCTCAAAAACACCTTTTATTTGTTTACGATGCCCGCAAACAGAACAAGGCTCGTTTCTGCTTTCAAGCGGATGCAAACAGTTTTCACAAACGGTTCGATAATATTTTCCAAGCATTGGATTTAGTCCATAATTGGCGACAATCGCGCGTCCTTCTTCTCGTTTCAATGCTTTTTTCAACTCGGCAAAAGTCGCTGCTTCCATGTGAATGATTTGATATTCCCGAGCGATTTTCCCAAGTGAGTGAGCATCAGAATTAGATAAATACGAATAGCGATGAAGCTCAGCAATCTGGTCCGCCATCTTTGTATCTGCGCTCAACCCTAATTCAATCGCATCAATCAAATCCGCTTCAAACACTTCCGTTAAACTTCTACGCACACCTTTGCCGTAAAGACTTTTGAACGGAGTAAACGCGTGTGCTGGAATAAATAATCCGCCTAGTTGCTTAACGAGTTTTTGTAATTCTTTCCCCAAACCATACATTCTCTGTGAACTTAGCGAGATATTTTTTACCCGTTTTTCTAGCCATTGTGAAAACAGGCGCATTTTTTCAAGCGTCGGAAAAAAAGCAAGCACATGAATCGGACCTTGACAATGCTCATCATACACTTCGATTTCACTTCCCAAAATAACGGTCATGTCATTGGCACACACGCCGCCGTCTTGATGTTCTGTGAATGCTCCCGTCAAGATGGCGCGCTCGATTTCAGCCAAAACTTCCGGCACATGGCAATCAATAATACCAATCATATTTAATCCTTTTGTTTCCGAAGCTTCTTTTAAAATATTCGGAAGCGTTAGCGTTTTCGCTCCCGTTATTTTTACCGGTCTTCCCGATGCAGTCCGGCCAATATGGATATGCAAATCAACATAATAATTATTCATGCTTCTCTCCTAACATTCGTTGCAGTTGTAGATATTGAATCGCATACGCTGTTTTTGCATCATAGATTTGCTGTTCTTTTACAAGCTGCAGTGCTTCCTCAAGCGTGACTTCCAACACATCTACAAATTCGTCTTCGTCGAGCGATGCGGCATTTTCTAGTTTTGATAAATTTTCCGCAATATATAAGTGAACGATCTCATCAGCAAAGCCTGGTGATGTATAAAAAGAAGTTAAATGCCGCAGAGTTTCGCACTTATAGCCCGTTTCTTCTTCTAATTCCCGACGTGCGGTGATAATCGGCGCTTCCCCTTTCTCTAATTTTCCCGCAGGTATTTCTACTAATACGCGCTCCATTGCTTTACGATATTGACGAACCAGTACAATTTTCCCTTCATTTGTCACAGCGATAATCGCCACTGCTCCTGGATGCTTCACAATTTCCCGCTTGCTTGTTTTTCCATTCGGCAACATTACTTCTTCCACATATAAGTCAATGACTTTTCCAGCAAAAATCTGTTTTTTCGCAACGGTTTTTTCTACTAAATGTTCCATCGTTTCGCTCTCCCGTCTATATGATTTTTCTATCTTATTGTACTATATTTGTGGTTTTTTTACCTTTCATTGTAAAATGTGTTTAGTTGGGTTGGAGGGAGGATTTTTTATGAAAAAAAGACGTATTGGTTCATCAGACTTATATGTGAGCGAAATTGGCCTTGGTTGTATGTCGCTTGGCACGGATGAGGCAAAAGCAATTCGAATCATTCATGAAGCGCTGGAGTATGGCATTAACTACTTAGATACTGCTGATCTTTACGATCGCGGCTTGAACGAAGAGTTTGTTGGGAAAGCGATTAAAGGAAAACGGGAACAAGTGATATTAGCAACAAAAGTAGGAAACCGCTGGGAAGAAGGAAAGGAAGGTTGGTATTGGGATCCTTCGAAAGCATATATAAAACAAGCCGTGAAAGACAGCTTGCGCCGCTTGCAAACCGATTATATTGACTTATATCAGCTTCATGGCGGCACGATTGAAGATCGAATCGATGAAACCATTGAAGCATTTGAAGAGCTGAAGCAAGAAGGAATCATTCGTTATTACGGCATCTCGTCGATTCGCCCGAATGTCATTCGCGAATATGTGAAATATTCGAATATCGTGAGCGTCATGATGCAATATAGCCTTTTAGACCGACGTCCAGAAGAATGGTTTCCGTTATTGGAAGAACACAACATTAGTGTGATTGCCCGCGGGCCAGTCGCAAAAGGATTGTTGACAGAACGACCATTGGAAATGGCGAATGAAAGCGTAAAAGAGCACGGCTATCTTGACTATACATATGCTGAACTGCAAACGCTTCTTCCACAAATCAAGGAAAAAATGAAGAAAAACCGCACGCTCACAGCAACTGCCTTGCAATTTTGCTTAGCACACCCAGTTGTTGCCGCTGTTATTCCAGGAGCAAGCAGTCTTGAACAGCTCAAAGAAAACATTTCCGCTGCCTCTGCACCAAGTCTAACACCCGAAGAATATGAATGGCTAAAGCAGCAAACAAAAGCTTCTGTATATGACGTACATCGTTAAAAGGGGTCTGACCCCCACCACTTCACCGCGTTAATGTAGTGGGGGTCAGATCCCTATTTCTATTTAAATTTTCTCCAATCTAAGTCGCTTTCGTTCAACAATTCTTCAAATGATTTATTTTTCTCGCGCCGTTTTTGTTCTTCGCGTCTTTTTGCTTCTTCTTCCGCTTTTTTACGCTGTTCTTCTGCTTCTAATTCCTTCTTTTTCGCTTTTAATTGCTCAAATAAATTGGAATGAAGGTGATCTTTTAGCGTTATTTTCTCCTCTTTTTCTGGTGATAATGGTTGACGACGTTTTTTCACAGTTCATTCCCCCTATGCATAAAAGCAAATGTTTTTCTTCATGATAATAGCGAATATCAAATTATGTAAAAGGAGACGAACATCATGACAAAAAATCGCGGACAAAAAGGCAAACCGAACGCTGACACTGTAAATCTAGTGATCGCCAAAGAAGAACTTGAGAAAGCAACTCACCCGACAAAAAGACAAAATTCACCCCAATAAACGCCTTTCTCTTTAATACATCACCGCTTTAATATAATGGGGGTCAGACCCCCTCTTATAAAATCTCTGTTATATGTTTCATATGTTTTTCCATCCATTCAAGCGCATCATTAAGTGTGGCGAATTCTCGTGTTTCAAATGTCATTTCGTCTTGCAAAAGCCAAACATCTTTCGGTTCTTGATGCACTCCCGCGATGGACCAATGTAACAGGCTATATGGATGGTTTTCGTGCAAAAAAGACACCCATGTTTTATTTTTCGCAATATTTCCGATTTGTTTTAATTTGTCATTCATTGCTTTCACTTCTTTCTAATAACTTTCTACTAACGACATGCGCGGATTAATGATCTCACTTGGGCTTTTTAACTGAAAACACCCCATCGATTCAACTGTATCAATCGTCATTGTCTCATCATAAAAAACGAGGCGCGATTTTTCAAGTAAAATTGGTACAAAGTTTGTCTCTACAACAATATCATCTTGATCTGCCTGCTCGACAAGCCAAAAGGCTGTCACCCCATTCACTGCACAACCGCAGCCATCTGTATCATATTTTAATTTTAACTGCTTATTCGTACGAGACAAAACCGGTCTTAGTTTTTCGATCGCTTTATCGGTAAATGTGATTTTCATGGTTGTTGATACTCCTTTTTACTACTATGACAATTGTTGAATTTTCTGTTCTTAACGTTTACTATCAAAAATGACACTTTCATTAACAAAGGAGGGCTTTATTATGTCTAAAGTACAAATTAAAGTGAACGATAACGGTTCATTTCGCGTTACAGGCGATGTTGAATTAATTGATGCCGAAGGCAACAAATTTGAAACAAAAGAAACATTTTCACTATGCCGATGTGGTCTGTCGCAAAAAATGCCGTTCTGTGATGGCTCGCACAAAGGAAAATTCCAATCCGTTGTCCGCGCTAATCAACAATAAGTCCAACTTAGCAGGTGCCTATTAGCGTACCTGCTTTTTCAGCTAAAATAGACCGTGGTTGATTTTGATATAAGAGGTGGACAAAATGGACGAGAAATTGCTGAAAAAAATGATTCGCAATTGTTTTTCCCACTATTGCCACGATATAGACATATTTCCTTTAGCGAACGACGATTACGAACAGCTATACCAGAAAATTATTTTAGAAAAAGAAAAACAACCTGACATTGAGTTATATGAATTAATAAACGACCTTGTTTATGAATATCTTACAAAATAAGAGGCGGTCTGAAAAAGAAAAAAGCAGACCCCTCTTGGGAAATGGAGAGAAAAAGCCCTCTCCTTTATAAGCTAGCGTCATTTTTGATAAAACGCTTTTCCGCCCACTTTCTCAACAAGCGAGGGAAACAGTTGATACAACTTGCTGCCGATGTTCATCCAACGCGGCAAATTCACTTCGCGTGTTGGTGTCAACATAATATCAACAACGCGGCGCGCCACTTCTTCTGCATCAAGCATATAGCGCTCGACATTTTTCACATAATTTCCTGACGCATCGGCAATGTCAAAAAAGTTCGTTTTCATTGGTCCTGGATTAACCGCCGTAACATAGACTCCCGACTGTGCTGCTTCCATGCGTAAACTATTTGTAAACCCTAATACGGCATGTTTTGTTGCCGCATAAACGCTCGATTTTGGAGTAGCTATTTTTCCTGCTTGTGAAGCAATATTAATAATATGCCCTGTTTTACGCTCTGCCATATGGGAAAGCGCGATTTTCGAACAGGCAATAAGACCGAATACATTGACTTCAAACATTTTTTTCATTTCTGCCAAATCGATATCTTCCACGTTTCTAAATACGCCAAACCCAGCGTTATTTACTAGTACATCAACTGTCTTCAGCTCATGAAAAAGGTGGGTGAACACCGACTGAACAGCCGTTAAATCGCTTACGTCCAATCGATAATAATAGCAAGGAACTTGATAATTAGATTGGATATCACTTGCAATCTCTTTCAGCTTTTCTTCGCTTCTTGCAAGCAAAATTGGCGTTGCCCCGCGTTTAGCGACCTCGTAGGCTATTTTTTCGCCGACTCCTGCTGATGCTCCTGTAATGACAATATGTTTTCCTGCAAGCTTCAAAAAAAGTCACCTCATTGCTTATTTCGCCTCATATACATAATGTTCGTCAACTCTCCGTTTAACGACCTTGCCAATGTCTTCGAGATAATCTAACTGCCCAATCGTTTCAGACATCGTTAATATAAATTCCCGTTTATAAACGGCTGGAAACAGCTGCTTGCATACGTCAAATGCACTAAGCGGCTTTACTTTCAGCATATCCAATACTTGATACGCCCGCTCGCGCTGTTTACTTAACCGCTTTTCGACTAGCTCTTTTACTTCGGTTACGTCATCTCCATGTCCCGTAACAATGCGCGAAATATGATAATCAAGTAGCTTTTTTAATGAGCGGTTATATTGAAGCAGCGGTTTTGGCCGCTCGGTTTCGCCATCAAAAGGCGGCTCTAAAAGCGGGTTGGAAGAAATGGCTAAAAGCAAATGGTCTCCTCCAATCATAAGCCCGTCTTGCTCACGGTATAGTACGATATGACTTTGCGCATGACCAGGTGTTTCAATCACCATCCAACCGGATAACCCTGAAATAGTATCCCCTTCTTGAATCGTAGCCGAAAGGCTGCGCCGGCAAGAATAACGAAGCGAGCTCCGCATTTCTGATAACTGAGCTAAAAAAGCATTTTCGACACCACACTCTTTTAAAAATTGCTCAAAAAATTGTTGATCCTTCTCAAGAAATTCCGGTGTTTTACTTAACCATCGTTCCCCTTTTATATGACCGACCACATGCAAAGAGGAAGGAAAATAATCAAGTAAACCGACATGATCAGGGTGATGGTGTGTAAGAACCACTTGCTCAATATCCGAAGGGGTAAAACCTAGTTGCTCCAATTGATGCTGAAACATTTGCCATGCTTCCTCTGTTTTAACACCAGCATCTACTAGTGTCAATGTTTCTCCTTTAATTAAATACATGTTCACATCTCCAACAGCAAACGGGGTCGGAACAGTAATGCGATATATTTGCTCATTGCTCATTAGTAAAGTCCCCTTTTATTATTATATTTTAATAATAATTTTACATAAAAGCGATGATGCTCTCTTAAAAGTTTACAACTATTCTCTTTTTTTGTCATTATTTTCGAATAATTCGCATAAAAATTATTAAAATTTTCTGATTAACCCCATTGACAACGTCTTTATTTCGATGCATAATTGCAAACAAACTTAACCGTTTAAAGAGGCGATGACTGGGAATAGTAAATCATCAATGGTAATAAGAGAGTGAAACCCATAGGCTGAAAGGTTTCATGACCCTCTTGATGGTTGAACCTGCCCCATGAGCTGTTAGGCAAACCTAAACGCAAAACCAGCGTTATCGGTAAGAGGTGGGCGCTACATTAGCGCCAATAAAGGTGGTACCGCGGAAATATAAGACCTTTCCGTCCTTTTTAAGGGCGAAAGGTCTTTTTTATTTATTATCAACTTCTTGGAGGGATAAATAATGACAAACACGAAAACAATCACCTTCATCGGAGCGGGTTCGATGGCGGAAGCGTTAATTTCCGGTATGACAAAAACGTTATATAAACCGGAACAAATTATTGTGACAAACCGAAGCAATAAAAAGCGGCTGGAATATATCCAAAACACTTATCACGTTCGAGTGGAAACCGATAAAGAAAAAGCAGTGAAAGAATCAGACATCATTATTTTGGCGATGAAACCAAAGGATGTTGTGGAAGGAGTTACTTCCATCGCTCAAGCAATTGACAAACATCAGCTTATTATTTCGGTATTAGCAGGAGTAGCAACAGAGACAATTATTTCATTAATCGGCAAAAATGTAGCGATTGTGCGCGCGATGCCAAATACGTCAGCAGCCATCGGCCAATCAGCAACCGCACTCGCATTAGGCCGTTATGCCAATGACAAACATTTAGCTATTGCCAAAGATTTGTTCCATACCGTTGGCGTTGTCACGGTTGTTCCTGAGGAAGATTTACATGCCGTGACAGCTCTTTCTGGAAGCGGACCTGCTTATATTTACTACATGGTTGAAGCGATGGAAAAAGCAGCGAAAGAAATCGGTCTCGAGCAATCCGTTGCTAAAGATTTAGTTTTACAAACGATTATTGGAGCGGCAGAAATGCTAAAGTCATCAACGAAGCATCCTTCCATTTTACGGAAAGAAGTAACGAGTCCAGGCGGCACAACAGAAGCCGGCATTAAAGTGTTGGAAGACTATCGCTATCAAGAAGCCGTGATCTCCTGTATTAAACGGGCCACAAAACGCTCTGTAGAACTAGGTCAATCATTATTACAATTAGTAAAAACACACCGCTGAACTACTCTACCAGTTTTTTTAAACGAAAGATTCCTGGGTAATATCTTCAGTCTTCTTAGCTATTTCTACCG
The DNA here is from genome assembly GCA_035645275.1 of Anoxybacillus sp. Classification (GTDB taxonomy): domain Bacteria; phylum Bacillota; class Bacilli; order Bacillales; family Anoxybacillaceae; genus Paranoxybacillus. The sequence continues at coordinate 457,588 of DASQMX010000026.1, forward strand.
TACAAACTGTATAAGCAGCTTTTTCAACATAAATAAAACAAATGTGCAGGTTAGTTTACCAACCTTTTATGAGTAACCGCTGAATATAAGTAGCAAATAAAGAGGTGAGAAGTAATGGAACGGGTTCTCTTCGTAAACTCCAGAAATAAAACATTAGTAGGTCATTTATACCCGTCCCATTCCCAATCCATTATTATTATGGCGCATGGATTTACATCAGATAAATGTTCAAAAGGCAGATTTGAAATATTAGCGAATACATTTAACCAATCTGGATTTAATGTTTTAACTTTTGATTTTAGCGGTTGCGGTGAAAGCGACGATGACAGCTTAACCGTTGATAAAGAAGTCGATGATTTGCAAGCGGCGATTCAATTTGTGAAGTCAAGAGGTTATCAAAAAATAGGGCTCTACGGTCATAGCCTTGGCAGTTTGATATGTTTAAAGAGCTATACTCCTGAAATAGAAACAATGGTATTATCAGGTGCGTTGACGGATGCAATGAAATATGATTGGGACGAACATTTTTCTAAAGAACAAATGATGGAACTGAAAGAAAAAGGTTACATGACCATAAAAACAGAAGGGAATTTCAGAAATACGATTATTATTGACAAACAAATGTTAAGAGACTTCGAAGAAATTAATCAGCCTGAATTGTTAAAACGGGTGAAATGCCCTGTTCTTATCATTCACGGGAACAACGAAAAAGATAAAGAAGAGTTACTCCTTTTAGAAAGGTCTAAAAGAGGTATGCAATATCTCCCAAAAAATTCTAAATTACAAATCATCGACGGAGCAACACACAGTTTTTTAGAGCACTTGGAAATTCTGAAACATTTAGCCAATCATTGGTATGTAAAACATATGGGAAAAGAAACGTAAAATACTTATTCAGGCGTTTTTAAATTCATTTCATTGCTAATCACTCTCTTTTCATCGAACAGCGAAAAAGTCGTTCTGAACTCCCGTTTCGAAAATGCAAATTGTTTTTCTTTTCCATTTAAAAATGCTATGATGCAAACAAACTTACTTATTTGCGGGAGGGATATTTATATGACAGCTACACTATTCTCGCCTTATACGATCAAAGGAGTTACGTTAAAAAACCGCATCGTGATGTCTCCTATGTGCATGTATTCCTGTCATAATGAAGACGGAAAAGTAGAAAATTGGCATAAAATTCATTATGCCGCACGCGCCGTCGGTCAAGTCGGGTTAATTGTTGTTGAGGCGACTGCTGTCACGGCTCAAGGCAGAATTTCATCACGTGATTTAGGAATCTGGAGCGATGAACATATCACCGGTCTTAAAGAATTAGTTTCTTTACTAAAAGAACACGGAGCAAAAACCGCCATCCAATTAGCTCATGCCGGTCGAAAAGCGATGATTGATGGGGAAATTATCGCGCCTTCTCCAATTGCTTTCGATGAAAATATGCGCGTGCCGAAAGAAATGACAAAAGCGGATATTGAAAATACCATTCAAGCATTTCAACAAGGGGCACGCCGCGCAAAAGAAGCGGGGTTTGATATCATCGAAATTCATGCCGCACATGGTTATTTAATTAACGAATTTTTATCGCCGCTAACGAATAAGCGGCAGGACGCATACGGCGGCTCTGCGGCCAATCGTTACCGCTTCTTGGGCGAGGTCATTGATGCGGTACGTGAAGTATGGGACGGTCCGCTGTTTGTCCGTATTTCCGCTTCCGATTATCATCCGGAAGGTCTTTCCGTTGAGGACTATGTCGAATACGCAAAACGCATGAAAGAACAAGGTGTAGATTTAGTCGATGTCAGCTCTGGAGCGGTTGTTCCGGCAAAAATTGACGCTTATCCCGGCTATCAAGTCCGCTTTGCCGAGCAAATCCGCCAAGGTGCAGGAGTGGCTACTGGCGCAGTCGGTCTCATTACTTCCGGGTTGCAAACAGAAGAAATTCTCCGCAATGAACGTGCCGATTTAGTATTTATTGGCCGCGAGCTATTACGTAATCCATACTGGCCAAGAACGGCAGCGAAAGAACTTGGAGTTGAGTTAGAAGCACCTGTGCAGTATAAGCGCGGTTGGTAAAAGATTAAGAGGCTTTCTAAAAAAGGTCAGACCGTTACGATAAGTAGTTCCAGAAAACCTTAAATTAACAAGATAATCCGCAGTAAAAATCACATAGTAATTCGCATAAAAAAGCTTGAGGAAAATTTGTCCTCAAGCTTTAAATTTTAACGTCGCTACTATAAGAATGCTAACAATCACTAATAAGAACCATGAACTCACCTTTCCTAGATGAACGAGACTCCATGCATCGGTTTGGTTTGGATATTCCCAAGCTCCAAAGAACGTTGCGATATTTTCGGCTATCCATATAAAAAATCCGATGAGCACAAAAGAAAGTGCGAGTGGCATACGGTAACGAGTTCCATCAACCTCGAATGTGACCCATGATTGCCAAAAGACGATAATTACAAGTCCAAATAACCACCAACGAACGTCAATCCAATAATGGTGGATGAAAAAATTCAAATAAATCGCAGCTGCAAGAGGTACAACTACCAAAAACGGTGGCCACTTAACCAGTTCGACCTTAAACCTCCTCCACGCCTGGCAAAGATAACTCGCTACACTTGCGTACATGAATCCACTATACAAAGGCACTCCAAAAATTTTGAAATATCCTTCCTCTGGATAAGACCAGGATCCCATATGTACCTTGAAAAGTTCAAGAGCAAGTCCAATAAGGTGGAACAATGTGATAACCTTTAGTTCATCCCGTGTTTCAAGCCCGGAACGTACCATCCACCACTGCATCAGAAGGCAGATGATGAGCAGCCAGTCATACCGTGGTAGGAAGGGAAGTGGCATGATTTGTGTAAAAGCCAAAGAGGCAAAAATAACGACAGGAAACAAACATGATAGGGCCTGCTCCCAACCAAAACGAACAAGTTGTTTTAGTGCTCTCATACATAGGTTTACCACCGAATAACTTTCTTTTCCTTTCAATGTTTCCTACTTTATTAATCTTGGGTGTCTTCATCACTTCGGTATTCTAAAATATCCCCAGGTTGGCATTCTAATGCTTTGCAAATTGCATCTAAAGTTGAAAACCTAATTGCTTTTGCCTTTCCATTTTTCAATATAGAAAGATTAGCCATTGTTATTCCAACCCTCTCCGAAAGTTCTGTTACGCTCATTTTCCTTTTAGCCAACATCACATCAAGATTGATTATAATCGCCATGTTATTCACCTCAGACCGTTAAATCATTTTCTGATTTTATATCTATGGCTTCTTGTAAAAGCCTTTGGAGAACAGCAGCAAAGACTGCAATAATCGTTGAAGCAAAAATAATGCCCAATCCGATTAGCATGATACCTGGGGCGTCTTCTAACTTCGCAACGTTATAGAAGAATGGCAACCCTGGCACATACAAGATACTGATTGTGATTGCACAGTATTTTATATTCTTTAAAGCCTTTACAGATAATTCCGAGAAAGCTTTGTTCTTGTCAATATAACTTAAAAGTTTAAAAGCCTGATACAGAGCGAAGAAAAATGGTATCGCCGATACATACATAACTATTAAAAAGCCATATAGTACATAAGCAAACTCCGAATTACTTTCTGCTGCTTCTTTAGCTAACATAGGCAACCCAAATATACATAAAGCAAGAACTGGAGTTCCGATAATAAAAACAGCTATTTTTAAAAACAATGTTGATCCTTGTTTCATAAAAAGCACCTCTCCTATTTATTTTCAATTTGATTTTAACAGAATGTTTATCGTTTTACAATAAATTATTATCGTTTTTAATTATATTCTTATTGTTATATAAATATCCTTTTAATTTTAGACAAAGATAAAAAGCATTCCTCATTACAAAGAAATGCTCTATAACTTCAAACTATTCAATTTATAAGTTGTTCAACTAAACTGCCACGTTAGCACAATAAGAGAAAAACGATACCTCTTGTTGAAGGATCGCACCCGTTCAATAACTTCCTATATCTAATTTTAACATCCTTATTCCCTTGTAATTCCTATAAAAATTATTTTCAACACTCTTTTTAAAACCTAAAATCGCACACTAAATTTATGAGTGACAACAGTAATTGTCAATATACGAAGTAGGGTGTTAATTCTTATGATATTTCTTATGTTAAAACATGAGAAACTTTGCTTTAACAACAAAAAATCGAGTGTAAAACCTATGCGATTTTACACTCGATTTCCTATGTTACTTGTATTGTTTCTCCACGTTATCGAAACTACTTACCCTTACGAGACAGCCTCTTATTTTTATTACCAAATGCGTTTTACTTGTCCTTTGCCATCCGATACGACGATTTCAAACACATCCGGATTTGATAAGCTTTTCCATTCAGCAAAGCCATAACGCTCATCAAATAGCCGCAACATAAGAATGGTTAAGTTGCCGTGGCTGACGATGACAACGTTTTTGTCATTCGACTGTAAAATCTCATCAATTGCGGCTTTTGCTCTTTCCATTGCTTGTCGGTTGGATTCTCCACCCTCATAAGAAAGATCAAAATCTTCAAACGTGCGCTCAAATTTTTCAAGCCAGCCGTCTGTAAACTGCCCGTCACCAAATAAGACACGCTCCCCGAAGCGTTCATCTTGCTCAATCGGCAAATTCCGCTGCGCAGCAAGCGGCGCAATCGTTTTAACGGCACGAACATACGGACTGGAAATAATTCGGTCAATCGGCTTGTCGGCAAAAAACTCAGCAAGCTGCTGCGCTTGAATTTCTCCTTCGGCTGTAAGCGGCGCATCGATCGCCTGTCCCGTTGCCTTACAATGACGAACAATATAAAGACGTTTTTCCATTGATGTTTCTCCTCTCTAGCTGCTATTTCTTTTTCGGAATCGGAAACGATTTAAAATCAGCGGCGATTTCAACGTTTGGAAAAATCGCTTTTGCCTCTTCAAGAAGCTCATCGCACATGTCACCTTGATAGCGCGAACTCAGATGTGTCAAAATCAATTTTTTTGCTCCTGCCCGTTTGGCTACTTCCGCTGCTTGCTCGCTTGTGGAGTGATAATACTCATAAGCAAGCTCGCTTTCCCCAGCGCCAAATGTCGCTTCATGAACAAGAACATCCGCATCATAGGCTAATTCGATGCTCGCTTCGCAAAATCTTGTATCCCCCAATATAGTCACGATTCTCCCTTTTTGCGGCGGTCCGACAAACTGCTTTCCGTCGATAACCGTTCCATCTTCAAGCGTGACCATTTTTCCTTGCTTAATTTGCTGATAAATCGGACCGGGACGAATGCCGATTTCTTGCAACTTATCCACCAGCAATGTTCCTGGCAAATCTTTTTCAACAACGCGATAGCCGTACGAAGGAATACCGTGAGTAAGCCGCTTCGCAGTCACGATAAATTGTTCATCTTCAAAAACAATCCCTTCAGAAATCTCAACGACATTCAGTTCGTATTTTACATGAGTACAACTTACCGATAAAGAGGTTTCAATAAACGATTGAATCCCCTTCGGCCCATAAACGGTTAATGGAGTTTCTCCGCCTTGAAACGAACGGCTTCCAAGCAAGCCCGGCAGTCCAAAGATATGGTCTCCGTGAAGATGCGTAATAAAAATTTTTTCAATTCGTCTTGGGCGGATCGATGTATGTAAAATTTGATGTTGGGTCGCTTCGCCGCAATCAAACAGCCACGTCGCCCCTCGTTCTTCAAGAAGCTGCAGGGCAATCGCTGACACATTTCGCCCTTTTGACGGAACCCCTGCTCCCGTTCCTAAAAATACTAGTTCCAAAATCCAATCCTCCTACATTCTTTTTTGTTAGTGTACCAATATTATTTTAACACCTTTCCACCTACGGCGAATCCTGTAATAAAATATTTGCGTTCATTACCATAAATCTCTACAATTAAATACTTGAGGATATAAAATTATCTAAAGCGAGGTACATATAAGTGAACAGTATGAATCCAAAGTCATTGATTGTTATCTTTGGCGCGACTGGAGATTTGGCAAAGCGCAAACTTTTCCCTTCTATCTATAAACTATATCAAAAAGGAAAGTTAGCGGAAGAATTTGCCGTTGTCGGCGTAGCGAGACGGTCGCTTTCTGATGAGGAGTTTCGCAACTATGTAAAGCAATCGGTGGAAGATTCAACAAAACAGGAACTAAAAAGCGACACATTTACTTCTCATTTTTATTATCATTCATTAGATGTGACAAATACTGCATCTTATCAAGAGTTGAAGTCGCTGCTTGAGCGTTTAGATGAAACATACAACGTGCCAGGCAACCGTATTTTTTACTTAGCAATGGCACCGGAATTTTTCGGCACCATTACTGCTCACTTAAAATCAGAAGGACTCACAGCGACAAACGGCTGGAAACGTCTTGTCATTGAAAAGCCGTTCGGTCATGATTTAAAAACAGCGCAACAGCTCAATCAAGAAATTCGCAAGGCGTTTTCCGAAAAAGAAATATTCCGAATTGACCATTATCTCGGTAAAGAAATGGTGCAAAATATTGAAGTCATTCGCTTTGCAAACGCCATTTTCGAGCCGCTATGGAACAACCGCTTTATTGCGAACATTCAAATTACATCAAGCGAAACGCTTGGCGTTGAAGACCGCGGCCGTTATTATGACCATTCCGGAGCGTTGCGCGACATGGTGCAAAACCATATGCTGCAAATGGTGGCACTGCTTGCGATGGAGCCGCCAATTAAACTGACGACTGATGAAATTCGCAGCGAAAAAGTGAAAGTACTTCGCGCACTTCGTCCCATTGCTCATGATGAAGTCGACCAATATTTCGTGCGCGGGCAATACGGAAGAGGCATTATCAAAGGAAAGGAAGTCGTCGGCTATCGTGAAGAAAATAATGTCGATCCTAACTCCAATACAGAAACATTTGTGGCTGGCAAGCTAATGATTGATAACTTCCGCTGGGCGGGCGTACCGTTCTATATTCGCACAGGCAAGCGCATGACAGAAAAATCAACGAAGATTGTGGTTCAGTTTAAAGATGTGCCGATGAACCTGTATTATCGCACAAGCGAAACGATTGCGCCAAATTTACTTGTCATTCATATTCAGCCTGATGAAGGAATTACGCTTCATCTCAACGCGAAAAAAAGCGGTGAAATAATGAAAACAACACCGATTAAATTAGACTACTGCAACAACTGCATTGACGGCATTAACACGCCAGAAGCGTACGAAAAACTGCTTTACGACTGCATGCGCGGCGATGCGACAAACTTTACACACTGGGATGAAGTAGCCGCTTCATGGAGCTTTATCGACCCAATTTCTGAAGTATGGGAAAATACGAAAGCTGTTGATTTCCCTAACTACGAAGCCGGCTCAATGGGACCAAAAGCAGCGGACGAGCTTCTGCAAAAGGACGGCTTCCATTGGTGGCCAATTCATTATAATGGCCTATGATGTTCATAGAAAGGAGAATCGCCGATGAAAATGTATGACGTAACTGCACCGATTTTTGAAGGCATGCCGGTCTATAAGAACAAGCCCGAAAAACAGCCGAAATTTTCAACTGTCACAAATGACTATGTCACAGAGTCGCGGGTTGACATGGACGTACATACCGGCACACATATCGACGCCCCGCTCCATATGGTTAAAAATGGTGAAACATTTGAAACAATTTCGCTTGAAAAACTCGTCGGTACGTGCAAAGTATTTGATATAACGAATGCAGATGATAAAATTTCCAAAAATGATATCGCCCATTTAGATATTCAAGAAAATGACTTTGTGTTATTCAAAACAAAAAACTCGTTTGACGATGCCTTTAATTTTGAGTTTATTTATGTCGCCGAAGACGCGGCGCAATACTTAGCTGAGAAAAAGGTGCGCGGTGTCGGCATTGACGCATTAGGAGTGGAAAGAAGCCAGCCGGGACATCCGACGCATAAAACGTTGTTTGGCAATAACATCATTATTATCGAAGGACTGCGCTTAAAAGACGTGCCAGAAGGGCAATACTTTATGGTTGCCGCACCGTTAAAACTCGTCGGCACGGACGCTGCTCCAGCCCGGGTATTGTTGTTTGAGAATTTGCAATAACAACATAAGAAATAGAAAATCCCCATATTGCTCATGAGCAATATGGGGATTTTTCTTACTTCGCCAACCACTCTGTATGGAAGATGCCTTCTTTATCGACACGCTCATATGTGTGCGCACCGAAATAGTCGCGCTGCGCTTGGATTAAGTTCGCCGGCAGCGTTTCCATCCGATAGCTGTCATAGTATGCTAACGCGCTTGAAAACGCCGGAACTGGAATGCCGCGCATAACCGCCACAGAAATAATTTCCCGCAATGCTTGTTGATAGTTTTCAACGATTTCTTTGAAGTAAGGGTCTAACAACAAGTTTGGAAGCTCTGGGTCGCGGTCATAAGCTCCTTTAATTTTTTGCAGGAATTGGGCACGGATAATGCAGCCGCCGCGGAAAATCATCGCGATATTTCCATATTGTAAGTTCCAGTTATATTCATCAGATGCTGCCTTCATTTGCGCAAAACCTTGTGCATAGGAGCAAATTTTGCTCATGTAAAGCGCACGGCGCACGGCTTCAATAAAGTGCTCGCGATCTCCTTCAAACGGCTTTACCGCCGGGCCGGAAAGAATCTTGCTTGCTTTCACGCGCTCGTCTTTCATCGCTGAAATAAAGCGGGCAAATACAGATTCAGTAATGAGTGGCAGCGGCACACCTAAATCAAGGGCGCTTTGGCTTGTCCATTTTCCTGTTCCTTTTTGTCCCGCTTTGTCTAAAATGACATCAACAAGCGGTTTTCCTGTCTCTTCATCAACCTTTGTGAAAATATCAGCTGTAATTTCAATTAAATAGCTGTTAAGCTCTCCTTTGTTCCATTCGGCAAAAACTTCATGAAGCTCCTGTGCGCTTAAGCCAAGCACGTGCTTTAATAAAAAGTAAGCTTCAGCAATTAACTGCATATCACCGTATTCAATGCCATTATGCACCATTTTTACATAATGTCCCGCACCGTCCGGACCGATATACGTTGTGCATGGCTCGCCGTCCACTTTTGCGGCAATCGCTTCAAAAATCGGACGCACAAGTTCATGCGCTTCTTTTTGACCGCCCGGCATGATCGATGGCCCTTTCAACGCTCCTTCTTCACCGCCAGAAACGCCTGTGCCGATAAAGTGAATACCTAACTCCGCTAGCTCTTTATTGCGGCGCTGTGTATCTTTGAAATACGTATTGCCGCCGTCGATTAAAATATCGCCTTTTTCTAAGTACGGCTTTAATTGTTCAATCGTCGCATCTGTAGGTGCTCCCGCCTTCACCATTAACAAGATTTTGCGCGGCTTTTCAAGCGCGTTCACAAACTCTTCAATACTGTATGTACCAACAATATTTTTTCCTTCTGCTTCTTTTAAAAACTCATCCGTTTTTTCGCGCGAACGATTGTACACTGCTACGGAATAGCCTCTGCTTTCAATATTCAATGCCAAGTTTTTACCCATTACGGCTAAACCGATCACACCGATTTGTTGTTTTGCCATTTTGAAACGTTCCTTTCTATAGTTTTTATATTTGATTTAATTTATTTATCATGAAAGAACATACCATGCCCATTTTACAATATCAAGTATTATGCTGGATTTTATGCAAGTTGAAAGCGCGTTCATTTTTATTTTACTTGCTGAATTCCTTCTAGCAATAATACTAGAAGGCGTACTTGTAATGAGAGATGCAAAAGTTTCGCAACGATTTTTAAAAATGAAACATCGCTAAATTAACGATTCTCTTGTTCATTTACATTCCCTTTATTTTGTTCAATTATGTTGTTTTTCCAAGATTTTTTCATTTCTTGTTGCTCCTTGTTCGCCTACAAATTAGGATTGATGAACCTCTCCCACCTACACGTTGTTTAGAGGTGGGAGATGAATCGGTGAACATGTTAAAATTGGTTCTATAAAATAAACACTGTAGTTTGTCAAAGCCATATGTCAATTCTCATCACATAACCCATTTTAAACAAACAAAAAGCCCCATATAGGAGCTTTTTGGTTAAATAACTTGTTTTTCCTGTTTAGAAAGAGGGGTAAGTGACAGTTTATGAATCGTAATCTCAGGTGTACTGCCAACACGAATATTCACAGCTGTCTGTCCTAACCCTTCACTAATGTAAAATGGCTTTCCGTCTATTTCATGGTAGCCTTTAATCATGTTCAAACGCACTAGCTTGCCCATCTTCACAAGATGGTAAGGTTTCGGCCAATGAATTTGTCCACCATGAAAATGCCCCGACAATAGATAGTCAAAATGATAGTCTTTCATATGAAGGACAATGTTCGGATCATGAGTTAAAACAAGATTTAAACCGTTTTTTACCTTTGCATAGGCCTTTGGCAAATCGCTTCGTTTTGTACTGAAATCATCAATACCAATGATATTAACGGTTTTCCCGTTAATATGAATCGTTCGTGTTTCGTTTTGAAGGGTAATACAGCCGTATTTCTCAAGTGTCTCTTTTAACGTTTGGAAGTTCTTTTTTCTAAGCACATAATCATGATTTCCAAATACCGCATACACTCCATAGGCAGGTTGCAGTTTTTGGAAAACTTCCAAATAAGGAATCAGTTTTGGAATGCTTCTCTTTCGATCAAGAAAATCTCCTGTTAAGGCAATTAAATCGATTTTCTCATCCTTTAATTTGTCATATAAATATTGGGGTGAAATCGATAGGTTTTCTAAATGAAGATCGGATAAATGCAGAATATGAATAAAAGAGTTATCACCATGGTGAGCATTGACTGTTAATCTATTAAAAACCGCCTCGTACGTATTGCGGTTTGCCTTATAAATAAAAAAAATGATAATGGCTGAAAGAATCATAACCAATAAAAACATATATATCTCCTCCCTCTTTACAATTATAGTAAACGGGAAGAGATATGAAAGCGGGAATTACTGGTCGGATTGGCAGCCGTATAATTTGAGCAATTTGTCTTTTGACATGACTAAATATTTGGGCGGTCTCCTAAAACTGTCTAAACGGAATTGAGAAATAAGATACATCGGGGCAAATGCCATTTGTTTATACCATTTATAAAAAGGATTAATGATCGAAAACGTTTCAAATCCTAAACGCTCGCAACCTTTATTTAAAATCGTAATTCCTATAATTCCCTTAATATTGGCAAATCGTTCATGACGTTGTAAATATCTCGTAAGGTTCGGTAACCCTCTTTTTACACGTGTGTAGATGAGTCTCCCCTTCTTAACTTCACTATCCAAACGAATGAGTTCGCTAATTAAACGAACATTATGCAAATGAATTTTTAAAAGAAGATCATTTTTTGTAATTTTCGTACCATCAGAGAGCACAATGTCCCTTCCTTTATACTTCGTCAGCCGAACCCGAAAAACATCTCGATTTTTTGTTTTATCCTCAACGTATTCAAGCCGTGAGCAAAAATAATAAATCGGATCTAATACACTCCAAATGGTAAGAAAACATTGTCTCATCTTTACCATTACAACATCCTTCTCCTTTTATTCCTTTCATTACATTTAAAGTGTTTAGCACTAAAGTTCGTTTTATTAGTAGAAAAAAAAGGATTTAGCTTATCGAATAACCAGCCAAAAATAACAAACACTTTTAAATAACTATATATATTTAGGTGAGTATATTATGAAAAGGGTTCTTTTTCTTCCATTACTACAAATCCCATCCGGCCATCATCAAACGGCTGATGCCTTAAAAGAGGGATTGCTTCTACTTGATTCGCATATACAATGTGAAAAAATCGAATTATTATCATCAAGATTCGGAAAAGTGGAATCTGTTATTTCCAAATTTTATCTACAATGGATCAAGCGATTTCCAAAAACATACAGCTTATTGTACCGTCAATCATTGTTTCGTGAATTAAGCAAAACAAAAAAGTTTCCGCAATATGAAGTTCTTTTTCTTAACCATTTAAAAAAGGTGATTTCCGAAACAAATCCGAATGCAATTATATGCACTCATGGCCTTCCTTCCTACTTGCTAAGCAGATTGAAAGCGGTCGGAGAATTAAAGATACCCGTCATTAATGTATATACCGACTACTTTATTCATCACCTTTGGGGGACTGAAGAAATTGACTATCATTTTGTTGGCCATCCGTATATGAAGGAATTTTTACAGAAAAAAGGGGTTCATAAAAGCCGCATTTTCGTAACTGGTATTCCTATTCACCCGAAAATAACGAAAAACGCAAATCAACATCGATATAGAAAACAATCGTACTGTGGCTTAATCTCCGGGGGAAGCTTAGGGGTCGGGGCTTTGGCAAAACTAATCAAAAAAATCCCTCCAGATGGCCAAATTAATTATTACGTACTATGTGGTAAAAATAGACGTATATATGAACAATTGATCCATATAAATCATCCAAAAATTACACCTTTTCCTTACATCTCTTCAAGAGAAGAGATGAATGATTTATACAATCAAGTTGATTTCATTATTACGAAACCAGGCGGAGTCACGGTTAGTGAGTGCTTATTTAAAAAGCTTCCAATTTTTGTTTACCATACTCTTCCCGGTCAGGAAGAAATTAATCTTCAGCAATTAAAAGAATTAGGAATTGTTTTTGATTTTCAAGAGTGGAATAAGACGGAAAACATCTCAGAACAGCTAATCCATCTTCTACATTCTGAGCATTTATCCAATTATTTGACAAAACTTGAGGAGTATCACAAAAACTTGTCTCCAGTAGAACCAGCAAGATTTATTTACAATTTGGTCAAGTAAGATAAAAAGGTGAGAAGCTGGCACATCAAAGTGACATATTTTCAAAGCCAAAAATGATTGCAGTGCAATCACGTAAATAAACTTAGAGGAGCGAAACAGTTTGGAAATTAATGTTATGACTTTCAATATTCATCATGGAAAAGGTACGGATTATAAAGTGGATCTATATAGAATCGCAGAAGTAATTGAAAAAAGCGATGCCGATATTATTGGTCTTAACGAGGTGGATAAACATTTTTCCGAGCGGAGTTACTATGAGGACCAAATTAGCTGGCTTGCCAAACAATTAAACATGAACTATACTTTCAGCCCTTCCCTTTCTTTAAAACCTAAAAATTTACTGACAGTGCGACAATACGGAAATGCCCTATTATCGCGATATCCCATTGTCACAAAAAACAGCTATTTATTTGATTTTATATCTGGAGTCATTGAAGGGAGATCATTGCTTGAAGCAACGATTCAAATTAACAATCAGCTGCTTTTGGTCAATGTTACTCACCTAAGTATGAACCCCTTTCTTCACAAAAAGCAGACGGATTTTATTTTAAATAGGCTGCGCGACTATTCTTATCCTTTTATTATCATGGGGGACTGGAATATGAAGCCTGGATCAAGAGGATGGAGAAAAATGACCCGTGAAACTCAAGATGCTTGGAATATGGCCGGTACGGGAGCAGGTCATACTTACCCATCCCTTCGTCCAATAGTTAGGTTAGACTACATATTTGTCAGCCACCATTTTCAAGTCCTTAAAGCAGAAGTCATCACAAAAACGGCAAATGCTTCCGACCATTTGCCGTTAAAAGCAACACTGTTTTACCAATGACAAGGAACACTTTCATTATGAACCTCTCCCACCTACACGTTGTTTAGAGATGGGAGACTTCTCGATGAACATGTTAAAAATAACACCCTTTTGAGAATCCAGGTGTTATTTTTTATAGATCATCGCGGATTGACCATCTACATCAATCAAGAAGTGTTAAAATCCAATCTTTTAAATCAATAATGCGTAAATGTTTTGGAGACGAATCCGTACCCGTTACAATCATCGGCACTAGTGAATCTTGTTTATGAAGTCCTCCGTGGCTTGCTCCCCCCACATGAGTCGGAGAACCTTCACCGATCAATTCAAATCCTGGTTTAGCACTTACAACAAGATAATTTCCTTCATGAGAAGTTAGCGAGGTGTACAATCGGGCTAGAGCATCCGGATATTCATCATAAAAAATCTTATTGTTCTTTACTGTAAGATTCAAAATTCCTAAATCTCCTTCTATATCCCACGATTGTTCATACTCGTCGACTAATGTTCCATTCGGTTTAAAAACAAGTCTTCCCTGTTGAACTCCAGATATGACGTGAATGGATTCTTTTTCCATCCAAGCAATGACATCCACTCTGTCGTCCTTTTGTAGCGTTTTGGCAATATCCGATAGTGGCGCACGCCCAGGATTTAATGTATAAATAAAGGCCATTCGTTCATTAACCCCAAGCACAATTTCGTCCCCATCTTTAACCCCATCTTTTAATGTCATTATTTGATAAGAGCGAAGGGAGTGTCTTAAATCAATTAAGGCTTTATTCCGATCAGCATGAATGGGGGCTTGACCGTTATCTCCCATTATAATCCAATAATTGTCTTTTAAAGCTTCCTCCCAAGAATGATAACAATTCAATATGTTTTGCAGCTGCCTGTCTACTTTGCGGATTCCCTTCGTATCCATCGGACCATTTTTATGGACGATTTTGTCCATATCAGGAAAATAAACAATAGTAAAAGAAGGTAGAGAATCTGTTTGAATAAGGTGTTTTAGCTCTTGGGCAGAAAATCGATCATTAAAGCCATATTTTTGCCAGAAGTATCCATTACGTTTCAAAGGACTGAGCCTAGAAAAGGAGCCATATGTAAACAATTGACTTCCTTTTGTCTTCAACTCATGATCCAAAGATGTGAAAAATGTTAGTAGCCTTGGCAGTTTTAGATAATGCTCTGTATTTCCACGATAAACGAGAGCATTAATCGAAGCGGTTACTTTTCCTCTACTAGACATTTCTTCATGGATTGTTTTAATTTCTTTGCTTAAATGATGATTGTTTATATGATATAAAATGTCCTTAATTGATCGGCTAATGCCAAGCTTGATCAGTTCTCTTATGTGGCTTCCGTAATTAATTAGCCGCTTTTCTGCGTCATGAAACCATACTAACCCAGGAATTTTATGAATATTAGCATGCGTACCCGTCAAGAGCGAACTGTCTACAGTGACAGACATCGTCGGAAAAGGACTCACGATATTTGGAAAAACCTTTCCATTTTCCATAAAAAATTTGAATGCAGGAGCAGCTCCCTCTTTTACTGCCTTTTCCAGAGGAGGATGCATTAAAGAATCAATAATAAGCATAATCACGCGTTTTTTATTTGCAGATGTTGACACAGTTTGATCCATCCTTTACCCATTGTTGTTTGTGTATCATAAAGTATTTTCATCATTTATATTAACCAATATCCAGGTAAAGGAAACAAACAAAAGACGTGAATCAAAAATAGTTGTCAATGTGCTGACATATCCCTAATCATAAACTGTTCGAGAATGGCTTTTCGTCCTTCGTTCCCATTTCGCCTATTCTTTTTAACCTCTTCATCTGTTTCTACAATTATATTATTCTATAAAGAAAACCACCTTTATTGGTGGTTTTGAACGTGTTCTTTAATCGCTTTTACGCCTTCTAAACTTTCGAATAGTCGATTCGGTTCGACTAATGTAATTAGGCGTTCAGGCAGGCTGGCAACTCCCATGAAATACGGTGTTTGACGATAAGCCAATATATTTACTTGTTTAATTGAATCGAACGGTATATCAATAATCTCCTTTGCATCATCGACAATTAAGGCAACGGATATATCTTCGGTAGTCACGACGATCATTCGCGTTTTGTCACTTTCTTGAAACGGTCGATTGTACAATATTTTCATTGTATCTAAAACCGGCACTAATTCACCGCGAATACGCACGACTCCGACCATGTAATCAGGCATTTGCGGAATGACGGTCGGCGCGCTCATTTTTTCAATCGAAATCACATTTTCAACCGGAATTCCGTATTGTTCATTGGCGATTTGACAAACGACTACTTTATTTAGTTTCATCTTCTATTGCTCCTTCACTTACTGTTGTATATACATACTATATATTCCAATTTTCCTTATTTTGCAAGAAAAAAGAGGCTGACCTAAGCAAAGTATCAGACCCCACAACACAATTATATTGTGAAATGCATGGGCGGTCAGACACTGATGGGTCAGCCCCTTTGCGAATATCCTTTTATTTCGCGACTTCTTCAACAATCGCCACGACCATTTCCGCCACTTTTACCAGTTCTTCAATTGGCATGCGCTCGTTTGTTGTATGAATTTCCTCGTAACCAACGGCTAGGTTCACTGTTGGAATGCCAAATCCAGCAATGACGTTCGCGTCGCTGCCGCCGCCGCTATGAAGCAGTTCGCACGGACGGCCAATTTTTGCCGCAGCGCGTTTTGCGATTTCGACAACGTGATCGCCATCAGCAAACTTAAAGCCCGGATACATGACTTGAACGTCTACTTCCGCTCGTCCGCCCATTTCCTTAGCAACGGTTTCAAATGCTTCTTTCATTTTCGCTACTTGCGCTTCCATTTTTTCCGGAACTAATGAACGAGCTTCTGCTAAAATATCGACGCGGTCACAAACGATGTTTGTTTGCGTACCACCTTCAAAGCGGCCGATATTCGCTGTTGTTTCTTCATCGATGCGGCCAAGCGGCATTTGGGCAATCGCTTTAGCGGCAATCGTAATCGCAGAAACACCTTTTTCTGGTGCCACGCCGGCATGAGCTGTTTTCCCGTGAATTACTGCTTTGATTTTTGCTTGCGTTGGCGCTGCCACAACGATATTTCCGACTTTGCCATCACTGTCTAACGCATAGCCGAATTTCGCTTTAATAAGAGACGGGTCTAATGCTTTCGCCCCAACAAGACCAGATTCCTCACCAACGGTAATAATAAATTGAATCGTGCCGTGCGCGATATTTTGCTCTTTTAACACACGAATCGCTTCCAGCATCGCTGCCAAGCCTACTTTGTCATCGGCGCCTAAAATCGTTGTTCCATCCGTTACAATGTAGCCGTCTTTAATAGAAGGCTTTACGCCTTTACCAGGAACAACTGTGTCCATATGGGACGTGAAATAAATTGGATCAACGCCTTCTTTTGTTGCTTCTAACGTACAAATCAAGTTACCAGCACCATGGCCTGTTTGCGCCATCGTATCATCTTCAATGACATGTAAACCAAGCGCTTCAAATTTTTGTTTTAATACTTTGGCAATTTCGCCTTCATGTTTCGTTTCTGAATCAATTTGTACAAGCTCTAAAAATTCGTCAACTAAACGTTGCTCGTTAATCATCGAAACAAGGCCTCCTATTTATGTACTCAAAAAAAGTATACACGATTGATTGTCACCTGTCATACACCAAACACCAAAACTTTTATAGAAAAGTGATAAAACAAAAATAATCGGACAATATGGCACACAAGCAATCAAATCTTCTCTACACGTATTGTTCTTAAAAATATCATACAAATTTCACAATCTCTTTTTATAATAACAAAGTCCATACGCATTCTATATCGTTTAGAGGAGGCTTCATTGCATGCAATCATCGTACACCAACAATGGAACAATAGCCAAAGAGTCGCTATATAAAGCAATGTGGCGATGGCATTTTTACGCTGGAATCATCTTTGCTCCGTTCTTAATAATGTTAGCGATTACCGGCGCGATTTATCTTTTTAAGCCGCAAATTGAATCATTTTTATACAAAGACTACTACTATATTAAGCAAGAAAAACATGAATTATCGCCAAGTGAATTGGTCAAGAAAGTGACAGACCAGTACCCAAACGCGATCATTACCCGCTACAGACCAAGTGATGCTCCAAATCGCTCCACAGAAGTAGGTATTGTCCAAGACGATAAAGCCTATACGGTCTTTATCAATCCTTACAATGGACAGCTTCTTGGCAAATTACAAGATGAAAGCAAGTTCATGAATGTTATCGTTAAAATGCATGGAGAATTGATGGTTGGCACTATAGGAGATCGCTTAGTCGAATTAGCCGCTTGCTGGGCTGTCATTCTTTTAGTGACAGGCCTATACTTATGGTGGCCGCGCAATAACTCTTTATACGGGATTGTCAAAATTCGCTTTAAACAAGGCAAGCGGATCATGTGGAAAGATATTCACTCTATGCTAGGAATTTGGCTTTCCATATTTATATTATTGCTGATTGTAACAGGTCTGCCTTGGGCTGGATTTATGGGCGACAAAATTAACCGTATAGCTACCGCTACTCAGTCAGGATATCCTTCCAGTTTATGGGATGATATTCCAGAATCTGTTGTACCAACAAAATCAGTCGCCAAAGTACCTTGGGCCGCTGAAAATATGCCTGTACCTCAATCAAAACAAAACGGAACATCTACCGTTTCGCTTGAGCAAGTGATTGACATTGCTAAGGAAAGAAACGTATATCCTGGATTTGAAGTGAACTTTCCAGAAGGAGAAAAAGGAGTATATACCGTTTCTGTTTTTCCAACTTTACCGCAAGATCAAGCCACTCTTCATATCGATCAATACAGCGGTAAAGTTTTAGCCGACTTACGCTTTAAAGATTATGGGTGGATGGCGAAAATGATTGAAATCGGAATTGCTCTTCATGAAGGTCGCTACTTTGGTCTTGTCAACCAAATGATTGGGCTCATCACATGCTTAGGTTTAGTCATGATCGCCTATAGCGGTGTTGTTATGTGGTGGAAACGTCGTCCTCAACGAAAACTAGGCACTCCACCTCTTCCTGAAAACAAAAAAACAATGAGAATCGTTGCAGCGATCATGGTTGTATTTGGGGTAATGATGCCTTTAGTCGGGCTATCGTTAATTTTCGTGTTTTTAGTTGATTGGCTGATTATAAAACGAATTCCAAGATTGCAACTTTGGCTTTCTTAGATTTTTAACTTTTCTTTTAATTCTTAAATCCTCTTCGTATAAAAAGATAAAGAGATGCCGAAAATGATCGGCATCTCTTTTGTTTATAGCGGAATATTTCCATGTTTTCGCTGCGGACGCTCCTCATGTTTATTGCGCAGCATTTCGAGCGCTTGAATGATTTTGATACGCGTTTCACGTGGATCAATCACGTCATCAACCATACCGTATTTCGCTGCAACGTATGGATTGGCGAATTTTTGGCGATACTCTTCAATCTTTTGCGCCCGTGTTTCTTCCGGATTTGCGCTTTTTTCAATTTCACTAGCAAAGATGATGTTTGCCGCCCCTTGAGGTCCCATTACGGCAATTTCCGCATTTGGCCATGCATACACAACGTCCGCGCCGATCGACTTACTGTTCAGCGCCACATATGCACCGCCATATGCTTTGCGCAAAATCACCGTCAATTTCGGCACCGTTGCTTCTGAGTAAGCATATAAAATTTTTGCCCCGTGACGAATGATTCCACCGTGCTCCTGCTTAACACCAGGAAAGAAGCCTGTTACGTCTTCGAATGTAATAATTGGAATATTAAATGAATCACAGAAACGGATAAAACGCGCCGCCTTATCAGAAGAATCAATATCAAGTCCTCCAGCCATAAATTTCGGCTGGTTGCAAACAAGACCGACGACTTCTCCTTTGATGCGCGCAAATCCGATAACAATATTTTTCGCAAAGTCTTTTTGCACTTCCATAAAGGAACCCTCATCGACCACCTGCAAAATCACTTTGCGGACATCATATGGACGCACCGCATCAATCGGAATCGCATCCGCTAAATCCGGACGATAGTCATCTTCATCCGGAACGGATCCCATCGGTGGTTTTTCTTGGCAGTTTTGCGGTAGATAACTTAACAATTTACGAACTTGTGCAAGCACTTCCTCCTCAGTCGCTCCGGAAAAATGCGCATTACCGCTGATAGTATTATGTACGCGTGCTCCGCCTAAATCCTCCGCGCTAATTTTTTCCCCTGTTACTGTCTCAATTACTTTCGGACCAGTAATAAACATTTGGCTCGTCTTTTCAACCATGAATACAAAATCGGTAATCGCCGGCGAATAAACGGCTCCACCCGCGCATGGTCCCATAATGACAGAAATTTGTGGAACAACTCCTGAATAAATTGAGTTGCGGTAAAAAATATGCCCATAACCATCCAAAGAGAGCACACCTTCTTGGATTCTCGCCCCACCGGAATCGTTTAAGCCAATAATCGGTGCACCTGTTTTCGCTGCTAAATCCATAACATTGGCAATTTTTTTCGCGTGCATTTCCCCTAATGCTCCGCCGAATACGGTAAAATCTTGGGAAAATAAAAAGACCGTTCGTCCATCCACTTTGCCGTATCCTGTGACAACACCATCGCCTGGACCTTTTTTTCCTTCTAAACCGAAATCTGTGCAGCGATGCTCGATAAACGGATTCAATTCAACAAACGTTCCTTCATCAACAAGCAAGTCAATCCGTTCGCGTGCCGTCAGCTTTCCTTTGGCATGCTGTTTTTCAATTTTATCATCGCCACCGCCAAGTTCGATTTCTCTGCGCCGGTCATATAGCTCGTTAATTTTGTCGTACATGTCCGCCATTATTTATGCACCTCCGCACCTGGTTTTTGGCAAAGTTCATAAAGAACGCCACCAGTTGATTTCGGATGCATAAATGCAACAAGATTTCCTCCCGCCCCAATTTTTGGCGTTTCATGGATCATGCGAATGCCTTTTGTTTTCAATTCATTAATACGCCCTTGAATGTCGTCCACTCCTAGCGCAATATGATGAATACCTTCACCGCGCTTTTCAATGAATTTGCCAATGGCACTGTCAGGCGAAGTCGGCTCTAACAATTCGATTTTCGATTCACCAATTTTCAAAAATGCTACTTTTACGTTTTCGGACTCCACTTCTTCCATACCTAATAACTCTAGTTGTAACGTTTCGACATAATATGGAAGCGATTCTTCAATCGATTTCACCGCAATTCCAATATGGTCAATTTTTTTGACTTCCATTTACCCTATCCCCTTTGCTGCAGACTAATCATTACGTTGGAAACGGATACAGTGTAACATTATTGATTTTCGCCATTTCGACAAAAATTCCTGCAACATTTTATAAATTTTATAAATTCCGATATTTCTTTTTACATGTTTCGTTATTTTCCCTGCTTGTCCCATTTCAGAAATGACGCTAAAATGAAACTGCAACATTAGATATAGGAGGGAAGAATGATGCCCCGCAAAAAAACACAAAAAATCATTGTATACTTAATGCTTGCTTCGATGTTATTAACGACTGTATTGACAGGCTTAAGCATGTGGATGTAATCGCATAAATGGATTGTCCAAACGCTAATCTATATAAAAAATAAAAAAGGTGACTTTTGTTCGTCACCTTTTTATTACTCCGTATTGTTTCGCCATCTCTTCAAAAGATTGTCCGCTCCGCACGATTAATACTTTCGCTCCAAGTGGCACCTGCTCAAATAACGCTTCTACATGATGATTGTGAAGACGTACACAACCTTGCGTAATATACCTGCCAATCGATTGCGGCTGATTCGTTCCATGAATGCCGTATGTTCGTCCGTCCGTTCCATTGGCATCAAATCCAATCCAACGGCTTCCAAGAGGGTTATTCGGTGCCCCTCCTGGAATATTTTTTTTTCGATAATAAGGTTGTTCTGCTTTAACGGTGATAGTGAACATTCCCTCTGGCGTTAACTCCGCCGTTAATCCCGTCGCAATCGGATAAATAACTTGTATTTTTCCATCATCGATCAACGCAAGCTGATTGGTGCTTTTATTTATAATAATAAATGGGTTGCCAAAAAGCGGATTCGCTCCAAAAAACCAAAGCGGTGATGAAGTAAAAGCAAGAATCATGGCGAATAAAAGAGGCATCTAACCACCCTTTGCTTCTTTTTTTTATATTGTGAAGCAAAAGGATTTTTGGCATACATTGATATTTATGCAGGGCTTTTAAATTGGCTTTTAATGATCAAATATTGTTCCATTTCTTTAATGAAATGAAGCAGAGCCGCTCTTTCTTCAAATTCCTCCCGCGTTTTTGGCAGCGGCATTTCCTCAAAATTTTTTTTCATCTCTTGCAGTTGATTAATAAATTTCATCGCTGTATTGCCCGGATGAATCGCATCGCTCAATTCATCAATAAAATCAGCGACCATGTTCCGTTGCTCTACCGTATAAGTAATCGAAGTAACAAGTGGTAAGACACGCTCTATAATTTCAAACTGTTTCTCGCGCATACGAAAATAATGATAATACCAATCTTCATTGCGCAAAAGGTGATTTTCAACATTTCGCAACGCTAGCGTTTTTGCTTTTTGAATCATATCGGCAGTTAACATTAGTTCTTTTCCATCCCAATTGCTTTCATTCGTGCGCAAATATCTAACGATTTCTTTAAAAATAATGCGAAATAAATCTTCAATAATCCGTTGATACTCTTTTAATTGTTTCTCAACACTCGGCATGTACATATTGACAAGTAAAGCAACACCAATGCCGATAATAATTAATGATAATTCATTCATGACTAAATGAAGGGTAAACTGTTTGGCAGCATAAAAATGAAGAAGAATGACAGAGCTCGTGGAGATTCCTTCCGTCGCTTTTAGCATCACCGTTGTCGGAATAAAAACAAGCAATAATAAAGCAATCGAAATAGGATAATAGCCGATTCCCTCAAAAAAGACAAAGGCAAATACCATTGCCGTAATGCATGCTAAAAAGCGCGCCCAAGCGGTTCGCAACGATTTCTTTTTCGTCACTTGAATGCATAAGAGGGTAATAATGCCGGCGGACACGAAGTTATGAAGCCCGACATATTGTGCAAGGCTAATCGAAAGTGCCGTACCAATAGCTGTCTTTGCAGTCCGATATCCGATTTTAAACATCGCTCAATCCCCTATCTTAAAATAAAAAAGATGATCTGGTTAGACCATCTTTTTATTATAGCATATAGCACCATGAGTGTTGATTATCCATTATTTACAACTATTTTTGATTCACGCTTTTCTGCCGTGATACCCGAACACAACACACCTGTTATAGCATCTTTTCGAGAAATTCTTGCGCCCGTTTGCTTTTCGGCGCAACAAAAAATTCGCTTGGCGGTGCATCTTCAACAAGCAATCCACCGTCTAAAAACAACACACGGTCAGCAACCTCACGGGCAAATCCCATTTCGTGCGTGACAATGGCCATTGTCATTCCCGTATGAGCCAGCGATTTCATTACTTCTAATACTTCTTTTACCATTTCTGGGTCTAATGCTGATGTCGGCTCATCAAATAACATCACCTCTGGAGACATGGCTAGCGCACGCGCAATCGCGACACGTTGTTTTTGTCCACCAGATAAACGATTCGGATATTCGTTCGCTTTTTCCGACAACCCAACTTTTGTAAGTAATTCCATCGCCTTTGCTTCTGCTTCCGCTTTCGCCATTCCTTTTACCTTCATCGGTGCGTAAGTTAAATTTTCCAAAACGGTCATATGCGGGAATAAATGAAAGTGCTGAAAGACCATGCCGACATGCTGGCGCACTTTCATAATATTCGTCTTTGGATTGGTAATCTCTTGATCGCCAATCCAAACTTTTCCGCTTGTTGGCTCTTCTAACAAATTAAGACAGCGTAAAAACGTTGATTTTCCTGACCCTGATGGGCCGATAATCGCGACAACTTCTCCTTGTTTGATCGTTGTCGTAATTCCTTTTAATACTTCAAGTTTTCCGAATGATTTACGAAGATTTTCTACTTTAATCACTTTTTCTCATTCTCCCTTCAACCGCTTTACCGAGCAGCGTTAGGATCATTACTAATATATAATAAATAAGCCCTGCGATAAGTAACGGTTCAAAAAAAGCATATTTATCGCCGCCGACAATGTAGGCGCGGCGCATAATATCCATCGCACCGATGACGGTAACGACTGCCGATTCTTTCGTTAATGTAATAAATTCATTCATTAACGCAGGTAAAATATTTTTAAGCGCCTGAGGAAGAATAATATCACGCATCATTGGTTTATATGGAACACCTAATGCCATTGCCGCTTCTCTCTGCCCTTTGTCAACCGCCAAAATTCCGGCACGAATAATCTCAGAAATGTAAGCCGCAGAGTTTAAACCAAAAGCAATAACAGCAGCTGGAAACGCTTCTATTTCAAATCCGATTATTTGCGGCAATCCAAAATAGATAATCATAAGTTGCAACACGAGCGGCGTACCACGAAATACCGATGTATATGCATCGGCAAACCATGTTAATACTTTGATTCTACCGATCTTAAATAATGCTAAAATAATGCCGAGTACAAACCCTAACAATGCTGCGAGCGCTACAATTTTTAACGTCACCAATACCCCTTCTAAAATAAACGGGATTGATGGCACAAATTGTGAGAAATTTAAATTCACGCCAACACCCATCCTTCCTCATGAATAGTGAAAAATGGGGCTGACCTATAAGTATCTGACCTCACATGTATTCGTTGTGGGACCTGACACTTTGCTTTTAGGTCAGCCTCGTAACGATCATTATTGTTGGTCAAACCATTTTTTAATCAGCTTCTCCACTTCACCGTTTTTCATTTTTTCTTGCAAGACGTTGTTAAACTCGTCTCTTAACTTGCTTCCTTTCGGGAACGCGATCGCTGAACCAGCTTCCTCTTCATTAGTTGGAATGGTATGACCGTCTAACTTGCCGTTGCTGTTTTTAATATATCCTTTTGCAACTGTATCTTCGATAATCGCCGCATCAAAACGACCTGCGTTAATTTCTTGAACAAGTTCCGGAATGCGGTTGCGGCTTTCAATTTTCATCTCAATTGTTTTTGCTAGTTCTTTTGCTTCTCCTTCTTGAATAGAGCCTGTTTGTACACCAACTGTTTTACCTTTTAAATCCTCTACCGTTTTAATGCCGCTTCCTTTTTTTGTTACAATCATATTTTTCGCCACATAATACACATCAGAGAAATCAACGTTTTTCTTGCGATCTTCGGTTGGGGTCATTCCTGCTAAGACGAAATCTACCTTTCCTGCTTGAAGCGCTGGAATTAACCCGGAAAAGTCCATATCAACAACCTCAATTTCGTATCCTAATTCTTCTGCAATCATTTTTGCTAAGTCGATATCAAAGCCAATAACTTCGTCACCTTTTGCTGTATCTATGTACTCAAAAGGAGCATAGTCAGCGGAAGTACCCATTTTTAACACTTTCTTTTCTTCTCCGCCGCTCTGCTTTTCCGCTGACTTTTCGGAAGTGCCGCAAGCAGAAAGTAAGCCAATTAATAGAATGCTAGATAATAATAATGACAACCACTTTTTCATCACTTATCCTCCCTCTATTTTCTTAAAATTTAAAATAATTTTAATAATATTATGAAATAGGTTTTTATCGATTTCAATCATTATTTTTGATGAATATATATTCTATGTTTTGTATATTAACACGCTGATTTATAAATATGCAACGTTTTTTTTAATTATAAAATTTATTTTTTTATTTTCTAAGAATAGTAACTCACTGTTTCGAACAATAACAATACTGATTTCTCAATGTTTTTTACTAGTTTCGTATGATTATAAGCGAAAGGTTAGCACATGATTGTTGATTATCCATTATTTATAACTATTTTCTCGGTGATTCACGCTTTTCTGCCGTGATACCCGAACGAGAACGCCAGCGGACAAATCCATTTGTCCGCAAAGCGTTCTCCGTTCGGGTTAGGCATGCGGGTGCATGCCCAGTCAGCTAAGCGTTTCGCTTAGCTGACTTCGGCAGAAAAGCTATTTAATTAAACCTGCTTTATTTGGAGTTTATTAGTTAATCAACACACCTGAGGGTTAGCATCGCTCATCCCGTTTAACCATTTATGAAATAAAAAATAAAGAAGCCAAAAAAATTGGCTTCTTTATACTTCATCACAATATTTTTCAAACGCTGCCTGTAATTTTTGAATGACCTCAATCGGCTCATGTCCTTCAATTTGATGGCGCTCAATCATTGTGCAAATTTTGCCGTCTTTTAACAACGCAAATGACGGAGAAGACGGCGGATATCCTTCAAAATATTCTCTTGCTCTTGCCGTTGCTTCTTTGTCTTGTCCCGCAAAAACAGTAACAAGATAGTCAGGGCGTTTATCGTAATGAATCGCGTGAGCCGCTGCTGGACGAGCAATGCCGCCGGCACAGCCGCATACAGAGTTCACCATCACAAGCGTTGTCCCTTTGCGCGTTAATGCCTTATCCACTTCTTCTGGGGTGCGCAATTCTTCATAGCCCGCTTCAACCATTTCTTTGCGCGCCTGCTCAACGACATCATTCATAAAAAATTGAAAGTTAAATTGCATATGATTCGCTCCTTCTTTCTTTTTTTTCATCATACCAATAAGATGGGCAATGTTTCAATCAATATGACAGATTTGTACTATGTGAAAAGGGTTTAACTAATTGCACAGAATTAATTATTTTGTAGTGTACTTTCACACTTTTCGTGAACTATTTAACGATACCCGTAGAATAAAAAACATACATGAATGAACATGATATGAATGTAAATTATTTTTTTGAAGGAGTGTCAAACATGGCTAATATGAAAGTAAAGGTGAATGCTGTTTGGGAATGGGGGAGTAAAAGGGAATGGAACGCTTAAAACAGAGCATGATTGAATCCATAAAGGGTATTATTGAAAAAATCAACCAAATGATCGTAGCGTTAGTTGAATTTGATTATGAAAAGGCTTATGAAGAAATGAACAAAAAAAATAATTAAGTTAACTCAATTGAGAATATAAAAAGAAGAAACATCTTCCTATAAAAGAAATAATCAATAATTTCAGTTTTAGTTATAATGAATATCTCTGGCTTTCAAGTAATTTTATTCCTTAGATGAATTATGTAAACCGAAAACGAATAGGTTATACAATCATCTTTTTTATTTATCTTCTTGTTTGATTATGAAGGAAGTTTGCTACATCTATTGTGAAAAGATAGGCTTACCGCCTATCTTTTCTGTGTTCAGTATATTAGTACGATTTGATTTTTGCTTCTAATTGTCTGAGCGTTAACTGATTTAACTCTGGAAAACCTTCTTCTTCCAAGGAAATTGTTTTTCCTTCGTAAACAGGGTAGACTCCTTGCCATCCCCCGACAATGGTATAAAATTCTGTTCCTGGAACAGGTTTTAGAAAGCAAACATATCGACCCTCAGCCATCGGTCCTGGATAAACTTTGTTGATAGGATTTAAAGGAGCAGGAAGGGGTTCAATACCGGTTGATAACACGTTGATGATTTTACCACCGGTTCCCTTTAAATATTTGTCGACATGAAAGCTTTGTACAAAATTGACGAGCTGCCCAGCTTGTACAGATTTGTCTAACGGCTGTTTCTGATGTGAAGTATCGAACCAACCATAAGCAATTAATGTTGAGCCACTTACTAAACCCTTTATGTTTGCGGCACGCTTAATATTTACTACTTGTTTCGGAATCGCATTATTATGCGCCTCAACAGGTAAATGAAACGTAAATAGCAAACATATACAGATTAAAAACTTAGACCATATTTTCATTCAATCACCTCATAATATATCTTTGTTGAGCGTTACTATTGTTTAACAATCTTTCTTTTTTTATGTGACCGTTTTATACATATTTCCTTTTCCCTCATCAGCAAAGTAGTTTTTTCCTTTTTACACCTGTAAGGAAAAATAAATTTATACAGTTTAATAGGAGTCATCTGATAAAACTCCCTAATCTATTTGGTCTTCGCGCCGATGGCTTAGCGTAGGATTTTTTTATGGTGGCGGTACCCCAAATAAAGCTCTTCAACAATAATCGGGAGCGGTGGGATAAGCACCTATTTATGAACCTCTCCCATCTACACTTCGCTTAGAGGCGGGAGACTTCTCGGTGAACATGTTAAACACTAACCCCCAGGTAATTATGACCTGGGGGTTAGTGTGTTTTAGGCTCTAAAATTAAATAACTTTATTCTCTTTCTACACATATTAAAACATGACTAATATGTACTTACCTTTATTTTTTGAGGATTTTTAACGTCTTGATAAATTTATTCCGACACTTTTTTGTTTTCATAAATCTGCAATAACTCTTGTACGGCTTTCGTTACAGAGAGCGTGCCGGAAATTACACTATTTTCAATCATCGGCAGCTTTTCTTTAATTTGCGGATGCGAGAAAAAGCTCGATTCTAGATAGTCTTTAATCATCGAGTAAATCCAGTCTTTCAGCTGGTTTCGCCGGCGCATCTCAAACACGCCTGATTTTTTCGTCGTCTCCACAAACTTTTTAATCACTTGCCAAATTTCTGGAATTCCGTCCCCTAACAACGCGGAACATGTATAAGCTTTCGTTTCCCATCCTGGCGTTGCCGGACGCAAGTAGTGGAGAAACTGATTGTATTCTTCTTTTGCCGCCAAAGCTTTTGGTTTATTATCTCCGTCCGCTTTATTAATAACAACCGCATCGGTCAGTTCCATAATTCCTTTTTTCATGCCCTGAAGTTCGTCTCCTGCTCCTGTCAGCGCTAGAAGCATGAAAAAGTCAACCATGCTGCGAACAACGAATTCGCTTTGCCCGACACCAACCGTTTCAATCAAAATGACATCGTAACCTGCCGCTTCACATAAAAGCATCGTTTCCCGCGTTTTACGATGGACGCCGCCAAGTGTACCGCCGGATGGAGACGGCCGAATAAATGCCCGAGGGTCGCGCGACAAATTTTCCATTCTTGTTTTATCGCCAAGAATGCTCCCGCCTGTGATGGAGCTGCTCGGGTCTACCGCAAGAACGGCAACGCGATGGCCGTTCTCGCATAAAAATTTTCCGAACGCTTCGATAAACGTGCTTTTTCCCGCACCGGGCACGCCGGTAATCCCGATGCGAATCGATTTGCCGACATGTGGCAGCAACTTGTTTAAAATTTGCTGCGCTATTTCCATATGTTTGGCGGCGTTGCTTTCGACAAGTGTAATCGCCTGCGCTAAAATCGTGCGGTCGTTGTTTAATACCCCTTCAACATACTCGGCAACAGACCGTTCTTTCCTTTTGACAAACCGCTTTCTACCAGATGAGGAAACAGAGGGTTCATCATTTTTTTTGACATACGTTGTCGCAAACTCTTTTGCTTCTTCTTCCGGAACCCACTCTGGACGGTATGTTCGCTCATTGTTCATTGGTTCACTTCCTCATAGCCGAGGCGTTTATAAATTTCCTCCAGCACTTTTTCCGCCGCTCTTGGAATGACTGTTCCTGGACCGAAAATCGCCGAAGCGCCATGTTCATATAAAAACTCGTAATCTTGCGGCGGAATCACCCCACCAACAACGACGACGATATCTTCGCGACCTAATTTGCGCAATTCTTCGACAAGCTGCGGCAATAATGTTTTATGACCAGCAGCAAGGGAGCTTATCCCGACAACATGAACGTCATTTTCAACGGCTTGACGCGCTGTTTCTTCCGGTGTTTGGAACAGCGGGCCAATATCGACATCAAAACCTAAATCCGCGAATGCTGTTGCAATGACTTTCGCGCCGCGGTCATGACCATCTTGCCCCATTTTCGCAATCATAATGCGCGGTCTGCGCCCTTCTAGCTCATAAAATTCGTCTGTCATTTTCTTGACGTGCTCGATTTCTTCCTCATTTGTGAATTCAGAACTATACACGCCGCTAATCGAGCGAATAACAGCTTTATGACGTTTTGCCACTTTTTCAATCGCATAGGAAATTTCCCCTAATGTCGCCCGAGCGCGAGCGGCTTGTACGGCAAGTTCTAATAAGTTTCCTTCTCCTATTTCTGTCGCTTTTGTAATCGCATCTAACGTTTCCTGTACTTTCTGTTCGTCCCGGGAAGCACGAAGTTGTTTTAACTTTTCGATTTGGCGGAGACGTACAGCTGTGTTATCGACTTCAAGAATATCAATTGTGTCTTCTTTTTCCGGGCGGTATTTGTTCACGCCGATAATCGTCTCAGCGCCGGAATCAATTTTCGCTTGCCGTCTAGCGGCCGCTTCTTCAATGCGCATTTTCGGAAGCCCTGTTTCAATCGCTTTTGCCATACCGCCTAAACTTTCGATTTCTTCAATATGTTTCCACGCCCGGTTCATTAATTCATTCGTTAATGCTTCGACATAATAAGAGCCTGCCCATGGATCGATGACGTTACAAATTCCTGTTTCATCTTGTAAATAAAGCTGTGTATTGCGGGCAATTCTCGCTGAGAAGTCGGTCGGCAAGGCAATTGCCTCATCAAGTGCGTTCGTATGAAGCGATTGAGTATGACCAAGCGCTGCCGCATGCGCTTCAATGCATGTACGCACAACGTTGTTGAACGGATCTTGTTCCGTTAAACTCCATCCCGATGTTTGTGAATGTGTCCGCAATGCGAGCGATTTCGGATTTTTCGGGTTAAATGTTTTCATCATTTTCGCCCAAATGACGCGCGCCGCTCTCATTTTGGCGACTTCCATAAAATAGTTCATGCCGATCGCCCAGAAGAACGAAAGTCTTGGAGCAAACGAATCAATATCAATGCCTGCCTTCAATCCGGTACGGACATACTCCAGCCCATCAGCAAGCGTATAAGCTAACTCGATATCCGCTGGTGCTCCCGCTTCCTGCATATGGTAACCAGAAATACTGATGCTGTTGAACTTTGGCATGTATTTAGACGTGTATTCAAAAATGTCCGCAATAATGCGCATCGATGTTTCCGGCGGATAAATATACGTATTGCGCACCATGTATTCTTTTAAAATATCATTTTGGATGGTACCTGAAAGCTTATCTTGCGTCACGCCTTGCTCTTCGGCTGTGACGATATAAAACGCCATAATCGGCAACACAGCGCCATTCATCGTCATCGAAACCGACATTTGGTCAAGCGGAATGCCGTCAAACAAAATTTTCATATCTAAAATCGAGTCGATGGCTACGCCCGCTTTTCCAACATCGCCGACAACGCGCGGGTGATCGGAGTCATAACCGCGATGCGTCGCAAGGTCAAAGGCGACAGAAAGACCTTTTTGTCCCATTGCTAAGTTGCGGCGATAAAACGCGTTACTTTCTTCCGCTGTGGAAAATCCGGCATATTGACGAATCGTCCATGGCCGATTGACATACATCGATGGATACGGACCGCGCAAATATGGCGGAATGCCCGGCATATAATCAAGAAAATCAAGCCCTTCTATATCTTTTTTCGTATATAAAGGCTTAATCGCAATTTGCTCGTTTGTTTGGAAAAGAAGGTCGTCGATAGAAGCCTTTAATTTTTCTTCAATCGCTTGTTTCCATTGCTGCTCGTCTACTTTTTCGCTCGGCACATGCAAAGAAATGTTCGTAAAATCGACCTTTCTACTCATCGAGAGCCACCCCCATGTCTTTCATAAACTCTGCCAGCGTCTCATAGCAATTCGAATCGATATGAATAAAGCCGGCGATCCCTGCTTGGACAAATGTTTCTTCGACTTCTGGAGCTTGTTTTCCCGCAACATACAGCTTCAGATGTGGATTTGCTTTTTTCAGTTCCCCTGCAATCGTCGGAACGGTTTCAACGTAACTTTCGTCCGATCCGCAAATGATATAATGCGTACCTTTGGAGGAAAGCGCTCCTTGCACAGCTTCTTCTGCTGATATATAGCCGTTATTTTTCACGACTTCAAAACCGCCGGCTTCAAAAAAACCGGTAATAAAGTCGGCTCTTGTTTTATGATTCGGGATGGCACCAAGATTAATTAATATCACTTTCGGACGGCTGCCGTGCTTTTCGAAATGGGCTTCAGACGCTTTTCGCAGCTTTTCAAACGGTTCGGCTAAGCGCCATTGCTGAATTGGTTCAATTTGAACGGACAGACTGTCTTCTGCTAATGCCTTTTTAATTTCCTGAGCGGTCGCTCGGCGCGCAACCATCGAAATGGCTGTTTGTACAAATTGTTTCTCGCTGAATCCCGCTTTTAATTGTTCTACATTCTCTTCATTTAATGGTAATTCAGAAAATGTAACGGTATGTTCGTTCGCTTCTGTTCTTTGAACCGGTGGTTCTGCCAAGTTGGCATAAAAATTTGTGCCGACAATTTTCTCTTTGCGCATCTTTACATTTTTCTTTCGTAATTCAGCCACTTTTTCCACTTCCGCCTGAACAAATCCTTCTTCAAGTGCTTTGACAATTCCGCCCTTGGCTTCGATTTGCTGGAACAGCTTCCATGCTTCTTCTGCTAACTGCGCCGTTAACGATTCAACATAATACGAACCGCCAGCCGGGTCAATCACTTTTCCTAAATGGGATTCTTCAAGAAGAATGAGCTGTGTATTGCGGGCAATTCTGCGCGAAAACTCATCCGCCTGCTGAATCGCTTCATCGAACGGTGAGACATGAAGGCTGTTCGCTCCGCCAACGGTTGCCGCAAACGCTTCCGCTGTCGCGCGAAGCATATTCACATATGGATCATATACCGTTTTTGTAAAATGGGATGTACGCGCATGAATGGACATTTTTTGCGACTCTTCATTACCGCCAAATGCTTGCACAATGTTTGTCCACACAAGACGTGCCGTGCGAAGTTTCGCAATTTCCATAAAGAAATTCGCCCCAATGGCAAACGAAAAGCTGATGCACTGCGCTGCCTCATCAATCGTTAAGCCGCGGTTTAAACATTCATTTAAATATTCTACCGCCGTTGCAAATGCAAACGCTAATTCCTGCACCGCATTCGCTCCGCCATTATGATACGGTTCACTATGAACAATCATCGTTTTTAAGTTCGGCATATGCTCTTTCGCCCATGCAGTAATATCTGCCATTACGTCATATAATGTCGTTAAAGAAGATGACAATTGTCCTTTTTCCGCAAGAGAGGCAAGCGGATCCATCCCGATCGTGCCCCGCACTCTTTCTAGTGGAATTTGCTGTTTTTGCAAATAAGCCGCAAACAGCGCAAGAAACGCCAGAGAACTCTCGCCTGCATCCACCCGAAGCGAGTAGTCCCCAAGAGAAATTCCCGAAAACATTTCTTCGATCTCTTCTAACGAAGTTACTGAAAACCCAAGCTTGTCCAACACAAGATGGATTTCTGTCTGTCCTCTTTCTAAATCATGCTTGATAATTTCATTCCATTCCTTGGCACTGTTCGCAGATAATTCTTGGCTCACAGCCCACGGCTCACCAATATAACCGTTCGCTTCTATCCCACGCACGTAGCCAGAGAACCCTGGATATTGTTCAATATGTTCTAGTGATTCGATATCCTCGCGTGTATAAATCGGTTTAATGCGTAAATTTTCGTACGTAGTCGAGTATAACTTTTCAATCGGCTTACCTTTTAATGATTTTTCTACCTCTTGTTTCCATTCCTCATAACTTGGAAGCGGAAACGACTGGTTTTTCATCGTGGAAATATCCGTCACGAATCGTCCCTCCCCTTATGTACCGAAGTTAATTTCTCCCATCCTTTTTCAAAGAAATCGCTTACTTTCGGATTTTTAAAAATATTCTCTATAAGTTTATTGTAGTACATCTATATCGTTCTAGCAACGAACAAAACGAATGAAAGCTTTCAGACAGATTTTTCTTTTAATCGATCTAAAATGAGAAGAAAGAAAAACAACCATGACTAGCTGAAAAAATTGAAAAGGACTACTCTTTTCGGAGTAGCCCAAGCTGTGATCGAGCCAGAATAAGCCCTGTTCGATTCAGTCCCGAATGATTCCGCGGCTTGTTCCCACTAAAACTTCCTTTCCATGTTGATTTCGATAGACAATTTTCATGGCTACTTTTTTGTATCCTTCCATCGGCATAACTTCGGTAATCGTTAGTTCACAAGTAATCGTATCGCCTGTGAAAACGGGTCTAATGTATTCGAAGTTCATGTCTCGCGCAATATAATTCAAATCCCCACCGATTTTTGTGCCAATACTAGCGGTAAATAAGCCATGTACCATGAGACGCCCCTTTTCATCTCGCTCCATATGATGTCTTCCTTTGTCTCCTGATAGCTGTGCAAATTGCAACGTTTCTTCCTCAGTAAACGTTCTTTCCCAAGTCAATACGTCTCCCGCTTTGATATCCACAAAATTACCTCCCATTCTCCAGGATGAAATATTTAAATTTTTATTATATTCTAACATATTATACTAAAATGGCTTTTTTAATAGAACCCCACTCCACATTCCTTTGAAGATAGGTAGCTGGTCAATCTCCAAACGTTCTTAAAAGAGTTCGATAACTCTCGAAAGAGGACATCACAAAAAATTATTCAGTTGTTGTTTTTTTTCCGAGATGGCAAGTGAAACATGAGCCAAAAGCCACTTATAGAAAGTAGGATGATCAAACAAATCCAAGCCGCATAATAGCTACCTTGCCAATCTATTAAAAAGCCGAATAAAGCTGGAGATAATACAATCGCAAACTGATTTAAGGTTAATGCAAAACTTACCGTTAATCCTATTGCATCTTCCGGTGCCCTTTCTGAAACTTCAACAATAAAAAGACTGAACCATCCGATTCCAAAAAAACCAAGCCATGCACATAAAAAGGCTGTTACCCGTATAGACCAATCATTAGACAAAAAAAGTAACATCATTAATCCTAAAATTGCACACCAGATAGAGATTGTTAATGGAATCGTGCGGTTTCCTTTCCAGATCCAATCACTAGCCCAAGCAATGACAACTCTTCCTATCATGCCTGCAATCAGAACAATACTTAGAATTTTTCCAGCAACCGAAAGTGAAATCGTCAGTTTTTCAGCTAAGAACACCATGAGATGTGCAACTAATATCATTTGTAGTGAAATCATTGTTACACCCACTAAAAAAATAGGATGTAACTTTTTGTTTTTAAAAATAGTAATTAATCTTTCTTTAAAAGTATGATTTGAATGATTGTTAATCTTAGTAATTGGTTGATCTCTATATAAAAGTGAGAATAAAATTCCTCCCAAGACAGCTAAAACCGTTTGAGTTAAAACGGCAAATGAGGAACCAAATCGTAAATAAACCCCTGGTAACATGGCAGCTGCTACCGCTCCACCTATAGGGATTCCAGTTTGCCTAATCCCCATTGCTAGACCTCTTTGCGATTTAGGAAACCATTTGATAATCACTTTACTTCCACCCGGTTGCGCAGTTCCGTACCAAACACCAACAACCCCCAAGATAATCACTAAGGATAGATAGTTATTGGTAAACGAAGTAAGGAGCATCGTTAACCCTAACAATACAGAACCGATACCTATGAGCCACCTTTCACCATATTTATCAAGCGCATCGCCAATAAAAAACATCGAAAAGATAGGTCCTAAGTGAACAGCAGAAACCAATACCCCTGTTTGAAATTGTGATAGTCCATAATCTTGTTGCCATAAAGCAGCTAAAGGAGCGACTCCATAGGTTACAAAAGTAGCTGAAGCTTGCGAATATGTTGCAAGAGCTAGCACTAACCATTTATAACCTTTCTTTTCAAGTAAATCCATACGGTTCATCCCTTATTACTCCTTTGTTGAAATGAAATGGAGACTTGTGTAAAACACAAGCCCCCGTCATACTTATATTCGTTAAATGATAATTTGAGTTATGCTGTTGAAATATTAAAACATTGTCTATTATTTTACTTCTACTGCTATATCCCCTGGTAACCACTCGTGTCTGACTAACATGATGAGTTTTTCTGCATGAACCGGTACTTCAAATGTTAATAACACTTTTGCTTTCCCAGGGCTTTTGATATGCACCTTATCTTCCCAGTTTTCATTCTCAATGATTTTTATATCTTTTACTTGATATTCATTTCCTTGATTATTCATCATTCGATAACTGTGCGGTTTAAACACAAACCTTTCATCTTCACTTTTTAATTTAAGAGTGACGGGAATTGTAATAAATTCCATCCCTTCATTCGGTTTTGGTATATGAGTAGGCGATGGTACTTTATGACCAAATGTAAGAGCATCTGCACCATTATTAAAGACATGCGATTCCCCAAGTTTTAACGTTTTATAAGCTGAATCTATATAGCTTTGGATACTATTAGAATGATTTCCTTTGTTATCATTACTTTCCTTTTCCGACTGCTCTTCTATTTCATCCTCTGTAGCGAATGTTTCAATGACAGCCCCTTTTGTTCCTTCTACCTTCTCTCGTTTTTCTGAAGCAGAATTTGAATGCTTGATATCAGGAATCGCACTCGCTAACAAAGAAAGAATTCCGATAAATAAAGCTGCTCCGGCAACACTAAAGACATACTTAAAGCGTTTTTCCGTCTTTTGTGTGTTTTTAAATGAACCTTGAATTCCCTGATATGGTAAAATTTTGACAGCTTTCTCTGCCGGGAGAATCGCGCCAATCACTCCCGTTAATATTGGAATTAATATCGTTCCCATAAAGAAAGGCAAGTGCTCGAACGGAATTTCTCTATATATCCTCCACACCAATAATGTCGCAAATCCCAATCCTAAAAGTCCGGCAATGAAACCGCTAAAGGCTCCTTCTAGTAAGACAAGCAAACGAACATGTTTATTTTGCCATCCGACCGCCTTTAAAACGGCAATTTCCGGCTGGCGTTCAGAAATGTTTTGCCAGATGATTTCCGCAGTCGTTAACATCGCGATTAAAAGCGCAACCGCCATTGCTATGTAATGCATTGTGCCTACTTCCATCGCTACATATTGACCGAGCCAAGTGGCATACATGACCCCTTTTAGACGGAACGTTACAAATAAAAAGAAGATGAATAAGCTTGTCGGCAAGGCAATAGCTAAAATGGATAAAACACTGCGTTTCCATTTTACATATAAATAATTCAAGCTCATCATGAATAAAGATTGCGTTCGCAGGAAACGATATGTTCTTGTCGATACTTCTCCCGTTCTCATTGCTTCATAAGGTTGAATATTCCGCACTAACACTGCTGGAACGAAGGCACCAAACCAATAGATGATTAAGCCAAATACTCCAATCAATAATACTCTCCAGCCAGACGTTTGAATGTCATTCGTTACATAAATAAAACCAAGAATAAGCCAGCTGACAGCAGAAACAAACAAACCAATGACAGTAGCTTCAATAAAGAGAAGTTTTGATAACTGATAAGGCCTCCATCCTAGCGAAAGAAGGACGGCAAACTCTTTTCTACGGGCATACATCATCATGAGATTGGAAGAAAATACGTAAACAATCGCAACGAGAATGACACTTGCGATAACGCCTGACAACCCGATTTTCGCTTCTTTAAAAATCGAAACGGAAGAACCGAGTTTAATCCATGGCTGCTCAATCCAGCCTAAGCTCGTTTTTCCTTCAATACCAGGAATATGTGTCAAAGCCGGTTGGGGAGAAGAGCCTAAAGTAATGTCCGTTATTAAACCTGTCGATTGCTCAATCCGTTTGGCTACATCTCGGAGAATGGACTCACTTTCATTTGTCAGCTTGTCGACACCTTTGACTTTAATCCGAATCGCAGCTATCGGTTTTTCTCCTAGTATCGCTTTAGCAGCCTCAAGCGTTGTTAGCATTAACGGCGGTTTCGTCAAAAATCCATAAGGATTATTGAGCGGCTTCATTTCTACTGTTGGATTTACAGGTTTTTCGTTAGAATCTAACACCCACTTTGCTTTCGATGGAAAATACGTTTCCATCGGAAGTTCGGTTAACGGATCTTTCGAAATGTTTAATTTTTGCGGATCAAATACACCTTTAAAATCGAGTCGCAATCTCGGCCACCCGGATGCTTCTTCACTAAACATCGTGACCGGTCGATACGCTTGTTTCATTGGAAGATTAGAATGTTCAGGAATGGTATAAGGTTTCACTTGGTAGGCAAAAGGCCAACGTTCTGGAAACGGACTTGTAACAGGTTCATAATGAACAGGTGAAGGTTTTAAAGCCATCCAAACGCTTTCGTCCAAAACCGTTTCCCCATTGTTATTTGCATGAAGAATGCTTTCAACAATTTTTCGATGTGCTTCTTGCGAGGAGAAGATATATCGTTCTTTTGTAATCCCTTTTTGTTTTTCTAAATATTTTTCCCCTCCATTTTCTTTTACTTTTTCCATTGTCGCTGCTTGCTGGGCACCTTGAAAAGGTAAATTCAGCTTTTCGATTGTAAATGTCATTTGGCTATCTACAAACTCTCGGTTACTGACAATGACAGGAATTGTTGTTTCAATACTTCCTACATCGTTCTCCATTTGAACAACTTGATCCCCTTCGTTAAAAAAACGGCTCGTACGAGTTTGAATCATCGTTTGATCTAGTCCAATGAGTTTCGATTCCGCCTCAGGATCAATGCCTGCGAGCAAAATTTCTGTTCCGTAAGAGAGCTCTCCGGAAAATTGGGTTACCCCATATTCCTTCCCTGTACCAGTTGGCTTCCAAGCACCAATCGTAAAGTAAAATGCCCCTTGCTCTTTCTCTTTTGCAAGACCTGTATTTGTCTTTTCAGTTAAGCGCAAGCGATAGACTCCCGGTTCTAACAGATTTAATTTTTTTAGTGTAATCGTATTATTGACGTACCCCAGCATCGCAATCGGTGCGGCAACATCAATTTCTTCCATTGATTTAATTTTTTCATACTGTTCTAGCGATATTCCGCCTGATAATCCGCTTAAATAGTTCGGTTCTAATAAGTTTTTCTCTTCTGTTATCGCTCTTGACTCCGGAGGACGGACAACAATATGGTAAGAAGCTTTCCATCGTTTTTGCAGTTCATCAACTATAGTCCCCTTATTCGCTTGGGTGATTCCAACTAAATAACTTAATCCCGTACTGACAATCAACGCCCCGACGATTAACAAAATAAACCGCTCTTTGTTTCGCCACCAACTATTCCAAATAAACCGAATCATGGGTGAACACCTGCTCGATCGGAAACGATTTTCCCATCCTTCATTTCAATGACGCGATTCGCTTTTGCCGCTAAATTAGGATCGTGCGTGACAAAAATGACCCCACATCCCTTCTCTTTATTAAAAGCAGCTAGAAGATTAAAAATCAGTTCTCCTGTTTCCGAATCTAAATTCCCGGTAGGTTCATCTGCCAGCAACCAACGCGGTTCATGAACAAGCGCTCTCGCAATCGCAACCCTTTGTTGTTGTCCGCCTGAAAGCTGGGAAGGCAAGGCGTTCATTTTCTGCTTTAATCCAACTTGTTCTAATAATTCCTCCGCCCGTTTCCTTTTATCGTATGAAACTTGCCTTGGAAATAATGGTGCCATTACATTTTCAAGTGCGGTTAACGTAGGAAGCAAATGAAATTGTTGAAAGATAAACCCGATATTTTCAAAGCGGAAATCAGCAAGTTGTCTATGATTTAAGTTCTGGATGGGCTGCGACCCATAGAGGATTTCCCCTTCTGTCGGCCGATCTAAAGTTCCTATTAAACTAAGTAAAGTGGATTTCCCAGACCCAGAAGGGCCGATAATTGCTACAAATTCTCCTTCTGCAAATTTCACACTGACATTATGCAGCGCATAAGTTTTGACTCCATCACCTTCAAATGCTTTCGTAATCGATTTGCACTCGATCGTATGTTTCATGGTCCCCCCTACTCCATCTATTTTTCTGATAATTCAGTATAACAAGATTATACCAAGAAATAATTTCCATTTAAACAAAAATATATTCAAAGAAGGGGAGATAGTCAGTTCAATAGATTAGTAGCAACACTTTCGTTTTCTTTTTATCCAATTATTTTGACAGCAGCCACTCATGTCTAATCACACTAAACAAGCTGGAGTCTCTCCATCCATCCCGAATCAATAAATTTTCGCGCAATGTTCCTTCGAAAGTCATTCCCACTTTTCTTAATACTTTAGCTGATGCTACATTTCTCGGGTCACACGTGGCAAAGATGCGATGAAGACCTAGGTTAGCAAAACCAAATTGAATCAATAGATCTGCTACTTCTGTCGCATACCCATTTCCCCAAAAAGCAGGGTTAATGATGTAGGCAATTTCCGCATTTTTATGATGTAAGCTATGTATGTTTAACTCTCCTGTTCCAATCATCTCGTTGGAATCATTTTTTATCACAGCAAAGGCAAAACGAGTTCTAGGATTCTTTTTTGTATCTTCAATGATTTGTTTTACATATAACTGCGAGTCTTTTTCAGTATTAGGTCCCCAAGGCTGGTATTGGCAAGCTATTTCCTGTGAAGCATATGCATGAACGCTTGTCCAATCCTCTTCAGTAAATTCCCTTAACATCACACGTTTTCCATGAATGACAGGCAAGATATCAGTCATGATCAATCCTCTCCATTTAAAAAATCACCTAAATTATAGTTAGATAAAAAAGGAGAAAGTCCTCTTTTTACTCTATTAGCAGTTAATATATGGTTGTATTGTCCAATAAGTTTTGATATTTCCATCGAACTCCATAAAAAATCCACCGCGAATGATTAGCGGTGGATTTTTTCGGATTAGTAAATCGGCGTATTGTCTTTTGAAATGTTTTCTAAAATTTCTTTTACGCGTGCTAGGAAGCGGCCGCAGATTAAGCCGTCAAGAACGCGGTGGTCAAGAGACATACATAAGTTCACCATGTCGCGAACAGCAATCATGCCGTTGTTCATGACAACTGGACGTTTGACGATGGCTTCTACTTGTAAAATCGCTGCTTGCGGATAGTTGATAATACCCATAGATTGTACAGAACCGAAAGAACCTGTGTTGTTCACTGTGAATGTGCCGCCTTGCATGTCTTCTGGACGAAGTTTGCCAGCGCGCACTTTCGCTGCTAATTCAGAAATTTCACGAGCGATGCCTTTGATTGTTTTTTCATCGGCATTCTTAATAACAGGTACGAATAACGCATCTTCTGTTGCAACAGCAATCGAGATGTTGATATCTTTCTTCTGTACGATTTTGTCGCCCGCCCACATAGAGTTGATTTGCGGGAATTCTTTTAATGCTTGCGCAACCGCTTTGACGAAGAACGCAAAGTATGTTAAGTTGAAGCCTTCGCGTTTCTTGAATTCGTCCTTGATAGAATCGCGGTATGCAACTAAGTTCGTTACGTCTACTTCAATCATTGTCCAAGCATGTGGAGCTTCATGTTTGCTGCGAA
This sequence comes from Anoxybacillus sp., assembly GCA_035645275.1. Classification (GTDB taxonomy): domain Bacteria; phylum Bacillota; class Bacilli; order Bacillales; family Anoxybacillaceae; genus Paranoxybacillus. The sequence goes on from DASQMX010000026.1 coordinate 498,591, forward strand.
GCATGTTCGCGGCAATCGCTTTACGAACAGGTGTAACTGGGATTTCCACATCGCCTGGTTGCACTGGAATGTTAGGCGCAGCGGCTTGTTTTGGTGCTGCTTGTACAGGCGCTTCTGCTTTCGGTACTTCTTGAGATGGCTGTGCTGGAGCCGCTTGCTGAACTTGCGCTGCTGGCTGTTTTTGATCAGCGGTTGGAATATTGCCAGACTCAATTAGCTTCAGAAGGTCTTTGCGCGTAATACGTCCGCCCATACCTGTTCCTTGTACTTGCTCAAGGTCGATATTGTGTTCTTGCGCAAGGCGAAGAACTGCTGGTGAATAACGACCTTTGTTTGCTCCTGCCGGCTTTTTAGGTGCTGAAGCTGCTGCTTGTGCAGGTGCTTCCGCTTTTGGCGCTTCTTCTTGTTTTGTTTCAGCAGCTGGAGCTTCAGGAGCTGCTGTGCCTTCGCCTTCTACTTCAATCGTACAAATCACCGCACCTACTGGTAATGTTTCACCTTCAGCAGCGATTAATTCTTTAATGACGCCAGTGAAAGATGAAGGAACTTCTGCGTTAACTTTATCTGTCATAACTTCGGCGATTGGGTCGTATTTGTTTACTTTATCACCGACAGATACGAGCCATTTACTGATCGTACCTTCTGTGACACTCTCGCCTAGCTGAGGCATTGTAATTTTTTCAATTGCCACGTTAATGACCTGGTTACTAAAATCTACATATCGCGATGGAACCAGGAGACATCGCTTGCCGCTCAGGAAACACCTGAGTTCCATCAGGAAGGGAATCCCCTTGTCATTCACCTGCTGTGAAAGACAACCCGTGGCTCGCTGTTAGCAACGGCATCTGTCGTGCACCATTCCTTCCATCGGTCAGTACACGACTACGATTTTAGTAACCAGGTTTACACCTCCTTTAGTTGAATTTGATACTGGTTCAGCCAACAACATTTGTGCAACATGTTCCATAATGACCATTCATGTTCATGCTTGAAATTCTCGATTTTCCTCAATATTATCGCGATAGATTGGTGTTGTTTCTTGCCGCTGTTTGATTGTTTGTAGGATTCTTCCATCGACCCTAACATGGCAATCAAACGGCGTTTCACTTTCGTTTTTATGGTGTCAATGAGTTCTTTTGGCAATCGTTCATGATACCCTAATCCTCGTCTACCAATGACGAATGCGGCACTTTCATGAACGGATAAACCGTATTTTTTCATATACTTGAAACGTCCGATGACGCTTGTGTACGCCAGATTCACCTTTTTGATGCGAAAACCAAGCCGCATCTCCCGACGAAGGATCGTTTCCGTCAGCTTTTTCTTTTTAAAGTTGTGCGTGAAGCGATTGAATCGTTTGTCCGTATCATGTTGTTGTCTTAGTTGGATGTTTTCGATGACCACTGCTCCCACATTTTCTTGAAGCAACCAATCATACACATCGCGAACGGTTTCACCGATGAGGTTGTTTCGCTTATTCGCTTTCACATATTCGAGTTCATGACAGTAAAACACTTTCGATTTGATTTCCTTGTTTCGAAACGATACTTACGGCGATGCGGTCGATATTGATGTCAATTCCGGCTATTCGTTCCGCCTGAATCGGTTCATCATAGGCAAGTTCCCTTCCATATACCTCTTCTTCATAGATGAGATGGATGTAATATTCCCCGTTCTTGCGTTTGATTTCCACGGTATACGGTCGATATTCGATGAGGGGCTTCCCTTTTGGATTCACCCCGACTTGGTCTCCCATGATGACATCGATGATTTCCTGTTCATATTTTTCAGGAACATAGACGGAAAACCTCAAGCGGGGAGCGTGTTTCCCTTCTTGTTGTCCAAGCGGATTCGCGATTTCCACATAACATTCATAGGTGTTATCGTCATACATGAGGCGAATATTCAAATTTCCTTTTTTGCTTTTGTCGCCTCTTGCGTACAACTGATTCGAGCGCACGTCTTTCCATTCTTCGTTCGAGATTTTTCCTTTTAGACGCTTGTAAAAGTGTTGTTTCCCGCCAAAAATCACACTTGAATCGTATCTTGTTCCAGATGATGTTGTAACTTGGATGCTTTGGCTTTCCATTTTTCTAATCGTTGATATAATCCACTTAGACAAGTTTGTACATCGACGTTCTTCGGTGTTTTTCGCCCGTATTGGTAGTCATCGATTTTCCGTTCGGTTTTTTCGATTTTCGCCTGCACATCCTCCAGCCGCATCGGTAGTAACTCACGTTGAGAAGAAATCAGCGATTGAGCCAGCAACACCGCGTCTTCGGCATACCGTTTGTTGAGCGGGAATTGGTACTGAAGATGCTTGATGATGTCTTTGGCCTTCCTTTCCTCCAGCAAACGGTTGAACGCGTATCGCTTCGCTGAACAAAACACGCGCATCAACTCATCTAATGAGCGAAGGTGTGTTTCATCATTAGAAGCGATTTTCATTACCCGAACCGTTTTCATCCCCTCGCCGTCCCCCCTATGTTTGGATCTTCTAGAACATATATTCGACAACTCTTCTTCATTTCCTTCTTACATGCGGAAGGGGGAGACGATTTTTTATCATAAGACAGGAGACGATGGAAAAGATGGAGAACATTCATCCCTCCACATCCAATAACAGGAGATATTTACATGATTTCATACATGTTTATAGATGTTTAACAAACTACTTATATCTCCCATCTTGGTTCAAAAAACTATGTTGGCTACATTTGTCCCCTTAGAATGCGGCTAATTCACGCATTGCTTTTTCGACTTTGTCAGGGTTTACCATGAAGAATTTCTCCATTGTTGGAGCATATGGCATTGCTGGAACATCAGGGCCAGCAAGGCGCATGATAGGCGCATCTAAGTCGAATAAGCAATGTTCAGCGATAATTGCTGCCACTTCGCTCATGACGCTTCCTTCTTTATTGTCTTCAGTGACAAGAAGAACTTTACCTGTTTTGCTTGCTGCTTCAATAATCGCTTCTTTGTCTAACGGATAAACGGTACGTAAGTCTAATACATGAACTGAAATGCCGTCCTGCGCTACACGCTCTGCTGCTTGAAGCGCGAAGTGTACACATAGTCCGTAAGTGATAACGGTAATGTCGTCACCTTCGCGTTTGACGTCCGCTTTTCCGATTGGCAATACGTAATCGTCTTCAGGAACTTCGCCTTTAATTAAGCGGTATGCACGTTTGTGCTCGAAGAATAAGACAGGGTCTTCGTCACGAATCGCTGCTTTTAATAACCCTTTAACGTCATAAGGAGTTGATGGCATAACAATTTTTAAACCAGGCTGGTTCGCAAATACCGCTTCAACCGATTGTGAGTGGTAAAGCGCTCCGTGAACACCGCCGCCATATGGTGCACGGATGACAACTGGGCAGTTCCAGTCGTTGTTTGAACGATAGCGGATACGAGCTGCTTCAGAGATGATTTGGTTTACTGCTGGCATAATGAAGTCAGCAAACTGCATTTCTGCAATTGGGCGCATACCGTACATCGCCGCACCGATTGCCACACCAGCGATTGCAGACTCGGCCAGCGGCGTGTCAATAACGCGCTCTTCGCCAAACTGCTCGTACAAACCTTGTGTTGCTTTAAATACTCCACCTTTTTTACCTACGTCTTCACCTAATACGAATACGCGCGGATCGCGTTCCATTTCTTCGCGAATCGCCATCGTCACGGCGTCAATGTATGAAATTACTGGCATTCTTCATTCCCCCTTACTTCTCAGCATATACGTACTTTAATGCATGTTCTGGTTCAGCATACGGTGCTTTTTCTGCATAATCTGTTGCTTCGTTTACTTGCTTCATGACGCGGTCATGAATTTCTTTTTCTAATTCATCCGTTAAAACGCCTACTTCTTTTAAGTAGTTCGCAAATGAGATGATTGGGTCTTTCGATTTTGCTTCCGCTAACTCTTCTGGTGTGCGGTATGCACGGTCATCGTCGTCAGAAGAGTGAGCTGTTAAACGGTAAGAAACTGTTTCGATTAATGTCGGACCTTCACCGCGGCGTGCACGGTCTGCTGCTTCTTTAACCACTTTGTACACTTCAAGCGGATCATTTCCGTCAACTGTATATCCAGGCATACCGTAACCGATTGCACGGTCAGACACTTTTTCGCACGCTAATTGTTTTTCGATTGGAACAGAAATCGCGTATTTGTTGTTTTCGCACATGAAAATGACTGGCAATTTGTGAACGCCAGCGAAGTTCAAACCTTCATGGAAGTCACCTTGGTTAGAAGAACCTTCACCGAATGTAACGAATGAAACGAAATCCTTTTTCTCCATTTTTCCAGCTAACGCAATACCAACGGCATGTGGAACTTGCGTTGTTACTGGTGAAGACCCTGTAACGATGCGATTTTTCTTTTTACCGAAGTGACCTGGCATTTGGCGACCGCCAGAGTTTGGATCTTCCGCTTTTGCAAATGCAGAAAGCATTAATTCTGTTGGTGTCATACCAAACGTTAATACGACACCCATATCACGATAGTAAGGTAAGATGTAGTCTTTTGTGCGGTCTAAAGCAAATGCTGCACCAACTTGCGCTGCTTCTTGACCTTGGCAAGAGATAACGAATGGAATTTTACCAGCGCGGTTTAAAAGCCACATGCGCTCGTCGATTTTTCGAGCTAAAAGCATCGTTTCATACATTTCTAATACCGTTTCATCGCTTAAGCCTAACGCTTTATGACGATTTTCTGCCATCTAAAAAACCTCCTTTATTCAATTAGAAATGAATCGCTTTTCCATCAACAGCTAACGCCGCTTCAGCCATCGCTTCTGATAATGTTGGATGCGGATGGATTGTATGGGCAACTTCCCATGGTGTTGCGTCAAGCACACGGGCAAGACCTGCTTCAGAAATCATGTCTGTTACATGAGGACCAACCATATGAACGCCAAGCAAGTCATTTGTGTCTTTATCAGCAACAATTTTCACGAAACCTTCCGCTTCGCCGAATACAAGCGCTTTACCGATAGCTTTAAATGGGAATTTGCCAACTTTTACATTATAGCCTTTTTCTTTTGCTTCTTCTTCTGTTAAGCCGACACTTGCTACTTCTGGACGGCTGTATACGCATTTTGAAATCATTGTATAGTCAATCGGTGATGGATTTTGTCCAGCGATATGTTCAACGGCAACAATACCTTCATGAGAAGCGACGTGAGCTAATTGCAATCCGCCGATCACGTCACCGATTGCATAAATATGAGATTCTTTTGTTTGATAGAATTCATTTGTTTTAATGAATCCTTTTTCGACAACGATATCCGTATTTTCTAAGCCGATTCCTTCAATGTTTGCTTGACGGCCGACAGAAACAAGCATTTTTTCCGCTGTAAACGCTTTTTGTTCACCTTTATGTTCCGCTTTAATTGTGACACCGTTACCTTTTTCAAGTGTTTCAGGCAATACTTTTGCGCTTGTTACAATGTTGATGCCGCGCTGTTTTAATACTTTTTCTACTTCTTTTGAAACATCGCGGTCTTCTGTTGGTAAAATACGGTCAGCGTATTCTAATACGGTTACCTCCACGCCGAAGTCATTCAACATAGATGCCCACTCAATACCGATGACGCCGCCGCCAACGATAATGATCGATGCCGGAAGTTTTTCTAATTGTAGCGCTTCGTCAGACGTAATCACTAACTCACCGTCAATATCCAATCCAGGTAATGTACGTGGACGGGATCCTGTGGCAATAATGACGTTTTTCGGAACAAGCATTTCGTTTTCGCTGCCGTTGTTCATTTCGACAGAGATTGTTCCTGGCATTGGCGAGAAAATAGACGGTCCTAAAATGCGTCCTGTTCCTTCATAAACGTCGATTTTCCCTTTTTTCATTAAATGTTGAACACCTTTATGTAGCTGTTCAACAATTTTTGCTTTGCGCTCTTGTACTTTGGCGAAGTCTAATTTTACATCACTCGCAAGCACGCCAAACTTTTCGCTTTCTTTTGTTTGTGCGTATACTTCCGCACTGCGAAGCAACGCTTTGCTTGGAATGCAGCCAGCGTGCAAGCAAGTTCCACCAAGCTTTCCTTTCTCCACTACTGCTGTTTTTAATCCTAGCTGTGCTGCGCGAATCGCTGCGACATATCCGCCCGTACCGCCGCCTAGTATGACGAGATCATATTCTTTTGCCATCGTTTTTTCTCCCTTCTATTGCAGAACTTTGGCTTTAGTAAAATTTCCAGGGTATACCTTCTCTTTTTCTTCACCGCGCAATACACGCAGAGCTCCTTCCGCAAGAGCTTGCAGTTCGTTTTCACCAGGTTGAACAATGACATCGGCAATCCAGTTGACGCGGTCTGCAATTTCTTTAACGAATTCTTTTCCGTACGCCAAGCCGCCCGTTAAAATGATTGCATCGACTTTTCCTGCTAATACCGCGCTGGCAGCGCCAATTTCTTTCGCTACTTGGTAAGCCATAGCACTATATACTAGTTTTGCCTTTTCATCGCCCGCTTCAATCATTTTCTCTACTTTTACAGCGTCATTCGTGCCAAGATAGCCGACTAATCCACCTTGACCAACAAGCATTTTCATAATTTCATCTCTGTAATATTCTCCTGAGAAGCATAATGAAACGAGGTCGCCTGCTGGTACTGTTCCAGCGCGTTCTGGACTGAATGGACCTTCGCCGTCTAATCCATTGTTTACGTCCACAACCCGGCCTTGTTTATGCGCTCCAACAGTAATTCCGCCGCCCATATGAGCAACAATTAAATTTAACTCTTCATATTTTTTGCCTAACTGCTTGGCAACGCGACGAGCAACCGCTTTTTGGTTTAAAGCGTGGAAAATACTTCTTCGTTCAATCAAGGCAAAGCCAGAAATTCTCGCAATTGGGTCAAGCTCATCGACAACAACCGGGTCAACAATAAACGCAGGAATATTTAGTGCAGAGGCAATTTCGTGCGCTAAAATACCGCCAAGGTTAGAAGCATGCTGACCCGCATATCCTTTACGTAAATCTTCTAGCATTTGTTCGTTCACACGATATGTTCCGCCTTCAATTGGACGCAACAGCCCCCCACGGCCACACACTGCGCTTAATTTAGAAATGTTAATGCCTTCTTGGTCAAGCGTTTCTAAAATTGTTTGTTTGCGAAACTCATATTGATCAATGATGGATTTATATGATTGAATCACATCTGTATCATGGCGAATCGTTTTTTCAAAAACGGAACGTTCATTGTCAAATACGCCGATTTTCGTCGAAGTAGATCCTGGGTTAATGACTAGGATACGAAATTCTTTTTCCTGCAAGGTAATGACCTCCATTTTCATTTTGGAAGGGGCTGACCCATAAATGTCTAACCCCACGTAACACTTTGCTTTTGGGTCAACCTCTTCCGGTTTGTTATTTTAGTTAGCGAGTACGACGACGGCTTAAAATGTGTTGACCGTTTTGTAAAAATTGGCTGCGAGATTTGCGCATAGTTTCAATACGCTCCTCAGCAAGACGGTCAGCTGCTTTGTATGTTGGGATGTTGTCGCGTTTTGCGATCTCGAATACTTTTTCAATGTTGTTGTAGATTTGCTCTACTTTCTTCATCGCACGCTCACGGTTGTAGCCGTATAATTCGTCAGCAACGTTGATGACGCCGCCAGCGTTGATGACATAGTCTGGAGCGTAAACGATGCCCATTTCATGAATGATATCACCATGTTTTGCTTCTCTTAATTGGTTGTTTGCTGCACCAGCGATTACTTTCGCTTTTAATTGCGGAATCGTTTCATCATTGATGATTCCACCAAGCGCACACGGTGCAAAAATGTCGCAATCTACGCCGTAAATATCGTTAGGGTCGACCGCCTTCGCACCAAACTCTTCAACAACGCGTTGTACCGCTTCTTTGTTAATATCTGTTACGATTAATTTCGCGCCTTCTTCATGAAGATGACGGCATAAGTTGTAAGCTACGTTACCAACACCTTGAACAGCAATTACTTTCCCTTCTAATGAATCGCTACCGAATGCTTCTTTTGCAGCCGCTTTCATACCGCGGTATACACCATAAGCGGTTACAGGAGATGGGTTACCTGATGAACCGAAAGCAGGTGAAATACCTGTTACGTAATCTGTTTCTTCGTAAATGATATCCATGTCAGCTACTGTTGTACCAACGTCTTCCGCTGTGATATAACGACCATTTAAGCCTTGAATGAAGCGGCCAAATGCACGGAACATTGCTTCATTTTTGTCTTTGCGTGGGTCGCCAATGATAACCGCTTTACCACCGCCAAGGTTTAAACCAGCAGCTGCGTTTTTATATGTCATACCGCGTGCTAAACGAAGCGCGTCTTCAATGGCTGCATCTTCTGAATCATACATCCACATACGCGTACCGCCTAGAGCTGGTCCTAATGTTGTATCGTGAATAGCGATAATGGCTTTTAATCCTGATTCTTTATCTTGGCAGAATAATAATTGTTCATAGTCATATTGTTCCATATATTTGAAGATTTCCATGTTTGATTTCCTCCCCAAAAAGTTTTCATTTATTTGGACGCGGTACAAACCGCAAGAGCTAACGAATACAGTTTACTTTCTGCTGAATCTGCGCGTGATGTTAAAACAATTGGAGCTTTTGCCCCGGCAATGACTGCCCCTACTTTTGCATTAGCGAAATATACTAATGACTTATAAAGCACGTTTCCTGTTTCGATATTAGGAACGAGAAGAATATCTGCTTGTCCTGCGACTTCGCTTTCGATGCCTTTATGTTCCGCTGCCAACATAGATACAGCGTTATCGAGCGCTAAAGGCCCGTCAACGATGCAATCAGCAATTTGTCCGCGCTTGTTCATCGCAGATAATGCAGCAGCATCGAGCGTTGCCGGCATCGCCGGATTCACAACTTCAACTGCAGCAAGCGGTGCGACTTTTGGCTTTTCAACACCAATTGCTTTAGCTACGGAAACAGCATTAGCAATAATTTGTGCTTTTTGCTCTAAATCTGGCGCAATATTCATTGCTGCATCCGTAACAATGATGTAGCGGTCATAGCCAGCTACCTCAAATACAGCAACATGCGATAACACTTTTCCTGTACGCAAACCAAACTCTTTATTTAAAACAGCTTTTAAAATCGTTGCTGTTGGAACATTTCCTTTCATCAGTACATTTGCTTCATTTAAATGTACAGCTTTTACCGCGAGTTCAGCTGCTTGTCCTTTCGAATTCGCATGTACAATTTGAATTTTGCCACTTTTTGCATACTTTTCACTTTTTTGTGATAACAATTGTGAAATTTTTTCACGGTCTCCATAAAGGATAAATTGCCCAAAATTATTGTCCAGCGCCATCGTTACCGCTTCGATGACTTCTTCATCTTCGGCCGCAGCGACAGCCACTGTCATATTTTCATATTGGGTTGCTTTGGTGACTAGTGACTCAAGCTTCATTTTCTATTTCAACCCCTTTTTGTAGCATTTCAACCTCGGCACTATTTTTATATGCAAAAACCGTGCCAACACAAAATATTGAAAACGCTTTATTTTTTGTTTTTAATATCTGCAATTTTTTGCATTGTGCGCAATTTATTGCATGTTATCGTTTGCAATTCCGTATTTTTCTAACTTGTAATATAAGTTTCGAATGGAAATGCCTAACGCTTTTGCAGTTGCTGTTTTATTACCGTTATGTTTTCGCAATACACGCTCAATCATACGCGCCTCATATTTCTCTACCATCTCCGCCAGTGTCTGTCCTTCGGCGTCATCATCGTTAGAAAAACCCGTTGCTAAATCGTTTTCATTGCTAGGCATGCGCAATGTTGGAATATGTTTTACATCGATGAGCACTTCATTAAATTTCATAAAAATCATTGCTCTTCCTAAGACGTTTTCTAATTCGCGGACATTTCCCGGCCAATCATACAATAAAAGATAACGAATCGCTTCTTCTGTAAGCCCTTCTACATTCCGTCCGTAATCTTGGTTTAATTTTCGAATTAAATGTTGGCATAACGCTGGAATGTCTTGCTTTCTTGCCCGCAAAGGCGGAATATAAATCGGCATACGGTTGAGACGATAATAAAGATCTTCACGGAATGTGCCATCGGCGATTGCCTTTTCTAGATTCACATTTGTCGCTGCAATGACGCGCACGTTAATCGGAATAGGCTTCGTGCCACCAACGCGGACAATTTCCCCCTCTTGTAGTACACGTAACAGTTTTGCCTGCGTATTCGCTGACAGTTCACCAATTTCATCAAGAAAAATGCTGCCGTTATTGGCTTCTTCAAATAATCCCCGCTTTCCGCCTCGTTTCGCTCCGGAAAACGCACCTTCTTCATAACCGAACAGTTCGCTTTCTAATAGCGATTCGGAAATCGCTGCACAGTTGACACGAATAAATTTGTTATACTTTCGGTCGCTTGCATTGTGAATTGCATGCGCAAATAACTCTTTTCCCGTACCGGACTCACCGCGCAGCAAAATCGTTACTGGTGTTTTCGCAGCTAATTTTGCCTGCTCAATCGCCACCATCATTTCTTCTGATGTTCCGATAATATCCGCAAACGAATATTTCGCTTCAAGCGTTCGAATAATTTGCCGCGCCCGGTTCAACTCGTTTGTTAACTGCTGAATTTCTGAAACGTCATGAATGATGCCGACACTTCCTTTTAAAATTCCATCAACAATAATCGGTGCGACATTGACAACAACATCTCGTTTTTTCGGACCGACTTTCATGCGTACGCCTCGTACAGGCCTTCTTGTTTTCAATACTTTCATATGCATACTTTCGCCTTCAGAAATATCAGCAGTAGCAGGTTTTCCAATTACTTGTTCCTCTGAAAGACCAGTTATTCTCGTATAAGCCGGATTAATCAAGATCCCTTTCCCATGTTCATCAACAACAGAAATCGCCTCCTCAGAGGAATGAATAATTGCCTCAAGCATCATGCGGATTTCTTTTAAATTTGTTATTTCTTCAGCAAGTTGAACAAATTCAGTAATATCCTTAAACACAGCAAGAGCGCCGAAGAGTCTTCCTGATTCGTCAATCATCGGAACACGCGTTGTAATGATTTTTCGTCCATTTCCCAATGTGAATTCTTGATGAACTTCTGTCACTTTTGTTTTCAATACCCTTGGCAAACCACTTGTTGGAATAATTTCTAAAATATGCTTACCTATTGCATTCTCTTTCTTTACACTAATCATTTTCTCAGCGCTATCGTTTAAATGAGTAATATAGCCAAATTCATCGACAACAATCATGCCGTCATGCGTGGAGTTAAAAATAAGATTATGCCTATTCTTTTCATTTTTCAATTTGGCAATGAGTTGTTCTTTTTCTTCTACTAATTGCGCTGTAATATAGGCGACCTCTCCTGGAATAACAACCGTATTTTTCTTGCGCATTTTGCGTATTTCTTTAAACACTTCGATATCCCCTGTCGCCTCGATGACAACATCAATATCTTCAGTTAAAAAAGGACGCCAATCGTGCCCTGTTTTAATATTCATCTCTCGAGCTAATAACATACCCGGCGCTTTTTCGTTAATATCAACAATGGCAACGACTTCCATGATTTTTGTTTCTTTTAAAATTTTTAGCAATGCGGTACCACCTTTACCAGCACCGACAATTAACACTTTTTTCATTGCTATCACCACTTCTTGCAAATTTTTGCATACATATCCATCATAGCCTCATTTTCTTTTCTTGACAAATAAAATCAAACGTTTATCATTTTCTCAGATAATTATTTTTCCATGAAAGGGTTATTCAAGTTATGCAACGAGTGATCGCATTAATCATTTTGCTTATTCCCGGTCTTTTAGCAGCGCTCGGCATCAAATGGATGCGGGATGCGTTATTCGGCATTTTGCAGCCGCCTCTTCCGTTTCTTTGGCTTCAATTTCTGCTCGGTTTTCTTTTATTTTTAACCGGCTTAGGATTTGTTGGCGGTTTTATTTTGCATCGAGATCGAAAACGCAATAAAGTGCAGCCAAGGTTTCAACGGAAACAAAAAAACGGTCCGAACGCTTAATGTTCAGACCGCTTTTCTTTATATGATTTTTAATACGTTTCTTGCCTTTTCGGGATAATCAGTAAAAATGGCATCCACATGATAACCGAACATTTTTTGCATGACAGCTTCTTTATTAATCGTGAATGGACGAACAGCGACCCCATGTTTTTGTGCCTCATGAATAAATGATTCATTCACCGTCACATGGTAAGGATGCAGAGCGGATGCTCCTATGACTTGAACGTACTTCCATGGTTCGTATAAACTTTCCATATATAATAGCGCTGTTTCGATTTCAGGAGCCATTCGATGGCAGCGTGCCATACTGTTATGGTTAAAAGAGGAGAGAATAACACGCGTCTCCATTTTATATTCTTTGATCATTTGAATAACCTGCTCTTCAAGCCTTTCATATTGAATGAATCCATTTTTCAGTTCAATATTAAATAGCAACCTTGTCTGCTTTCCCCATGACAACACTTCTTCTAATAAAGGAATCGGACAAAAGCCGTATTGCCCGGCAAATTTATAGCTCGCATCAAACTTCTGCAACTCCCGATATGTAAATTCTTTTACCCATCCCGTTCCATTCGTTGTTCGATCGATGGTTTCATCATGAATGACGACAATTTGTCCGTCTTTTGTCATTTGTACATCTAACTCAATCCCATCTGCCCCTACTCGTTCTGCTTCTTGGAAGGAAACCATTGTATTTTCCGGATGTGTCCCTGCTGATCCGCGATGCGCAAAAATTTTTGTCATGTATCTGCTCCTTTCCTATACCTCTCGTAATAAAAACTCATAATAAAATATATGCCAAGTTCAGCAAAAGTTTGCTATACTGTTAGTTACTAATTAAACAAAGGAGAGAACTTCCATGCGCCCTTTACAAATTTCATCGGAAACAGCGCAAAAGTTATCAAAAGCATTAGGAATGCCGATCGAACAAATCATGCACATGCCACAGCATATTTTAGTGCAAAAACTGCTTGAATTAGAAAAACAAAATGATAAAGACGAAAAAGAGGGTAATCCTAATAATTAGGATCACCCTCTCCCTAGTCGAAGAATATTCATCATGGAACTCCTTTGCTTAGCGGTTTGACCACATTTTTTATAATCTCTAAAAAAACGGCGCTATTCGTTAACTAATAATGGATATTAAAGATATATATTCTAGTTCTAACCTAAGTGATTTTCTATCCTTAATGAATGGTATCTAATAAAGATGGAAATATTACTTATTGATGAAAGGAGGGAAACCATGAAGAAAAAATTATCCTTTATACTGTGTACTTTGGCTTTAACTGTAATGTCTCTAGGCATGTCCGTCCATGCTGAAGATAATAACAATAGAGATAATAGGCCAATAACTCGAAATGTCACTACAACAACAGACATGAATGATAACGATACCAATTGGGAATGGATCGGTTTATTAGGGTTACTAGGTCTGTTTGGTCTTAGAAGAAGAGAAAGAGAAGCTCGTTAATACAAAGTTGGAATAGTGATTAAGGGATAGAAAAATGGCTAAATGGTAGTTACGTTAAATTAAAAATAGACAATACGTTTAAAATGAAGCGTTAAAGCCATAGCTCTATTTATTAATTTGTTCCTTGACCCTTGAAACTTTATGTTTTAAGGGTTTTTATATAGAGGTACGGACAACAATTTAATTGACATAATGTTGGCGTGATCCCTTTTGTAAAATCATTCCCTTCTTGAATGCACTCCTATGGCAGTAATATAACAAGACAAAATACTCCCTAAAAACAAAGGAATTAAAGATATACAAAGTATTTTTCACTTGAGTGGAATTAGAAATCCCAACTGTTCTGCAACGACATCTCGATAGCTCATTTCCTCGTTCCTTACAAATCGACTGCTTATAACTTAAACTCCCCTATATACAATTGAAATATTGTCCTTTTTTCGCTATGAAAAAATCCCCTCCAAGTATAGTGTAACATCCCACATCTGAAATGTGGGCTTTTTACACTGTCTACTTAAAGAGGGGGAATCTCAATCGATATCATCAACCGTTAAAAGACGGAAAAAGTTTATTGGTTCCAAATCCGATTTATTGGCTTTTATAACTGGATGTAAAATGATTCCTATACCTTCAAACCATTGATTTTAGCGCTTTCAAGACGCTTTATGCTCCAATCTTAACTTATCCGCCACCATCGCGATGAATTCACTATTTGTCGGTTTAGCTTTGGACATGCTGACGGTGTAGCCGAATAAGTTGGAGATGGATTCAATGTTTCCACGGCTCCATGCGACTTCAATGGCATGGCGAATCGCCCGCTCAACACGGCTTGCAGTTGTATTATATTTTTTCGCGATATCCGGATAAAGCACTTTTGTAATCGAACCTAATAATTCGATGTCGTTATATACCATAGAAATCGCTTCACGTAAATATAAATACCCTTTAATATGTGCAGGAACACCGATTTCATGAATGATACTTGTAATGCTGGCATCGAGGTTTTTCGGTTTATTTTCCCGCGCTTGATAAGCAGGTGATTTTTTCAAAATTGGCGTTGTTTTGTCATGAATTTGGCGAATGCGGTTCACTAAATTTTCCATATCAAATGGTTTTAGGATAAAATAAGCCGCCCCTAAATCAACTGCTTTTTTCGTCACGTCTTCTTGCCCGAAAGCAGTGAGCATAATAACATTTGGCTGCTTTTCTTTTTGCATACGGATTTTCTCAAGCACAGCAAGGCCGTCAATATGCGGCATAATAATATCTAAAACAAGCACATCCGGCTTTTTCTCTTCAAGCATATATAAGCAGTCTTGCCCGTTATAAGCAACACCGATTACTTCCATATCATCCTGGTTGGAGATGTATTCTTCTAAGAGGCTTACCAGCTCTCGATTATCATCAACTATACACACTTTAATCTTGCTCACGCAATCTTCCTCCCCTAATTCCGTTTGTTAAAAATCATTTAAATGAGTTCTATTTTCTAACTAATATTCTAATGGAACAATTCGACATTGCAATAAAAAATCCTCTAATTTTTCAAAAAATAGTAAAAAAAATAAGTATTTCAAGAATTTTCACCAAAAATCTCTGACATTCGACGAAATTAGGTGTTTGACAAGTTTTTATTTATTTCTGTTTGTCGAAAAATCTTTTCACTCCTATTTTAAATGAATTTACATCAAATATCTATGCAAAATTCGGTAAATCATTTCCTTTTTTTCTCCATAACAAAAAAGCGAGCTATGATCAGCTCGCTTTTTGTGCAGAGTTTGCATAAATATCAATTCCTGCTTCATTTAACATCCATTCAATATGAACCCCATATCCAGAAGTCGGGTCATTCACAAATACATGGGTGACTGCCCCAATTAATTTTCCATCTTGGATAATCGGGCTTCCGCTCATCCCTTGTACAATTCCGCCTGTTTTCTTTAATAGACGCGGATCCGTTACTTTAATAACAATTCCTTTTGTTGCCGGAAATTTTTGTGGCACTGTACTGACAATCTCAATATCAAATTCTTCGACTTTATCGTCTTCCACAACTGTTAAAATTTTCGCTTTTCCTTCTTTCACTTGATGAGATAAAGCAATTGGAATCGCTTTATCTAATACACCATTCTGAATCGGTTTTGATAACGTTCCAAATATCCCAAACGGACTGTTATTGGTAATGTTTCCTATTACTTCCTTATCGCTTGAAAATCTCGCTAATTTTTCCCCAGGATTTCCCGTACTTCCTTTCTCAATTGAAGTAACCATTGATTTCATAATCTGTCCATCCTCAACAACAATGGGCTTTTTCGTATCCATATCGGAAATGACGTGGCCAAGAGCACCGTATTTTTTAGAGATAGGATCATAAAACGTCATTGTTCCAATTCCAGCAGCGGAATCTCGAATATATAAACCGATGCGATAAGCGTGATCGTGTTTGTCTTTTAGTGGAATTAATTGCGTTTCAAATGTACGATTGTCGCGAGAAATTTCTAAGTTTAGCGGCTTTCCATTTTTTCCTGATTTTTGAATGAATGGTGAGACATCGCTCATATTTTTAATTTTCTTTCCATTAATTTTTGTAATCATATCACCGACTTGGATTCCGGCAATTTCTCCTGGAGACTTTTTTCCTTGTTCTGTCTCAACAAGGTGGTGTCCAACAACAAGAACTCCTAAAGTATTTAATTTAACCCCGATGGATTGTCCTCCAGGAATTACTTTATATTTAGACAGCACTTTAACATTTACTTGTTTGACTGGTAAGCCAGCCATTTGTAATATCATATCGTCTTCACCGCTTTCTTTGGCTTGAATGGAAAGCGATTGACTTTGTTCATTAACTTCAACAGAAGGCTGATTGCTTTTTACGCTTGCTTGGACTGGAAGCGCGGAAGTGAAACGCACTGTTTCGCCTTCAAACATAACAAGCTGCTTCGGTATGCGAATATAGTCTTTTATTGGCTTGGATAAGCCAATGGCAATTAACGAAACAAGGAGAAATGCACCTATTACTTTTCTTATCGTCTCTGCGTTCAAACTTTTTCACTCTCCTCGCTCCCACCTACACCTTCGGTAAATTTGGCTACAGTTTTAATTTTGCCTTAATCTAATTAAATATAATCGTTTTTACAACAAAAAAAGCTACCCATAATGGATAGCCTTTCATTGTTTGATTTTTGTTGCTAATTCAAGCAGTTCTTTCGCATGTTCTTTTGTTAAATCTGTAATTTCAACCCCTGAAATCATCCGGCCAATTTCTTTAATTTTTTCTTCCTCAGACAATACTTTGACAGAAGTTTTTGTACGATTATCCACCGTTTCTTTTGAAATGAACAGATGCGTATCAGCCATGGCTGCTACCTGCGGCAAGTGTGAGATGCAAAGCACTTGTGAATTAACAGAAACGCGGTAAATTTTTTCGGCAATTGCTTGAGCAACTCGGCCACTTACACCCGTATCCACCTCATCGAAAATAATCGACGTAACTCCTTGATGCTTTGAAAAAATGCTCTTCATTGCCAGCATAATCCGTGAAAGCTCGCCACCTGAAGCAACCTTCGCCAGAGGTTTGAGCGGCTCTCCAACATTGGTCGAAATATAAAATTCAATGATATCGACACCGTCACGATGAAATTTTACTGGAATGCCGTCAAGCAACGGATCGTCGATCGAACCTTCCCGCTTTGTAAAAACGATATCAAAGCGGGTTTTCTCCATGTATAAATCTTTCAGCTCTTGATGAATGCTATCAATAAGAATTTTTGCATATTTCTTGCGCACGTTTGTGACATTTTTCGCTTCAATTAATAAATCTTCGGTTACAGATTCAAGCTCTTTTTGCAATTTATGAATATGACTGTCACGATGCTGGATTGTATCAATTTCTTCTGCAATTTTTTCGGCATATTCAAGAATATCGGAAACAGTGCGGCCATATTTTCGTTTTAGATGGTTGATTTCATTTAGACGACTTTCAATAAAATCAAGACGTTCTGGATCATATTCGAGTTGCTCAAGTTGATCGCGAAGCTTATAGGCCGTTTCTTCCATTAAATAGTAGCTGTTAGAAATGGTTTCATACGCTTCTTTTAAAGTGGGATCCATATCCATGACATCATCTAAATGGCTCATTGCCAATCCAATCCAATCAAGACCGCGCTGTTCACCAAATAAGGCTTCATAACTATTTTTTAGCGCTTGATATATTTTCTGGAAGTTCATGATTTTTACTTTTTCTTCCATCAACTCTTCATCTTCATTCGGCTTTAACTGTGCTTTTTGAATCTCGTCTAATTGGAATGTGAGCAAATCAAGACGATGAGCCATTTGCTGTTCGTTTTCGTTCAGCTTTTGTAACTGTTTTTTCAGCTGTTCATATTTTTTATATACCGCTTGATATTCTTCAAGAGCCGAAGCAATTTCGCTGCCACCATATTGGTCTAGTAACGGAAGATGTTTTTCCGGGTCCATCAGTTCTTGATGTTCGTGCTGGCCGTGAATGTCAACAAGTGTGGCGCCAATTTCCCGTAACACGGCAATCGTGACAAGTTTGCCATTGACGCGGCATACACTCTTGCCGTGAACAGAGATTTCCCGACGTAGCACGACCATCCCTTCGCTAATATCAATGCCAAATTCCGCACACTTTTCATAGCACGGATGTGTTTCATCCTCTAATAAAAACAATCCTTCAATTTCCGCTTTCGTTTCCCCATAACGAACAAATTCTGCGGAACCGCGTCCGCCGACAAGCAGGTGGATAGCATCGATAATAATGGATTTTCCTGCTCCTGTTTCCCCTGTCAAAACGGTTAAGCCCTTTTCAAAAGAAATGGAAAGTGTTTCAATAATGGCAAAATTTTTAATTGATAATTCTGCTAGCAATGTGGAATCACACCTCTTTTATAACATTTCTAGCAAGCGTTTCGAAATGGTTTCTGTATCCTCCGGGGTACGGCAAATGATTAAACATGTATCATCTCCACAAATCGTGCCGATAATTTCATCCCAATCAAGGTTATCAAGCAAAACGCCAATCGCATGGGCGTTTCCCGGTAATGTTTTCATGACTAATAAATGACCGGCTCCGTCAAGTTTCACAAAGGCATCCATAAGCGCCCGCTTTAATTTTTGCAATGGATTAAATCGTTGTTGGTCCACCGGCAAACTGTATTTATATCGCCCGTCCGCCATCGGCACTTTTACAAGATGCAATTCTTTAATATCTCTCGATACGGTTGCCTGCGTGACGTTAAAGCCTGCTTGTTTTAGCATATCCACTAATTCGTCTTGCGTTTCAATCTCATGGTTTGTAATAATTTCACGAATTTTAATATGTCTTTGCACCTTATTCAAATTCAACACCTCGCAATCTGAATCGAAAACCCATTCATACCTTCTTATTTATTATGATAATCATTCGGAAACATCTATACAATGTAGGATACCCATAAAAGCGGGAATAACGTTGCTGTTATTCCCGCTTTGTTGTTTCGTTTGTTTTTAATTGTCGATGTGCTTCAGCTACAATTTTTTGCGGATGAAATGCTAACAAGTTTTCTCCACGCTCTTTCCCTCCGCTCCAGCGAAGATGAAGCAAAAACTCAATGTTTCCGTCTCCGCCCGTAATTGGAGAATACGATAAATCAACAACATCATAGCCTTCATGAATTGCAAAATCGATAATCTCTTCAAGCACCTTCTCATGAACTTTCGCGTCACGAACAATCCCTTTTTTGCCTACAAACTCTTTTCCGGCTTCAAATTGCGGTTTTACTAATGCGACAACATCACTCCCGGAAACGAGCACCGTTTTAAGCACAGGCAAGATGAGTTTAAGCGAGATGAACGACACATCAATTGTCGCAAATTCGGGAAGCCCTTTTGTAAAATCCGCCGGCGTTGCGTAACGGAAATTCATTCGTTCCATGACAACAACCCGTTCATCTTGGCGAAGCTTCCACGCTAATTGGTTATAACCGACATCAAGCGCATACGACATTTTTACTCCATGCTGTAACGCACAATCGGTAAAACCGCCAGTTGATGCGCCAATATCAAGCATAATTTTGTTTTTAATATCAAGCTGGAATGTCTTTAATGCTTTTTCAAGCTTCAGTCCGCCGCGGCTGACATACGGTAAAACATCACCCTTAACGGTAAGCGGTATATCAACCGGTACTTTTTCACCAGGCTTGTCTAAACGCATTTCATTTGAATAGACAAGCCCTGCCATAATCGCGCGTTTTGCTTTTTCACGTGATTCTGCCAAGCCGCGCTCTACTAATAATACATCTAATCGTTCTTTCTTCGTTTTCATACCTCATGCCCTTTTTTGTTTTCTTGGTATCATAGTTTGTATACGTTCAATCACATGTGCAGTTGTTAAACCGATTTCTTGTAATAATTCTTTGACGCTGCCATGTTCAATAAAGCGGTCTGGAATGCCCATTCGGTCAATAACAGCATGATGATAACCTTGATCGTGAGCAAACTCAAGAACCGCACTGCCGAATCCACCTTGCAGCACTGCTTCTTCAATCGTTAAAATCGGCATATTCGTTTGTAAAATTTCATGCAGCATTTTTTCATCCATCGGTTTAATAAATCTAGCGTTGACCACTTTGACTGAAATATTTTCTTTTGCCAGCTTTTCCGCTGCTTCTAGCGCCATTGGAATCGTCGTACCGAACGTTAAAATAGCAATATCTCGCCCTTCACGCAATACTTCCCATGTGCCGATTGGAATTTGCTTCAATTCCTTATCTAACTTGACGCCAAGACCATTACCGCGCGGGAAGCGAAGCGCAATTGGACCATCATCGTATTTAATGGCGGTATATACCATATGCTGGCCTTCATTTTCATCTTTCGGCATCATTAATACAATATTTGGCAAATGACGTAAAAAAGCAATATCAAATACACCTTGGTGCGTTTCTCCATCAGCGCCAACTAAACCAGCCCGGTCAATGCCAAAAAAGACGTTTAAGTTTTGCCGGCATACATCATGGACAACTTGGTCGTATGCCCGCTGTAAAAATGTTGAATAAATCGCTAAAAACGGTTTCATTCCTTGCGTTGCAAGTCCCGCCGCCAATGTTGTCGCATGCTGCTCAGCAATGCCAACATCATACATGCGATCTGGAAACTCACTCGCAAATCCTTCCAGCTTTGAACCAACTGGCATTGCTGGAGTAATCGCTACAATCCGGTCGTCTTCACGGGCTAATTTACGTACCGTTTCACTGATGAGTTCACTCCATGCTGGTGGTGCATTGACAGGCTTAACGAAATCGCCTGTTTCAATTTTATATGGCCCCGTGCCATGCCACGTTCCGACTTTATCGTTCTCAGCTGGGCGATAGCCTTTTCCTTTTTTCGTAATGACATGCAACAGTACTGGACCTTTTGTTTTCTTGGCATAATGCAAGTTCTCGAGCAGATCGTCAAAATTATGACCATCCACTGGTCCGAAATAAGTAAATCCTAATTCTTCAAAAAATACACCAGAAACAAGCAAGTATTTGAGGCTGTCTTTAATGCGTTCGGCTGTCGCAGCAAGCTTGCCACCGACTGCCGGAATTTTTTTTAAAAGCATCTCAAGTTCATCTTTCACCCAGCGATATTTGCCGGCAGTGCGCAAGCGGCCAAGCACATTATGAAGGGCACCGACATTCGGAGCAATCGACATTTCATTATCGTTTAATACGACAATCATATCTTTCTTTTCATGCCCAATATGGTTCAATGCCTCAAGAGCCATGCCGCCCGTTAACGCTCCATCGCCAATAATCGGGATAATGTATTCATTCGTTCCCTTTAAATCGCGGGCGATTGCCATTCCCATCGCTGCTGAGAGCGATGTCGAACTATGTCCGGTTTCCCATACATCATGTTCGCTTTCGCTCCGCTTGGGAAAGCCGCACAATCCTTTATATTGGCGAAGTGTATCAAATTCACAGGCCCGTCCTGTTAAAATTTTATGAACATACGATTGATGGCCAACATCCCATAAAAATTTATCTTTCGGACTGTCAAACACTTTATGAAGCGCAATCGTAAGCTCCACTACTCCTAAATTCGGACCGATATGTCCACCTGTTTTCGATAGCTTTTCAATGAGAAATTGACGAATATCGGCACTTAGTTGAACAAGCTCTTCCGTAGACATTGATTTTAAAAAACGCGGATTTTCAATCTTCGTTACGTCCAAACGAGATCACTCGCTTTCATCTCATACTTTGTTACGTGCTGGTATAGTACAGGTATATCTATTATTATACATGTAAATATGGAAACACATGAATAAAAAACCGTCTATTCCCCACAATTTCCAACGAGAAAAGTGTAGCGCAAACACCTCAAGGCGAAAAAAGAGCCGCTCACACAATAAGTGTAACGGCTTTACAGAAGGCACTTTCACCTAATTTATAAATATACCACAAAAGAAGTGAATCGACAATGAATGACCAATTTCTTAATGATCGCGTGTGGCAATTAAATCGCAAATGTAATGAAGCACTTCGTCAGCAATTTGTGCTTCCTGTAAATAACGTTTTGCTTCCTCAATGTGATAAGTTAATTTTTCTTTTGCGCCGTCAAGCGTTAGAAGAGATGGATATGTGACCTTTTTGTTTTCGATGTCACTTCCGACCGGTTTGCCGATTTTCTCTTCTGATCCTTCAATGTCAAGAATATCATCGCGAATTTGAAAAGCAAGTCCTAAATGGTAGGCAAACTGGCTTAGCTGTCTGATTTGCTGCTCAGACGCTCCGGCTAATATCGCACCGGCTATAATGCTGTACTGTAACATTCTGCCCGTTTTGTTTTGATGAATATATTCAAGTTCGTCTAAAGATAGCTGCTTACCTTCCCCTTGCATATCCGCCACTTGACCTGCGACCATTCCTTCAGGTCCCGCTGCTTTCGCTAGTTCGCTAATCAATTTTATTTTCATTTCTGCCGTCACATCTTGGTGATTCATCTCAGCAATGACTTGAAAGCTGTATGTCAAAAGTCCATCTCCGGCCAATATCGCCATCGCTTCTCCAAACACTTTATGGTTCGTCGGTTTTCCGCGGCGCAAATCATCATTATCCATACTTGGCAAGTCATCGTGGATGAGCGAATAAGTATGAATCATTTCAATCGCACACGCCACAGGCAAACCTAATTCCACTTCTTTGCCAAAAGCCTTTAATGTTGCAAGCAGCAGGAGCGGGCGAATGCGCTTTCCGCCCGCTTCAAGCGAATACATCATTGCTTGTTTGATGATTTCCGGAGCATTCAGATGTTTTACATATAAAGGAAGCTGTTTATCAACAAGCTGTTTATTTTCCCGTAAAAATTGTTCTACCAACGTTTACTCCTCCTGAAACGCAAACGGCTCTAACTCTCCGTCTTCCCGCAAAATATATTCCATTTGTTTTTCAACATGCTGCAGTTTGTCATGGCAAAGTTTCGAAAGCCGCATTCCTTCTTGAAAAAAAGAAATTGCTTTTTCAAGAGGTACATCGCCTTCTTCAAGTTTTTCGACGATTTCCTCAAGCTGTGCCATCGCTTCTTCAAATGTTAGTTCTTTTTCTTCACTCATGTAGTTATACCTCCTCAATACCCCACACTTGGCAATCAAGATAACCATCTTGCAGGCGCACTTTAATAGAATCGCCAGGTCCGAGTTGATGAACGCTTTTTACAAGCTGTTGTTTCTCATCATAAACTAAACTGTAACCACGTTCCATAATTTTTAATGGACTTAATACTTGCAATTTTGATAATAGAGAAGTAAACAGCAATTGTTTTTGTTTGAAAATCGTTTGCATTTCTCTTTCTAGCGACTTGGTGAGCACTTGTTGTTTTTCGGCTGCTTTTTTCAATTTTTCGGCCGGGTGATGTTTTTGTAAATGAAGATCATATTGCTGCCAGCGTTCGCGTTTTTGTTCAATGAGCCGCATCGTTTGCCGCTCCAGCCGCTCCATTAACATATCAAGCTGCTGTTCTTTTTGCTCATATAGCTTTTTTGGATAGCGAAACGCATATGATTTCTGAACTCTCACAAGACGTTCAGATTCATATGTTATCTTCTCTTTCATGGCGCGAATTAAGCGGACTTTCCGCTGCGCTAACCGTTCAAGCAATTCCGTTAAATGCGGCACTGCCAATTCAGCTGCTCCCGTCGGTGTTGGTGCTCGCAAATCAGCCACAAAATCGGCAATCGTGAAATCCGTTTCATGACCGACGGCGGAAATGATGGGTACGTTAGAAGCAAAAATCGCTCGAGCAACACTTTCTTCATTAAAAGCCCATAGCTCTTCAATGGAGCCACCGCCCCGGCCAACGATGAGCACATCTAAATAGCCAAGTTCGTTCGCCTTCTCAATCGAACGCACAATGGAAGGGGCTGCTTGCTCACCTTGAACGAGCGTCGGCAGCAAGATGACTTTCGCAATTGGATAACGGCGGCGAATGGTTGTCATAATATCACGAATCGCTGCTCCTGTCGGTGAAGTAACAACACCAACATAACGCGGAAACTTCGGAATTGGCTTTTTATGCTCTGGAGAAAATAATCCTTCTTCTTCGAGACGCTTTTTCAATTGCTCGTATGCCAAATATAAATTGCCGATGCCCTCCGGCTGCATTTCTTTGACATACACTTGATAGTTGCCGCTTGGTTCATAGACGGAAATCTCACCGCGTACCAGCACTTTCATGCCGTTTTCCGGACGAAACGCTAAATATCGATTATATCCAGCAAACATAACCGCCTGAATGCGGGCATTTTCATCTTTGAGTGTAAAATACATATGACCGCGCGTGTGATAGGTAAAGTTCGAAATTTCTCCTTTAATCCATAAATCTTGTAAATGCGGGTCAACTTCAAACTTACGCTTAATGTATTTCGTAAGAGCTGTCACTGTTACGTATTTAATGTCTGCCACTGAGAAAACCCCCGCTTACTTGTGTGCTTTTTGCAGCTTGTTTTCACGCGCAGCTTGAACGGTATTATGAAGCAGCATCGTAATCGTCATCGGACCGACCCCTTTTGGCACCGGTGTAAGATAGCTTGCCACTTCTTTGACTTCATCAAAATTTACGTCACCGCATAGTTTTCCATTTTCTAAACGGTTAACCCCGACATCAATAACAATTGCTCCTTTTTTCACATGTTCGGCGCCGATTAAGTTAGGTTTGCCAACCGCGACAATTAAAATATCTGCTTGACGCGTCATATCTGCTAAGTTCTTTGTTTTCGAATGGCAATATGTTACGGTCGCATTTTCTTTTAAAAACAACTGTCCAACCGGCTTACCGACAATGTTGCTGCGGCCGATGACAACCACATGTTTTCCGGTGATTTCCACTCCTAATGATTGAACCATATATAAAATGCCATATGGCGTACATGGAAGGAACGCTTTTTGACCAGCGATCATCCGTCCGATATTAAGCGGATGGAACCCGTCGACATCTTTCTCTGGAGCAATTTTTTCGATAACCTTGAGTTCATTAATTTGTTTTGGGAGCGGGAGTTGTACTAAAATGCCGTGTATGGAATCGTCTTGGTTGAGCCGCTCGATTTGCTCCAATAAAAACTGTTCTGTAATCGTATCCGGAAACTCTAATAACACAGAACGAATCCCAATTTCCTCACATGCTTTTTGCTTTGCTTTAACATAAGAACGAGACGCAGGATTATCACCAACAAGAACAACGGCTAACCCCGGTTCGATTCCTTCGTTTTTTAACTGCTGTACTTCTTTCGCTAATTGTGCGCGTTTTTCTTTTGCCAACTCTGTTCCACTAATAATTTGTGCGGTCATTTTGACAACTCCCCTCTCATATATATCGTTTATTCTATAATTTCTATAATTCTAAAGCATCTTTCACTTTTGAAAGCACTCCATTAATAAAACGGCTTGATTTGTCGTCACCAAACTTTTTCGCCAGCTCAATGGCTTCATCCATCGTTACGCTTACAGGAATGTCATCCATATATTTCATTTCGTATGTAGCCATTCGCAAAATGGAGCGATCAACGTTCGCTACGCGTTCTAATCTCCATTTTTCAAGATTGTCACGCAATAATTGGTCAATTTCCTCCTGATGATTTACAACCCCAAATACAAGTTGTTGAAGAAACGAATCGATTTCCTCTTCATCAACTACATTTTTGATTGCTTCCTGCGGATCAATTCCGCCCACATCTACTTGAAAAAGTGCTTGTAATGCTTTTTCTCTCGCTGTATGTCGTTTCATACTATTAACTCCTTTTACTCATATTGTCGAACGTTTATATGATGATAATATCATATTTTCGTGGTAAACGATATAATAATCCGTACAAACTATAGATAAACCTTTTGAAATAATCGTTTTTTCTGAAAATAATGTCATTCACTATTTTTCTTATTTAACATCATCCTAAAACAAATCCCCTGTTTTTTACACGTACAGGCTGCAACTCAATGAAAGCGGAAGGATAATTTCGATTGAGAACAGCAAACCAGGTGTGTTGATGAACCAATAAAATCCAGATAAAGCGGGTTTATTTAAGTAGCGGAGCGTCACCCTTAAGATAACAAACTTTTACGAAAAAAACAAAAAAGGCTGACTAAATAAAAAGTGTCAGACCCCACAACCATAATATATAGAACATAACAATGGATAAAAATACTATATATGTTGGGTTATGCATGAGGTCAGACACTTATGGTCAGCCTTTTGTTTTATTTACTATTCATTTTCCTGCTCGGCTTTTGGAGAATCAAATTGAATGCCGACAATGTGAACATTAATTTCATTCGTTTCTAACCCTGTCATATTCAATAATGCTTGACGGATATTTTCCTGCACCTTTTTGGCCACGTTCGGAATTGAGACACCGAAACGAACTAAGCAGTAGACATCGATAATAATCCCTTCTTCTTTCAAATCAACTTTGACACCTTTGCCATGGTTTTTCTTTCCTAATCGCTCAACGACACCAGCGGCAAAGTTACCGCGCATTTGCGCTACACCATCCACTTCGGAAGCCGCAATTCCTGCAATAACTTCAATCACTTCAGGTGCGATTTCTACTTTTCCTAACGCATTCGTTTCTTGTTCCATTTCAAATACATGTTCTGACATGAGGCGCACCTCCATTTTCGTTATGATTTCATCACATCATACATTTCAAGAAATTTCGTGTTGAAGTCTCCTTCCACAAATTTTTCATGCTCGAATAATTTTATGTGGAATGGAATCGTTGTATGAATTCCTTCAATAACAAATTCATTTAACGCCCGCTTCATCCGTGCAATCGCTTCTTCTCGCGTTGGGGCATGTACAATTAATTTTGCAATCATTGAATCATAATAAGGCGGAATCATATATCCTGGATAAGCAGCAGAATCAACGCGGACACCTAAACCACCCGGCGGCAGGTACATGTTAATTCTTCCCGGTGAAGGCATAAAATTCTTCTCTGGGTTTTCAGCGTTAATACGGCATTCAATCGCCCATCCGTTAAATGTCACTTCTTCTTGGGTTAAAGATAGCTTTTCCCCTGAAGCAACACGGATTTGCTCTTTAATTAAGTCAACGCCGGTAATCATTTCAGTAACAGGATGTTCCACTTGAATGCGCGTATTCATTTCCATAAAATAAAATTTCTTTGCCTTGTAATCAAAAATAAACTCGACCGTACCTGCACCCGTGTAATCCACTGCTTTGGCTGCTTTCACTGCTGCCTCTCCCATCAACTTGCGCGTTTCTTCATCAAGCGCTGGTGAAGGAGCTTCTTCAACAAGTTTTTGCAGGCGGCGTTGAATCGTACAGTCGCGCTCGCCAAGATGAATAACATTGCCATAACAATCAGCAAGCACTTGAATTTCAACGTGTCGGAAATCCTCGATATACTTTTCAATATATACACCTGGATTTCCGAATGCGGTTGCTGCTTCCTGCTGCGTAATATTGATTCCTTTAATTAACTCTTGTTCATCTCTGGCGACGCGAATCCCTTTACCACCGCCACCGGCAGTTGCCTTTATAATAACAGGGTACCCGATTTCGTTTGCAATCGCAATGGCTTCGTCCATACTTTCAATGATTCCTTTTGAGCCAGGAACAATCGGTACGCCCGCTTCACGCATCGTTTCGCGCGCGATATCTTTAATTCCCATTTTTGTAATGGCTTCCGGGCTTGGACCGACAAAAATAATATTGCATTCACGGCAAAGTTCTGCGAAAGCCTCATTCTCCGCTAAAAACCCATATCCCGGGTGAATCGCATCACATCCTGTTAACTTCGCTACACTAATGATATTCGTAAAATTCAAATAGCTGTCCTTAGACGCTTTCGGTCCAATACAATACGCCTCATCCGCAAGCTGAACATGCAACGAATCGCGGTCCGCTTCCGAAAACACCGCAACCGTTTCAATTCCAAGTTCTTTGCAGGCACGAATCACTCGAACAGCAATTTCACCGCGATTGGCAATCAATAATTTTTTAATCATCGCTCGTCTGCTCCTTTATTCAGGTTTTACAAGGAATAAAGGTTGTCCATATTCAACTAGCTGACCGTTTTTTACAAGCACTTCAACGATTTCTCCGCTTACTTCGGCTTCGATTTCATTAAACAGCTTCATTGCTTCAACGATGCAGACAACCGTATCTGGTTTTACTTTGTCGCCAACTTTTACATATGGTGGGGCATCTGGAGATGGTGCGGCGTAGAATGTACCAACCATCGGAGAAGTGATTTTATGTAAATTCTCTGTATTGACAGCTTCTTGTTTCGGTTTTTCTTCTTGCTTGACTTCTGCTGCCGGAGCTGCTACTTGTGGTGCTGCTTGCTGAACAATTGGTTCTTGTTTTAGCACAGGTGCCGGCTCAACAACTGTTTGTTTCACAACCGCTTCAACAGGTGCAGCTAAACTCGGTTTTTTCATATGAACTTTTGTACCTTCATTTTCATATACAAATTCCTCAATGTTTGATTGATCAATAAGTCTAATCAGTTCGCGAATTTCTTGAATTTTCAGCATGACTTACACCCCTTGTTTATCGACATTTGTTGAAATAGTAAAAAAAGTAGAACATATTATCATGATACGACGACCTTTCCTTATATTTCAATATTTGTGTTAAGAATATTATTAAAAGTTTTTAACACCTGATCATATGAACAATTATTATTATATAGCATTAATTTATTTTTTCTACTAAAAAATAATACGAGGCTGTCTAATGATGACTCCTTGAACAATCTTTGTGATAGAGTCTTGTTTTTAGACAGCCCCGCGATTCATTTCACTTTATTTTTGTGGCTGGAACTCAACAGCTACATTTTGTGCTTCGCTAATTTCTTTTTCCACAAGCTGAATGATTTCATTGGCCGCTTGCTTCGAAAGTTCTTTCGCTTTTACAGTCACTCTTACTTCCTCATCTTCTACACGGACGAGCACTTCTTCATAGCCTTTTGATTTAATTAGTGTTTCCAGCACAGCTTCTTTTTCGGAAATATCAGCCAATTTTTGAATTTTATCAAGCGCTTTGCTTTTTTCTTCAGCCGTCGCTTCTGCTGAAGCAACAATCGCATTTAAATCTTCACGCAGTTTATTACGCTCATCTTCAATTTGCAGGCGCAATGCAGTGAAGAGGTCATCGCTGGCAATACCGGATGTTACTTTGCCGTCTTCTGTTTCCTCAACGGTTACTTTTTCCTCACTATTTGTCTCTGTTGCTTTTTCTTTTGTTTCTTCTTTTTGTTGATTCACAAAGGCGACATTTTCATTTGTTCCTTCTGGTGTTGTCACATAATAAACGGATAATACAACCACTAAACTGAGCATTGTCAATAACCAAACTGTTTGTTTTTTTAACATCTTTTTTCGCTCCTCCTATCATTTTTTTGGCATGACGGCAACACGGTGGCTCGGGACATGAAGCACCCGCGTGACAGCTTCCACAATCCATTTTTTAATTTGAATGTTATCTGCCCCTTTTGCGACAACTAACACTCCGCGAATTTCCGGTTTCTTTGTTGTCAAAACAATCGGTGTTTCTTCTTCTCCTTGGCGGATAATGACCACTTCTTCATTCGTTGAGTGATCTTCTACTTTTCGTTTACCTCCTTCACGGTCTGTTTCATCTGTTGTTTTCTGCTGTGTCGTCCGATTTTTTTCGAGCACTTTCATTTCTGTTGCATCAACATTGACAATAACGGTTACGTCTTCTACACCAGCCATTGCTTCAAGGGCATTTTTCAATTGTTCTTCGTAACGTTCCTCATATTCTGCAATGGTTTTGGCTTTTGTATTGCTCTTCTGTCCGAAAACAGGTTGTGCATTCGGTTCGTTATTTTCATACACAGGCATTGTTTCTGTATTGGTTTGCTTGTTTCCTCCAAATAGATTACCGACAAGCATGAAGGCGATACCGAGAAGAAGAATGACAATGACATAAGAAAAAGGTGTTACTTTTTTCTTGGTAGTCTCTTCGTTTGATTTCGCGAATAAATGTTTAAACATCTTATCTCCCCCCTTCGACCCGGATAGCGATTTTTTCCTCATTTATTCCCCATTTGTTCGCCAAAAACGAAGCGGTATCCATTGCCAGTTTCCTATGTTCATCTATGCGGTCCATTGGTTCGGAGGTGTCAATCTCAATCGGCTGAACGGTTGGAACGATGCCGCTTTGTTCCTTTTTATCCGGTGCAACAATCACTTTAATAAATTGAATATCGTCGGGAAAGCGAAGGGTTTCCTCCCTGCTTATTTCGAATGTAATATCCTTAATTGTTAAACCATATTGATTCATCAACTCCTCAGCAACGTCTTTTTTCATATGGACAGCCATTTGTTCTAAAATATATGCACGTTGTGAGGCTTGTATTTCTGTTTTCTTTTGTTCAATTACATTTTCTATTTGATTTTTTTCAGCATCGCCTCCAGCATGAATCAAGGCAATGATCTGCTCGACATCAACGGCGAAGATTTTTAGAATCGGAGATAACATAATGAGAATTAAAATGAGCCCAATGACCATTTTTACATATTTTTGCAAGTTCGTAGATGGAAGCAATAAATCAATCACAATGGCTAATAAAATAAAAATGATAATGTTCGTAATCCATTCAACAATGAATGACATAATCTTCCCCCCGCTAACGAACCATCATCGTTAAATTTCCTGCGGCAATGATTACCGTTAAACTGAGGAAAAACATTAATGAAACAATCGCCAGTGACACAAAAATATAAATGACACTTTTGCTAATAATACTTAAACTAGAAATGACAGGTCCGCCACCAAGCGGCTGCAAGATAGCAGCCGATAGTTTATAAATGAAGGCAATCACTAAGATTTTCATGGCTGGAAAGGCAACAAGAATGAGCAAAACAGCAACACCGACAATTCCAATGGTATTTTTTAATAACAATGACGCCGCAATCACCGTATCTGTCGCATCCGTAAACATCCTGCCAACGACAGGAATAAAATTTCCTGTAACAAATTTCGCTGTTCTAATAGCGATTCCATCAGCAACTGCTGAGGACGCTCCTTTTACTGAAATAACACCGATAAAAACGGTCAACATCACACCAAGCGAACCGATACTTATATTCGTTAGCAATTGTGCCAGTTGTGTCACTTTGTAATGCTCTGTCATTGTGCTTACGATACTTAAAAGTGCCGCAAGAAACAAAAGCGGAAGTGTAAAATGTTCAACTACCATTCCTGTTGTGTTCATCAAAAAGACGATAATCGGATGAAAAAATGCCGCGGATATAAGCCCGCCTGAGGACGCCATTAGTGCTAACAACAAAGGAAGAAGCGCGATAATGAAACCGCTCATCATCTGAATGGCTTCGACCGCATAGTCCATTGCAAGCCGAAAGCTGTTTAAAGCAATAATGATTAATACCATATAAACAACCGAATAAGCGACTTTGCTCACCGCATGTTGTTCAAACGCATTTTGCAATGACTGCAAAAACATGCTAAAAACCGTAAGCAATACAAGCGTTCCAAGAAGCTTGCCGTTGGCGAGCAGTTCATAAAAAATAAATTTCACAAAGGCTTTTGACCATTCCTGAAGCGATAATTCTTTTTCACCGCTAATAAACTCGATAAACGAACCTTTTTGACTTTCCGGTAAAAATCCGCCATATTTAGAAACAATCTCATCCCAATATTGCTTAATGTCATCGATCTCAAGCTTTTCAATCTGTTCCTGCATAATTTCTTTTGGTGGGGGAGAAGCTTGTACAACAAGCGGCAACAACAAGAATAAAAAAAGAAGAACACTAAGTACAGAAACGATTTTTCTTTTCAATGAATCACCCCCTTGCCTATGGCTATGATGATGGGATTAACCCAATCACCGTCTCAATAATCGCTGTTAAAATAGGAATCGCCATCGCTAAAATTAAAATTTTTCCTCCAAGTTCAATTTTCGAAGCAATCGCCCCTTGCCCGGCATCTTTGGAAATTTGTGCACCAAATTCAGCAATGTAAGCAATCCCAATAATTTTTAGTATCGTCTCTAAATAAATCATATTGACATTCGCATCAACAGCGATCTTTTGCAGCATATGAATAATCGCGCTGATTTGATCAACTAAAAACAGAAAAATCACACATCCGACAAATACGGTCAATAAAAAGGCAATGTTTGACTTATGTTCGTTTAAAATAATGCTTAAAAAAGTAGCGATTAAACCTAAGCCGACAATTTGCCAAATTTCAATGGCTGTTCCCTCCTAACTTTGGAATAAAAATACGGCTTTTATTTTTTTAAATAAGTCACTAACGATAGATGCAACCATAAACAAAATGTAGATGAAGCCAAGGAGAGTGACCCATTGGGCGTACTCCTTTTTTCCCATTTGATCGAGCACCGTGTGTAAAAAGGCAACAATAATTCCTACTCCTGCAATTTTAAAGATGATATCGACGTCAATCCCCATACTTGCCTGCCCCCTATTTGTTACATCAATAAAATAACTAGCAATAATCCCGCTAAAAATCCTAAGCTTTTCACCATTTTTTCATAGCGAGCTTTCTTTTCGAGCGCATCATGCTCTTCCCGTTCCAAATGAACAAGTGCCAGCCGAATTTGCTTTTGCTGCGCTGTTCGGTCATATTGCCCGAGCGTTTCACCAAATTGCTTCATTACTTCTAGTTCACCGCTTTTTAATGCGGTATATTTCCACACTTCCCCCAGGCTTTCATCCCATGCTTGTTTAACGCTCGTTTCTCCAGCTGCTAGTTTTTCAGAAAAACGCTCAAATAGCCATGAAAGCGGTCGTGAAAGCTGTTTTGCTAAATGAAGTGACGCTTCTGATAACGGAGTGTGTCCGTACATAATCTCTGCTTCTAATGACTGCAATGCGGACTTCAGCTGCCTTAATTGCCGCGGCCGTTCACTTAAAAACCGCGATGCTTCCAAACCTGCCCATGTTGTCGCCAACAAAATAAACAACGCTCCGATTAGCTTCATGTCATCACTCTCGCTTTTTCATAAAGCGTACGTCCTTGCACATCCGTAATTCGCGCAATCGTTCCTGGACCATTATCATTTGTTAACTCAATGAATCGTTTAAACACAGCTTGTTCCATAATCGGCCGCAATGTCGGGCGGCAAAGCAAATCTTCCCGCTTTCTGCCATGGACAGTCATAAATAAACCAACTCCAGCGTTCACCGCTTCTAATATCGCTTCACTATCTTCTGCCCTGCCGATTTCATCGACAATCAAAACATCCGGGCTCATTGAGCGAATCAGCATCATCATTCCTTCCGCTTTTGGACAAGCATCAAGCACATCCACTCGCGGACCTAAATCAAATTGCGGAATTCCTTTCACACACCCGGCAATTTCTGAACGTTCGTCAACAATGCCAATTTTTTGCGGAAAAATCTTTTTACTTTTCATTCCCGTGCTAATCAGACGGGCGATATCACGCAGCAACGTTGTTTTTCCGGTTTGCGGTGAACCGATAATCACCGTATTCAACCAACGCTGATCAAAAAGATAGGAAACTAGCGGATCAGCAACACCGATTTTTTGTCTAGCAATGCGAATATTGAAAGAGGTAACATGGCGAATGGCTTTCACCCTTCCACCTTCCGTAATCACTTTTCCTGCTAGTCCAACACGATGGCCTCCTTGTATCGTAATAAATCCTCGTTTTAATTCTTCTTCAATAGAGTAAATCGAGTATTGGCTCAATTTATTGAGAAGCTGCACACCGTCTTCTGCCGTAACATAATAATTTGGAAAATACGGTTCTCCCCGTACAATCATTTCCAAAGGCCGCGCAACTCGGATGCGGATTTCTTCGAGCTGTTCACTCATCGAAGGAGGCAGCTGATGAACAACATGTAAGATTGATTTAGGCAAAATGTCGAATATCGCTTGCACTTTCTCCTCCTCCTTGAAAATCGATTAATTCATGTTTATGGGACATAGAAGTGCTTTATGACTTACTTATAAATAGCAAATAATATAAAACCTATACCGATAGCGATGAAAAATAGCTTTGAAAATGACAGCTCATCTGTGAGTGATAAAAGACCGATTGTCATTGTCGTAATAAAAATGATTGGGCCAACAATCGCGAGAAAAGCGTTGACGGCAACCGCTTTTTTCACATCATTGAATAAAAGCATAACAATCGCAGCGGACAGTTCAATCATAGCGGATAGAAAGCGCAATCCCGCCATCGAAAGCACAGCCGGTTCTATCATCGATAGCCAACGTTTCATTATATCCTCCTGTATTCACCATATGGAATTGCTAGTACAACCTTATGCGGAAAAAAGAGGTTTCAGAAGGGAAATTTTTTAGAGGAATAAAAAAAGAGCTGACCCAAATAAGTGTCAGACCCCTTCGCTACAATACATATCCTTAATGCATTATGTATTATACGTGAGATTAGACACTTATGAGTCAGCCCTTTAGCCAAATTAAGCACGGGATACGTATGTGCCGTCAGATGTATTGATGATTAGTGTGTCTCCTTCGTTAACGAAGAATGGTACTTGAACGACTAATCCAGTTTCTAAAGTAGCTGGTTTTGAACCGCCTGAAGCTGTATCCCCTTTAATACCAGGTTCTGTTTCAATTACTTTTAGTTCAACTGTATTTGGAAGCTCGACACCGATTGTTTCGCCTTGATACATCATGATATATACTTCCATGTTTTCTTTTAAGAATTTTAATTCATATTCAATTTGCGCTGTAGAAAGTTCAATTTGCTCATATGTTTCTGTATCCATAAATACGTGCTGATCGCCGTTTGCATATAAATATTGCATTTTACGATTATCAATTTGCGCTTTGTTTACTTTTTCACCAGCACGGAATGTTTTTTCTTGAATGGCACCTGTGCGAAGATTGCGAAGTTTTGAACGTACAAACGCTGCACCCTTACCAGGTTTTACGTGTTGGAATTCGATGACGCGCCAGATGTCGCCGTCTACTTCAATCGTTAAGCCTGTGCGAAAATCGTTTACTGAAATCATCGACTTATGCTCCTCCTACTACGAATATTATTTATAAAATAATTAAATCCTTTGGTGAATGAGTCAGAGATTGATTACCGTCTTTAGTGACAACTGTGTCGTCTTCAATGCGCACTCCACCAAGTCCCGCTATGTAAATGCCTGGTTCTACCGTTACAACCATTCCCGGCTCTAACACAGTATCTGAACGGACGGATAATGCCGGCCCTTCATGTACTTCCATTCCTAAACCATGACCAGTTGAGTGTCCAAAATATTCACCATAGCCTTGTTCTGTAATGTAGTCGCGTGTGAGCGCATCGGCTTCGCGTCCTGTCATCCCTGGCTTTATTCCAGCCATGCCGCGCAACTGCGCTTCCAAAACAATTTCATAAATTTTCTTCAACTCATCGCTTACTTCGCCCACCGCTATTGTTCTTGTAATATCAGAACAATAGCCTTTGTAATAAGCCCCAAAGTCAAGCGTAACGAACTCGCCTTTTTCAATGACTTTGTCAGTTGCCACACCGTGCGGTAATGCTGAACGATAGCCTGATGCAACAATAATATCAAACGAAGAAGAGGTAGCGCCGTTTTTTCTCATAAAAAATTCAAGTTCATTCGCTACATCAATTTCTTTTATTCCCGGACGGATAAAGTCGAGAATATGCTTAAATGCTGCATCAGCAATCTCCGCTGCTTCCTTTAATATCTTAATCTCTGAATCAGACTTAATCAAGCGTAACTTTTCAACAACACCGGAAACAGGAATTAACTTTGCATCCACTGCTTTTTCATACGCTTTAAAAGTCGCATATGAAAGATCGTCCTGCTCAAAACCGAGCTTTTTAATACCAAGCGCTGCCGCTTGCTTTGCCACTTCATCAATAATTAAACCTGTATGCTGAATAATTTCGTATCCTTGAACTTGTTTTGCCGCTTGTTCCACGTAGCGGAAATCAGTGATAAAAACAGCCTTCGTTTGTCCGACTAATGCGACACCAGCTGTGCCAGTAAACCCTGTCATATAGCGGCGGTTATAGCTGTTTGTAATCAACATTCCATCAATTCCAAGCTCTGCAAAACAAGAACGCAGTTTTTCTAATTTTTCCATACTCCCTCTCCTCCCCCAACTTTTTCTAACAATGCAAGCAAAGCCAATTTGTACCCTGTAACGCCAAGCCCAACGATTTGTCCAATCGTCACCGGGGCAATGACTGATTGATGCCTAAACGGCTCTCGTGCATGAATATTCGAAATATGCACCTCAACGACTGGAACATTTACACTAGCAATGGCATCGCGAATCGCATAACTATAATGAGTAAAGGCGCCGGGATTTAGTACAATACCGTCAAACTTTCCCTCTGCTTCATGAATTTGATCGATGATGTCCCCTTCATGGTTGCTTTGATAACAAGTAAGCTTGATGTCATATTGTGCAGCAAAACGAATGAGCTCTTCCTCTAAATCGTGTAATGTTTGGCTTCCATAAATTTGTGGCTCTCGCTTTCCAAGGCGATTTAAATTGGGACCATTCATAAGCAGCAGATGCACCATCTTCATAACCCCTTTAAATAGAAAGAATGTTCAAACAAGAACATTCTATCATAAAATACACGGGCTCACTACTCGTTTGTCACCGTCAATTGCTTTTGCCGTTCATGTTCCGCTGCTTCAAATGAAATGGAGTAGCCGATAAATACCCCGTATAAAATATAAAGACAAATGGTTGTAATGATTGTATCACGGTTTAATTCTGCGATGGACTGCAAATTTGGAAAAATCGGGTTGAACACGAAAAAAATGAGCACCCACAAGGCTACACCATAAATTAGGCCGGCCCATATACTTTTCATATTTTTGAAAAAAGCATAATAAACTAAAGCTACTAATATGGATAATATGCCAATAAGAAAAATCGCTAGAAAGTTGCCCAAGCGACCATACTTCCAATCACCGACAGCCCATGGAAGTAAAATCATGTTCGGACTAAGTTCCGTAAAGTGAAACGTATAAGCAAAATATCCTAATAAACTCCAAAACGCGCCGCCAAAAAATCCTGTAATGACGACTTTCATCATTAAAGACATCGGCTTCTCTTTTTGATTTTGTTCAAGCTGTAGATTTTTGCTTTGCCCTTGGTCCATGTTTCACAACACCTCCGTTTATAGTATGTCCATAATCAACCAACTAATGAATAAATGATCAGTAAAAAACGGAAAGGGGCGTCTATATACGTGATTTTTTGGTAAGGATAATAATAACATCAGCCTAGAGGTTTCTTTTTGTTTCCTGTAGAATATAAAATAACAAAATCAAAATGAGGCAAGGACAATTTAGATAGGTTGGTGTAAGAAATGAAAAAATCAATAAAGCCTGTATATGGTGGTCAAGCGGTCGTAGAAGGGGTTATGTTTGCAGGAAAAAAACACTATGTCACGGCAATCCGCCGAAAAGATAAGACAATTGAATATTTTCGCTTACCAAGAAAAGATCATCCAACATTGACTTTTTTTAAAAAAATCCCTTTTATTCGCGGCATCATCGCTATTCTCGAAGCAAGCGCAAATGGTTCAAAACATTTGCAATTTTCAACAGAACGTTACGATATGGATCCAAAAGATGATGCAACGATTGCTGAAAACAAGGGAAACGAATCAAAACTTGCGATGATTCTCGGGGTTGCAGTCGTTGGCGTGTTATCTTTTCTATTCGGAAAATTTCTGTTCACGCTTATCCCCGTCTTTTTAGCTGAATTTACTCGTCCCGTGTTCTCATCAGATTTCGCACAAATCGTCGTTGAAAGCTTCTTTAAGCTCATCTTGTTGTTGGCTTATATTTATGTTATTTCGTTAACGCCATTAGTAAAACGCGTTTTCCAATATCATGGTGCCGAGCATAAAGTCATTAATGCCTTTGAAAATAATGAACCGTTAACGGTGGAAAGCGTGCAAAAACAATCGCGTCTTCATTACCGCTGTGGCAGCAGTTTTATTTTGTTCACTGTCATTGTCGGTGTTTTCGTATATATGGCTGTACCAACAGAACCACTCTGGTTAAGGGTTGTTAACCGCCTTGCGTTAATTCCTGTCGTTCTTGGCATTTCATTTGAAGTATTGCAATTAACCAACAAGCTTCGAGACATCCCAATTTTACGCTGGTTCGGCTATCCAGGTCTATGGCTGCAGCTGTTAACAACGAAAGAACCGACAAACGACCAAGTGGAAGTAGCGATCGCATCTTTTAAAGAGCTATTACGTCTTGAAGAAGAAAGTGAAGCGGAAGCAAAAGAAATTGTTTAGCAAAACGGCTGTCATCGATAGACAATTTAGGGAGGTGGATTCATTGCGTCGTCGGACCATTCATCCGTTCATTTGGCTTATTCTTTTATTGGGGGGCATTGGCTTTACTCATAAGTTGTTCAATCAGCCGGCTGCTATCGTTCGCCAGCTGTTATTAGTTGTTTTCATGATCGCAGCCGTTTATGTGATTTACAGGTTACTGATAAGACGGCGCATCGGCAAAGAACATTCCTCTTATATGAAAGCCGTACATCAATCAAAGAAACTTCATCATGAACGCGATAAAAATACGTTGCTGAAAACCGCCCGTGCGAAATCAACGAAAAAAGGTGCCCGCCCAAGTTTGCAAAGAAAACGAACGACTACGCATTTAACGGTCATCGAAGGGAAAAAAGGGAAAAAGAAGAATCGAGCGTTCTTTTAGCTCGGTTCTTCTTTTTCGTTTTTGGCTTCGAGGGAGCTAGGATGGCGACATTTCGTCAGCTGCCTTTAGGCGAAATTGGGGCGCCTCCGCTTTTCTCTTTGTCTAGCTCGGCTCGCAACGCCTTCCGGAAAATAACCTTCCTCCGTCGAAATGACAAGCATTTCTCGTCGGAAGAACATTTTCCTTCGGCGTTAGGCGCTCGCCTCCGCTTTTCTTTCAATATGTCCATGTTTTTAAAAATTGCTCTGTCCGCTTTCTTCCATATTCAATTAGTTGGTCTCGTTCTTCATCGGTAATGGTGAATTCGGTTGAGACAACATGCTTCACCGGAAGAAACACAATATTTTTTTCATGACGCCTTGAAACATAACGGGCATCATGTGCCTCGCGCATTGTTGCAAATAATGCCTCATATAGTTCGATCGCATTCGTAATTTTCTTTTTTGGCTTTTTTTCTAGTCTTGCACTTAGTTGAATACCGAGAACGGGGCGCTTTTTAACTTCTTTTTCTTCATCGAATAAAAAAAGCGGAAAGTTGCTAAGTATCCCCCCGTCAACAATGATATGTTTGCCTTCGTTCGAATATAGTTTTACCGGTTCAAAAAAATATGGAATACTCACACTCATTCTAACTGCTTTCGCAACGGAAAAAGCGTCAGGATTAAGACCATATTCGCGTAAATCATCAGGCAATACAAGTATTCTTCCATTTGTTAAATCAGAAGCAATAATATATAAACTTTCTTTCGGCAAGTCGGCAAACGTCTTTACTCCTTTTGTCGCGAGCACATTCTCAAGCCACTGTTCGAATAATTCTCCCTTATACAATCCCATCCGCCAATATAGTAAAATCCACTTTGTAATCGGATATGGAAGCCATATTTTTCGTTCATCAAGCAAGTCTTTCAAGTTAAGTTCGTTGACAACTTTGATTAATTGCTCGCTTGTAAAGCCGGCAGCAATAAGTGTAGCAATTAATGAACCGGCACTTGTTCCTGCCACTCTCTTAAATCGAAGTCCCTTCGCTTCTATCGCCTGATAGGCGCCGATTAATGCAAACCCTTTTATCCCGCCGCCCGAGAACACGCCATCAATTTCCATGCTGCTTCCCCCTTTGTTGTTCTTCTACATGTTTAATGGGGAAACAGCGGAATTAGTACATAACATATAAAAAAGGAACAAGCTTTTCCTTGTTCCCTTATGCTTCTTCTTGTTCATTTTGTTTTTGGATATTTCGAAGCGCTTCTACCCGAGCTGGATCCTCTTCAAAATACTGCACTAAATCCCCGATTCGATCAATGGCATTCCAACTTAAATGATGTTCGATTCCTTCCACATCATTATAAATATTTTCTTCATCGACACCGATGATGCGCAAAAATTGTTCCAGCAGCTCATGACGATAAACGAGCCGCTTGCCAATTTTCTTTCCTTTGGCAGTTAAGACTAGACCGCGATATTTTTCATATACTAAATATTCATCTTTATCTAACTTTTGCACCATCTTTGTTACTGAGGAGGGATGCACGGACAACGCCTCGGCAATATCCGATACTCTAGCGTAGCCTTTTTCTTCAATTAATATATAAATTTGCTCAATATAGTCCTCCATGCTTGGTGTCGGCATAGTGTCCCCCTCCTGTCAAAAAATACACTACATAAAAATAAAGAATCAGTACTATAATATACCATTCTTATCAAAAATGACAAGAAGAACAGGAATTAGGTAAAATATTGTATTTCCGCCTCAGGGAAAAATTGTGAAATATATTGTCGCATTGTTGTTTCGAGCTTTTTCGCCTCTTCATCTTGGTACACATATTTTCCGATTCCATATCTTCCCCATTTGTATTTTCGTTTACTTTCATCCAAATCAAGTTTGGTTTTCGGATAACGCTTTTGAATAACCGCTTTTGCCGGTTTCGTAAAACGATGTTGAATCAGTTCAAACGTTAAATTGGATAAATCAATGTCCTGAAGCTGTTCGGAAAGACGCTGAAATAATTCAAAATATCCTTTTTCCCAGTTATCGTGCATATAAATGGGCGCAACGATGAAGCCAAGCGGATAACCGGCGTTTGCCACTTTTCTCGCCGCTTCTAAACGCGCTTCAAATGAAGAAGTTCCCGGCTCGAAATTTTTAATGACATAACGAGAGTTGACGCTAAAACGGAATCGCGTTTTTCCATTGTGTTTTGCATCAAGCAAATGATCGACGTGTTCGTATTTCGTCACAAAACGGAGCCGACCGTATTCGGAAGCGCCGATAAACTCAATCGTTTTTTTCAATGAATGCGTCAAATGGTCAATCCCGACAATATCGGATGTACAAGCCGCTTCAAAACGCGTAATTTCCGGGGCACGCTCGTTCATATATTTTTCCGCTTGGGCAAAAATATCGTCTAAGTTGACGTACACGCGAATGTACGGTTTGCTGCCGAGCGTCGTTTGCAAATAGCAGTAATGACAATGTCCCATACACCCTGTAGCAAGGGGAATCGCATATTCAGCAGATGGCTTTGACGTGTCAAATTTCAATGTTCGTCTCACGCCAACTACAAGCGTAGATTTTGCGTTCCGATATTTTTGTAGCTCGTTTTCCCCGGGAATACCGCGCACTTGATTATGCGATGTCGTTTCCCGAATTTCAATGTTCATTTTTTGGAATTTTTCTTTCAGTTCTTGCCCGAGCGGATAGTTCAGCGCCTCGGGTTCAAAATAGACAAGCTGTGGAATAAATGGTTCCATCCTTTCACCTCAGTTTCGTTCATACTTATACTTTAGTATGAACGAAAAACAGAAAAAGGAATGAAAACAATCGTTTCCACTTATATTCCGCTCGTCCATGCCTTATGATGAACCTCTCCCACCTACACGTTGTTTAGAGGTGGGGCTTACCAACTCCATCGAAGAAGCTTTCAACACGTGCCTGGTACCCTAAAACAAAACTGACTCAAAGTATATTCTCTACCTTTGAGTCAGCTTCTGATTATAAATTATTTACTTTTGAATGTTCTTGCTCTCCAATCCTCTCCTGTTTTTCTTTAAACATCCACTTTAATAATGGAGGAGTGACTAATGTTGTTATTAACACAACAATAATTAAAACGGTAAACATCGATGGCTCTATAACGCTTTTTTCCAGACCAAGCGTGGCTAAAATAAGAGCAACCTCACCGCGCGAAACCATTCCCGCTCCTACGCGCAACGAACTTTTCCATTCATATCCAGCCAATTTCGCCCCAACACCGCTGCCAATTAATTTCGTTAAAATCGCCAGCAAGCCTAACGGAACGACTAACCAGGCATGCTGCCCTAACCCATTAACCTCAGCGTTAAAGCCAACGCTTACAAAAAAGATTGGTACGAAAAACGAATAGCTTACAATTTCTGTTTTCTCCATAATTGTATGTCCATATAAGGTCGAACCGATTGCTATTCCCGCTATATAGGCACCAATAAAAGCGGCAACCCCTGTTAACTCTGCAAAATAGGCAAAGACAAAACAAATGGTAATCGCAGCTCCTACAGATGCTTGTGGTACCCTCATCGCTGATAATTTTTGCAGTAACAATGGAACGATTTTCCAAGCGACAAAAATAGCGATAACGAAAAATGCAATTTTCTTTAATACAATCGTTCCTATACTAACATCTTCGCCCATAAAACTCATAAGAAAGGCAAGAAGAATAATAACAACAATATCATCAAGAACAGCGGCTCCTAAAATAGCCATTCCCTCTTTTGATTTCAGTCTGCCCATTTCCCGTAAAACCTGCACAGTAATGCTGACGCTTGTTGCTGTTAAAACTAACCCAAAAAACAAGGAATTTAACATATTTAACCCAAGGATGACCCCTGTGTAATATCCGCCAATAAATGGTAAAACAATCCCACCAAACCCAACAAACGTAGCCGCTTTTGCACTTTTTTTGAATTCTTTTAAATCAGTCTCTAATCCCGCTAGAAACATAAGGAGAATAACACCGATTGTACTCAATTCTTTAATGATTTCACTTTGTTCGACAAGACCAAATACAGCAGGACCTATTAAAATTCCGACCGCCAATTGTCCTAATACAGATGGCTGACCAAATCTTACACTAATATGTCCAGCTAATTTTGCCGCTATAAAAATTATTGCTAATTGTATAATGAGCATATCTAGCATCGTTTTCCCTCATCTCCTCGATATTTTTCTTTATTCCTCAACCGCAGGTGCTGGCTTATTCACAGGCTGTGGTGTATCTTCATAAAACGATTTTCCAACGAGCCAAGAAATAACGGAAAACAGCAAGATCAGCAATGCCCCAACAACAGCTGTTTTCCGCTTCCATTTTCTCATTTTTAAGACAAATTCCGTTTCTCCTAGCTGAGAAGATGACATTGCATGCTCTAATTTGTCATCTTGTTCTTTTTGACTTATCAATTCCTTGTAGAACGCTTGACACTGCTCACATTCATTTAAATGTTCTTTTACATATTGAGACGATTGTTCCTTTAATGTTCTTTTTACAAAATGCGGAAGGAGGTCTTGAACAATTTCACATTGCTT
Organism: Anoxybacillus sp.; assembly: GCA_035645275.1. Lineage (GTDB taxonomy): Bacteria > Bacillota > Bacilli > Bacillales > Anoxybacillaceae > Paranoxybacillus. The sequence continues at coordinate 541,890 of DASQMX010000026.1, forward strand.
ATTCATAGTGAATCACCTCTTTATATGTTTTTCTCAGAAGCAACTTTTCGGGAAACGGCTGTGAAAGAAATAAAGGTTGTATGTAGAGGGGATTGAGCGGTATGTTGGAGATGTTATTGCCGCACAAAAGACAATAAGCAACAAATTAAAAAGTGATTGTATGATGGCTGTGTTGTGGTCGTGTTTCTTATTACTTTTTAAAACAAAATGTACACTCTTCATTACGACTATTAAGGCTGTCTCTCCGTCCTAATCTAATAAATACTTATGTAATAAACGAGTTGTCCTATTCTAATATAGAATTCAGCTAGGCTTTTTAAATTCAAACTAAGCGAGATTAATAAGACTTCTTCCAAGTAAAATTTGCAAAAAAAAAGAAACGAAAACAGTTGATTTCGTTTCTTTCATCACTAGATATATTTATTTGTTAATTCATCCGATACAACGAGCGGTAATAACCAATGATATTCTAAACAAAATTTTGAGCCTTTTTGCTTTGAGCATGTATAAGACAAAATCCTGTCTTTTTGAAGCCTGTAATAAAATGAAGTTTAAAGAATTTAACAACGAATTACAAATACTATTTTGAAAAAGGAAGTAAACCTAATAATCCCCAGGTTTTATACCGAATTTTATTTATTTTAATTGTTATTCATATAGAAAATAACGTTGTCTGAAAAGGATCAATGATTTCGAACAATTGGTGGGAACTAAATTGTACGGAATGTAGACGAAGCTTTTCATGATGAAGGAACTCCAATTCCCAATCTCCAGCGGTGAGTACTACTTTTTCATGAGAATTTATTTTTAATTGAATATCTAGCACTTCTGCTATTGTTTTTGGATGTTCGTGAAAATGCATGCTGATTGTCATCCGTTTTATTAACATATCATTTTCTTCTGCTACCACATCTTGATGCCTCTGTAACTCAATTCTAAATTTCCAAGGTGTTACAATAAAAGTTCTTCTTTCTCCTTCATTGATTTTCCAATTCATCTGCTGGGCTCGTTGTATGATAGTTTTATATTGCTCTTGAGAAACAAGCAAACCAATATGGTCAAATAGATCTTTTTTTCCATTTCCAAACGTAATATTAGTTTTTCCCTTTCTCATTTCAATGATTCGAAAGATAATATTCTCCTGTCTAAAATCGTCCCAAGTTAGAGGAGGATTAAATGTTTTTATATCCCCGTTCACTTTGCCAATTCTTAATGTTACTTTAAAGCCAAGATTGCTGTAAAACGTTTCGACCTCTTCCACCTTATCGGTCCACCAGTGGTAATGAAAAAGCTGTCGCAATTTAATCACCTCTATTTTTTATATTTTACGATGTATCGCTTCTGTGAATATCTAAAAACATCTCCATTTCAATATGATTATAATTCATATTTGCTTATATCAACTTCGGAGAAAATGTTGAATTTTTATTAGACTTTAGTCGTAAGTTTATGTCTCACAAAAAATAAAAGGAATGGAGTAACTCCATCCCTTTCACCTTCTATAACCCACACTTCAACTGCGCACCGCAGCTTACGCATGTATTGCAACCACCGATTTCTTCTACCGTACCCTCGCGGCAAACCGGACAAATGTTGCCGACTTCAGAGCCGATCGTTACATCCGTTGAGCGTAAATCTTGAATCGTATCTACCAACACAACGGCACGTTTTGTTTCTTGTTCTTTTTCTTCTGGAATTAACTCAAGCTGTTCTTCAAACGTGTTTTCTTCTGCTTTCAATGTCAATACTTGCGCATCGCGGCTTCCGTCGACATAAACGGTACCGCCTTTGGCGCCGCATCTCCATAGACGCTCGTACACTTTTTGTACTTGCTCGACTGTATAGCCTCTTGGTGCGTTGACCGTTTTTGAAAGACTTGAATCAACCCAGCGTTGAATGATGCATTGTACATCAGCATGCGCTTCTGGCGATAAATCCATCGCTGTGACAAACCAATGCGGCAAGTTATTTGGATCCGCTTCTGGATGTTTGTCCAAATATTCTTGAACAATATCCGCTTTGACTTCAATAAACTTGCCAAGACGACCGCTACGGTAGTAAGAGAATGAGAAGTAAGGCTCTAATCCTGTTGACACGCCGACCATGGTTCCTGTACTCACTTATGTTACTTCTACCTCTTCGATAGAAGGCGGGATCATTAGCACCCGCTCCATATGTCGCCATATGGGTCAGACTATATCTTCAACCAAGTTTCTTTTGAATGTCTCTTGCGATGACAAGGATATTCACATAGAGTTATTAAATTAGATAAATCATTTGCCTTTTCCCAGTCGCCGTTGAAAGCCTTTTTCTGTCTTAATATAAAATGATTATAAAACAGAACTAATGTTCCTGTTAAGAAACTTGGTTGCTCGGCGTATAGTCGTTGAGGGGTCAGCCACGACTTCCCTGCGGATTGTCTGGTAGGATGAAATCCAACACTCTTGCATTTTTACCCTTTATTGTGCTGGCAAGGCACAGGTAGCAAGAGATACACCAGAGTTCCCCGCATACAGCCGAGTTTGCACTGTATTTTTACAAATACAGGGGGCAATTTATTTACCCGTAGGAGCCACAGTCAGCAAGTGTGAATTGCGAATACCGTATTTCAAAATGTCTTGGCGAATATCTTCCGGCATTTTTTTCATATAGCCTGTATTAATAAAGGCTTGTCTTAATTTTTGCGTTTCTTCTTTCGTTTCACCAACGAGGAACGGGAAGCTGCCTTTTTCTTTCGCAAGCTCAATCGACGCGCGGTACGCTGTCGTCGCGATGGTCTTAAACACTTCATCGACCAACTTGTTTCCTTCTTCGGAGCCGTATTCTTTTTCGCAATAAATCAGCAAGTCCGCCAAGCCCATCACACCTAAGCCGATACGACGTTCACCGAGCGCTTGCTTTTTGTTTTCCTCAAGGAAATAAGGGGTTGCGTCAATGACGTTATCTTGCATTCTCACGCCGATTTCCACGGTGCGTTTTAGCTTTTCATAGTCGACGACTTTCTTTTCTTTGTCGACCATATTCGCTAAGTTCACCGCTGCCAAGTTGCAGACGGAATACGGCGCGAGTGGTTGTTCCAATCTGTTACCCTAGAGGCTTTTTATCCTCTAGTTCTAACGGTTCATTTCCCGTTAGTTCAGCATACGTTTTCATTAGACATATTGTCTAATGCTGCGGCCTCGTGGGCACTTAAAAGCTTTTAGGTAGTCAGCTTTTAAGTGGTCAGATTTTTTCTGACAGCATTATATTCTTCAACAATAACCCCTGTATCTTCTTACACCTCTTTCACTTCTATTCAACATTGTGGCTATTTCTTTTGTTGATAGTCCATCCCGATACAGTTGGGCAATTTTCAATTTTTCCTCTTCAGTAATAACAGGTTTATGTTTGCTTCTTTTGATTGGTTGTATTTGATTCCTATTGAGTATAGTTTTAACTACTTGGTGTGTTACTCCCAACATTGAAGCAATCTCTCATAAGGATTTTCCCTCATCTATCCACTTGAGAATCGTAATTTCTTTTTCTAACAACACTGGCTGACGTTTTGCTTTTTGTCCGCTCTCAGACAAGTTATATCCATTTGGATGTAGCGTACCAAGCTTTTGAATGTAATTAATCTCTTTCTCGTTTAATTTTTCTTCAGGAATATTCGTCTCCAGAATAATAAATTCAAATGATTTTCGTCCATATTTTCTTATGGCTTTTGAAATTAATTGATTTTCATTGGTCTTTAAAAGCTTTAAGTGTTGTTTAAACCTATCTTCTGGATTTTGGATAGTCTGGCCAACATAACATTTTCCATTTATAACGTTTCTAATTAAATAAATTGAACCTGTCATAACTTTATGAAGAGGTTATTGTTGAAGTTTCAGCTCCTATGCGTTGCCCCTGACTGAGTTTTTAGGCTCAGCCTTCGGTTCAGGTTCCCATCTCAGGGTTCCTGCTTAATTCCGCAGTTTTTAACGTGAGGCAAATCATTCACCACACGGATTTGTCGCAACCACCTTTTGTCCGTACGCTCTTGCATTCGTCATATCGTTAGCGTTGTCAATGAAGAAAATACCCGGCTCCGCTGAATATGTCGCGCAAATGTTAATCAACTTCCAAAGCTCACGCGCGCGGATTTTGCGGTAGACGCGAACGCGATAGCCCATTTTCTCCCATTCACGCACATCGCCGACTTCATGCCATTTCTCATTATAAATGCGCATTTCTTCTTCCGAATATGATTCAACATCCGGGAAGCGCAATTCGTATTCCCCGTCTTCTTCGACTGCCTGCATAAACTCCTTCGTCAAGCAGACGGAAATGTTCGCTCCCGTTAAAAAGTCTGGATTATGCACGCTGTATGTGCCGCCTGTGCGCAATTTTTCTTCGGCTTCTTTAATAATTTTCTCATTGAAACCGCCGTAGCCCGGCACGTTTTTATAATTTACAATCGCTTGGTACATCGCGCGTTCTTGCTCGGTTAGCGGCGTAAATTTCAATTTATCTTGCGCTGCTTTTTTAATTCCCTCATCCTCCATATTTTCAATCAAATAACGCAAAATGCGCGGATTTTGCATTTTAGAAATGATGAATTCGATAATGTCCGGATGCCAGTCGGCTAACATAATCATTTGAGCGCCACGCTGTTTGTTACTCACTCGTTACCCGAGTGGGCTAGGTCATTTCTGCCTAGCTCTCTAGCTTTCACTAGAGGTCGGACTATATCATCAAAGAGTGGGTTCCTCTTTGTCTCGTGCCCTAAACGAGCGTTACCGCACGTTTAGTCTACTCCTTCCTTAACTGAATGTCTTAGGAAGTTTCGATAGTCTCTGAACCTTCATCTCCGTTTCCAGAGATGCTTGGCTGCTGATAGCCCATTGCTCTATCCAACTTATTTTTAAACCGTCACGCTTGCCGTTGCCAGCTACGTTGTGGTCAAGTTGGCTTTAGGGCGTCCCAGCAATTCACGAGATTTTACTCCCGCCGATTGGCGCTACTTTAACGGGAGCCACCTTGCTCAACAAGATGGGTTAATTTCGCGATATCATCAAGCCATGAAACCGATCCGGACGATTTTCCGTTTACTCCGCGCGCTAATGTGTTGCGAGGGCGCAGCGTTGAACCGTTCGTACCGACACCGCCGCCACGGCTCATAATCTCCATCACTTGTTTCCGATGCTCGGAAATTCCTTCGCGGGAATCCTTCACAAACGGCATGACATAACAGTTAAAATAGGTCACATCCGTACCCGAACCGGCTCCATACAACACACGTCCAGCCGGCACGAAATTCAAACTCACTAACTCTTGATAAAACTTTTCGAACCATTCTTTTCTTTTTTCTTCTGTTTTCTCGACAGCCGCTAACCCGGTTGCGTTTCGTTTGGCGATTTGTTCATAAAACACTTCGAGCGGCTTTTCGATTACATCAAGCGAGCGGACGACAACTCCGGTTTCTGCCTCTTTTCCTTCTAGCACATTGCGATACTCTTCTTCTACTAGTACCTTTGCTTTTTTATTTTCCCAATCAATATCGATAATATATCCGAGACCACGTGCTGGAAATTTCGGGTCTTCTTTTACCGTTAAAACGACAAAATCGCCGACACTTAACGTCAGCTTCTCCGTGTCTTTAAAGGAATAGCGATCAAGCATCACTAAACGAGAAACGCCTTTATACGTAATTTTCATATCCTCTGTAATCGGATGTACTTGCGTAAAAAGGCGAATATCCTCATTCAGTTTTTCGATATTAATTTTCATTTTTTCCGAAGACGCAACCGTCATTCTCCAACATCTCCTCTTCTTCCAAATCTTTCTCGTCTTTCGAATTCTGTCTAGATTAAATTACCATATAGCAACAAAAAAAAGCAACAAAAAAATCAATATATAGTATTATTTCCCGTATTACCCATACTACATATTGTGTGTTAGGTCAAATCATTACCATTTTGTCAAATAAAAAAAAGAATAGAAAATGGCGAAAAAGGGAGATAACGGTAACAAAATTCCTGATTTTCCGATGAAATGAAAAAATATCGGGGTTGCGATGATTCTCTTATGACAAAAAACCTAAAACCAACCTTTGAACTACTCCCACTTTCATTGGGTGATCCCTGCTCATTCAGAAATAGAAGTCTTCTTGCCTATTTTAAGAGAAAAAGGGCTTCCTCTCTGAATGCTGTCATCTGCTTATTCAAGAGAGTGAGACCCTTATGAACGATTATCTTCTAAAATTCCATTCATCCGTCTCGTATTTGGTTCTTGCAATTTCATTCACATACTCAAGCTCTTCGCTTGATAACGTATACGGTTCTAAAACGATATTAAGCCCTTTCTCAAATCCTTTATAAAAGGCTTCTTTCGCTTCTTCCACCGTTATTTTACGGTCGGTTAGTTCGTTAATCGCAACCGCTTTATTTTTAAAATTACGCTGCAGCCGCTCTTTGACACGCTCGTTTGGATATTTAAACAAGCTAAACAGCAAATCTTCATCAAGGTCAAGCAAAATAGAACCGTGCTGCAAAATGACACCTTTTTGCCGCGTTTGCGCGCTTCCCGCCACTTTTCTTCCTTCGACAACAAGCTCATACCAAGACGGAGCATCAAAACAAACAGCTGAGCGCGGATTTTTTAAATCGGCTTTTTCTTCTTCCGTTTTCGGAATCGCAAAATAAGCATCAAGTCCTAGTAATTTAAATCCTTCTAAAATTCCTTGTGAAATAACGCGGTATGCTTCTGTTACCGTTTTTGGCATATTAGGGTGTTCTTCAGACACGATGACACTATACGTTAACTCTTTGTCATGAAGCACACCGCGCCCACCTGTCGGGCGTCTCACAAACCCCAGCCCATGTTTTCTTACGGCCTCCATATCAATTTCTTTTTCAACCTTTTGGAAATATCCGATTGATAACGTTGGTGGATTCCAACCGTAAAAACGAATGGTCGGCGGAATTTTCCCCTCACTATGCCACTCAAGCAACGCTTCGTCCAATGCCATATTAAACGCGGGTGAACAATTCCCCGAATCGATAAAACGCCAAATTTCTTTCTCCATCTTTCAACCCTCTTTACTTTTCTTTTTTGTCTAGCTCGGCTCGCAACGCCTAGTGGAAAATAACCTTCCTCCGTCGAAGCGACAAGCGCTTCTTGTCGGAAGAACATTTTCCTTCGGGGGAGCTAGGATGGCGACATTTCGCCGTTGCCCACAGGACGTGGGCTGCCTTTAGGCGAAATTGGCGCGCCTCCGCTTTTCTTTTTATATTTGCCTTTTCTAGTTTAACAAACAAAATAGTTGAATGGAAAACTCTTTGCTTCTTATTTATAACACTTATATAATAGAATTTGTCGAAATAAAGAGAGAAAAGGGGGTTCAAGTTGTGGAAATCGCATTAATTGTCCTTGGAGCGATTATCGCTTATTCCGTCTTCACGTATTTCAGACAACGTAAAATCGTGAAAACGCTCACTCAGGAAGAATTCCGGGCTGGCTATCGTAAAGCGCAGCTCATTGACGTTCGCGAACCAGAAGAATATGCGGCAGGTCATATTTTAGGAGCGCGCAACATTCCGCTTACACAATTACGTATGCGCATGAAAGAGCTTCGTCCTGACCAGCCGATTTATTTATATTGCCAAAGCGGACTTCGCAGCGGCCGAGCCGCACAAATGCTTTACCGTAAAGGATATCGCGACCTTTACCATCTAAAAGGCGGCTTCAAACAATGGACAGGGAAAGTGAAAAAGAAAAGCTAAAGATTCACCAGCTGCGGTGAATCTTTCGTTTTGGCTCATGTTAATCATATTTTTCACTAATTCTGCCATTAGATGAAATGACAAAAAGTGATTCACCCAAAATGAGGTGAATCACTTTTTACGTCTATGATTGTTTTTGATAACGCAAGATTGGTTTGCGAGCCGCCGTTGTTTCGTCTAAACGTTTAACAACCGTTGTATGCGGCGCTTCTTGAACAATTTCCGGGTTTTCTTCGGCTTCTTTTGCGATTTGAATCATTGCATCGATAAAGGCATCAAGCGTTTCTTTTGATTCCGTCTCCGTCGGTTCAATCATCATGCATTCCTCAACGATTAACGGGAAGTAAATTGTTGGCGGATGATAACCAAAATCTAAGAGACGTTTCGCGATATCAAGCGTGCGCACACCTAATTTCTTTTGCCGTTTGCCCGATAAAACGAATTCGTGTTTGCAATGACGGTCATACGGCAAATCATAATATTCCGCTAAGCGGCGCATCATGTAGTTCGCATTTAATACCGCATATTCTGTGACTGTTTTTAAGCCGTCTGGCCCCATCGAACGAATGTAGGTGTAAGCGCGAACGTTAATGCCAAAGTTGCCATAGAACGGTTTCACGCGGCCGATGGATTGCGGACGGTTATAATCAAGATAATAGCCGTTTTCCCCTTTATAAACGACCGGTTTTGGTAAGAACGGAATTAACTCCGCTTTCACGCCGACCGGACCAGAGCCAGGACCGCCTCCGCCGTGAGGACCGGTAAATGTTTTATGAAGGTTTAAGTGCACAACGTCAAAGCCCATATCCCCTGGTCTTGCTTTGCTTAATACCGCGTTTAAGTTCGCTCCGTCATAATATAGCTTACCGCCGGCTTCGTGAACGATTTTCGCCATTTCTAAAATATTTTCTTCAAAAAGGCCGAGCGTATTTGGGTTTGTTAACATTAATGCGGCTGTATCTGGTCCTACTACTCGTTTTAAATCTTCTAAATCGACTAAGCCATCCTCATTCGATTTAACGGTAATTGTTTCAAAACCCGCCACTGTTGCCGAAGCAGGGTTTGTGCCGTGCGCAGAGTCTGGAACGATCACTTTTGTGCGGTGAAAATCACCATTTGCTTCATGATAGGCGCGAATCATCATCAAACCTGTCCACTCGCCATGCGCGCCAGCGGCAGGCTGCAATGTTACCGCGTCCATGCCGGTAATTTCTTTTAAGTGCTCTTGCAGGTCATACATTAATTCGAGCGCGCCTTGTACCGTCTCTTCTGGTTGAAGCGGATGAATATGTGCAAATCCGGAAAGTCGAGCGACATTTTCGTTAATTTTCGGATTGTACTTCATTGTGCAAGAGCCAAGCGGATAAAAACCGGAGTCCACACCATGGTTTCGTTTAGAAAGAGCCGTGTAATGGCGCATAATATCAAGCTCAGACACTTCTGGAAGTTCCGGCTCTTGTGTGCGAATATAATCGGCTGGAATCACTTCTTCGACATTGACTGCAGGAACGTCAAGCTCCGGCAGGCTGTAACCGATGCGGCCTGGTTTACTGATTTCAAAAATAAGCGGTTGATCTTTACGCATGGCTATCCCCCAATTCTTTGACTAGCATGTCGATTTCTTCTTTTGTGCGCAGCTCTGTTACGGCAACAAGCATATGATTTTCAAGCTCTAAGTAATCACGCCCTAAGTCATAGCCGCCAATCATGCCTTTTTCAAGCAATTGTTTGTTTACCTCTTTTACCGGCTTATTTAGCTTCACAACAAATTCATTAAAGAATGGACCTGTAAACGGCACTTCAAAACCGCTTTCAACGAATGCCTTTTTCGCGTAAAGTGCTTTTTGAATGTTCATCGTCGCCATTTCTTTTACACCCTTTTTGCCAAGTGCGGTCATGGCAACAGAAGCTGCTAAGGCGTTTAACGCTTGGTTCGAACAAATATTGGATGTTGCTTTATCGCGGCGGATATGCTGCTCGCGTGCTTGAAGCGTCAATACGAAGCCGCGGCGCCCTTCTTCGTCTGTCGTTTGTCCAACAAGACGGCCTGGTATTTTTCTCATTAGCGCCGATTTGACCGCAAAATAACCGCAATGCGGTCCGCCAAATTGCGTTGGAATACCAAAGACTTGAGCATCGCCGACAACAATGTCCGCACCAAAGTGGCCAGGCGGTGTTAATACGCCAAGTGCCAGTGGATTGCTTGCGACAACGAACATGCTTTTACCTGTATGTGCAATTGGCTCAATGTCTTTCAGCGGTTCGATTTGTCCGAAGAAATTTGGATATTGCACAATGACGCAAGCAACTTGCTCATTCATTTCCGCTTTTAATGCTTCAAGGTCCGTAACACCGTTCTTAAACGGAATTTCAACAATTTCAAGCCCCGGTCCCTTCGCATATGTTTTCAACACATCACGGTATTCAGGATGAACCGCTTTTGAGACAAGCACTTTTTTGTTTTTTGTATGAGCTGCACTTAACATCGCCGCTTCTGCAAGTGCTGTACCGCCGTCATACATCGAAGAGTTTGCAACGTCCATTCCTGTTAATTCACAAATCATCGTTTGGAATTCAAAAATCGCTTGCAGTTCACCTTGAGAAATTTCCGGCTGGTACGGCGTATAGGCTGTATAAAACTCCGAGCGAGAAATGACATGGTCAACGACAATCGGAATGTAATGGTCATATACACCCGCACCGAGGAATGACGTATACCGTTTAATATCGGCGTTTTTTGCCGCAAGTTCTGTTAATTCCTTCATTAATTCCGGCTCTGATTTTGCTTTTTTAATGTTATATTCCCCTTTAAAACGAACGCTTTCTGGAATGTCGAAAAACAGTTCATCAATCGACTCAACGCCAATCGCTTTCAGCATCTCTTGTTTATCTTCTTCCGTCATCGGCAAATAACGATGAAGCATGGCAGTTTCTCCCCTTTTTGATTTATTTCGCGCGTTTGTAAAATGGCGTTGCTACCACTTTTGCTTTTAGACGTTTGCCACGAATTTCTACGTATACTTCTGTATCAAGATTTGCAAATTCTGTTTTAACCAATGCTAAACCGATATTTTTCTTCAATGTAGGCGATTGTGTTCCCGTTGTCACAAAACCAATTTCTTCTTCACCGGCAAACACTCGATAACCGTGACGCGGAATGCCTTTATCAATCATTTCAATGCCAACAAGCTTGCGTAAAGTTCCTTCCTCTTTTTGTTTTTTCAGTACTTCTTTGCCGATAAAATCGACTTCTTTATTCGTTTTGACCGCAAAACCAAGTCCTGCTTCAATCGGTGTAATGTCGCTTGACAGCTCTTGACCGTAAAGCGGAAGCGTCGCTTCAAAACGAAGCGTATCACGCGCACCAAGACCGCACGGAAGCACGCCTTCTTCTTTTCCGGCTTCTAAAATGGCATGCCAAAGTGTCACCGCATCTTCTGCGCGACAATAAATTTCAAAACCATCTTCTCCCGTATAGCCAGTGCGGGAGACAAGCGCTTTTACGCCTTGGAGGTCTACATCCTCTTTAAATCCGAAAAATTTAATTTCCGATAAGTCCGTTTTCGTTAATTTTTGCAGCACTTTTTCTGCAAGCGGCCCTTGCAAAGCGAGCTGAGCAGTTTGTTCAGAAATATTCGTTACCTCTACATCACCAAAAAGATGCTCTTTAAGCCAATCAAAATCTTTATCTATGTTGGCTGCGTTAACAACAAGAAGGTAATGGTCATCTGCTTTTTTATAAATTAATAAATCATCGACTGTGCCGCCGTTTTCATAGCACATCAGACTATATTGGGCACGGCCGTCTGTTAATTTCGCTACATCATTCGTCATTACTTTTTGCAGAAAAGCAAGGATGTCTTTCCCTTTTACTTCAATTTCTCCCATATGTGACACATCAAATAAACCAGCACGAGTGCGAACCGCTTCGTGTTCTTCCTTAATGCTGGAAAACTGAACTGGCAATTCCCAACCGCCAAAATCAATCGTTTTCGCTCCGTATTCTGCATAGACGGAGAAAAGTGGTGTGCGTTTTAGCTGTGTCATATGCTTCCCCCTTTTGCGTATGTCGCTTGTTGTCCTTTTTCGCTTATTAGAAAAATGTATCCGATTTCTAATAAGCCAAACTTTCATTAAATTTCATTAAAAAAGGACAGATTACCCCCATCATGCATTTATGAGGGTCTCTGTCCTGGCACCTGAAAGTTTCCCTATTGAACAATAGGTTTCCTCGTGGGTGGTTCACATCTGTGAACACTCTCCAGAGCTGCGTCAAACAAGAGTCTTTTTGCCTGAGAGATTCGCGTATTCCGCTTGCTCCTTCGGCGCTACAAAAACGTAGTCTCTCCCCTTGTTCTCATTCGCACATATATAATTTTAAAAAAAATGGTCAAACTATTAAAACAACATAGACAATGCGACAATTTTTTTAACTTTCTAATTTATTATTATACTACCATTAATCAGCCTTTTAGAGCAACAAAAAATCCGATTTTCCAGTTAAAAAAATAAAAAATAACCGAACTTTCACGTCAGTTTTATTTATTTCATTAAATTATTTTCGTACATATATGATATTAGATGTAGTTATCGTTCGGAAAAATATATAAAGGAATGATGAGAATGAAGATTGAGATTGAATTTGACTCCGCTTGGAAAGAAGGATTTCTTGAACGACTTGAACAAGATGGACCTTGGTCAAGCTGGGATTTGTATCAGCTCTCTTTAGAAGTTGCCCAACGTTTAAGCGTTCCTGACTTTTACGGACTGCAGGCACCGAGCCATTTGCCGCATTTGACACCGCTGCCTCACCAGCTTGAGGTCGCTAAACAAGTCGTTGAAAAAATGAACGGAAAAGCGATTTTAGCGGATGAAGTAGGACTTGGAAAGACGATTGAAGCAGGGCTTATTTTAAAAGAGTATATGATTCGCGGCCTTGTTAAAAAAGTATTAATTCTCGTTCCTGCTTCTTTAGTATCACAATGGGTAACAGAGCTTAACGAAAAATTTTTTATCCCTGCTGTTCAACAAAAAAAGAGTTATGTTTGGGAACAGTGCGACGTCGTCGTTTCTTCGATTGACACAGCGAAAAAAAGCCCGCACCGGGAAATCATTTATCAACAGAATTATGACATGGTTATCATCGATGAAGCGCACAAATTAAAAAACAATAAGACAAAAAACTACGAGTTCGTCCAAAATCTGAAAAAGAAATTTTGCTTGCTGCTAACAGCAACACCGATTCAAAACCGTATTGAAGAAATTTTTCATCTCGTTTCCCTTTTAAAGCCGGGACACTTAGGGAATGCTGCATACTTTACCGAAAAATACGGAAAAACGCGTGCTTTGCACGCAGACGAGCATTTAAAAGCGCTTGTCAATAAAGTAATGATTCGTAACCGCCGGATGGATACCGGTATCGAGTGGTCAAAGCGGAATGTCGAAACAATCATCATTGAATTTTCAAAAGAAGAGACAGAACTATACAACGCGGTTCAATCGCTGAAAAACATTTCTGCGGGAAATCAATTTTCACTGATTACCATGCTCCGTGAAGCATGCAGCAGCCGCGAAGCTTTATTTGTCACTTTGAAAAATATGCTTGAAAAACACGAAGGAGAAACTCCTTCTTACTTTAACGAATTAATTGAGAAAATCAATGCGGTAACGAAAAACTCAAAAGCCGAAAAAGCATTAGAGCTGATTCAATCCATCAATGATAAAGTGATTATTTTTACGGAATATCGTGCCACACAGTTATATTTGCAATGGTTTTTAAAACAGCACGGCATTTCGTCTGTCCCATTCCGCGGCGGCTTTAAGCGCGGAAAAAAAGATTGGATGAAAGAGTTGTTTAAAAACAACATGCAAGTATTAATCGCTACAGAAGCAGGTGGTGAAGGAATCAATTTGCAATTTTGCCATCATGTAATTAACTATGATCTTCCTTGGAATCCGATGCGTCTTGAACAGCGCATTGGCCGCGTTCATCGTCTTGGGCAAACAAACGATGTTTATATTTACAATTTCGCTGTAAAAGATACTGTCGAAGAACATATTTTAAAGCTTCTCTACGAAAAAATTCATTTGTTTGAACGGGTTATTGGTGAGTTGGACGATATTCTGGCGAAAGTGGAACTTCATAATTTTGAAGACTATTTGCATGATATCTTCTTCAACTCTAGAAGCGAAGGAGAAATGAAAATCAAAATGGAGAATTTAACAGCGATGATTGATTTTGTAGACAACTTAAATAAAGGCGGGAAGACATATGCAGCAACATAAAATTTATCATTTTCTTGAAAGATATTTCCGCGCCAATCAATGTGAAATTGTCGAAAATGGCGACGGCTATTTGATTACTCAATTAACAATTGATATGGATAAAGAATTAATGAATCGCCCGTTTTATTGGCATTATATCGAAACAACGGGCGGCACTCCTGACCCAATGAAGCTGACATTCATCATAAAACAAACGAAAGAAACAGAAAAACTCAAAGGTGAACGCCTTCACTTCGGATCACCGCGACTGCATCAAATTTTTCAATCGGCCCAAAAAAGAGGCAGCTATATTCGCCTTTATGAAAACAGTCAGCCTTTAGGCCAACAATTTGCTTCGCTTCATCCCTGGCTTGGCCTGAATGTAAAAGTTTCCTACCAATGTGACCGTAAACGCGACTTTCTCTTATCGCTTGGGCTTCACCTAATAAGCGGAACGATTGTTGAACAATTTCAAGAGCGGCTCGAACAACTAACGCTCACTCCGAGAATACCGGATTATTGTTTTACAATTACACCGCTCATAAAGCCAAAAAGCGGAATTTTGCGGTTAGAGCATTACATTAAAAACATAATTCAACAGGACGATCACTCTTGGGCCGATGAAGCATTAAAAAGATGGAAAGAAGATTTGGCGTTGCTTGACCACTTTTATGAGGAAATAGATGAAAAACCGGAATGTTATTATATAGAGAAAGAGGCATTAGAAGAACAATATAAACCACGCATCCGCGTGTCGATTATAAATGGCGGTTTGTTTTATTTACAACCGCGTCCAAATGCGCATAAATAACAACAAAAACGAATCCAAAAGCCAAAGTGTCAGACCCCACAGCACAATATATTAAAACATACCATTGGATCAATGAACAAATGCACGTGAGGTCAGACACTTATGGGCCAGCCCCTGTCATCGTTTTCGCTTAAACAATAACAGTAAGCCAAATGGCAAAATGCCAAACCAGCGATTTAAGAATGGCAGCTTTTCTTGCTTTCGTTGTTCTCTTTTTTTTCTTCTTTCTTCTTTCGGCTGTTCCATATAATTGACGAACTGCTGCGTTACAAATTTTACATAATCATTCGTCGACAAGCATGGTCACCACCTGTTTTTATCTACAGTATGACCATTATTTGTGTTGTTTAAGCATTGTAACAATATCGTCAACAATTTCCGCCATCGTCTTGTTCGTTGTATGAATCATGAAATGAGCTTCTTGATAATAAGGCAAGCGTTCTGTCAATAATCTTTTGATTTGTTCTTGTTTATTGTGTTGTTTTAATAATGGACGTGTCTCGTCACTAGCAAGCCTTCGTAAAATTTCTTCCGGTTCACAATGCAAATAAATGACGATCCCATGTTTTTTCATCCAATCGCGATTTTCCTTTTGAATGACCATTCCTCCGCCAGTTGTTATAACAATATTTTCAAGCGGAAGTGTCTTTAACAGTTCCCTTTCGTATTTGCGAAATGCGCTTTCTCCTTCTTTCGCAAAAATCTCGTTAATGGACTTTCCTATTTTTTGTTCAATTAATTGATCGGTGTCAACAACTGGAATATCCAGACGCTTCGCAAGCTGTTTGCCAACCGACGTCTTCCCTGCTCCCATAAATCCTGTTAAAAAAATGGCCTTCATCTTTGCTCTCCTCTTTATTTAACTCCGTTTTTTGTCACCTTATCATATTTCTCATCGTTTGAGAACAGGTGTTTAATATTTTTCTTTCCATTCTATCAGTTCCATTCCTGGGATAGATAAGGTAAACTCAGCTTTATATTCCAACTCATTATTCAAAATACACAAAACATGAACATTGACTAGTTCTTGACTGAGCCGCTTAAGCTGATAATGCGCTTTTCCGGTTGGATATACAACTGTCTCATCTAAGACAGTGACTGTGTCAGAAAGGGTACTGATTTTGTTTTTTATATCAGTAACTGCCATTTGCATAAGCCAATCTAGTTCATACATTTGTTGTTCATGATGGTCAAACTCTATTTCCATTTTATATAGCTCAATCACATGAACAAACAATAACAAAAGAAAAAAGGAAAAGATCATTGTGACAGGAAGGACAAACCCTTTTTCATTGTTCATGATACTTTCTCCTTTGGCTGAAAAAATGTCATAATAAACATTTCATATGCCTTTCCTTGCTCTGTCATCACTTTTATGAGAAGCCCATCATGTTGCAGCTTATATTGAACATCGGAAATCGATTGCAGCAAAATTTCATGTCCTTGTCCATTTACCCTTCTTCGAATCAAGTTTCCGTATTTTTCAAAGCTAACTTTTTCACCATTAAACTTGTACAAATATATGGTGGACTGCTTCAATTCCATTTCCCTTGTTTCCCTTATTTCAGACGTGATTTGTCGTACAAATACCTGCCATTCCAGACGGTTAAAACGTTCTGATGGATGTTCCTTGAGCCAATGAATGTTCAATAACATCGGCATGAACGATACGATGATGAAAAAGCCCGATAACGTAATAAGCATCTCCACTAACGTAAATCCACTGTTTGGTTTACTCATTTTTTCGCGTATCCACACCTTTCGACGACGCGCTCTGTATAGTCTTGCCAATGAATGCATGCTTTCATGATCCCGTTTTCTGCAGATTCCCAACGGATCGTATAAAGAATATCGTTGCGGCGAATCGTTTTATCGTGTAACGTTGTAAAATCATACATACGCAATTCTTCATTTAAAATTTGTTGAGCTGTACTTTTCAATTCTTCATTTTTTCGTTCCAATGATATTTGGATAAATGAAGGAAGCAATATCGTCGCTACCAAAAGCCAAATTCCTAATGAAACAAGCATCTCAATCAGCGTAAATCCGTTACAATTTTTGTACATAAAATCGACCTTTCCCAAGTAAAAAAACGATTCTGTAAGTTTGTTTTCCATAAGTAACTAAAATCGCTCCCGATTTGTTGACATTTCCATTTGGAAAAAAAGTTAGCGGTGATTGGAGAGTAACCAGCTCAATTTGTAGATTGTCTGAATATGAACGATGAAGGAGAATACGTCCGAAAAATCCCCCTTCCATCATTCGATACACCGGTTGCTGATGATAAAAAACAACGATGACAGGAGACTTATGCGTCATTGCATATTGTTGTGCATACAACATATCATCCTTAAACTGCTCAATAAAATAATCGATTTGCTTTTTTTCGACAAGATGATTCATTTTTGGAATACTTAACATGATTAATACGCTAATGATCGTGAAAACAATTAACATTTCAATTAACGTAAAACCGCTCTCTTTACGCATCGTTTTCACTTACTTCTCCACTGCTGTCAATTTGCAGCGTATTTCCATTCGGGCATTTATTTGATTTAATATATTTTTGATCGATTAACTCTTGTATTGTCGGTATTGTTCCCTTCTCCATTTCATATGCTTTTACCTGAGCCTGTACCATTTGAATCAGCGCCTCACACCCTTTGTTGTTGATAACGCTATTATGCTTTGTTACGTTCGGGATGGTAATTAGAATCAAAATGGAAATAATCATAAGAACAATTAACATTTCAATTAACGTAAATCCTTTTTGTTCCATATTTGACCTCCTTATCGTTATAAATGGTTAATGACTTGAAACATCGGCAATAAAATCGCTAAATACATCAATACAACAAGCAAACCAATAAACGAAAAAAGCAGCGGCTGAATCACGCGAAGCCAGCGTTCTAATGTCTCTTCGATGCGCTGCAAAACGAATTGGCTGTAGTGCAACAATTCCTTGGCCAGTTCTCCGTTTGATTGCCCGTGGCGGATGACAAGCGCTAATTCTTTTTCATAATATTTTCGCGATTGAATAATCCAATCGAGCTTTTCCCCTTTGGCGAGCTGTTTCTTCATCCTCTCAGCTTCAAGCTGCAAAATTGGCAAATTCATTTGTTTCTCAAACACTTGCAGCGCTTCATACACAGACAGGCCGCCGTTTAATAAATGGCTAAATTGGAATGCAAAAAGCTGTGAATGGTATAACACAACTAAGCGCCTCATAAAAGGAATTGCTAAATACCATTTCATTTGCGTAGCAGGATGTAAACGTTTAAAGCCGATAAAATACAAAATGATCAGAAAAAGAATAAACAAAAGAAATGAAAGAAACACATTAGGAAGAAGCGAAAAGGCATGAATGAAAGAGGATGAGAAGAAGGGACTTTCAGCATAAAACGAAGAAGAAAGATGAGAAAATTGTGGAAACAATACTTGTTGAATTAGTATCAACATCGTGATCATAAAGAACAACAAAAATAACGGATAACTAGACAACCTTTTTAACCTGTTGATGTACCGAGATTTTAACAAAAGCATATTTCCTGCTTCGCATAAACCTTGGGCAAGATTTCCATGCTGTTCTGCAAAAAATAAATACCCAATTGTTTCTGCAGGAAAATAAATCTTTTGCAATGCTTCATGAAGAGGAATGCCGGAACGAAGCTGCAAAAGACATTGCTGCAACTCCTCTCTTTGCGCAGACGATTGTTGAATTCCCAGAAACTCGATTGCTTGTGCAAGGGAATATCCTTTATCAAGCAGTTGTCCTAGACGAAGCAAAAATGTTCCCTGCTTCTCGAGTGACCATTTTTTCTTGCGTCTCATTTTAACATCCAACCTTGTAGCAAACGGGGAGATAAAAAACCGAGAGCAATTCCTTTTTTAATGACATCATGTAACGTTTGATAGCGATAGGTGACTTTTTCGCCCCGCGCTTCTTGAATCGCTTTTGTGAGCGCTTCTCCATATAACAATTCATATACACAAGTGCGGCGAATTTTTCTTTGTTTTCGACAAATCGGAGAACATTGTTCACCGCAGAATGGACACTGTAATTCAACAAGCCGCTGAGCAGTCACCGCCAGTAGCGTTTGTTCGATTTCCTGCAAGGAGACATCAAATTCGAGCAACCGATAAATCGCACCAACCGCATTTTTTGCATGCAACGTTGTTAATACTAAATGACCAGTCAATGCGGCGCGAACCGCGATTCTCGCTGTTTCGGCATCACGAATCTCTCCAACCATGATGATATCCGGGTCGTGACGCAAAATCGCTTTTAACCCCGCTGCATATGTGATTCCCGCTTTTTCGTTTACCTGTACTTGCAGCACATTTTCTGTCCGCTTTTCAATCGGGTCTTCAAGCGTAATAACGTTTTGATTGTATTTATTTTTACATACATTTAATAGCGTATACAATGTTGTCGTTTTCCCTGAACCAGTCGGACCAGTGAAAATAATCAAGCCATATGGATTTTGCAAAAGTGACACCATTTTTTTTATCGTGCTTGGGAAAAGAGAAAGATGTGATAATGGAAGAAATGAATCTTGGAAAAGAAGACGAATAACGAGGCTTTCTTCGTAAATCGTCGGCAATGTGGACAACCGTAGATTTATAATGGTACTTCCTACTTCGATTTCCATTGCTCCATTTTGCGGACGTCTTCGTTCACCGATATCCATATCGGCTAAAAATTTAAAATGAGCAATAAGCCGTTCACACGTTTCTTTCATCATCACCTCTTTCACAATCAATACTCCGTCCAGACGAAATTGGACGATGGCATCACGTTTACGTGGAACAATATGGATATCTGATGCGCGAAGTGAACAAGCTTCCGTCAACAACCGATCAGCCAATTGTTCAATGGTATTCATGTATTCCCTGATTACTAAAATCTATAAAAATCTAAAACCGCAACGGAATCAGGAAAACGTTGCCTACCGCTCGGATTCTCACCGAGTTCCATCAGGAAGGAAATCTCCTTGTCATTCACCTACTGTGAAAGACAGCCCGTGGTTCGCTGTTAGCGATAGTCTAGTCATGCACCATTCCTTCCATCGGTCAGTAACGATTTTAGTAACCAGCTCTACACCTCCTTTTCATCATTTCATTAGATATTATTCGCTATCTTTTTTGTTTTTCCTTCTTTTTTCTCTAAAAAATTACAAAAATTTTCATGATCATATTTAACCTTTTGTCCTCAATAAAATTTTTCTTGCAGACTCATTGTTTCTTCATTATAGTTTGACATGAACTATTATTTTCGCATCATAATCATACTTTAAAGAAGTTAGTGTTAAATGGAGAAAGACGAAATCATGCCGAAAAACTTAGTCCATAAAAATGAGCAAAAATATTTTCTGCTTGCTGCGACAATAAGCGTCCTTATATATGTTTCCTTAGCGATTTCTATCGTTGGCCTTTTCATTGTTCTCGGGTTTACTGCTCTATCTTTGTTTTTACACGCGCTCATGATTGGCAGCATTCGTACCAATGCCGTTAAGTTAAATGAAAGGCAATTTCCTGAAGTTTATGAGAAAGCGAAAATATTCTTAGCTATTTTATTACAGGAAATTGGGAAGGAGACATCTTTACCTCTCTTCTTAATGTTTTATATTTCCTCATTGTTCCTGTTGTTTGGTCTGGATATACAGTTGGGAAAAAATCGTCGGTATTCGCATTGTGAAAGTAAACGGCGAAAAGTTAGGTTTCGGAGCGATGCTGTTACGTACTGTTATCGCTTCTATCATTTATGTGATCACTTTAGGTATCGCCTTTTTAGTAAGCACGATTATGGTTGCAGTGCGCGAAGATAAAAGAGCCATTCACGATTTTCTCGCTGGAACATATGTAACGATTGAATGAGTTTAATAAACAAAACTAAAAACTCCTCTACTGAATTTTTTCAGTAGTGGAGTTTTTTATTTTCCATTCGACTACGTATTAATAATATGTATTGCATATCATTTATACACTTTTGTATAGGATATTTATTGAATAAATTGTGAATTTCTCATTAACTCTACAGTTAACTACTATAAATATCATTCCAATGAAAAAATGGCTATATTATAATGGATTTAGCATGGATAGTCTAGGAGTGAAAAAAATGGAACAAACTTTAAAAATAACAAACGTATTAGCTGATCCAACACGGTATCATATTTATCAGTACATAACGAAAAAGCACGGTGAAGTATCCGTTCAGGAAATTGCCGATGCCTTCAACATTCATCCGAATGTCGCCCGGCTCCATTTAACGAAATTGGAAGATGTCAACTTGCTTGTTTCGGAAACACAAAAGACAGGAAAAGGCGGGCGCCCTAGTCGCTTATACCGTCTATCAGACGATGTCATTCAGCTTTACTTTCCATTTCGCGATTATCAGCTTCTTTCGAAAATTGCGATTCAAACGATGATGAAGCTTGGTGAAGTTGGGAAGCAAGCCTTATATGAAACAGGGAAACATTTCGGTAAGGAGTTAGTGGAAAACCATCTCACCCACGAACAACCAACTAATTCATTATCGTTTTCACAAAAAATAGACATTTTAAAAAAAGCAGCAGAGGCAGCAGGCTTTTATCCAACCTTTGATATTGATGAAAATGAAAACAAAATTTATTTTCGAATTTACAACTGTCCGTTTAAAGAAGTTGCATTTCATCAGCCAGAAACCGTTTGCCATATGCATAACGCCTTCTTGCGTGGCATGTTAGAAACTTTATTTGCCGAAGTAGAACTGATCGAAGAGGAAAATATGACAAGCGGCTGTGATACATGTTCTTATTTAGTCATTATCACAAAATAGAAAGCGATATTTACACAGGTATAAAATGTACATTATAATATGTAGAGTCAGGGATTTGTTCAAAAAGGAGGGATACATAATGGATCGTATGTTCCGCGTATTGGCATTTTGGACTGGGATTTTCGCAGTAATGTTCTACCTCGGCCACATGCATACAACTTCTTTAATTTTCTTTGGCCAAACAGGATTCTTCTTGCTGTTAAGCTACTTAAAATTAACAGAAAGAATGTATATTTATATCTTTGGCGCATATTTAACGATTTTCTTTGCAGGGTTCACTTACTGGACAACATTTATGATGGTTCCAGGAATGGGAGAATAAAAAGCGATGAGCTTCATCATCGCTTTTTTATTTTTATTATACTATATACAGCCATTACAAATCTTTCATCGTCTAATGAAGGATGTCGCTTTGAAAAGATTGTTCCATTGGACCGAAACATTTTTTTGTTGAATCATTACTTGAAAAGCCCTGCTTATTCCTCCATCCATAAGTAATGTCCGAATCGCTCGGTTTTGCCTGCTTTGTTCGGAAAACGGATTCGGGTCATAATGTTCCATTAAATACTCTAAAATTCCTGCCTCCAATAAAAATTGGTCTTGGCGAATGAGTTTAACAAACTGCCACCCCGCTTTTTCCCCATACATGCGCAAAGCATCCCATTGAATATGAGTCGTTAAATCCATCTCACCGGGAAAAACAAGCGGATTTGTTATAAGTTGGTGTTGATAGTATCCGCGCAAACTCCCCTCACGGCGTGCAGGAAGCTGCCATTCTTCATCTGTATATCCGTAATCAACCGTAAATATGACACCTTTCTGAAAAAAAGAGCCCAGCTCAAAAATAAATTTTTTCATCATAAGCGGAATTTCAAAACGCTGCCCGTTTACTAAAGAAATGTTTCGCTCTTGTAAATAAGCAATAATCTCCTCGTTTTCAAGCGGCACCATCGTCTCGATCAATTGTCCATCATTCGATGTGATGAAAATTTCATAAAGACCGTGCTCTTTTTTTTGAACGACATGAACAGGAAATGCATCAAACAGTTCATTACTAAATACAATTCCATCAAATCGCGGAACATCTTGATAAAATTGTTCGATACTTTCATACCAAACCATACTTTCAGAAAGATGGTGCAATGTTTCCTGTTGCTTTGCTCGATGATACGGGCTTGTTTCAATCATTATATATGTCAAACGATTATATGTATCAGGTGAACGTTTTTGCCATTCTTGTAAAACAGCACGGGCAAATCGGCCATTTCCTCCGCCAATTTCGCAAATCAACGGTGGAATATTTTCTGTTTCTACTAATTGTATAAATATTTTCGCGAATAATTTGCCAAATACATCTGAAATATTGCTAGTTGTTATAAAATCGCCCAACCGGCCGATTTTTTCCTTTTCGCGCATATAGTACCCGAACTTCGGATGATATAAAGCTAAATGCATATATTCTGAATATGAAATTTTCCCCTCTTCTGAGCGTTCAATCGCCTCATGGATGAAATTTTTCATAAAGCTCTCCTTTTTCGAGGTTTTCACTATTGACATAGTAATAATTTTATTATACTTTTAATGTAGTAGCTTAACTATATCCCCTCCCATTATATGAATAGAACATCCCCCAAAAAACCCCTTCTCTATGGCAGAGAAGGGATTTTTTATTTATTCAAAACCATGTAAAAACGGATTTGTATCCATTTCCGCACCGATTGTTGTTTCTGGACCGTGCCCGGATAAGACAAGCGTTTCTTCAGGAAGCGGAAGCAGCTTATCGTGAATGCTTCTAAGCAGCTGCGCATGATTTCCTCCCGGTAAATCGGTACGCCCGATGCTTCCGGCAAATAAAGCATCCCCCGAAAACACCGCTTCTACCTCTTCGCAATAATACGATACGCTCCCCGGGGAATGTCCAGGCGTCTCCAAAACTTGAAGCATAAATTCGCCGATTTCTAACTTCTGCTCATGTGTTAAAACATGTTGCGCCTCTTTTACCCGCACTTCTTCCCCCATAAAATAATACGAACCGTTTAACAGCGGATTTCCGAGCCAATCTTGTTCATTTTGATGAATATAAACAGGGACATTCCATTTATTTCGTACATCATCAACTGCTCCAATATGATCAAAATGAGCATGTGTCAACAAGATCGCTAACGGTGTTAACCCTTTCTTTTCAATATGATCTACTAATTTCTTTCCCTCGCTGCCCGGATCGAAAATAATACACGTTCCATTTGAATGAGAGAGTATGTATGCGTTCGTTTGCAAAGGTCCTAATGGAATTCGTTCCCATTTCATATCTATTCCCTCCAAATTTTATTTTTTAAGATGATTCTATATTAACACTATTTTTTGTAAAATAGGAACTAAAAGACAAGTTGCATAAGAGGAGAAGAACAATGCAAAAAAGATTAGGAGTAGAAGCAACAATAAAAAAACTTTTTACCGCTAAAGACTCGTTCGATAACAGGATTGTGGATAAAGATGGTGAATTGCTCATTTTTGAGCCGCTCACACAACTCCTTCCCACGAATATCGAAACATATTCCCTTTTGGAATTAGATCATCCCGAGCTTACCGATTTATTTAGCGACTATGGATTTCTATCTGAACAAGGTCGCGCTTATCTTTATCAAGAAGCCGTCATTGCCTTCTCAATCATAGACGGAGATGCTACAGAAATTTCCATGGCTCTTTTGCAATACGAAGAATACTTAATTGCAAAGGAACAGTGCAACAACGAAACCATTTATTTTATGGACAAAACTTACGAAGATTTGATTAAAAAAGTAGCAGCTGCTTACGATATAAATATCCGCATTTTTGACCTCGACAAATAGGAAAAAAAAGATTACAATGTAAAGGAAATTAATCTTTTCCTACATATATTGACGTATTTTCGACAGAAGGGGGTAAGTATAGTGGGCTTAGTGATTATTTTTTCATTGGTGACATTGCTAGCGCTTTACGGAGTTATTCGTTCATTGCGTGAAAAGAATATACTTGGATTATTATTTGGCTTGGGTACAGCTGCGGTATTCGGCTGGTTTACAATCATGACTGTTCTTCATCACGGATATCCGGTCGCTCACTAATATAGGCTTTGAAAAACACGCCTTCGTAATGGACGGCGTGTTTTATTTATCTTCCAGTTTCGTTTTTACACTCGCCACTTTATCAGCCATACGGCGTTGAATGTCGCGGCGGTCATCGATGCGAATATTGGTTGCTACACGATGGATTCCTTTTGAAAACGGAACTTCATGAATAGCTTGAATCACTTCAAATAAAACAGGAAGCTCTCC
The DNA here is from genome assembly GCA_035645275.1 of Anoxybacillus sp. Taxonomy (GTDB): domain Bacteria; phylum Bacillota; class Bacilli; order Bacillales; family Anoxybacillaceae; genus Paranoxybacillus. The sequence continues at coordinate 566,844 of DASQMX010000026.1, forward strand.
TTCAATAATCGTGCTCATTGGCGTAAGCATAAAATCAATTTTCCCTTGATCCTTATAAGTGTTAAGCACTTTTTGAATTTCTGCAACATACTCGCTTACGCTTGGAGAAGCTGTTCCAAGCGGTATGACAGTCACATCGACAATGGCCATATCGTTTACTCCTTTTTCATGTTGTATCATTTTGATTATACAACTAATCCCTTTTCTCCTCAATCCATATATAATGCAGCTAAAAAAAGGCCTAGACTGTCTTTGTATATGTTATCCAATTGCTCAATTGGCAATGGATTGACTCCTTCCCCTAACTCGATCGTATATCCTTGCCGTTTCTGCGTATAAATGAACCAATCACGATACCCGGCGTGGCTGTCAATATAACGAACTGCCTTATATCCGCTTACTCTAGAAAATTCATTGACAGTTTGTTCGGATTCAGCAGGTTCTAATCCCTCATATCCCCAATAAATTTCCTTTCCTTGCGTGTGAAACGCTAAAATCTTAGAAAAATTGCTTTCCACTGTCAGGTGAGCCATCGCTATTGTTTCTGGTTCCGTCAATGGCGCAAATCCTGGAAAATCCCGTGGAGCCGGTGCTTTTGGAAGTTTGCGTTCTTTTTCTATTTCCCACTTTGCTGGAAATTGATTATTTAAATCAATGCCGCGAATATTCGCTTTCCAATTCGAAAAATCAAGGCTGCCATTATTCATGCGAATCACTTTATCTCGATAAGATTCCTCCTCAGGCGGACCATTTAACACAAGGTTTACACCATCGGGATTAACCATCGGTACAATGGATAATGTAATACGCTCATAAAATGATAATACATCATACCCATTCAATGCATGACCATTTGTCAACGCCAGCAAATAATCATTGACAAACATCATAATGATGGCTGATGTAATCCATTCGTTCGCATGAAAAGAACCGTTCATATGAACTTGTTTTATCCCTTTACCGATTTTCATTTCGTATAAAGGAAGACCGAGCACACTTTTTCCAATCGTACGTCTTTTTATGAATGGATAATATTGACACAGCTTATCCAATTCCTTTTCCATCGCCGCAAAATCATAGTTTCTTTTTCCGTTCACAATCGGTTTCTCCATTCGTTTCGGAATATTGAGCTGTTGACAAGTTGCTATATCGTCTTCAGATAGCTGTGGATTAACTCTTTTAAGAACTTCAAATGGGATCGAAAGCGATTTTGCGATATTTTCTAATGTATCGGGAGTTTGAAAATTCTGTTTAAAAGTTTGATAACCAGGAATGTTTACCGTTTCCCCTTGCTTCAATTGTTCTGATGATAGATGTGGATTGGCATCAACCAGTAATTCATAAGGAACAGCAAACCACTGACTGTACATGGATAATGTATCTTTCAAGCATGCCGTTATTTTCAAATCTTTCTTTCCCTCCTCTCTGCTTTATTTTCATCGTATGAAAAAACGCTTTGAAACATGAACTCAACTTATTGCCATAATATTCGTTTCCTGTTTCAGTAAGAGCACCAAAAACAAAAAGCTTCGGCTCAAAGTCCGAAGCTTTTTACTGTTCTGTTTCTTTGACCTTTTCGTTTTTATTGTCGTAAAAACGAAGCAAGTCACCATATATGATTTTATCCGAGTAATCAAGCTCTTGTTTTGCTTTTTCCATATACGGTTCACAATGAGAAATGTCCGTTTTTAAACCTGTTTTCTTATCATAACATACGTTTTCTTTAAAGACGTAATCTTTTGTGATAAAGCTGCCGTCGCGCAATACAGCAAAATCCATTTTATCTTTAGAGAATAAATCCTGTCCAAAATGGATGTCATCTTTTGTATCGATTCCTAATAAATGAAGAATCGTCGGCTTCACATCAATTTGGCCAGATACTTTAGAAATCACTTTCGGGTGCTTATCCGTCACACCTGGAATGTGAATAATAAGCGGTACACGCTGCAACTGCACATGATCAAACGGCGTAATTTCTTCCTTACCTAAATACTGTGCCATTGCTTTGTTATGGTTTTCAGAAATTCCGTAATGGTCACCATATAAAATAATGATTGAGTTTTCATATAATCCTTCTTTTTTCAATTGTTCAATGAACACCTTTAACGATTCATCCATATAGCGAACCGTTGGGAAGTAACGGTTTAGTGTCCGGCTGTTTGATGTATATTCAGGAACCATTTTATCTTCTTCCCCTAGTTCAAACGGGAAGTGGTTCGTTAACGTAATGAATTTTGTATAAAATGGCTGAGGCAGCGTTTTTAAATACGGAATGGATTGTTCAAAGAAATCCTTATCTTTTAATCCCCAACCGACAGAATTTTGCTCATTCACATCAAAATATTCTTGGGAAAAATATTTGTCATAACCCAATGATTGATACATAATGTCGCGGTTCCAGAAGCTCTTGTTGTTCGCATGGAATACCGCTGAATAATAGCCATGTTTTTTCAAAATTTCCGGTGTTGCCATATACTCATTTGTCGCATGAGTAAAGAACACCGCACCTCGTCCTAACGGATATAATGAGTTTTCAATTAAAAACTCGGCATCGGACGTTTTTCCTTGTCCTGTTTGATGATAGAAATTATCAAAATAGTAACTTTGTTTAATAAAATCGTTTAAAAATGGTGTGATTTCTTGTCCATTAACCGTGTTGTTAATAACAAAACTTTGCAGCGATTCCATGGAAACAACAATGACATTGCGATTTTTTGCGATACCGAACAACTCTTTCTCTGGAGCTTTTTCGTTCGCCCGAATATAGTTTTCGATATCCGCAAGTTCACTGCTGTCTGCCAATGCCCGCTGCGCTTTTGATTTTGACTGAAGCAAAATATCGTAAATGTGATAGTTGTATGTGCCGATGTTTTTCACCAGCATTTCACGGTCGAATGTTCTCGTTAACAATTCAGGACGCTCTGTTTCTGCTAATCCTAGGTTGAACAATGCGATGGCAGCAACGATAAAATAATAAGCGCGACGTTCTTTTTTCGTTACAGGTTCAAAATGTACAAGCGCTGATTTTTTTCGAACAAGCCACATTAACAACACAACGTCTGCAAACATCATTAAATCTGTAAAACGGAAAAGCTCAAACACACTGTTCCCCAAGTCTCCCATATTGCTTGTTTGGAACAATACAGGGAGCGTGATAAAGTCATTAAAAAAGCGATAGAACATTACGTTCGCAAATAGTACAAACGATGTAAGAAAGCTTGTGATAATAATATAACGGTTACGTGCCTTCTCCTTCATAAAGAACGAAAAGCCGAACACGAAAAGCAAGAAGCTTAACGGATTAATAAACAAAATAAACTCTTGCTTCCATGATTCGATTTCTATATCAAAGCTAGTCTTATAGACAATATAAGTTTTAATCCAAAGCAAAATCGTCGCAATCAATGCGAAACGATATTTGCTGAGAGATATGTTTCTCATTTTATTTAAACCCTCCTTTATTCAAGAAGCGTCATATCCACCATGACATTCAAATGGAATTGTTTGGTAAATATTTACATAAACAGGTTTCTATTAAGTAACCAACATCAATCTTAATACTTTTTTAACGAAAAAGCAATGTTTTTTCAAAGATAGGACATTAGAATAGTAATGTTGTAGGGACATGAAAGTTGTACACCTTTTATAGACGAATTAGACTAAAAAAAGTTACAAAAAAGAAAGGAGTCCATATAAAAATTATATTGACCCCCTTTGTTGCTATATATTTACTGCGCAAATTTATTTTTTGCTAGCCATGCCCCGCCAATCACTCCTGCGTCATTACCTAATGTTGCAATCGTAATGTGGACACCCTCAGCAACACGAGGAAAGGCAAAACGCTTCACATAGTGGCGGACTTTCTCGGCTAACATGCTTCCCGCTTTTGACACACCGCCGCCGATAACAATTTTTTCCGGGTTTAAACCGTTAGCTAAATTGGCTAATGCTAAGCCAAGATGAAAAGTGACATAGTCGATGATTTCTAATGCTAATGCATCGTTTGCTTTAGCTGCATCAAATACATCTTTCGCAGTAATCTTTCCAGTTTCTTCGTAAATTCGTCTTAAAACGCTTGCTGTTTCCATGTTTGCTAATTTCTCTTTCGTAATTCTAACAATCCCCGTAGCTGAGGCAATTGTCTCTAAACAACCCGTTTTACCACAATTGCAAGGTGCGCCGCCTTCTGGAATCGAAGTAATGTGCCCGATTTCTCCCCCAGCACCGTTTACACCGTGGACAATCTCTCCATTGGCAATAATTCCCCCGCCGACTCCAGTGCCGAGCGTAACACATATTAAATCTTTCGCACCTTCGCCTGCGCCTTTCCACATTTCGCCTATTGCTGCAATATTTGCGTCATTGTCAATCACAGCAGGAAGCGATGTTTCCACTTCTAATAAATCTTTAAGAGGATAGTTTTTCCAGCCTAAATTAACCGCTTCATACACTAAACCAGTCGCCATTTCAACAGGTCCAGGTGCGCCCATACCGATGCCAAGCAGCTTACTCTTTGGCTGGTCAAGTTCATTTAATTTTTGATCAATCGATTTGGCAATATCAGCTGTAATATTTTTTCCCTGATTAGAAATGTCCGTAGCAATTTCCCACTTATGAATGATTTCTCCATACATATTGACGAATGCCATCTTAATCGTTGTTCCGCCTAGATCAATACCAACTAACCATTTTTCTGTCATATTCATTTCATCCTTTATCTTTTTTCTCTCTTTTCTCGCGCTCCAATTGTGCTTCATGGCGCAGCAACAAAATGGCCATTTGATACTCTTTTACATCAATCAATTGTGACTGATACAGCTCTTTAATCTCCTCTTCCATCAGTTCCAAATCCGCTAAACGATCGCCAACATAGATAATTGTACCATACTTTTTTAATAGCTGTTGAACATCATAAATCGTTTTCATGTCTTCACCTATGTTATCGCTTATTTCGCATATTTTTTTCATACATGCACACTATAAAGTATATAAGAAACGATATGATCGTCAATAATTGAGTAAAAGAAAAAAGAGTGCTAATAATGAACACTCTCTGTTAACGATCGGGATCTTTCGGGTGTAAAATTGTCGGCCGGCGGTTCTTTAGCGGAATCGGTGAGCGAATAAATACGTCGCGCATCGCCCGGTAAGAGAATGGAATAAACGGCCATAAATACGGGATATTAAACGTCTTCATGCGCACAAGCATAATAATCCATAACGTAACACCAATGATATAACCATACATCCCAAAGGAAGCGGTCGCTATTAATAAGGCAAGGCGGACTAACCGGTTGGCTAGACCTAACTCATAACTTGGTGTTGCAAACGTGCCAATGGTCGCAATGGAAAAGTAAAGAATCACTTCATTCGAAAACAACCCGACTTCAACCGCGACTCCGCCAATCATTAATGCAGCCACTAAGCCCAAAGCGGTTGCAAGTGCAGAAGGTGTATGAATGGCCGCCATTCGCAACATATCAATGCCAGCTTCAATAATGAATAATTGGGCAAACAGCGGAATATCTCCCATTTTCATATCTGTAAGAAACGATAGAAAACGGGGCGATAATTCAGGATTGGTAACTAATAAATACCAAAGCGGCAGGAGAAAAATCGATGCCCACACCGCCAAAAAACGAACCAATCGCAAATATGCCCCGACAATTGGTTTGTTGCGGTACTCTTCAGCATGCTGTAAATGATGCCAAAAGGTTGCTGGTGCAATTAAGGCGCTTGGCGATCCATCTACCATCACTAATACATGCCCTTCATACAAATGCGCGGCCGCTGTATCCGGCCGCTCTGTATAACGGACGATTGGATAAGGATTCCAATGCCTTCCGGAAATAAACTCATCAATTGTTTTCTCTGCCATCGGCAAACCGTCCGTGTCGATTTTTTTAATCGACTCCTTCACCTTTTTAACAATTTCTGGATCAGCAATATCCTCAATATAACAAATACAAATATCTGTTTTGGAACGTCTCCCCACTTGCATATACTCCATTCGTAAAGAACGGTCGCGGATACGGCGCCGCGTTAATGCTGTATTAAACACAATGGTTTCAACAAACCCATCGCGCGCTCCACGGACAACACGCTCCATATCCGGTTCCTGAGGTCCTCTCACAGGATATGTACGCGCATCGATTAAAATCGCGTATTCTACACCATCGATTAATAATACGGTCGGTCCCGCCAATACGCCATCGACAATTCGCTCTAAATCGTTTGTTTTCTCTAATTCTACATAAGGGATATAGGCTTTCAACAATTTTTCTAACGGTTCAGACTGTAACACGGTTTCATCAAGCTTGGATAAATATTTCATAATATGATGTAAAATATCATCTTTAACAAAACCATCTATCATAAAAAAAGCCATCGCACGGCCTGCATACTCTACATCTAAATAAATGACATCAAAGCTTTTTCCTAACCCTAATCGTTCTTTTAAATATGTAACATTTTCGTGTAAATTCGCGGAAACAAGATGTTTGACTTCTTCATTTGCCATGTGTTCCACCCGCCTATTAACAGACATTTTTATCCCCCATCATTACCAAATAAAAATCGTTTCATACATATTTTTTTGTTTCACTCATACATTTGTTAGTAAGTTGTCCAAAATGCAGATGGGGGAATAAAATGAAGCGAATAATCCAACTTTCGACGCTTATCATTTTGTTTGTGTTGCTCTACTTTTTGTCACCTTTTTCCAAGGAACCACCCGCAAGAGAAAGCATCATCTTTTTTCCTCTCGACCCAAATGTAACATTTATAAAAACAGAGACTCGCCTCGTTCTGGAGCCAAAAAAGAAAAACGATGAATATGTCTTACGCTGGTATACAACGTCTAGTCTTGACCGTAAAGTATACTTGCGCCAAGACATATCATTACTTTTTGCCAATGGACGTTTACTTGGAACATTATCGAAATGGAAAGAGAATAGTCAAACGCTGTTGCAGGAAAAGACAATAGAAGAGAAAAGTAGTCGATTGTTTCAGACGATTTCTTTTCATTACGGAGAAATCCACGACGGAGAAACCATTCGCAGCAGCCAAAAAATGAGCGGAGATTATCTATATGTCATTGATTCAGCTTACAGTCCTTTGATGTCCTTTCGTCAGGCAAGAACAACGGAACAAAAAGAATGGGAAAACGTATTGAACAAAACAACTAGACAATTTCTTGATTATAAAACAAAACAATTCATCAGCCATTTTTCCATTCGGGAAAAAAACTACTACCACTTCTATTTGCCGGAATTAATAGTTTATAATGAACAACCATTCCCAGACTTATCAATGGAAAAAACCCAGAAAATAATCGGCAACCTTTGGGAAGGGCTTTATAAAAATTATTTCCTGGGCATTAAAAAGAAAAGCGGAACGGTTGTTTCCCCTATCGGAAGCACGATGCCTGTTATTTTTATTAGTAAAGATTATACCCATCTTATTGTGCTTTTTGAAACAAGAGATAGAAAGAAAATACGGCTTATTCAGCAAATCTCTTAATATCCGAAAGCAGCTGCTTATATTTCTCATTTTCCGGCTGCAAGTTGGCCGCTGTTTCAGCTGCCTTTTTGGCATTGGTATATTCCTTTAAATCTAAATAGACGAGAGCTAAATTGTAAAACGCTTCATGGAAGCGAGGGTTTGTCTTAACAGCTGACAATAAATATTGTTTTGCTGCTACGATATTCCCTCGTTTAATTTGTATGTAAGATAAAAGAAAGTCCACTTCAGCTTTGTATATGTCAGCATCATCAATACTTTTAAGCAAACGATAAGCCCGTTCATACCTTTCTTTTTCAATGTAATGCTGTGCTAAGCCTATCGTTACTTTTACATCTTCACTCGAATGTTTTTGTAATCCTGAGTAAATTCCTGCGGCTACAATAAAAGCAGCCAAAGCGAAAGAGGCTAGTTGCTTTGCAACAAAACGATGCTTCGGTAAATGAACAATGCTTGCCGCCAAAAAGCCGCCGATGAGTCCACCAATATGACCGGCATTATCAATTCCCGGAACAACAAATCCAAAAAGAAGATTGATACCGATCACACTTAAAATATTCATTCCCATTGTGCGCATAAAAAGATGACGATAAACGGTCCCAAAGTATAAAAGCGCGCCAAACAACCCAAAAATCGCACCAGAAGCTCCCGCGGAAACGGAAGAGGTAAATAGAAAGCTTGCAAGCGTTCCGAAAAATCCAGCAAATAAATAAATAATAAAAAAGCGAAAAGAACCGTAAAGACGTTCAACCGTTGTTCCTAAATAATACAACGCAAACGTATTCATGAATAAATGAAAGAAACCAATATGTAAAAACACCGGTGTTAAAAAGCGCCACCATTCTCCTTGTTTAATGAGCGGATTAAATTTTGCACCGTATTCGATGAGAACGCGCGTGTTCGTGCTGCCGCCCTTCCATTCAAGAAACAAAAACATGAGAATTTGGGCCATAATAAATAAATACGTAAAGAACGGTTTTCCGTATTCAAACAGCCGTTTTTCTTTTTCTACCTGTTCTCTGGCAAGAAACAATGTTTTTTCCTTCAGTTGTTCAAGTTCAGCAAATGATTCATCTTCCCTAGCCAAAGCTGAAACTTCTATCTTCGTGGCTGTCATCTCGCTGAGCTTTTGGAAAAACTCTTCCACATTTGCCTGATGCAACACAATCGTATGTAAAACCGTTTCATTGTTCCCGCCAAACATTAAAGGCTTCGCAACAAGAAACTCCCAATCATCAACAGGAGGATACGTAGTCACATAAATATTTAAGACTCGAATCGAGCGCATGATATACCTTTTCCGCAGCTGCTCGACAACTCTTCCTGTATACTCGATATCGCGTTGCAACCAGCTGCTCCAGTCCACGTCATAACGGACGATTCTTATAAGCGGAATTGTTTTATGATGAAAGGATTCTAACCAAATTTCATTTTGATGTTCCGCCAATTTAATAATCCGGTAATTTTGTTTGACAAAATGGTAAATTAAATGCCAATATAAAGTGTTCAATATTTCCTCTCCCTTCCTTATCGCAAAGAAACCGTTGAAAATAAAGTGAACCTTTATCAGTGTGGTCCCCACTGATGTTAGTTGAACTGCTCGAACTTCTACGTCCGTTATCTCCACTTGTAGAGGTGGAGTCTTATGGACGATTAGAACATGATAAAGAGGAAGCTAATTCACTTACATCATGACATATGGCGAAAGGCTGATGTGCTGTAGCCGGCGGCTGTTTTCTTGTATTCAAATAAATCGCCTGCCATCCTGCCTCAAGCGCTCCCAACACATCAAGCTCCCAAGAGTCTCCTATATATAATTTATGCTTACTGTTTGGGGCCATTTTGTTTAATGCGTAATGAAAAATAGCTGGGTTGGGTTTTCCTACACCAAGCTCTTCAGAAACAATAATACGTTCATCTGAAAAAAAGCGAGTAAACCCAAGATAACGAACTTTATTTCGCTGTATCTTGCTCGTTCCGTTTGTAATAATTCCCATCTTAATGGACTGATGATATAAATGGTCTAAAAGTGGCTCCATTCCCCTCAGTGGTACGACAAATTGACTAACGACATGGTCGAAATAATGATGAAACCCATCCGCCAAATCCGTATTCGCTTTTACGTTAAAAGCGAGCATCGTATCAAGAAAGCGGCGCCGGCGATATTCGATTCTCGTCAAACGCCTGTATTGATAATCGTGCCAATATAAATCACAAAATTTCTTGAAGGTGGAAAACCACTCTTCAAAACTTATATCGCATCCGTTTTTCTTAACAAAAAGTAAAAAACAATGCTCAATAGCTCTTTTAAATGTTTGTTCATAATCGACAATCGTATCATCTAAATCAAAACAAATGACTTCCCAGTTCATCTAAATCTTCCCAATGTAAAATTTATTGTATCACATCCTTTGAAATACTTGGGCATAAAATGATTTGCGCACAAATGGAATGCTCATCGTCAAAAAAACAAACGCCTTTTGTAAAAATCGATTTTTAAAAAGCAGATTTATCAACTTGTAACGATAGCGATATAACACAAAGCCCCCGATTAGAAAAAAAACAATAGACATCATACGATTATACATCATTTCATTCTCCTTCCATCTTTCACTGTTCTTTATTCTTTTCTCCAATCTGTTGCTAAATTATTGAAAGAAAAAATAAAAAAGGGCTGGAGTGACTCAAAAACGTCAGACCTCACCCACAATACTTCTTGTGTTGTGAGATCTGCCCCTTTGCTCTTGAGACAGACTCTCCAGCCGCTTCATTTATTCATGAAATGTACGATTCATAATCTCTTTTAACACTTTTGCCGAATAGGCAAATTTTTCTTTTTCTTCTTCATTTAGTTTTAATTCAATTACTTCCCGGATACCGTTGCGATTGACGATGGCCGGAACACCAATATAAATATCGCTTTGTCCATATTGGCCGTCCAAATAAGCGGAAACCGTTAATATCGAATTTTCATTTTGTAAAATTGCTTTCGTTAAGCGGACAAGTCCCATCGCGATTCCATAATAGGTTGCACCTTTACGTTGGATAATATGATATGCCGCATCGCGGACGTTGATAAACAAGCGCTCTAAATCGTCACGACTATATTCTTCTTTTTCATGGACAATCTCTAAAATGGCACGGCCGCCAATATCAGCATGGCTCCAAACCGGCAGTTCTGTATCCCCATGCTCACCAATAATATAAGCATGAACATTGCGTGTATCAACTTGAAAATACTCTCCTAATACATAACGAAAACGTGCTGTATCCAAAATCGTTCCGGAACCGATTACACGCTCTTTCGGCAATCCAGAAAACTTCCATGTCGCATAGGTTAGTATATCGACTGGATTGGTTGCCACTAAAAAAATTCCGTTAAAGCCGCTTGCCATTACTTCACCGACAATCGACTTGAAAATTTTCACATTTTTATCAACTAAATCAAGGCGTGTTTCCCCCGGCTTTTGATTGGCTCCAGCTGTTAAAACGACAATGTCGGCATCTTTACAATCTTGATAATCTCCGAACCAAATTTTTGTCGGTGCAGGAGCAAACGGTAAACCATGGTTTAAATCCATGGCATCGCCTTCGGATTTTTCTTTATTCACATCGATGAGCACTAACTCCTCGGTTACTCCTTGATTTAAAAGAGCAAACGCGTAGCTCGAACCGACAAACCCCGTCCCTACAACGACTACACGATTTACGTTATTGGCCATGTTATCCCCTTCCATCATTCACATTGAACTTCTGTTAATATTTTCTCCAATCAGATTGTACATTATTTCACAAACTTTTTACACTATGCAATTATTGCAATTTTGTTACAAAAAAATACAATATCGTTGCAAAAGTGATGGACAACCAATTCACCATATCATTATTAATAAAATGCCCGCCTTTGAGCCTCATCGTTCTTTGACCGCAATGTTGCTTTTTCTCGGTCTCCAATCCACAAACAGCACAACGGTAATTAATTTGGCACACTGCTCCCATCCATGTATCGATCATGCTGCCAAGAAAACCAAATAAACCAACAAAAACGAGATGTATATCATGCCATAAAACATAACTGACGATTCCAACAAAGAGAGCTCCACCTATTGCCGCTATGGTGCCAAGCCATGTCATTCCCCCTGAGGTTCCTCGTTCAACGATTTTCCATGTTGTGATTAAACGCGGCGGTTGTTTGCTTAAACTTCCAATTTCTGATGCCCACGTGTCCGAATTAGCTGCAGCAATTGAAACGATAAACATTTCTAGCCAAAGCGTGGAAGGTGAAAAAAAATAAATGAGGCTAATCAGAGCCGGGACGCTTCCATTTGCCAGTACTTGCACATAGTCGCGCTGATCTCCTTTTTCCACTTTTTCTAATATGGACATCTTTTTATGTTTTTGAAACTTGCTCCAAAGACTAGAGCTTACAAAAAACGCTCCGAGCATGATAAGACCTTTCCACTCGAATCCAAGTGAAATCAATAAGCCAACAAAAAAGGCGGCAACAGCTCCCGAAACAGAAAGAGAACGAACGAGCCATCCACCAAAAGCAACAATGAAGGTAATCACTATATAAATCCATTCATTCATCACAAACAATAACCTCACCATTTGTAATAATCATTTGTACAGGAATATCATGCGGCTCAGCTGGTACTCTTTCAACGATTTGTACACTGTAGGCAAGCGAAATGGTCGTTTGTGTGAATTGTTGTAAATAGCGGTCATAATAGCCGCCACCGTACCCAATTCGATATCCGTCTCTTGAAAAAACAATTCCCGGCACAATCATTAAATCAATTTCCGTCGCTGCTACTTCTTTGGTTATATCTTCAATGGGCTCTAATAAACCAAAATAGACGGATTCAAGCTGCGCAAATGAATGGATTTCACGAAAAACCATCGTTTTTTCTTTAGGATCACATTTTGGCACGCATATCTTTTTTCCTTCACGCCAGGCTTTTTCAATAATCGGCCGCGTTTGTACTTCATTTTCTCTTGAAATGGTAATCCCAATGCATTTTGCCTTCTTCCAGACCGAAAGCGTGTACAACTTCTCAGCAATCGCTTTGGAATACTCCTGCTTCTCTTTGTCTGTTAGCTGTGTGAGCAATTGTTTCACTTTTTTTCGCATTTCCTTTTTTTCTTTCATACGAATTTCACCTCTCTTTTCATTGTATGTAGCAAAATAAAAAAGCAGCAGGAAATGGCTCCTACTGCTTACTTTGTTTCACGGTGAATAGTTGCTTTTTTGTCTCTTGGGCAGTATTTTTTTAGCTCAAGACGATCTGGATTGTTGCGCTTATTTTTTGTCGTAATATAGTTACGTTCGCCGCATTCTGTACAAGCTAATGTAATATTTACACGCATTGCTACTTCCCTCCAATACTTAATAACTATAATCAGACTTTACTATGATAGCACTTTTTTGTGTGAATTTCCATATTTAATTTATGTTTTTTATTACACTTCCTATTTATAACAACGTTCATAACATATATAATGAAATGGGGTGACATTATGGAGCATCTGATCGAATATACGATAATTGCGCTCGTTTTCCTGTCGTTATTATTGCTCATTTTATCTTTTTTTGCAAAAGATAAAATTAAAGCGCTTGAAGAACAAATCGACCAGTTGACCATGTCTTTCGTGCAAGAAACATATCAACTGAAAAAAAAATTAAAAGTATTAGAAGAAGAGTTATTGATGAGCGACGAAGACATAATGGAAATTGTGCGAAAGAAAGCGCTCAACGATTCTGTACAATTAGAGCGCGAACAAGTCTTGTCCCTTTATAAACGGGGGCTTTCCTATGAACAAATTGCCAAAGAAACCTCGCTGACAACAGAAGAGGTGCGAATGATGTTACAACAATATTTGCGGGGAATGAACTGATGGATAGAACTGCAATTCGTGCGTTTGCAATTGGAATGTTGCTGACTACTGCTATGATAGGAAGCGTATACTATCATTCAAAACCAGCAGAATTGACAGAAACAGAGATTCATTCTTATTTGCAGAAAAAAGGTCTCATTGCAATCAGTGTCAAAGAGTATCAGCAACTAAAAGAGGTAAAACAACACTTACAATCTAATTCAGCAAATAGACAAGCAAAACCAGCTCAAAAAAATATAAACAAGCCAGAAACAATTTATTCTTATCAATTGATTATTAATAAAGGGAAAACAGCCGCTGAAATTGCTAAAGAATTAGAAGCAGCCCAAATAATCAAAGATGCAGCAACTTTTATTAAATATTTAAGAGACCATGGTTTAACTCGTAAAATTCGCGGAGGTACATATTACGTCAACAGTAATATGAATCATGAAGAACTTAGCAAAATGATTACAGAGTCTAGAACCAATCAATGAGCCTCTCCCACCTACACTCTGTTTAGAGAAGAGAGGGAAAAACTTCATCAATAGGATACCGTTAATGTGATTAAAAGAAAAGTCCGTTCCTTTATCAGTAGAAGGAACGGACTTTTCTTTTAATCATTTAAATCATAATGTCTTCCTTTTACAAGATAAAACACACTTTCAGCAATGTTTGTCGCATGGTCAGCAACACGTTCAATATAGCGGGCAATAAAGGACAATTGCGTAATTTGCGAAATTGCTTCGCTATTTGTTTGCGTTGTCTGCAATAATTCTTTGATCGTTTGCCCATATAAATGGTCGACTTCATCATCCATATCCGCTATTTTTTTTGCAAGAACTACATCTTCCTCGTAATAAGCTTTTAATCCTAATGATAGCATCTCAAGGGCAATTTGATGCATTCGTACAATTTTATCAATCGGAACGACAAATGGCTGCTCCCCGATACGAATCGTCGCTTTGGCAATATTTACGGCAAAATCAGCAATTCGTTCGACATCTGTTGAAATTTTAATCGCGACAATAATACGTCTTAAATCAATCGCAACCGGCTGCTGCTTAGCAATTAACAAAATCGCAAAATCATTTATTTCCTCATCCAGCAAGTCGATTTTAGAATCGCCATCAAGCACTTCTAATGCTCTCTCTACATTTTTCGTCTGGAACGCATCGATGGACTTGCTAAGGGCAATTTCTGTTAAACTTCCAATCTCAATTAACTTCTGGCGTAATGTTTTTAAATCGTAATGAAACTTTTCACGTACAGCCATTTTATTCCTCACCCCTTTATTTTGCTTTGAGCCTGCCCCATAAATGTCAGACCTCACGTCCATCTCACAATATATCCTTCATTGATCCACTGTGATGTCCTTTGGGTCTGACACTTGGCTTTTGGGACAGCCTCATTAACCGAAGCGTCCTGTAATGTAATCTTCTGTACGTTTGTCAGAAGGGTTCGAGAATAATTTGTCTGTATCGGTATACTCGATTACCTCTCCGTTTAAGAAGAAGGCTGTTTTATCAGAAATGCGCGCTGCTTGCTGCATATTATGAGTAACGATAATAATGCTATAGTTTTTCTTCAATTCTTGGACAAGTTCTTCTACTTTTAAAGTTGAAATTGGGTCTAGCGCTGAAGTTGGTTCGTCCATTAGGATGACATCCGGTTCAATGGCTAAGCAACGGGCAATACATAACCGTTGTTGCTGTCCACCTGATAATCCGTAGGCATTTTCGTGCAGACGGTCTTTTACTTCATCCCAAATGGCCGCACCGCGTAAACTTCTTTCAACAATTTCATCAAGTATTTTCTTGTCGCGAATACCGTGAATGCGCGGACCATAAGCAATGTTATCGTAAATAGACTTTGGAAACGGATTTGGCTTTTGGAATACCATCCCGACTTGTGTCCGCAATTCCTCAACACGATAAGATTTATCAAAAATATTACGGCCGCGATACGTAATTTCTCCAGACGTACGCACGTTCGGAACTAGCTCAATCATACGATTCAACGTTTTAATGTATGTTGATTTACCGCATCCAGATGGTCCGATAATTGCTGTTACTTCGTTTTCATAAATATCTAAATCAATATTTTTTAAAGCATGGTGTTCACCATACCATAAATTTAAATTTTTCGTACGATAAACAACCGCTTTTTCTTCTTTTACTACTTCATTCATCTTTTTTTGCTCCGTTCTTTCTTTTGCCACTGTTAACTCCATGGATAAAATCCTCCTTCATCCAATTTGCTTGAGCACAATCACTTAAAATCTCTTTTGGAATTTATTTCGAATGAACACGGCGATCGAGTTCATGACAATGAGAACGAATAATAACACAACAATTCCTGCCGCTGCCACATGTTGAAACTCTTCTTGCGGTCTTCCTGTCCAGTTGTAAATCTGCATCGGCATAACCGTAAATGTATCAAAAATGCTTTTTGGTAAGTAGGCAATAAATGTTGGAATACCGATAACAACAAGCGGTGCTGTTTCGCCAATCGCACGTGACAACGCTAAAATACTTCCTGTTAAAATTCCCGGAATCGCTGTCGGCAAAACAACTCGATAAATTGTTTGCCATTTTGTTGCCCCCATACCATAAGATGCTTCTCGAAGTTGATTTGGAACGGCGCGAATCGCCTCTTGTGCCGCTACAACAATGACAGGTAATACAAGTAAACTCATTGTTAATCCTGCAGAAATGACGCTGCGCTCTAAGCCCATACCGCGAACGAATACTGTTAAACCTAGCAAACCGAAAACGATGGACGGAACGCCAGCTAAGTTTGAAATGTTTGTTTGAATAAAGGCCGTAAAACGGTTTTTCTTCGCATATTCCTCAAGATAAATGGCTGTTCCAACACCTAAAATAAGCGATAACGGAGCGACAATGACCATCAGCCATAGAGACCCGATTAAAGCCGCCTTAATTCCTGCTTCTTCTGGTCTACGCGAAGCAAAATTTTGCAAGAAATCAATATCAAGCCAGCCAATTGCTTGAGTGAATATCCGATATAGAAGCACGACAAGGACGATTAAGCCAAAAACAGTAGCAAGGAAGAATAAAAATTTGAAAAAGTTGTTTTTCACAAGTCTTCCTGCCATGTTTTTTATCACTTTTTCTTGGTCGATTAGTTTCTTCATTTTTAATATTCCTCCCTAAAGCGACGAGAAATATATTGGGCAAGCAAGTTCATCGCTAATGTAAAGACGAATAACGTCATCCCTACAGCGTAAATGCTATAGTAAATCGTTGTACCGTATCCGGCATCTCCTGTCGTTACTTGAACAATGTATGCTGTCATTGTTTGAATCGATTGCGTAACATCAAATGATAATACTGGCGATGAGCCTCCTGCCACAGCTACAATCATCGTCTCGCCAACCGCTCGGGAGATGGCCAATACGAAAGAAGCAATAATACCAGATGCAGAGGCAGGAAGTACCACTTTTAATGCCACTTCTAATTTCGTTGAACCAAGCCCTAAAGCTCCTTCACGAATCGCATTCGGTACAGAACTCATTGCATCTTCAGAAAGTGAAGCAACCATCGGAATAATCATAATTCCCATCACAATACCTGGACTGAGCGCGTTAAAAATCCCTAAATCTGGAATTATTTGCTTCAATAGCGGAGTAACAAATGTTAATGCAAAGAAACCATAAACAATCGTCGGAATCCCTGCTAATACTTCTAATATCGGTTTGATAATTCTTCTTGTTTTATCTGATGCATATTCACTCAAGTAAATCGCTGACGCCAACCCAATTGGAATCGCTACAATCATTGCAATACCAGTTGTCAACAATGTTCCTGTTACTAATGGTGCCACACCGAATGAGCCACTTTCTTCGTTCCAAGGCAACCATTCTTTCGCCGTCAAAAACTCAACGATGGAAACTCTGCTAAAAAACGTAAAAGTTTCGAATAATAACGTAAATAAAATTCCTAACGTCGTTAATATGGAAATCACTGCAGTTAGCAACAATAATTTTGGCATTAACTTTTCAACAAACATTAATCCGCTTTGTTTTGCTTTTTTCTCTTTAATCATTTCGCGGACAGAGTAAGTTGGACTGTCTTGCTTTGTAACAGCCATAATGCGAAAACCCCTTCCTTTCCATTTCATGGAAAGATGAGAAGCAACATACTGTTGCTTCTCATCTTGTTAACTTAATTATTTTAATCCTTCAAGAGTTTTTAATTGCTCATCATATTTTTCTTGCGGAAGACGTACATAACCTACTTCTTCAGCAAAATCTCCAGCATTTTCTAAAAGATATTGCATGTAGTCGTAAACTTGTGGCTTTTCTTTAAGAGATTTCACATTCACATAAGTGAACAATGGACGAGAAAGTGGAGTGTATTCGCCGTTTTGAATTGTTTCGTTTGTTGGCTCAACAGGACCATTGCCGCCATCGATTGGAACCACTTTTAATTTATCTTTGTTCTCTAAGTAGTAAGCATAACCGAAGTAGCCAATCGCGTTTTTATCACCCGCTACACCTTGAACAAGGACGTTGTCATCTTCTGAAAGTTGTGCGTTCTTTACAAGTTCTGCACCATCGAGAATGACTTCATCGAAATAGTCGAATGTACCAGAGTCATGTCCTGGTGAGAAGAATTTAATTTCTTCATCTGGCCAACCTGGACGGATGTCAGACCATTTTTTCACTTTACCGTCTTCTACCCACATTTTCTTTAATTCTTCAACTGTTAAATGGTCAACCCAATCGTTTTCTTTATTTACAACAACGGAAAGACCGTCATAAGCAAGTTGGAACTCTTGAAATTCGATACCGCCGTTGGCAGCAGCTTGTTTTTCTTCATCTTTAATTGGGCGAGATGCGTTTGAGAAGTCTGTTTCACCTTTTGTAAACTTTTCAAATCCACCGCCAGTACCAGATTGACCGACAGATACTTTTACTCCTGGTTGTTCAGCCATATATTCTTCTGCTGCAGCTTCCATGATTGGAAATACAGTAGAAGAACCGTCCATTTTTACTTCGCCTTCAAGTTGTTCTGCAGCTTGATTTTTTTCTTTATTTTCGTTAGTGTCTTCAGCATTATTTCCACATGCTGTAGAAAACGCAAGCACGCTGCTCATCATTGCTGAAAGAGCGAGAAATTTAAAATGTTTCATTACTTAATTCCCCCTAATGTATTTCGTTGTTTTGCCCTACGCTTTATAGAATAATAGTCAACTATTAAAAGGGTTTTAAACAAATGTTAAGCTTTTGTAAACTCATTCATAAAGCGTACTGTTATAGGTATTCTCTCCTTTTTTTGCTGAAAAATGTAAAATAACTAAAAAAATTAAGGCTGACCCAAAAGCAAAGTGCCAGACCCCATCCCCAAAATATATAATGGGGGCGTGAGATCGGACACTTATGGGTCAGCCCCTTTGGCTTATTGCTCGTTTTCTTCAGCTGTTGACAAAGTAGAATCTGCTTGTACAGATAACGGTTCTGTTTGTCCTTCCTTCATTCGTTGTTGTTTCAGTTCAAAGTATGCATCTAAAATCTTTGCACCAATTTTGTTATTAATCGGATAACGATTTCTCTCGTTTTGGTATGCCCACGGTACAACAACGGCGAAAGCAACCTCTGGATTATCATAAGGAGCATAGCCGACAAGCGTTAAGTTACGAGTTGGCGTCATAAATTTACTTTTCATTGGTCCATCGTAGAACGCTTCGGCTGTTCCGGTTTTTCCTGCTGGACGATACGGTTTTCCAGCAAAATAAGCACCCGCAGTACCTCGTGGGGTTTGCATTACACGGCGAAAACCTTCTTGTACTCTTTCGATATATTCCGTTTTCATATCAACGCGGTTTAATACGACCGGTTCAAAACCGCGAATAATCGGACCTAATTCAGTGCCATCCTTATCATTATTGTTTGGTTCGCGAATTTCTTTTACAATCTGAGGTTTCATTCGATAGCCACCATTGGCAATTGTAGAAACATATTGCGCCATCTGCAACGGCGTATACATATCAAACTGTCCAATTGCTAAGTCCAACAAATGACCTGGTAGCTTGCTATTTCCCGGAAAACCGATAATTTCATTCGGCAAATCGATTCCTGTTTTAACGCCTAGTCCGAATTGACTAAAATATCGTCGCATAATCGTAAATGCCTTCGGATCAATTGGTAATGAGTGATGCGGGCGATATGTTGTACCACCAATCGCTATAGCAATTTTAAACATGTATACGTTTGAAGAACGCTGTAATGCCGTTAACTCATTGATTAGCCCCATCGTTTCATATGATTTTTTGACAGGTGTACCGCTAATATATAAAGGTTCATCTCTTAGCACCGTTCCAGGTTTAATGACGCCTGTTTGCATTCCCGTCAATACGGTTGCTCCTTTTACAGCTGATCCCATTGCATAAGCGGACGTCATTGTGCCAAGAGCGTAATCTTTCAATTGTACTTTCCCATTTTCATCTCTTGTATACAGCTTTCCTGCCATAGATAAAATTTCGCCCGTTTTCGGATTCATCATCACGACAAACGCACGGTCAAGCAGCTCCCTGCCCCCACCTTGCTTTGCTATCCTTAATTCTTCTTCAATAATTTTCTCCACCTTTTGTTGTAATTCGATATCAATCGTTAACACTACATCTTTGCCGCGCTGTCCTTTATATATTTCTTTTGTATCAATCACGTTTCCAGCTTTATCGGTAATATTTTTTACTTTCGCTTTTTGACCATGCAGCACATCTTCATATTGCGCTTCTAAGTAACTTTTTCCAACGCGGTCATTGCGGCTGTAGTCGCGCGCTAAAAAGTATTCCAAGCGCTCCCGCGGCAATCCCTCTTCAGAAGTGGTAATACTCCCAAGAACCGAACGGAACGTATTACCATATACATAATGACGCTCCCAATCGGTTGTCGTACTCACGCCTGGGAGCTCTTCTAAATGTTCGCTTACAACGGCGTATTCATCATTGGTAACACCCTTATTTTTTACAATTTGTGGTGTTAACGCATAGCCGCTGTCTAGCTCCCGCTTAATCGCTAAGACTTCAAGTTCTTCGTTCTTAATTTCTTTTAAATCCTCTTCTGTAATTCGTTCTAATGTAAGTTCATAAAGTTTCTTATCAATTTCTTTATTAGTCAGCTCTTGTTCTTTCCATTTTTTTTGCAATTTTTTACGCTCTGTCTTAGAGATTTTCGCTTTCGCTTTTTCCGGACGTGTTAGAATCCAGTAGTCTTTCATGTCCCTTTCTGTAATTTTGTCTGTTGGTTTCTCAATATATTGAGCCAACTTTCGAGCGATTTCTAACGTTTCTTCGGGCTTCGTTGTTTGTGATCTTGTATATGTGATCGCATTTAACGGGATGTTGTCGACAATCACGCGATGATATCGATCGTAAATTTTCCCGCGCGGCACTGGAGTGCTGACGGTAACATTCTCCGTTCGCTCCACTTCTTTGCGGTAATGCTCTCCATAAACAATTTGCACAACGCCGAGACGTAAAATAAGTGCTGAGAACAATAAAAACACGACAAAAAAGAGCATATTTAAACGAAAGGGAACTTGCGGTTTCTTTTTCTTTTGTTTCTTTTTCAAGGAAGGGTCCCTCCTATCGTCGTACGATTTCTCCTTGTATGAAAACAAATCACGAACTCTAGTTTTTCTATCTTCCCTATTTTAAAGGAAAGCTCACAAATTTTCTACAAAAGTATATATTAATGTGCTCAAATAAACGTGAAAAAAGGCCTCCCTATACAGGAGAGCCCCCTTCTTCATTTGTTAGCTTTGAATGAACAAGAGCGTTTGCTTCATCTGACCGCGTCTGCTTATCACTAAATTGCACTTTTCGAATGAACCAATAAATGAATGCATGCCCTGTTCCAATAAATAACATTAATATTGGAATGCTTTTTTCTTTATCAAAAAATGTTACTGAAAACAAAAATAAGCAAACCGAAACAATTCTTCCACTATTTAGAAATAACTCGCGAACAACTATGTACTCAATTCGCATTTTTTCTGAATTCCAACTTCTCCCTATCACATCAAACGTTAATGATGTGTAAGGAACGAGCAGTATTGGGTAGCCAATAGCAATCATCATCGCATATAAAATTAATTTTCCATAAGAAACATCGATGATAATGAGAAAAATCGCGCAGTACAATAATAAACCGCCAAAAAGAATGGCCTTTTTTCTTTGATGATTTTTAATAAATCGCGATACAAAGTAATAAACGACAAAGGAAGTCAAAGAATTAACTAAACCAAACGTACCGAGAGCAAGTTCGCTCCCCGTAGTTATATATACTAACACAGAAACAACAAAAACAAATGTTCCTTCCCGCAATCCTTGAAAAAAATGAGCATTTGTAATTAAACGCCAATTTTTATTGCGCTTTCGTTCGTTTAGAACTCGCAGAAATAAATAATCTCCCTCTGCTTTTCTCCTTTGAAGAAAAAAGCTTAACACCACAGCAACGATAAATAAACATAACGAAATCGAAAAAATGAGCGTATACCCTTTCAATTTTGTCAGCGATGAAATAATATAACCAGCAATAATTGGACCAATCATTCCAGCTACGGAGAATAAAATACCAAGAAAGCCGTTAAAAAAGTCACGCGTTTCTGGTTCGGTAATTTCAAATGTCAACACATTAAAAGCTAACCAATAAAATCCATAGCCAATTCCGAGTAAACCACCAAGCAATAATAAATAATCATCTGCATGATTTCCGACAAACAGCACTGTCAAAAAGAAAATCGCTAAAAATGATACACCAAGACGCAATACAATAATTCGATCAACTTTTTTGGCAAGCCTACCCGCTAGAATAAACGTAATTGGCTGCAATATGACAATCGCTAAGTTATACAATCCTAAGTCTTTAAACTCACCGGACTGTTTCCATAGATACACATTTACAAACGTATTTGAAAGTGAAATACTCAATGAATAAAATCCGCCTATCAATAACAGGAAGATAAGTTCTCGATTAACATCCACGTCACCAATCATTTTTTTTAACATTGACATGATAAACTCCCCTTTGTATCTAAAGGGTAGTTTGTCAATATCGATTCATCCCTATACTTATTCAAACGTTAACAAAAAAAACCAGCGGATAAGAATCCGCTGGTTAACCATATTGCTTCGGCGTTAACCGCTCGCCTCCGCTTTTCTTTTTGTCTAGCTCGGCTCACAACGCCTTCTGGAAAATAACCTTCCTCCGTCGAAATGACAAGCATTTCTCGTCGGAAGAACATTTTCCTTCGGCGTTAACTGCTCGCCTCCGCTTTTCTTATTACTTCGCTGCGTTGTAACGTTTTGCTACTTCGTCCCAGTTCACTACATTCCAGAATGCAGTGATGTAGTCTGGACGACGGTTTTGATATTTTAAGTAATAAGCATGCTCCCAAACGTCTAAGCCAAGAATTGGTGTTTTTCCTTCCATAAGAGGAGTATCTTGGTTTGGCGTGCTTGTTACTTCTAGTTCACCGTTGTTCACTACAAGCCAAGCCCAACCGGAACCGAAACGAGTTAAAGCTGCTTTTGTAAACTCTTCTTTGAATTTTTCAAATCTACCGAATTTTTTGTTAATCGCTTCCGCTAACTCGCCTGTTGGCTCACCGCCGCCATTTGGAGAAAGAATTGTCCAGAATAAAGAGTGGTTCGCATGACCGCCACCGTTATTGCGTACTGCTGTACGAATGTTTTCAGGTACAGCATCTAAGTTCGCCATTAACTCTTCAATGCTTTTGTTTTGCAACTCTTCATGGCCTTCTAACGCCGCATTTAAATTTGTTACATATGTGTTGTGATGTTTTGTGTGATGAATGTTCATCGTTTCTTTGTCGATGTGTGGCTCAAGCGCATCATAAGCGTAAGGTAATTGAGGTAATTCAAATGCCATAGAAATTCCTCCTTTAACATTTATGTATTTGAACATGAAACATTCATTTATATAATTAATAAATATGAATGTTTCATAAGTTCTTCTAAAAATAAGATTACCAAAATTGCCACAATGTTTCAATTTATTTGCCTATCACCTTCTCTATTATTTCTTACAGCTCGGTGTAAATATTCTTATAAAAATTAAAAACCCCGCCTTATAAGCGAGGTGCATACTGTCGATGGACCCTGCAGGATTCGAACCTGCGACCGGACGGTTATGAGCCGTCTGCTCTAACCAGCTGAGCTAAGGGTCCATATTTTTTATACTTCTATCCTAATTCCTCATTATCACTTTGGTTTTTTATCCGTCCCTCTCTCAGTATGCTTTTTCAAGAAGTAGCTCGAGCGGTACGCTGATGCTGTTTCAATGAAGCTTATTCGGGCGTGCTCTAACCAGCTGAGCTAAGGGTCCATATTTTTTTATACTTCTATCCTAATTCCTCATTATCACTTTGATTTTTGTCCGTCCCGCTCTCAGTATGCTTTTTCAAGAAGTAGCTCGAGCGGTACGCTGATGCTGTTTCAATGAAGCTTATTCGGGCGTGCTGAGCTACGTAACCAAAAAACGGTAATATTTAATGACGTATTTAAAAATATCATATGAAGACAATATTGTCAATGTGCACAACATTACTGCTATTATAGTTGAGTTATTTTTAGTGACACGATAAAATGTACTTGGAAAAAAATGAAGGATGTGTGAGTGATGAATATTTTTGCTCAGCTGTTTAAAAGTTTATATTCTCCAAATGATATTGCTCGTTTTCGCTTTCAAGGAATCGGAAAAACGATTTTATACGTTTTCTTTCTAACATTCATCTCTGTGCTACCAATGACTTATCATTTTATCAATGATTTTGTGGAAGGAATCAAAAATACAGGCGAACTGTTAAAAAGTGAACTTCCGGAGTTTACGATTGAAAATGGTGAACTTAGTTCTTCAGCAGATAAACCTGTCATTATTGACAAGAGCGGATTCCGAATTGTGTTTGATAGTACTGGACAAACGACAAAAGAAGATGTTGAGCGCTATACTAATGCAATTGGTTTTCTAAAGCACGAGATTGTTCTTGTTGCCAATTCAGAGACACAATATTATGATTACGCAATGTTTCAAAATATGAAACTAACGGACAAAGACGTACACTCATTTATTGAAACATTGCAATCCTTAATGCCGGTTATTATCCCAGTTACGTTCGTGATTTTGTACATATTCGCAAGTGCAAGCAAATTTATCGGCATTACGTTTCTTGCTTTTATAGGCCTAATTATTCGGGGGACACTTGGCAAAAATATTAAATACAGACATACATGGATTATGTCTGCTTACGCAGTTACTCTTTCAACAATCTTTTTCACGATTATGGAATCTTTGCAAGTTGTTGTTCCTTATGCTTTAGCGATTCATTGGTTTGTCTCTGTAACTGTCTTATTTCTAGCGATTAAAGAAATACCTTCACCAAAGCTGGCTGAATAAAAAAAGGCTGCCTCATTGAGACAGCCTTTTTTCATTATTATACCTGCAAATTTTTCGTCAACTTTTCAAGTGATTTTGATAAATCCGTTAGCTTTAAACCAATTTGATACATATCTTTCATTTGATTAGCTTGTTCGTCTGATGAATGCAACATTTGTTCGGTGCTTGCTAATGTTTGCTGGGAAACGGAAACAAATTCAAGTGTTGATTTTTCCATAACAGGAAGAGTCTCGTTAAGCTGTTCCAAATCGTTTTTCATATCAGCTAAATTCTTACTCACCCGAGCAATTTGTTCCATCAATGTATCCAGTGACTGTTTCGCATGGTTAGCTTTTGATAAGTAAGAAGTAATATTGTTTGACATCGTTGAAAATTCACTCGCTGCTTTTACTGTAGCATTTTCCATCGATACAATCGATTCTGTAATTTCTTCGGTTGCTTTTGCTGATTGTTCTGCTAATTTTCTTACCTCAGTCGCCACAACAGCAAACCCTTTTCCTGCTTCTCCTGCTCTCGCCGCTTCAATCGCTGCATTGAGCGCCAACAATTTTGTTTGCTCGGCGATTTGTCTAATCAAATCAACGACTTTTGTAATCGAGTTAGAATGCTCTTTTACTCCATTAATCGTTTTTAACATTCTGCCAAATTCATTCCCTAATAAAAGAATCGCATCAATCATTTCCGTAATATTTTTCTCGCCATCTGCGGCAAAATGGTTCATATCATTGGAGCTTTCGGAAATAACAGCCATGTTGTCAAGCGTTGTTGTAATTTGCTGTTTCATTTGTTCGAATGTATGAATGCTGAAATCTGAAGTCGTTGCCGTTTCTTCTGCACCGCTTCTCACGATATGAATGGCACTCACCAATTCATTGCTGCATTGCAACACATTTTCAGATGCAATCTTCAATTCCTCGCCGGTTTGCGATAACTGAACGGTTGTTGTATCAATTTCTGCAATCATTTTTTTCATGTTTGTTAACATTTGATTAAAACTGTCAATCAACGATTGGATTTCCGGAGTAGTTGCAACAATATCAATATTTGCGCGTAAATCGCCTTGTTCCACTTTTTTCATCACATTACGTAAAATCGTCAGTGGATTTGTTAAACTTCTCACTAATGCAATAATCATAAGCGACGATAAGACTGCACTAATCGCGACAGTGATGAAAGTAAATTGCTTAAGTTGTTTGACCGTACTGATGTATGAATCTGTTGGCACGACTAACACATATAAGCCTTTTAATTCTTGGATTTCCTTGTATGCAAGAGTATAGTCCGTGCCTTTCATCGTATAGTGCGATACTCCTTGTTTCTCTTTATTCATTTTATTAATTAACTCCGTTGGAAAATGAAGGCTTGAGCGCTCGCTGACTTTAAATGGTTTTACCTCATTTTTCGTAATAAGAAAAAAATCCGCGCTTAATCCATCTTGAACCAATTCTGCTTGCTGTTTTCTAATGCTGCCGTTAAGCTTATGTAAAAACTGATCTTCTTTTCCAACATATATGTACATTAAATTTTGTGCAATTTCATACATCGTATTTACTTCCCGATCTAACCGGTTTTCAATGATTTTCATCGTCGTGTTTTTCGCTTTTTGATAAGAAACATACCCTACAATGCCGATTGAAATAATAAGAAGGCTTAAAAACAAAATAAGTAAACGGTTTTGCAAGCTAACCTTTAATAGCCATTTTTGAATTTGATTGTGCTTCTTTATCGAACGATGTTGTGTTTTCTTACGAAAGTTAAATGTTAAGAGAGGTCTTAGTTTTCTTGTTACATTCATTTTCTTATTTTCCCCCAATCCAAGTTCTTCCCCCTTGATAACATTTAGGAAAATTATACTAGAAACATGTTAACGAAATGTTAAGTAAACATTAATTTTATACCAACAAAAAACGAACATATTTTTTAAGGACAAGCATAGATAAAGAAGTAAGAAGGATTTTGGGGGAAATGGTCTATGAAAAAACTGACGGGCTTGCTCATTTTATGTTTTGTTATATATATTGTTTATCACGATGTTACAAATGGAACATTACCTGCTGCCTCAACAACCTCTCACATTCAAACGGTAAAAGCAGAAAATAAGGAAGCATTAAATTACAAAACGATGAAAGTAAAAGCGGGAGATACGATTTTATCAATTATGGAAAAAGAAAGGAATGGACCTCTTCCCGTTTCCATTGAACAGTTAATAAAAGATTTTGAAGCCCTTAATCCCGGTGTAAAAACAGAATCATTGCAGATTGGAAAAACATATAAGTTTCCTGTTTACAAGGAATAAGATATGGTGAATTTCTTGTCAATTCATCATTATCATTGTTACAATAATTCAGAAGAAAATATAAACTAGGTCAGTCATAGTTCCCTTGAGATTATTGCTGTGGTATGATAAAGCAGTTACCATCAATCCATCAACTTGTTTTCAAAGGAGCGAATCACACGTGAGTGAAATTATCCATCGTTCAAAAACCCGTCCCGTTCGCGTCGGAAATTTAACAATTGGCGGGAGCAATGAAGTCATTATTCAAAGTATGACGACGACGAAAACACACGATGTCGAAGCGACCGTTGCAGAAATAAAACGTTTAGAAGAAGCGGGATGTCAAATTGTTCGGGTTGCATGCCCTGATGAACGGGCAGCAAATGCCATTCCTGAAATTAAAAAGCGAATTAATATTCCGCTTGTCGTTGATATACACTTCGATTATAGACTTGCCTTAAAAGCTATTGAAGGCGGAGCTGACAAAATTCGAATTAATCCTGGAAACATTGGGCGTCGCGAGAAAGTAGAAGCAGTTGTCAAAGCAGCGAAAGAACGTGGAATACCGATTCGCATTGGTGTTAACGCCGGTTCTTTAGAAAAGCGGATTTTAGAAAAATACGGCTATCCAACAGCTGATGGTATGGTCGAAAGCGCATTGCATCATATTCGAATTTTGGAAGAATTAGACTTCCATGATATTATCGTTTCATTAAAAGCATCTGATGTACGTTTAGCGATCGAAGCATACGAGAAAGCAGCGAGAACGTTTGACTATCCTCTTCACCTCGGCATTACAGAGTCCGGAACATTATTCGCCGGAACGGTTAAAAGCGCTGCTGGGCTTGGAGCGATTTTAAGCAAAGGAATCGGTAATACGATTCGCGTTTCTTTAAGCGCTGACCCTGTTGAAGAAGTAAAAGTAGCTAGGGAATTGCTAAAAGCATTTGGATTGGCTGCCAATGCCGCAACATTAATTTCCTGCCCGACTTGTGGACGTATCGAAATCGACTTAATTAGCATTGCCAATGAAATTGAAGAATATATCGCCAAAATTAAAGCACCGATTAAAGTGGCGGTTCTTGGGTGCGCCGTAAACGGTCCAGGAGAAGCGCGCGAAGCGGACATTGGAATTGCCGGGGCACGCGGTGAAGGATTGTTGTTCCGTCACGGAAAAATTGTTCGTAAAGTTCCTGAAGAAACAATGGTTGAAGAACTGAAAAAAGAAGTGGACAAACTAGCCGAAGAATACTTCGCAAAACAAAAAGAAAAACAATCACAAAAAGCTTGACGCTTAATGCGCCAAGCTTTTTCTTTATCGCTTTAATGCATTGGGGGTCAGACCCCTTAACGATAAAACGGTAGGACGAACATTGCGATGATGATGGAAACGATACCAATGCCAATTGCCCATGCTCCCAATGTCTCGGCACCGCGTCTGCGGGCAATGAATCCTAAAATAATCCCGGCTGCTCCAAGAATGACCGGCATTATAAATAAGGAAACAATGGAGAAAGCAAGAGCTAACCAGCCGATCCCTTTTCCATTCGCTTCTTCAGCGTTTCTATTGTCTTCCTTATTTTCTTCGCGACGGATCGTGCGGACTGGCTCAGCCACTTCCGCTGCCGTTTCCTCCATAAAATCAGGCTCGCTGTTCGGTTGCATCATCGATTGTACCCTGGTCTCGTTATACGTTTGTTCACGATTATCTACCATGCTTTTTTCCCTCGCTTTCTTTAAGTGAGGAGCATTTATTAGTATGGTTGTTCTACTGTAAAATATCGCTGTTAATGTTTTCATAACAAAGGAAAAAACATCCCCCATATGTTACAATAGGACAAGAAACACATCTTAAAGGAGTGCAGCTTTAGAATGAAAAGATTAGGAATTGACATAGATGGTACAGTAACATGTCCGACTACATTTATTCCTTACTTAAACAAATCATTTAATAAACAACTGACACTTGACGATATTACTCAATACGACTTAGTTCCGATTCTCGAGACAACCGAAGAAGAACTCAATGAATGGATGGATAAATACGAACCGATTATTTATCGTCAAGCTCCATTAGCTAAGCATGCATTAGATGTCATCAATGACTGGAAACATCGATTTGAGCTTTTCTACATAAGCGCACGCGGAAAACATTTATACGACATAACAGAACAATGGTTTAAAGAAAACAATGTTCATTATCATCACATTGAATTAGTTGGCTCGCATGATAAAATTGAAGCGGTCAAAAAATACAACATCGCTGCCTTTTTCGAAGACAAATATGATAATGCGTGCGATATTGGTGAGCAATGTAATATTCCTGTTATTTTATTTAATACACCATACAACCAAGGACCGCTTCCCAAACAAGTGATTCGCGTCAATAGCTGGCTCGAAGCAAAAAAGCATATCGATGCCATTTTCAAATAGGAAAATATGAAGAGGCTGACCCATAAGTGTCTGACCTCAGGTACACTCCACAATATATAGTTCATTTATTTGAACTATATATTGTGGAGTGCGGTCTGACTCAGCTTTAGGGGCAGCCTCTTTATAAGTTTTGCTGGATACATTCCGGACATTTTCCATATATTTCGAATTTGTGATTAGAAACTTCATACCCATGCAAATCCTCTGATAATTCTTTCATCGGACAAGTGGCAATCTCTTTTGTTTTGCCGCACTCCATGCAAATAAAATGGTGATGATGATGATGAGTGTCACATTTAAAACGGAAATGCTTCTCTCCAGATAATTCGGTCATTTCAAAAATCCCCAGTTCTACAAACAAAGACAAATTGCGATAAATCGTATCGAAGCTTAAACCTGGATAACGATCCTTTAAAGCATCTAATACATCTTTCGCCGTTAAATATTTATTTGTTGCTGCAAACAATTGCAGCATGTCCTCGCGTTTGTCTGTATGCTTAAATCCTTTTTCCTTCATTAATTGAATCGCTTCTGTTACATTCATACTTTCTAGCCCCTTCCCCATTTTTTCCATAGAATTACAATAAACAAAATAAGGACAGCAAGCATGACAATCGTTCCGCCTGGCGCTAAATCAAGATAGTAAGCAAAAATTAATCCGAGAATAACCGACAATTCGCCAAACAAAATAGAAAAAACAATGGTTTGTTTAAACCCTCTAGCAATGCGAATACTTGCCGCCACAGGCAGCGTCATTAATGAAGATACAAGCAAAATCCCGACAATTCTCATGGAAGCAGCAATGACTAATGCTACTAATATAATAAAAACGAAATGAACCGTTTTCGCCTTAATTCCCGATGCAACCGCATGCTCCTCATCAAAAGATAAAAGGAATAATTCTTTGTACAGTAAAAAAATCGTCACAATAACGCCCAACGTAATAAATAGCACTGTCCATAAATCAGAGCGACTTACCGCGCTTACGCTTCCGAATAAATAAGAAAACAAATCCGTATTAAAACCATCTGCCATGGAAATAAAAATAACGCTTAAACCAATTCCGCTTGATAAAATAATGGGAATAGCCAGTTCTTGATAATGTTTATATACCGAGCGTAATTTTTCAATAAACAGCGAGCCGGCAACCGAAAATGTCATTCCCATATAAAGAGGGTTAAATAGAAAAGAGCCCATCAATTTCTTTTCTAATAACAAACTTGCGGCAATTCCGGCCAACGTCACGTGACTAAGGGCATCAGCAATTAAAGACAGGCGGCGCACAACGATAAAAACGCCTAATAAAGGAGCTACAATGCCAATTAAAACACCTGTAAAAAAAGCATTTTGCAAAAACTCGTACCGAAATATCGCTTCAACCATTTTACCTATTCCTCCATTAATGGTCATGAGAAAGCACGTGAAGATGATGACCGTAAAATCGCGATAATTCTTTGCTATCTAATTGTGCAAACTCTTGAGCTTTCCCGTGAAAATGCAAATGTTTATTAAGACAGGCTACATGAGTCACTTTTTCCGTAATCGTGCCGATATCATGTGTCACTAATAGAAGCGTAATGCCTAAATGACGATTTAACTCATCAAGCATATTATAAAAATTTTGCACATGATGTACATCCACCCCGACAGTCGGCTCATCTAAAATGAGTAAATCCGGCTGGCTGACGATCGCTCTCGCAATAAATACGCGCTGTTGTTGACCGCCAGAAAGTTCACCAATGTTGCGATTGATAAATGGTTTCATTCCAACCGCTTCAATCGCATCAATAACTGCCTGCTTATCCTTTTTTGACAAAAAACGAAACAGTCCAAGTTTAGACGTTAAGCCGCTGGCAACAACTTCATAAACGGTTGCTGGGAACCCTGTATTAAAGCTGTTTGCCTTTTGCGAGACAAATCCGATTCGATGCCAATCTTTAAATTCAGAAATCGGTGTACCGAATAAATAAATCTTTCCTGTTTGCGGCTTTAATAAACCTAAGATACACTTTAATAACGTTGATTTTCCGGAACCATTTGGACCGACCAATCCTAAAAATGCTCCCTTTAGTACAGAAAGATTAATGTCTTCAAGAACGTTTTCCTTTTCGTAACGAAAAGATAAGTTTTCTATTTTCAACACATTTTCCTGTTCATTCATCATAATAATCACCTAGTATTCAAAAATTAAGAATGATTACGATTTAATCATTAAAGTAGTATATACGAAATTGGCACCTTTGTAAACGAAGACTAATGAATCACTGATTTAAACGCCCAGCCCAAAAAACCGTTCGATCGAAAACGCCGCTAAAGACGCTCCTAACATTATCAAGCGACCTACACTTTCTTTTTTATGTCGTCAATGCGGCCAAATCCCCTTCCTGTTCCCTTCTTTTTTCTAAATTGATTATAACACCTTCTCCTCTTCCTTTTCATACGATAAGAATGAGGAGGAGAGGGCGATGAACATTTATCAGAAAATCATTAATGAAAAAATCAAAACCATTACCCCAGAGGAGCTTGTTTCATATAGTCAAGATTACGGGATTGCGCTAACAATCGAAGAAGCCAAGAAAATTATCTATCTTGCACAACATAATAAAATTAACATATTTAATCCACAAGAACGCATAAAGTGGGTGAAAGAGTTGGCAAAAATCACTTCTCCGCAAACAGCTAAACAGGCAAATGAACTATTTTTGAAATTTATAAAGAAAAAATAACGCAAAAACGGGCGATCCCTTCATTGAGATCGCCATTTTTTCATGACTGTATAATTTTTGTGAGAAGTTCTGAATCAAAGGTTTGCTGACGTAACATGGCAATTTCAAATTTATATGGCGGCTTTTGCTTCTTTTTATCTTCTCCCACATAAGGAGTCTCTAAAATTTTTGGAACATCCTCTAGCTGCGGATGATGGACAATATAATTGAGCGCTTTAAAGCCGATATAACCGAAGCCGATATTTTCGTGACGGTCTTTTCGGCTTCCGCGCGGATTTTTGCTGTCATTAATATGGAGCACTTTTAAACGGTCTAACCCAATGATTTTGTCAAATTCATTTAATACACCATCGAAATCTTCAACGATATTATATCCGGCATCATGAGTATGGCATGTGTCAAAGCAAACGGATAGCTTTTCATTATAAGTGACCCCATCGATAATCTGTGCCAACTCTTCAAAACGGCTTCCGCACTCTGAGCCTTTTCCTGCCATCGTTTCTAAGGCAATTTGCACATTTTGCTCACGCGTTAACACTTCATTTAGTCCTTCAATAATCTTTTTAATCCCTGCCTCTATTCCGGCACCCACATGCGCTCCCGGATGGAGAACAATTTGTTTCGCACCAATGGCCTCTGTTCGTTCAATTTCCGAACGTAAAAAATTCACGCCAAGCTCAAACGTATCAGCATTTACTGTATTTCCGATATTGATAATATACGGGGCGTGAACGACAATTTCCTCGATGTTGTGTTCTTTCATATGGCGAAGACCTGCTTCAATATTCAATTCTTCAATTTTTTTTCGTCTTGTATTTTGCGGAGCCCCCGTATAAATCATAAACGTATTTGCTCCGTATGAAACTGCTTCCTCACTCGCAGCTAACAGCATTTTTTTTCCGCTCATCGATACATGTGAACCAATTTTCAACATCCTTAAAACTCTCCCTTTTTATTTCCTCTTTAAACGAAGCAAACGCTTTTTCTGTTTTTCTATCTCTTCTTTTAGTTTTTTCTTATATCCAGGCTTCACTTTCTTTGGCTTTTTAACCGTCTTTTTAATGATTTGCTCAATTTCATTTTCTTCTTTCTTCCGTTTGCTCCGCTTGTTCCACTCTGGTAAGTCCACCCATTCGTCCCGCACAATATCGCGATGAACAAATTCAATTCCCATTTTTTCAAGTTTTGCTAGCGCGTCTTGATCAGAAGGTTCGTAAATGGTTGTCGCTATCCCCGAATAACCTGCCCTTGCTGTTCGACCAACACGATGCACATAAAATTCTAAATCGCGAGGCAATTCATAGTTAATCACATGGCTGACTCCTTCAATATCAATACCTCTAGCTGCTAAGTCCGTTGCGACAATATATTGAAACTCTAGATCCCGAATTTGCTTCATTATTTTTTTCCGTTCTCTCGGCGTTAAGTCACCATGTAAAATTCCTACTTTTAATCCTTTTTCGCTTAACGCCGTTGCCACCTCATCGGCCATTTTTTTCGTATTCGTAAAGACAATCGCTAAATACGGATTATATAAAACAAGCATGTCATGAAGCAACTTCACTTTATCACGATGTCGAAGCGGAACAAGGACGTGTTCAATTTTCTCGGCCGCTACTTGTTTTGGAGCGACGTGAATATATTTTGGGTTTTCCATATATTTTCTTAAAAACGGCTTCAGCTTTTCTGGAATCGTTGCTGAAAACACTAACATTTGTAAGTTTTTTGGCATTCTCGCAGCAATTTGATCGACATCATAAATAAATCCCATATCAAGCATTAAATCCGCTTCATCAATAACAAGCGTTTTTGCTGTGTGCACATTAAGCGCCTGTTCTTTCGCTAAATCATTGATTCGCCCTGGAGTACCGACAACAATATGCGGTTGTACTTTTAACTTTTCAATCGTTCTTAACTTATCAGTACCTCCGACAAAACAACGTGCTGTAATTTGCTCTTCATCTGAACAAAATTTAGTAATTTTTAATATTTCATGGTAAATCTGTGTCGCTAATTCGCGTGTCGGTGCAGTAATGACCGCCTGCACTTCATCAAGCTTCGGATTAATTCGCTCGATAATCGGCAATAAGTAAGCGTGTGTTTTTCCTGTTCCCGTTTGTGATTGCCCAATCACACTTTCCCCACGAATAATGCTTGGGATGATTCTCTCCTGAATTTCTGTTGGTTTATAAAATTGCAAATGCTTAATCGCTTCTATAATAAAAGGTTTCAAGTTAAACCGCTCAAATAACGTCTGCTCCATTGTCTATACTCCTTTCAAAATAAACTCACACCGCTAAATAACCCGATTTACCATTATATATGATTTCTTACGAAAACTCCAACAGTAGTGCTATGTTTATCCGAAAAACACTTTTTTCCCTTTTTGCATAAAGTATTTAAGAAGAAACATTGCTTATAACTATTGATAAGAAAGGAGGAAATAAATGATGTTTGGAAGATATCCCATGTTCGGACCGATGCGTTCTCAAGGACTTATGAATATGCCGTTTCACAACGCGCAGCCGTTTTCTCCACGGCCTGGACTTGGTGGATTTTTGACGCGATTCTTTTCAAGAGGCCAAGCCGTTTCACCTCATTATTTCGGTATGGGAATGCCTCCCATACAAAATGCCGCAAATTCTTTAAACACTGGAGGCGGTATTGTCAATATGTTAGGAAACGTGCAAAAAGCGCTTGGAATCGTTCAACAAGTTACTCCGATGGTACAGCAATACGGACCACTCATAAAAAACATTCCATCCATGATTAAGCTATTTAAAGAATTAGAACCTGCTGATGAAAAAAATTCAGATAAGAAACAAGAAACCAAGACAGAAACAAAAAAAGAACGTGATTTACCAACATCATCAAATAAAAAGAAGAAAGAGTCTGAATCAATAAATGAGCGAAAAGGCGTGTCAAAACCGAAGCTATATATTTAGTCTTTTTTTGTATTATTCCTCCTTCTTTTATATAATAAAAGAGTTATACGAGTACTTAATCGGAGGAGGAGCCCCGTTTATGGAAGTTATTAAAATTACACCAAGAGGCTATTGTTACGGCGTTGTCGATGCGATGGTCATCGCTCGCAATGCAGCGCTTGACCCTACACTGCCAAGACCGATCTATATTTTAGGGATGATCGTTCATAATAAACACGTAACAGATGCATTTTCCGAAGAAGGAATCATTACACTTGACGGCCCAAACCGCTTAGAAATTCTTGAAAAAATTGATAAAGGAACCGTTATTTTTACAGCGCATGGCGTATCCCCAGAAGTAAGAAACCGCGCACGAGAAAAAGGGCTTACTATTATCGATGCTACTTGCCCGGATGTAACAAAGACTCATGAACTAATACATGAAAAGGTTGCCGATGGTTACGAAGTGATTTATATCGGTAAAAAAGGACACCCTGAACCTGAGGGAGCTGTCGGCGTTGCACCTGAAAAAGTCCATCTTATTGAAACAATTGAAGATGTAGAACAACTTCATATTCAAAGCGATAAAATTATTGTTACCAACCAAACAACGATGAGTCAATGGGACGTCGCTCATATTATGGAAAAAGTAAAAGAAAAATATCCTCATGTCGAGATTCATAAAGAAATTTGCTTAGCCACTCAAGTACGTCAAGAAGCGGTTGCGGAACAAGCAAAAGAAGCGGACGTTACAATTGTCGTCGGCGACCCAAAAAGCAACAACTCCAATCGCCTTGCACAGGTATCGGAAGAAATTGCGGGAACAAAAGCATATCGTGTCGCTGATGTAACAGAAATCGAAATTGACTGGATTAAAGATGCGAAAAAAGTGGCCGTTACTGCCGGAGCTTCGACCCCGACACCGATTACAAAAGAAGTCATTGATTTTCTTGAACAATTTGATCCAAATAACCCAGAAACATGGAAACGTGAGCGAAAAGTTCCGTTAAATAAAATTTTGCCGAAAGTAAAAAGCAAGAAACAACAATGATAAAAAAGACACCATAATAAATCGAGGCTGACCTAAAAACAAAGTGTTAGACCGCACAACCATCAATATATAATGGATAAAAACAATTATATATTTTGGGTTGCGCGTGATGTCAGACACTTATAGGTCAGCCTATTTTATCGTTATACAAACGTAAATGGGTCTGTATTTATTTCAGATACATAAACTTTTGTATTAAATTTTTGTTTAGCAAATTGTTCATGCAAATAGCGGGCCACACCTTGTTTCATGACTTTCTCAACATTATGTCCAGGATCAACGACATTAAGCCCCATCATCATTGCATCATGGGCAACATGATAATATAAATCCCCTGTTACATATACATCGGCACCGCTAAACTTTGCGTGAGAAATATATTTATTCCCATCTCCACCGATGACCGCGACTTTTTTGACGATATCGTTCAAGTTGCCGACAACGCGAACGTTTTTTACTGCGAACGCTTTTTTTACATGCTCAGCGAACTGTTCCAATGTCATTTCCTCTTTTAAACGTCCAATTCGTCCTAAACCGAACACTTTTCCTTTGTTTTCGATCGGATACACGTCATATGCTACTTCTTCATACGGATGTGCTTTTAACATAGAACTAATCACTTTTTTCTGTAACGAGGCCGGAAAAATCGTTTCAATGCGCACTTCTTCGACCTGTTCAAGCTTTCCTGCTTCACCAATAAACGGATTCGCCCCATCTTGTGGTAAGAAGGTGCCAATCCCTCTGCTGTTGAACGTACAATGACTATAATTGCCGATGTGACCCGCACCGGCGTTACCTAACGCTTCACGCACCGCCGCGGCATGAGTTTCCGGTACATAAACAACTAGTTTTTTTAGTTTGTCTTCGTATGTAGGAACAAGAATTTCTACATTTTCCAGCTCGAGCGCTTCTGCCAGCCAATCATTTACGCCGCCATTGGCAATATCTAAGTTTGTATGTGCTGCATAGATAGCAATACCGTGTTTTATACATTTTTCCAATATACGTCCTTGTACTTCGTCTGTAATAATGTGTTTTAATGGGCGAAAAATCGGTGGATGATGAGCAATAATTAAATCGACGTCTTTTTCAATCGCTTCATCCACTACTTCTTCCAGTACATCAAGAGCAATCATCACCGTTTGAATCGGTTTGTTGAGCGTACCGACTTGCAAACCGATTTTATCGCCTTCCATCGCTAAGTGCTTTGGAGCAAATTGCTCGAAAAGCTGAATCACTTCATAGCCATTTGGTATTTTACTCATTCTAATATCCCCTCTACTAATTGAATTTTTCGTTCCAGCTCTTTTCTTTTCGCAAGAGCTTCATCGGTTGTCGCTTTTTTACTCAGTTCATGAATAATTTTTCTCCATTGAGTAATTTCTTGGCGCCATTTTTTTTGAAACGCTTCATTTTGTTCTTTCATTAAAAACGGACCTAATAGTACTTCTGCTTCTAAATGAACATAAGGCTTCTTTCCATCGCCCTTCTCCGCCACTAACACTTCATAAATTTTCCCATCTTCTTCAAGAATTCGTTCAGCAATCAGTTCCCAATCGTGATCGATTAACCATTGACGAACGACATGCGCTCCGACATTCGGTTGTAAAATGAGACGTTTTACCCCAACAAGTTTTTCTTTACCTTTGTCTAAAATATTTTTTATTAATGTTCCTCCCATTCCTGCGATGGTAATGCAATCTACTTCATTTGGCTGAATCACTTCAAGCCCATCACCTTTACGCACTGAAATAACATGCTCGAGCCCTGTCTTCTTTACTTGCTCTCTCGCAGAACGAAGCGGACCATCGGTAATCTCACCGGCAACAGCCATTGTAATATAACCGTTCAAATAAGCATAACATGGTAAATAAGCATGGTCCGAACCAATATCAGCCAGTTTTGATTGTTTCGGAATAAAACTTACTACCGTTTCAAGGCGTTTTGATAATTTTAACTCGTTCATCTCTTCACCACAATCCTGCATATTTTTTTCTCGTTCATTATATTATCATACATGGAACGGGCCTGTTCTTACAAATACGTAGGGCATTTATAAATAAAAACAAAAAATCCCTTCACCGAAGTGAAGAGACTTTTTCATTACTTTAATTCAGAAAGCCATTTTGCCATTTCTTCCGCTTTGTCAGCAGGCACTAATCCAGGTGGCATGTTGCCGCGACCGTTTTGTAAAACGTTTTTAATTTCATCAACAGAAAGTCTGTCGCCAACACCTTTTAATGCTGGACCAACGCCGCCTTCATAGTTTGCTCCGTGACAGCCTACACAGCTTTGCTTGTAAATATCTTCTGGCTTTGCTGCCGCAACTTCTTCCGTTTTCGCGCCGCCTTCTTTTTCTTTTGCGACTTCTTTCATATCGCCTAATCCTTTCCAAGATAGCCCAAAAACAAGTGCAAGACCAAACAACATAATAAGAGCAAACGGGATTAATGGATTTCGATTCATTATTTACCCTCCTTTATGTACAACAATTCATTCGAAAATATAAGCGGTACAAACAATTTTATTTTACTGTAAATTATAGAGAAGGAAAAGCCCTGTTTTATATTTTCACAAACTAGACAAAATTCAGGTTACTCATTGAGCATGAATTAGAAGAAAAGCGATATCAATAACAAAATAAAGCCAACAGCTCCAGATATAGCAAAATAAAGAAATTTTAAACGTATACCTATAAACATCCATAACAAGCAGTTACAAAAAATCACGAACCCTGACATTTCTTTTTCATTATAAAAATAAAAGTCACTAAGCTGTACGGAAGCAAGAAACAAAATTAAAGCTCCACTAACGAGAGGAATATGGATGAGCTTTCGCTCACGCGCAAAAAGAAACATCCCTCCAAAACAAATTGTCAAAAAAATAAGAAAAATGACGGTTTGCAAAACGAAGGACAATTCAGTAAAATAGATGACAAGAACAGTAATTGGTATTAAAAGACAAATTATGCTAATGACAGACAAGCGAAAAAGATGAGAGCGGTTGTTTTTGGAAGAACGATGTTGATCCTGATAAGCGGTTCCTTCGGTATATAGAGCGAGCAAATAGTCACAATATTGTTCTGGAAGAAGCCGAGAGCGCTTCCAATATTCAATTTCCTTAATAATAATCTCCCTTCTTTTTTCGTTCATCTGACCGTTGATCCTTTCTATATACAAAATAGGAATAGTTTACTTCTA
The DNA here is from genome assembly GCA_035645275.1 of Anoxybacillus sp. Lineage (GTDB taxonomy): Bacteria > Bacillota > Bacilli > Bacillales > Anoxybacillaceae > Paranoxybacillus. Next base: position 606,294 of record DASQMX010000026.1, read on the forward strand.
TAGTAAGAAGCAAACTATTCCTTGAAAATCTTTACTCTAAAAAGTCTTTTAAGCGTTTGCTTCGGCTTGGGTGACGCAATTTCCGAAGCGCTTTCGCTTCAATTTGACGAATACGCTCACGAGTAACGCCGAATACTTTACCAACTTCTTCAAGAGTACGGGTACGACCATCGTCTAAGCCAAAACGCAAGCGAAGAACATTTTCTTCACGATCTGTAAGCGTATCAAGCACATCTTCCAACTGCTCTTTTAGCAATTCATAGGCAGCATGTTCAGCTGGAGAAGTCGCTTCTTGGTCTTCAATAAAATCACCTAAATGTGAATCATCTTCTTCACCGATAGGCGTTTCTAAGGAAACTGGCTCTTGAGCAATTTTTAAAATTTCTCTTACTTTTTCCGGAGTTAAATCCATTTCTTCAGCAATTTCTTCCGGCGATGGCTCTCGGCCAAGATCCTGAAGAAGTTGACGTTGTACTCTGATCAGCTTATTAATCGTCTCTACCATATGAACAGGGATGCGGATTGTACGTGCTTGGTCAGCAATCGCACGAGTAATGGCCTGGCGAATCCACCAAGTTGCATACGTGCTAAATTTATATCCTTTGCGGTAGTCAAATTTTTCAACAGCTTTTAATAAGCCCATGTTTCCTTCCTGAATTAAATCAAGGAACAGCATACCGCGACCTACATAACGCTTGGCGATGCTGACAACAAGGCGAAGGTTCGCTTCTGCAAGGCGGCGTTTTGCTTCTTCGTCACCTTGCTCGATTCGTTTCGCAAGCTCGATTTCTTCTTCAGCTGACAAAAGTGGAACACGACCAATTTCTTTTAAGTACATACGAACTGGGTCGTTAATTTTTACTCCCGGCGGCACTGTTAAATCATTTAAATCAAATTCTTCTTCTTTGTCAAGATCGTCTAAGTCCGGATCATCATCTAAATCAGATTCGCTAACAATATCGATTCCTTGTTCACTTAAATACTCATAATATTCATCTACTTGATCAGGGTCAAGATCAAAGTTAGACATACGTTCTGCAATTTCTTCATACGTAAGAACACCGCGTTTTTTTCCTAGTTCTACCAACTGTTCTTTTACTTGTTCTAGGGTTAAATCAGAATCCGTTTGTTTTGAACGAGCTGATTTCTCAGCCATTTCGTCTCCTCCTTTCAAAACTTAACACCAAATAATCGGAGCGTTACAACAACGACTTTTTCATTTCAATCATTTCTTTAGCAATTTGAGCAGCTTTTATAAAATCTTTTTGTCGTTCCGCTTCGTTTTTCTCGACCTCTTTTTCCTTTAGCTTTAACCATTTTGGATAATTCAACACATGTTTTATATAGTCATGTAACTCTTGAGAAGAGATGTCTTCATTAATAAGAAGCATCGATAACTCAGTGACTAATTTTTTTAACTGTTCATCGTTTAACCGTTGAATAAACGCACTTACATCCGGTTCATTTCCCTCTTCATAAAACGCATACAAGTAAGTGACAATCGCCCGATGTTCTTCAATATTAAAGTTGCCTTGCACAGCTTGTTGCACCGTCAATGCAACCTCTCTGCTTCGCAACATATGTGCAATCAACATACGCTCTGCATTATGAAAAGCAGGCAACAACTTTTTCTCGGTTGTTGGTTTGCTTACAGCGACTTTATAAAAAGAGGAACTTTCATGTTTTCGGTTGCTCTGTCGATAGCGATGCAGCTGTTGTCGCAATGCCTCTAAAGAAAGAGAGAACTCGTTTGCCAGCTGCCGCAAATAGTAATCCAACTCAACAGGATTAGAGAGCTTAGCAAGCTCTTGCAATACTTCGTCAACGTAGCGAATTTGGTCGCTTTCATTTTGTAAGTTTTTCCCTTTTTTTAAATATGTCATTTTAAATGACATGAAAGAAACGCTTGCGTCAATGACATCGGCTCTAAACCGTTCAGGTCCAAATTTGCTGACATATTCATCAGGATCAAGTCCGTCCGGCATTGTGGCGATTTTCACATAACATCCTGCTTCTGTCAATAGTTGAGAGGCACGGAAAGCTGCCTCGATCCCGGCCATATCTGCATCATAACAGATAATAACCGACTCGACATTTCTTCGAAGAATTCGCGCTTGTTCTTCTGTTAGAGACGTTCCCATTGTCGCAACAGATTGCGGCAAACCGGCCTTCACCGCCGCAATCACATCGGCAAATCCTTCAAACAACACCGCCTGCTGATTTTTTCGAATATGTACACGGGCATTGTGGAAATTGTACAAGATTTTGCTTTTATTAAAAATCATTGTTTCTGGACTGTTTAAATATTTAGGTTGGCCCTCACCTAAAATCCTACCAGAAAACGCAATCGTTGCGCCTTGATGGTCATGAATGGGAAACATAATTCGGTTGCGGAAGCGGTCAAAATAAGAGCCATCCTCTTTTCGAATGACAAGGCCCGCTTTTTCCATCATATCAAGTGAAAAGCCATGGCCTGCTAACAGCTTAGCCGCAACGTCCCATGAATTTAACGAGTAGCCAATTTCAAACTGTTCAATGACTTCGCGCGTGAAACCGCGTGCCAACAAATAATCAAGCGCTTCTTGTCCTTCCTTTGTGTTCAAGAGCAAATGATGGTAAAATTTCTTTAGAAGCTCATGAGCTTCAATCATTTTCGAAGCTTCATTTGTTTTTTGATTGGCGTTTGTGCGGCTTTCAATGTGCACATCAGGCAATTCGATATTTGCCTTTGAAGCTAACCGTTTCGCAGCTTCAACAAAAGAAATCCCTTCTATATCCATAAGGAAAGAAAAGACATTGCCGCCTGCTCCGCAACCAAAACAGTGAAAAATTTGCTTGTCTGGAGAAACGGAAAAAGAAGGTGTTTTTTCTCCATGAAACGGACAAAGTCCAAAATAGTTCCGTCCCTGTTTTTTTAGTTGAACATAGTCACTAATGACATCAACAATATCAACAGAACGACGAATCTGTTCAATCGTCTCTTCAGGAATACGGTAACCCATAATAACCGCTCCGTATCTTAATTATTCTAGACCTATGTCAAATCTCCTGCGAATTTCGACAAATTTTTTCTAAACTTTGTACGAATGATTCCCCATTGCCGAGTTTGATTTCGTACGTTTCTTTATTCTACATTCCCCCACAAAATCCTGCTACCTTGGAGTGGTTTTACAGACGATTTTTGTCGAATATTCCAATTCACTATCTCTTGACAAGTAACTATAAATAGTTTATTCGTTCTATGTCAACCCTAAACCTGTTTATATACATTTTTATCACAATTTTTTATTATAATATAAATTTTGATAATATGCTATAAAAAAATCTAAAACAAAATAAAAGCACATTTCACCAAACAGTGAATGTGCTAAAATTGCCCTTTTTTTGCGATAATATTCATAATGACATTAGCAGTTTCTTCCACTGCTTTGTTTGTAACATCAATAACATCACAGCCAATTTGTTGAACAACTTGATCAAAATAATCGAGTTCTTCTTTAATGCGATCAATATTGGCATAAATCGCTTTATCATCTAGACCAAGGGCTTTTAACCTTTCACGGCGAATCTGATTTAATTTTTCCGGGCTAATTTTTAACCCGAAACATTTGGTTGGCGACACTTTAAACAACTCTTCAGGTGGTTCGACTTCCGGGACAATCGGCACATTAGCGACTTTAAAGCGTTTATGCGCTAAATATTGTGATAATGGCGTCTTTGATGTTCTTGATACACCGATTAATACAATATCGGCCCGCAAAATTCCCCGCGGATCACGTCCGTCATCGTATTTTACGGCAAATTCAATGGCCTCGATCTTTTTGAAATAATCTTCATCCAACACTCTTACTGGACCAGGTTCATTGCGCGGTGTTAAACCAAACAAATTTTCCATTTTTCCAATAAGTGGTCCGATAATATCATATACTTCCACCCCTTCACGTGCCGCTTCCTCCATTAAAAACTGGCGCATTTCCGGCACGACCAATGTGAAAGCGATAATTCCTTGATTCATCTTAGCAAGCGCTACTACTTCCGCTAACGTTGTTTTATCTTCTACATAAGGCACTCGCTTCATCTGTATGGAAGGACTGTTAAATTGACTTGCTGCTGCCTTCACAACTAACTCCGCTGTTTCCCCACCGGAATCGGAAACGACATATACGAATCGCTGCCTCATCTCAATCCCCCTCTAAATCAAATCGTCTTTCGCTAAAGCAACGAAAGCCTTCGTCATGTTTGTTTTTGTAATTCTTCCGATTACTTCATATCCTTTTTCTGTCTTTTTTACTACTGGCAACGCATCAATTTGCTTTTCAATTAATCTTTCCGCTACATCAATTAATAAGTCGTCTTTATAACACATCGTAATATTCGGCATCCTTGTCATTATAATATTAACAGGAATGGAGCGCAGTTCTTGTTTTCCAATGCTTGCCCGTAACAAATCTTTACGGGAGAGTACGCCAACTAATAATGAATCGTCGTCAACGACAAACAACGTGCCTACATCTTCTAAAAACATCGTCACAATCGCATCATATACACTGACATTTTCATTTACGACAACAGGAATGGATTGATAATCCGCTACTTTTATTTTTTTTATTTTATCTGCCAGCAGTTGCGAGCCTGTTTTTCCTGTATAAAAATAACCGACTCTTGGTCTTGCTTCCAAATAGCCAGCCATTGTTAAAATCGCAAGATCAGGTCGAAGTGTTGCTCTTGTTAAATTTAGCTTTTCAGCGATACTTTCGCCTGTAATGGGTCCATGATCCTTCACAATCTGCAAAATTTGTTCTTGGCGCTTATTGAGTTCGATTTTAACTCACCACCTTATAAAAAGATGAAATAGGCTATACTCATTATAAAAATATTATAACTAAATTATCTTTTTTACATAAGCAGAAATGTGATAAAACATATAGATAAAACGGGAAAAGGCTGTCCCAGACAAAGGGGCAACCTCTCGTCAAATATATACTCTTCCCTTCTTTAGGATTGTAAACCTTTCCTTAATTGTTCCATTTGCTTTAAAAAACGTTTTGTTTTTAAAACTAACCCTGAATATTCTTCATAATAGGCGGAAATGATTCGATGCAGTTCTTTTTTCGTTTCTTCTTTCACCGAGATTTTTCCTAACCGAGACAAATCAACATAATAAAGCAATCTTAACAGTTTAATCACGCTAGGAGAAACATGGAAACAATAAGGGTCTTTATCATAACAGCGATGACAGATAAATCCCCCTTCCTTCACAGAGAACGCAAACTTTCCTTCCGTTTGCTCGCAAACCGCACAGCCATCTAATTTGGGATATAACCCTAAAACATTTAACATTTTCATTTCGTAAATATATGTAAGTATATCTAAATCCAATCCTTCATTCATATACTGTAATGTTTGCAAAAGCAATTCAAACAAATAAGGGTTCGGACGCTTATCTTCTGTCGCCTTGTCAGTTAACTCGACAATATAAGAGGCATAAGCAGTCGCAAAAATGTCTTCGCGAATCCCTCTCATCGTTTGAATGGCTTCCCCTTGCTGCAAAGTGCCTACGCCATGGCTTTTTTGAATTAAGAAATGACCGTATGTAAACAATTGAGTAACAGCAGAAAGGCGGCTGCTTGGTTTTTTTGCTCCTCGCGCCATCGCAGCCACCTTTCCCCACTCTCTTGTAAACAACGTAACAATTTTATTGGTTTCACCGTAATCGGTTGTACGAATGACAATTCCTTCACATTTTTCAAACAAAATCATCACCACTCAAGCTGATTCAAACAGCTCAAAAAACGGGATAATCCATTTCTGCTATTTCTTGCTCTTTCTCTTCGGGTGTATCTCGGTTCTCTCTTTCCAGCTCCTTAAAAAGGAGGTATGTGTCTATATTGCCTGTTTGGCTAAAAAGTTTCCAAGTAAACTCTAGCATCGAACCACACCTTTCCGCCATAGGCATAGCATTATAATCTAGGGTAGTATTTATAGGTTAGCCCGGCCGTTTCAAAATCATGTTATATAAAATTTGTTAATTAATACTCATCTTCCCTAAATCCGAAATCACGAAGCTGCGAAAGCTTATTACGCCAATCTTTTTGTACTTTTACCCACAGTTCTAAAAACACTTTGGAGCCAAGCAATGCTTCAATATCCACTCGTGCCCGTTGGCCGATTTCTTTGAGCATTCGGCCTTGTTTTCCAATGATAATTCCCTTTTGTGAGTCGCGCTCGACAATGATGGTTGCGCTCACATAGACTGTACTGCTGTCTTGGCGTCGTTCAATTGCATCAATGACAACTGCAATCGAATGCGGCACTTCTTCCCGCGTCAAATGCAACGCTTTTTCGCGAATCAGTTCGGCGATGATAAATCTCTCTGGGTGGTCCGTTACTTGGTCTGCTGGATAATATTGTGGCCCTTCTGGCAAATATTTTTTTATTTGTTCAATTAATGTTTCGACGTTATTTCCTTGCAGAGCAGAAATCGGCACAATTTCCGCAAATTCATATAAAGATTTGTATTGTTCAATTAGCGGCAATAAATCATCCGGATGTACTTGGTCAATTTTATTAATGACTAAAAATACAGGAGTATTAATTTTTTTCAGCCGCTCGATAATAAAGGCATCACCGCGTCCAAACCCTTCTTCGGCATTAATCATAAATAAAATTAAATCAACTTCCTTTAAGGCATTTTCTGCTACCTTCATCATAAAATCGCCAAGTTTATGCTTTGGCTTATGAATTCCAGGGGTATCAATAAAAATGATTTGTGCATCATCTGTTGTGTAGACACCTTGGATTTTATTACGCGTCGTTTGTGGTTTATCGCTCATAATCGCGATTTTTTGTCCAATTACTCGGTTTAAAAACGTCGATTTTCCTACGTTTGGTCTTCCGATAATAGAAACAAATCCTGATTTATATCCTTCTCTACTCATGCAAATCCTCCGCTGAAAATGCTTCTGGTAATAAACATCATTCTACCTCTTATTTTACACGAAATTTATTTAAATTTCATCTTTATTTAAAATAATTAGACAGAAAATCAAGAATTTTGTTATTTTTTATAAATCACCTCAGCTTATGAGTGCGATGAAATGAGGAAAAAAGATGATTGCTCCTATTATAACAGATATCATCACAAACACAAAAACCGCTCCTGCAGCAACGTCTTTCGCTATTTTCGCAAGCGGATGAAATTCAGGAGCCGCTAAATCAACAACCCGTTCAATGGCGGTATTCACCATTTCTAGAGAAAATACGACGCCAATAGTTATAAGAATGATTAACCATTCCGTTTTTGAAAGGTCGAGCATCCAAGCCGTCATACAGACAAATAAAGCGGCGACACAATGAATCTTCATGTTTTTTTCATTTTTAAATGTAAAAACGATCCCTTCCCACGCAAAGGAAAAGCTTTTTAATAATCGTTTCCATTCTTTCATCGCCTTAACGTTTCAACCCGAATTGTTCAAGAATTTGCTCTTGCTTAGAAAACATTTCTTTTTCTTCTTCTTCCGTCTCATGGTCATATCCTAATAAATGAAGAAAACCGTGTACTGCTAAAAAACCAAGTTCTCGCATGAATGAATGACCATATTCTTCCGCTTGCTCCCTTGCTTTCGGAACGGAAATAATAATGTCTCCAAGCACAGGTGGAATCTCTGCACCGACAATCTCGACTTCTCCATCCCCCATCTCTTCAAGAGCAAACGAAATCACATCTGTTGGCTTGTCTTTACCGCGATAATCACGGTTAATTTCGCGAATTTTTTCATTATCAACAAACGTAACGCTTACTTCTGCCTCATCTTGGACATTCTCCATTTCAGCTGCATAATTTAGCAACTTTTCAATCATATCAATTTGTTCTTCTGTTACTTCGTTTGTTTCATCAATAAAATCAATGATTAATGTCATGCTTGTTTCACCTTTTCCTTTCGAATTTCTGGATATTCAATTCGCGAGTGAAAAACGCCGTTTAGCGTCTCGCAAAGCGATTGCGCCACAAGTTCCAACTCTTTCAATGTAATATTGCATTCATTGAACTGGTTATCCTGCAAACGATCGGCAATAATGCCGCGCACTACTTTCTCAATTTTTTCTTGCGATGGATTCACGAGCGAGCGAACAGCTGCTTCAACGCTGTCGGCAATGCTAATAATAGCCGCTTCTTTCGTGTTCGGTTTCGGTCCGGGATAACGGAATTCTTCTTCCAATACGTAATCGGATTGCTGTTTCGCTTTATGATAAAAATATTTCAATAAAGTAGTTCCATGATGCTGCTCAGCAATATCAATTATTTCTTTCGGCATCTTATGCTTTTTTAAAATCGCTACTCCATCGGTGACATGAGCAATGATGATGTTTTTGCTTAACTGCGGCGACAAATAGTCATGATGGTTATTCCCTATTTGATTTTCAATAAAATAGCGGGGACGCTTTGTTTTGCCAATATCATGATAATACGCAGCAACTCTAGCCAGCAAGCCATTCGCTCCAATCGCTTCGCATGCTGCTTCTGATAAATTCGCTACCATTAGGCTATGGTGATAGGTTCCTGGAGCTTCCGTTAAAATTTTTCGCAGCAAAGGATGGTTAGGATTCGACAACTCAATTAATTTCATGGATGACAAAATCCCGAAACCAGCCTCTAAAAATGGAAGCAATCCAATCGTTAACACGGAGGCAAAAATGCCGGAAATCACCGCCATGATGACAAAAATGCCTATTTCAATCAGCGAATAGTGACCGTTCTTCATAAACAGCGTCGCTATCATCATTGCCGTATTAATAAGCGACACAAAAAGTCCAGCTTGCAAAATTTTCGCTTTTTTTTGAAGCTGTTCACTTAAAAAGACGGCCCCAGCTAAACCGCTGGCCAGTAAATATACCCCGGCAGAATCGTTGAATGTTCCAGTAACTCCCTCATTGAACATAATGCTTCCGCATATGGCATAAACAAAACTTGTCACAACAGCCAACTGCTCATTGAAAAGGATGCGGATTAAAATCGTTCCAACGGCGACGGGAACAACATAGACAACATCGGTGAAATCCATTTGCTGAAGCAAACTTATGAGCTTCATCATGATTAACGTAAGCACAAAAACAGTCGTGTATACAAATAAATAAACATTTCGATGATGATTTTCCGGTTTAAATCTCCAAAAATAATATAAAATCGGTGTTAATAACAATATGACAAAAATGCCAAGGCCGATAAAAGGATGAACAGTCCTTTCATTCTCCAACAGTCCGACAAGCTTTAATTGATTGTAAATTTCATTTGTAATAAACTGTCCTTCTTCAACGATAATTTGTCCCTGCAATATTTTTACTGGTTTCACTTCATCCATTGCTTGCCTTCGTTTTTCTTCGGTTGCTGCTCTGTCGTAAACGACATTAGGAATAATAGCATATTTCGCCAATTGAACAATCGCATCTTTCAGTTCATTTTTAACAATAACATACTTTAGTTCATGATCAACACGCATTTTCGCATAATCTAAATCTTGGAGAGTAATCCGTTCGCTCATAATCTTGTTGACTGCTGTAACGGTTGCTTCTTTTGCTAATTGTAAATCGGATGGTTTAGCTGTTAATAAAGAACTCCACTGTGTTTCCGACATATGAGTATACAAATCGCCCGGCAACTTTTCTTTTAACTTTTGCAATTTTTCTAAATGAGTATCTGCTTCCTCCTGAACTTCCGATATGGTAGTGAAAACTGAGGAGATTAAATCAACACGGTTTTCCGCATACTCTTTTTTTAATGTGTAGACGTCCGCTACACGATCAGCTGCTTCTCTTCTCATTTTCTCTGTTTTTTCCTTATCTTCAATCGTAATCGGCGAGCGAATCGTTTCCTTAGAAATTCCAAATAACTGTATATTATATTGTTCCGGCTTCACATGATGATATAGCAAAACAAACGTTAATAATGCAAGCAAAACAAACATGGTATAGGGCAAAAATTGAGCATGCTTGATGTTTTTAACTGCTGAGTAAATCCTCTTCACCATTTCCCCCTCGCTTTTTAAGCATCCATCCTTTTGCATATGGCTCTTTTAAATTGCTTGAATCCTTTTCTAAAAAAAATAGACCCATACAAATAGACGATGGGTCAGTTTCTTAGGTTATTAAACGTTAAAAGTCGCATCCCCTCTACTTTACTTGCTCTACTTTACTTGCTGACGCATTAGAATGTGCCTTTTTATGATTCGATTTAGCCGCATTGGACATCATCCGCAGCGGCCAATCAACGAACAAGAAGCCTTCTAGCTTTATATTCCTGCTTTTTCATAGGCATCAATAATTTTTCCAACAAGCGGATGGCGAACAACATCAGATTGTTCTAAAAAAACAAAAGTAATGTCGCTGACATTTTGCAAAATTTCTTTTGCTACAGCTAACCCCGATTTTACCCCTTTTGGCAAATCTACTTGTGAAATATCACCAGTGATCACCATTTTTGAACCAAAGCCTAATCTTGTTAAAAACATTTTCATTTGCGCCGGAGTCGTATTTTGCGCTTCATCTAAAATAACAAACGCATCTTCTAACGTGCGTCCTCGCATGTACGCAAGCGGTGCAATTTCAATCGTTCCTCGTTCAATCAAACGCTGCGTATGCTCAGGTCCTAACACGTCATTGAGCGCATCATACAAAGGGCGTAAATATGGATCCACTTTTTCTTTTAAATCTCCCGGTAAAAACCCTAAATTTTCTCCTGCTTCAACAGCTGGACGCGTTAAAATAATGCGTTTCACAAGACCGCTTTTTAATGCGTTCACAGCCATAACAACTGCTAAATACGTTTTCCCTGTACCGGCTGGACCGACGCCAAATACAAGATCATGCTTTTTAATAGCTGATACATATTGGCGTTGGCCTAATGTTTTTACACGAATCGCTTTTCCTTTTGCGTTTTTCGTGATCTCTTCTTCATATAGCTCTGTGAAATAATCAAGTGTGCCGTTTTTTGCCATTTGAATCGCATACATTACATCGCGCTCACTAATTGAGATTCCTTTCCGAACGACAATCAATAAATGACGCAACACATCATCGACTAGTTGAACACGTTCAACATCACCGGAAACGCTCACTGTTTCCCCTCTCGTCACAATGGAAACGTCTAGTTCTTGTTCAATTCGTTTTAAATGAACATCGTGAATGCCAAAAAGTGCAATCGCTTCGTTTGGATTTTCTAATTGCTGATTAATTGTTATTAGCTTTTCTGACATCCTCTATCTAGTCTCCTTGAATAATAGGTTGTGGTATCCCAATATTTTCTATTACTTGGTAATGCATTTCTAATCTTACTTTACCATTCTCTTTCGCTTGGTGCAAAACTTTTTCTCCTTTAATGGAAGCATCGTCTTCAAGTTGGCTGAGCAATTCTTTACGCGCTATTTCTTTCGCTTTTTGGAACGCCTCTTCCCATGAATAGTTTCTCTCTACTTTCTCCTTTTCGCGATAAATGACGCGCTCATAAAAGAGCGGCAATTCCCACCGCCAAAAACGAAACGGTTTTTTTTGCTGTTCGATTTCATAATGAGAAAATGTCGGCTTTTTAAAGCCCCAAACTGGCAAAGATATATTTTTAAACGAGAGATAATGTTTTTCATAATATTTCCCGGTGAACACATGAAATGTGGATTGAAGCGGTAGGACGACTGTAGACTTGTACCATGTTTCACCAAAAATTTTTCCACGCGCTGGTACAGTTTTCGTTTGCCCCTCTTTCCCGATAAAACCAGAGACTAAAATTTGCCCTTTTGCCACATAATCATTGACTGACACGAGTGGTTGTCCTTCTTCAACAAACATATTCGTAATCACTGCTTTCTTTTTAGCTACTAAATGACGAACTCCCATCTTTTTTTCCGGCTTTGGTTGATTTTTTTCCACCACTTGAAAATAAAAGGTCGTCCCTTTTAACTCGACACCAACCCATGTAATCGCGTCTATATGGTCTGTCAGCTTCTTTTGAATCGTTTCCGGGGCATCAATCATAAATTGAAAAGCTCCTCTTTCAACTCCCATCTTTTTCAACTCTTTAAGGATTAAATACTCCGTCTCCGGTTTCGCTCCTCTGACTTGAATGTTCCATACCATATTGGAAAGAAGAAATATGAGTAATAAAAACAAAAATGTCCCTATTAAAAAGCCGCTATTTAATAACGTCTTTTTGATAAGAAACGGCATTCCACTTCTTTCGATAAAATAGAGCTTGCATTCGCTTTTTCTAGCAATGAGACGAATTTTGCGAACGTCTTTTAAAAGCATATAAAAACTTGCCGTATACTCATCATGCTTTTTTACTTTCCATATAAAAATACCACTCCGCAAACAAGCATTAATAAATCTTTCTATCCCTTTTCCGTTTATTTTCACTTTGACACTGCCTGAAAAATAGTTCAACCATTGGTTCTTCATATCGCTCCCCCTACTCATCTAAATAAAGAACTTGGCTAATTTTCCCCTCTAGCAAAATTTCCTCAGGCAAAATCGTTTTAATGACAAACGATTCTCCTTTAACGAGGAGTTGTCCTTGCTTTAAGAGCAGCCGTATTTCTTTATCACTAAAAGAAAGCAATCCTCGATGATTTTCTATGTATATATGTATTTGTCCAATCATCGTTATGCGCGGAAGATCCATTAAAATATCAGCGGGTAGTTCCATTTTATTTGTTAGCCAATTTCTCATTTGCCGCCGCCATTTTCCAATCATAAAAAGAACCCCCTTTCATCTCATATGTATGAGAGAAACAAGGGGGATAGCACTTGATTTTCTTTGTTTTGTCATACAATCTGAACATAAAAAAGACTGCCTCCATGATGGAAGCAGTCTTTTTTAAGATAAATGCTGCATAACTAATTTGTTTACTAGAGAGCCATCTGCTTTTCCTTTTACTTTCGGCATGATCGCTCCCATTACTTTACCCATATCAGCCTTTGAAGAAGCACCTACCTCGGCAATCGTTTCTTTAATTAATTGCACAAGCTCTTCTTCACTTAATTGTTTTGGCATATATAATTCAAGAATTTGAATCTCTGTTTTTACTTTTTCAACAAGGTCTGAACGACCAGCGTTTTCGAATTCTTGGAGGGAGTCTTTGCGTTGCTTTAATTCACGAGAAAGTACAGTAAGCTCTTCGTCTTCGGACAATTGGCTTTTGCCGAGCTTAATTGCTTCATTCTGCAATGCAGCTTTGACCATCCGAATGACGGAAAGTTTCTCTTTTTCCTTATTTTTCATCGCTTGTTTCATATCATTATTTAAACGCTCAAGAAGACTCATGAAATACACCCTCTTTTAATACTTGCGCTTTCTAGCCGCTTCAGACTTTTTCTTGCGTCTTACGCTTGGCTTTTCATAGAATTCACGCTTTCTTGCTTCTTGTAACGTACCAGTCTTCGAAACGGCACGTTTGAAGCGACGAAGAGCATCTTCAAGCGATTCGTTTTTACGAACGATTGTTTTTGACATCCTACTTCCCTCCCTCCGAACAACACCGCTAACATTTCAATTGACATGCTTTAAACATGTACTTGTCAATTATAATATAAGGAAAGATTTAGGTCAACTAAAAAAAGAAAACAATTCCAAAGAAAAAGAATGACCTACAGTATCAGCCTCCATCACTTGTCGGTTAAGTGTATGAAGGCTAGATACTTATAGGTCATCAGTTCCTTCTGTTTTCGATTAATAGTCTGTTGTCGCTGTTTTTCCTTGAATGATTGCTACGCCTGAGCTTGTACCGATGCGAGTCGCTCCTGCTTGAATCATTGCTTCTGCTCCTTGAAGGTCGCGAACACCACCGGATGCTTTTACGCCGATTTCAGGACCAACTGTTTTGCGCATAAGCGCGACGTCTTCAACAGTTGCACCGCCTGTTGAAAAACCAGTTGACGTTTTTACATAATCCGCACCTGCTTTTACAGCTAATTCGCAAGCACGCACTTTTTCTTCTTCTGTAAGCAAGCATGTTTCAATAATTACTTTGACAAGCGCCTTTCCTTTAGCCGCTTCTACAACAGCGCGAATATCACGTTCAACTAATTCGTCATTACCGTCTTTTAACGCACCAATGTTAATCACCGTATCAACTTCCGTCGCGCCTTTTTCAATCGCATCTTTTGTTTCAAATGCTTTTGTTTCTGGCGTGTTTGCTCCTAATGGAAAACCGATTACTGTGCAAACTTTTACGTCTGTTCCTTTTAAAAGCTCTGCCGCTGTCGCTACCCATGTTGGATTCACGCAAACAGATGCAAAATTATATTGTTTTGCTTCTTCACATAATTTAACGATTTGCTCTTTTGTTGTATCTGCTTTTAACAATGTATGGTCAATCATTTTTGCAATATTTGTTGTCATATACAAAAATTTCTCCTTTCATATCAAGAAGTCTGACATCCATCATCATACCACTATCTTTTAAAAAAAGCGAGTTTTTTATCTATAGTTTATCTCTAAATTTTTATTATAAACCAAAAAAAAGCTGCCCCTAAAAACAAAGTGTCCGACCCCACAACCACAATATATAGAGAACACTATATACGATGGATGGATTTCGCGTGAGGTCAGACACTTTTTGGCCAGCCTTAAGAACTTAATTGTATTTTTTCAAGAATATCATCTTCAACGACGCGGACAAATTCCCCTTCATTATACGGATATCCTGCTTTTGTAATTTTCACTTTAACAAGCTTTCCGACCATATCTTCGGTTGCCGGGAATTTTACTTTCAAATAGTTATCCGTATAACCGACATATAAACCGCTGTTTGGTTCTTCTTTATAACGTTCTTCTGGAATAACCTCTAATACTTGTCCTTCAAATTCAGACGCATATTCTTTCGCTAATTGATCGGAAAGAGCGATCAGACGGTGAACGCGCTCATTTTTCACTTCTTCATCAACTTGGTTTGGCATGCGTGCTGCAGGTGTTCCTGTCCGTTTGGAGTATGGGAACACATGAAGTTCTGAGAAACGGTTGTCACGAATAAAGTTATATGTTTCCATGAACTCCTCTTCGGTCTCGCCTGGAAAACCGACAATGACGTCCGATGTAACAGCTAATCCCGGCAATGCTTCACGTAATTGTGCAAGGCGCTCAGCAAAAAATTCCGTTGTATATTTGCGGCGCATCCGCTTTAACACGCTATTTGAACCGGATTGAAGCGGAATATGCAGATGGCGGACAATTTTATTCGATTTTTTTAATACTTCAATAACTTCATCCGTAATTTGGCTTGCTTCAATCGATGAAATCCGAAGACGCTTCAAGCCGACGACTTGCTCGTCAATATCGCGAAGCAATGCCGCAAAGTTATAATCTTTCATGTCTTCACCATAACCACCTGTATGAATACCGGTTAAAACGATTTCTTTATAGCCGGCATTGACAAGCTGCTGCGCCTGGCGAATTACTTCTTTCGGATCGCGGGAACGCATAAGCCCACGCGCCCAAGGGATAATACAAAATGTGCAAAAGTTATTACAGCCTTCTTGAATTTTTAATGACGCGCGCGTCCGGTCCGTAAATGCCGGAACATCCAATTCCTCAAATACACGCGCTTTCATAATGTTGCTTACACCGTTAATCGGCTGACGTTCGCGCTTAAATTGTTCAATATAATCGAGCATTTTCGCCCGGTCTTGTGTTCCAACAACGATGTCGACTCCAGGAATGGCCATCACTTCTGCCGGAGAGGTTTGTGCATAACAGCCCGTTACGCAAATAACCGCATCCGGGTTTTGCCGAATCGCCCGGCGAATCACTTGTCGGCTCTTTTTATCTCCTGTATTTGTTACTGTACATGTGTTAATGACATATACATCAGCTATACTTTCAAATTCTTTTCGCTCATAACCGGCTTGTTTAAATAATTGCCAAATCGCTTCTGTTTCATAATGATTTACTTTACAGCCTAATGTATGAAACGCTACTGTTGGCATAATTCTCACCTCACATTAATTCCAATTCATAAGAAGCCGCCGCCAATAAATAAAGAGGCGCTGTTTCTGTGCGCAAAATCCGCGGGCCAAGACTGCAGGAAATAAAGCCATTTTCCTTTAATAATGATACTTCTTGTTCGGAAAAGCCGCCTTCTGGACCAAAAACGGTCAGAAGCGACTGTCCAGGCTTTATTTCGCGTAGTATTTTTGTCAAATTGGCTCTCTCGTCATTTCTTGCTTCTTCCTCGTAAGCAATGATTTTATAATCAACTTTCGTAGAAAATTCTATTAATTCGTGAATAGTCATAGGATGATGGACGCTAGGGATTCTTGTTCGCTCTGATTGCTCTGCTGCTTCTTTCGCGATTTTTTCCCATCGCTCCACTTTTCTATCTCTCTTTTTTTCATCCCACTTAACAACAGAGCGAGCCGCCAAAAAGGGGATAAACGAGAAAGCGCCAAGCTCTGTTCCTTTTTGAATGACAAGCTCTAGTTTATCCCCTTTCGGCAGCCCTTGGGCAATATAAACATTGATCGGAAGCTCCGTCTGCTCTTCTACCCATTCTATAATATTGGCGATGACCTCATCATTAGTAATTTTTGTTATTTTACACAAAGCCGCCTTACCATTTTCGTTACAACAAACAATTTCTTCTCCTTCGCGCATCCGCATAACGCGGACGATATGATGATAATCATCGCCAACAATCGTAATTTGCTGGTTATTGAAAAATTGCTCATTAGAAACAAAATAACGTTGCAAAGCGACACCCTCTTTTTTTACTCTTTTCTTGCAATAAAAGCAACCCAATCTTCCATGACTAACGTTTCTTCAATTATAAACCCAGCACGAATCAACCCATCTTTTACTTCTTGCTTTTTCGCTTGAATAATTCCCGATGTGATAAAGAAACCGCCTTTTTCCAGCAGACGATACGCATCATCAATAAAACGTAAAATAATTTCTGCTAAAATATTCGCAACAATGATGTTTGCTGGTTCTTTTATATTATCTAACAAATTACTTTGTGATACAGATACAACGTTTTGCACTTTATTTAATTTCACATTCAGCTTCGCGCTATCCACTGCTATCGGATCTAAATCGAGCGCTTTAACCGATTTTGCTCCGAGCATCGCCGCAGCAATACTTAATATACCAGATCCTGTTCCGACATCAATAACCGTATCATTTGGCTGGACACATTTTTCCAACGCCTGAATGCACATGACCGTTGTTGGGTGAGTCCCTGTTCCAAACGCCATTCCAGGGTCTAGCTCAATAATAAGTTCATCACTTGAGACTGGTTCGTATGTTTCCCAAGTTGGGACAATGGTAAACTTTTCTGAAATTTTTACCGGATTATAATATTTTTTCCATGCAGTTGCCCATTCTTCTTCGTTGACTTCACTAATCGTGATCGAATTTTTTCCTAAATCGATATCATACAACATCAAGTTATTAATCGCTTGTTTAATTTCCTTGACGGTCTCTCCTAAGAAGCTATTCACCGGTAAATACGCTTTAATAATAACTCCTTCTTCGGGATAATCATCAGGATTGAGTTGGTAGATTTCCCCGAAGGAAGTGTCCCGCTCTTTCGTCAAATCAAACGGATCTTCAATGACAACACCGCCCGCTCCCGCTTCGTGCAAAATATTCGAAATTGCCTCAACCGCTTCATGTGTCGTATGAATGCTAATTTCTGACCATTTCATCATCTACCAACTCCATTTTTCGAAATTATTCTCCCTTAAACGCCTTTTTCATTTTATCAAAAAAGCTGCCATGCGTTCCATGTTGTGTGCTTTGGTCGCTTAGCCGGTCAAATTCGCGCAATAACTGCTTTTGTTTTTCTGTTAATTTGGTCGGCGTCACGACGCGAACAATAATGTGTTGATCTCCTTGACCATATCCTCTCACATTAGGAACACCTTTTCCTTTGAGACGGAATTTCGTACCAGTTTGTGTACCAGCTGGAATTTTTAATTTTACTTTGCCGTGAAGCGTTGGCACCTCAATTTCATCACCGAGTGCAGCCTGAGCAAATGTAAGTGGAATTTCACAATAAATATCATCACCATCGCGCTCAAAGAATTCATGCGGTTCGACGCGGAAAACAATGTATAAATCTCCCGGTGGTCCGCCATTAATTCCCGCTTCCCCTTGTCCAGCAAGACGTAATTGTTGTCCATCATCAATACCAGCTGGAATTTTGACATGAATTTTCTTGCGTTTTTTAACTCGACCGCTTCCGCCGCATGTTGTACATTTTTCTTTAATAAACTGCCCTGTACCGCTGCAATAATGACATGTTCTTCGATTGACTATACGACCAAATGGCGTCGCTTGTTCGATGCTAATTTGTCCTGTACCTCGGCAATGTGCGCACGTTTCTTTTTTCGTTCCAGGCTTCGCTCCGGAACCGTGGCATGTATCGCACGTTTCTTCGCGCGGAATTTCGATATCTGTTTCTTTTCCGAACACAGCTTCTTCAAATGTTAACGTCATTGTATATTGCAAGTCCGCTCCTGCTCTTGGAGCGTTTGGATCGCGGCGTCTTGTGCCGCCGAAGAAAGAACTGAAAATATCTTCAAAGCCACCGAAACCGCCGAAATCAAAATCGGCGCCGCCAAAACCGCCAAATCCTTGATTTGGATCTGTATGACCAAATTGATCATAATGGGCCCGCTTTTGGTCATCGCTTAATACTTCATATGCTTCTTTAATTTCTTTAAACTTTTCTGCGGCATCCGGCGCTTTGTTAATATCTGGATGATATTGTTTTGAAAGTTTTCGGTACGCTTTCTTTATTTCATCTTTCGTGGCATTCTTGCTTACTCCGAGAACCTCATAGTAATCTCGTTTGCTCATTATCATCCACTCCCGATTCACTCACATAAAGGTAATTGTAACATTTGTATCTTTATAAACGCAATATTTTCATGTTAAAATTATATGCCTAAAACGAATTCAATCAACGTTCCTTTTCATAGCAAAAAAGTCAAAGCCAAGACAGGCCTGACTTTGACTTTTGATACAATCAAACAAAGGAAGCGACTAAACTATATTACTTATCATCTTTTACTTCTTCAAATTCCGCATCAACGACATTGTCGTCTTTTTTGCTAGTGTTTTCTTCTCCAGCTGTTTGCTGTGCTTGCGCTTGTTTTGCCGCTTGTTCATACAACTTAACGGAAAGTTGTTGAACAATTTCTTGCAATGCGTTTTTCTTCGCGCGAATCTCTTCGATGTCGTTCTTCTCTATTGCTGCTTTTAACGCATCTTTTGCTTCCTGCGCTTTTTTCACTTCTGCTTCATCGACTTTTCCTTCAAGCTCTTTTAATGTTTTTTCTGTTGTGAACACTAAATGGTCCGCCTCGTTGCGGAGCTCGGCTGCTTCTTTACGTTTTCTGTCCGCTTCCGCGTTTTCTTCAGCTTCTTTAATCATGCGCTGAATTTCTTCTTCAGAAAGACCAGATGAAGATTTAATAGTAATAGATTGTTCTTTGTTTGTGCCCAAATCTTTCGCGCGTACATGGACAATACCGTTTGCGTCAATGTCAAATGTTACTTCGATTTGTGGCACACCGCGTGGAGCAGGCGGAATATCTGTTAATTGGAAACGGCCAAGCGTTTTGTTGTCTGCAGCCATTGGACGTTCCCCTTGCAATACGTGAATGTCCACCGCTGTTTGATTATCGGCTGCTGTTGTGAAAATTTGCGATTTACTTGTTGGAATTGTCGTGTTGCGCTCAATTAATTTTGTAAATACTCCACCCATTGTTTCGATACCTAATGAAAGCGGAGTAACGTCAAGAAGCACAACATCTTTCACATCTCCAGCGATAACACCGCCTTGAATTGCCGCACCAATCGCAACAACCTCGTCAGGATTGACTCCTTTATGCGGCTCCTTACCGATTTCTCTCTTAATTGCTTCTTGAACAGCTGGAATACGCGTAGAACCACCAACAAGAATAACTTTATCGATATCGCTTGCTGTCAATCCAGCGTCTTGTAATGCTTGGCGAACAGGTCCCATTGTGCGCTCGACAAGATGAGCGGATAACTCTTCGAATTTCGCACGAGTTAATGTCATTTCTAAATGTAATGGACCTGTTTCGTTTGCGCTGATGAACGGCAAGGAGATTTGCGTTTGCGTTACGCCGGAAAGATCTTTTTTCGCTTTTTCTGCTGCGTCTTTTAAGCGTTGTAACGCCATTTTATCTTTGGATAAATCAATACCGTGCTCTTTCTTAAATTCTTCTACTAAATAATCAATGATAACTTGGTCGAAATCGTCACCACCAAGATGGTTATCACCAGCAGTTGCTTTTACTTCAAATACGCCATCGCCAAGTTCAAGAATCGATACGTCAAACGTACCGCCACCTAAGTCATACACAAGGATTGTTTGGTCTTCATCCATTTTGTCAAGACCATAAGCAAGCGCTGCTGCTGTCGGCTCGTTAATAATACGTTCTACTTCCAAGCCGGCAATGCGACCTGCATCTTTTGTTGCTTGACGTTGCGCATCGTTGAAGTAGGCAGGAACCGTAATAACCGCTCTTGTTACCGGTTCTCCTAAATATTCTTCAGCGTATGATTTCAAGTATTGCAAAATAATCGCAGAAATTTCTTGTGGCGTATATTGCTTTCCTTCGATTTCTACTTTGTAATCCGTACCCATGTGACGCTTAATAGAAATGATTGTATTTGGGTTTGTAATTGCTTGACGTTTTGCCACTTCCCCTACTTGGCGCTCACCGTTTTTAAACGCCACTACAGATGGAGTTGTTCGGTTTCCTTCAGGGTTTGGAATAACTTTTGGTTCGCCGCCTTCCAACACGGCTACGCAAGAGTTCGTTGTACCTAAGTCGATACCGATAATCTTGCTCATAACAACACCCTCCTATGTCTTATTGACTAACTTTTACCATTGATGGACGAATGACACGATCTTTTAATTTATAGCCTTTTTGAAATTCTTCAACAACTGTATTTGGTTCATAGTTGCTGTCTTCTACTTGCATAACCGCTTGATGCAAATGTGGATCAAACGGTTTGCCCACTGCCTCGATCACTTCGACTCCTTCTTTTTTCAATGCCTCAATTAACGAACGGTAGACCATTTCCATTCCTTGAAGAATCGATTTTGTTTTATCATCTTCTGCTTCCACCTTAAGAGCCCGCTCGAAGTTGTCTAAGGCAGGTAAAATGTCTGTTACTAAACTTTGGGCGCGATATTTTTCCGCTGCCTCAAAGTCAAGTCTTGCGCGACGGCGGAAATTATCAAAATCAGCATGAAGACGAAGGTAGCGATTTTCTAATTCTTGCAGCTTCTCTTCAAGCTCTGCAATTCTCGCCTTTGCGGCTGTTAACTCATCTTTTTCTTCCGTTTGTTCTTCCGTTTGTACAGACTCTGTTTGCTCAGAAGTTTGTTCCACTTCACCTGTTGCTTCTTCTGGCTTGTATGTAGTCGCTTCTTCTTGCTGTAACTCTTTCTCCATCGATTTCACCTCCCTTGAAAAGATGATCTCTATATATGATATATGTATGAAAAATAATATTCAAAGGAAAGGATGGAATGTTTTCACAATCCATCCATTATCAATATGACCAACCTTAATTATTTTGATACCATTGCGTAAGCACCGTTGATAAATCAGAGGCTACCCGATTCAAAATCGTAATGACGCGGGAGTATTCCATGCGCGTCGGACCAAGAACTGCGATCGTTCCTAGCTGCTCTTCTCCGACAGAATACGTCGCTGTAATTAAGCTACAGTTTTCCATTCCAGGTAATTGATTTTCCTTACCGATTGTCACTTGAATGCCTTGTTTATTATGTTTGCGCAATAAGTTGTAAAAATCTTTTTCCTGCTCAATCACTGTCATAATCGAGCGCACTTTTTCAATATCATTGAACTCTGGCTGACTGAGCATGTTTGTTTTTCCGCCAAAAAACATTTTTTCTTCCGGCTGTAAATCCAACGTGTCAGAAATCGTTTTTAACATGCTGTCGTAGTTGCGAATATGCGCTCTTAAAACTTTAGCTACCTCTTTATAAATTTTATCTTTCAAGTCAACAATCGGTACGCCCATGAGGCGCTCGTTTAAAATATTGACCATTTTTTCCAAATCAGATAGGTTAATCGAAGCCGGAATCGTAATGACACGATTTTCGACATGACCCGTATCAGTTACAATAATCGCTACAGCCGTTTCTTTATTTAATGGAATAATTTGAATTTGCTTTAGCTTATTGTCTTTTACGGCTGGTCCAAGAACAATCGACGTATAATTGGTCAAATCTGATAAAATTTGCGCTGATTTTTGTACCACTTTTTCCAGTTCATAAATCCGTTCAGCAAAAATAGATTTAATCTTGACTATATCTTCCTGTGTTAATCGCTGCGGTGATAATAGATGGTCAACGTAATATCGATATCCTTTTTCCGATGGTACTCGACCGGAGGAAACATGTGTTTTTTCAATGTAACCAAGTTCTTCTAAATCGGCCATCTCATTACGAATGGTTGCTGAGCTAAACGCAATTCCCTCTTTTTTCGACAACGTTCTAGAGCCTACCGGCTGACCAGAACGGATAAAATCATCAATAATGACTTGTAAAATAAGCAATTGGCGATCGGTTAACAACTATCATCACCTCTGTTAGCACTCATAGACCTCGAGTGCTAAATCTACTATTAAAGTATCAAATCCATACGTTTATGTCAACGTTTATATTACACCGATAAACGTTTGGAACACTTCATTTCCAAGCAGTTTGCCGCGGTGGGTAAGCCGGATATGGCTGTCTGTTTCTTCGAGCAGCCCTCGTTGTTTTTGCTCAGCAATCTGTTCGCCAAATACATCATGGACAGAGCGATGATATTTCTGCGCAAACTTTTCTTTAGAAACCCCTTCCGTTTTCCGCAGCCCGAGAAACATTTCTTCTTCCATTTTTTCTGCCAACGTGACGTCATGGCTTTCTATATACGGAAAACCGGTTTCTTCAATAAGGTTCATATATTTTTTTAACGGCCCAGCATTGACATTTCTCTTGCCGTGTACATAGCTATGTGCCCCAGCACCGATGCCAAAATATTCTTCATTACTCCAATACGTAAGATTATGACGGCTTTCAAATCCCGTTTTAGCATAGTTGCTAATTTCATATTGTTTGTAGCCATGACGTTCCATTTCTTCCATTGCCCATTCATACATTTCTGCTTCTTCTTCCTGAGTAGGTAGCGGAAGCATATCTTTTTTCAACAAATTGTAAAACACCGTTTTCGGTTCAATAATTAAAGAATAAGCTGAAAAATGCTGAACATCGAGCGAAAAAGCAATGTCAAGCGTTTCCTGAAAATGATCGATTGTTTGTTCGGGAAGACCGTACATTAAATCTATACTAATATTAGAAAAACCGATTTCTTTCGCCATTTCAATTGTTTGCAATACATCATGCTTTCGATGCGTGCGTCCAATTTTTTGTAACAACTTGTCATCAAATGTCTGCACACCGAAACTTAGGCGGTTCACCCCAGCTTCTTTTAACAGCTGCAGCTTCTCTTTTGACAGTTCATTCGGATTTGCTTCAAACGTGAACTCCACCTCGTTTACATTAAAGCGAAAATACTTATGAATACTATTTAAGAAATAATCTAGCTGCTTTATTTCTAGAACAGTCGGGGTACCACCACCAACAAAAATCGTTTCCAGCTCGGTGGTTGGAAACTTTTCGATTGTGTTTTTCATTTCTTTCTCCATCGCCTGTAAGTACTCATCTACCGGCTGACCTTTAAAAAACACTTTATTAAAATCACAATAGTGGCAAATTTGTGCACAAAATGGAATATGAAAATATGCTGCTTTAATCAAGAATGATCACAACCTTCTTATGCATAATTTGACATGCCATTTTTTATCTGCTTCGATTAAGCTAAAAAACAAGGGGCTGACCCATCAGCGTCTGACCTCACGTACATTCCACAATATATAGTTCATTGAGTCAATGCGATGCCCTATATATTGTGTTGCGGGGTCTGACAATTGGATCAGCCTCTATTTTACTGCTTTATTTTTTGTCATCGATCTTTAATACGGCCATGAATGCTTCTTGCGGTACTTCAACGGAACCGACTTGCTTCATGCGCTTTTTCCCTTCTTTTTGCTTTTCAAGAAGCTTACGTTTACGGGAAACGTCACCACCATAACATTTCGCAAGCACGTTTTTCCGCAATGCTTTAATAGTTGAGCGAGCAATAATTTTGTTGCCAATTGCCGCTTGAACAGGTACCTCGAACTGCTGGCGTGGAATTAAATCTTTTAATTTTTCAACAATCACTTTACCACGCTCATAAGCAGAGTCACGGTGAACGATAAACGACAATGCATCGACTTTTTCACCGTTAAGAAGAATATCCATCTTCACAAGTTTAGAAGGCTTGTAACCAATTAATTCATAATCAAATGAAGCATAGCCTTTTGTGCTTGATTTTAAGGTGTCAAAGAAGTCATAAACAATTTCTGATAACGGAATTTCGTAAATTAAGCTGACACGCTTCTCGTCTAAGTATTGCATGTCAACAAAATTGCCGCGTTTACTTTGACATAATTCCATCACGGAGCCGACATAGTCATTCGGAACCATAATCGTTGCTTTAACATACGGCTCCTCAACGCGTTCAATTTTTTGCGGATCCGGCATATTGGAAGGGTTATCGACTTGAACTTCCGTGCCGTCTGTTAAATATACTTTATAAATAACGCTTGGTGCCGTTGTAATTAAGTCAATATTAAATTCACGCTCAATTCGTTCTTGAATGATTTCCATATGCAATAATCCTAGGAAACCGCAACGGAAACCAAAACCGAGCGCTTGCGACGTCTCCGGTTCAAATTGCAACGCCGCATCATTTAGCTGTAATTTTTCCAGCGCTTCACGTAAATCATTATAGCGTGCCGTATCAATAGGATACATGCCACAGAAGACCATCGGATTTAAGCGACGGTACCCTGGAAGCGGCTCATCAGCAGGATTTTCTGCGTCTGTAATCGTATCGCCGACGCGCGTGTCGCTCACATTTTTAATGGACGCCGTTAAAAATCCTACATCGCCGACAGTAAGTTCATCAACTAATTTTGGTTTTGGTGTAAATACGCCGACTTCCACAACCTCAAATTCTTTTCCTGTTGACATCATTTTAATTTTTTGTCCTGGTTTTACCGTTCCTTCGACAACGCGAATATAGGCAACAACACCGCGATAAGAATCATATAAAGAGTCGAAAATCAACGCTTTTAACGGCGCATCAGGGTCACCCGATGGAGCTGGGATTTTTTCAACGATTTGCTCAAGAATTTCTTCGATTCCAATCCCGACTTTTGCTGAAGCTAGTACTGCTTCAGAGGCATCTAACCCAATCACATCTTCAATTTCTTGGCGAACGCGCTCCGGCTCTGCGCTAGGTAAATCAATTTTATTAATAACAGGTAAAATTTCCAAGTTGTTATCTAAAGCTAAATAAACGTTCGCCAGCGTCTGCGCCTCAATTCCTTGCGCAGCATCAACGACAAGGATGGCCCCTTCACAAGCCGCTAAACTGCGTGACACCTCATACGTAAAATCGACATGCCCCGGCGTGTCAATTAGATGGAAAATATACTCTTCTCCATCTTTTGCTTTATATTTCAGTTGAACGGCATTTAATTTAATAGTAATACCTCGCTCGCGTTCTAAATCCATTGAATCTAGCATTTGGTCTTTCATTTCACGTTCTGACAGCGCACCTGTCTTTTCAAGAATGCGGTCAGCCAATGTTGATTTGCCATGGTCAATATGAGCAATAATGGAAAAATTGCGGATTTTCTCTCGTCTTTTTAGTCTTTCTTCACGATTCATATTCTTTCACTCCTACTATAATCCCGAAACTACACTAGCTTTGATTATAGCAACACAATGAGCAAGATTCAATTAGATAAATATGAAAAAGCAGATCGTCACCTTTTTTAGCGAAACACAATAACCAAAATAGAAGTTTTCCAGTGCATAAAGAAAGCTTGACAATTGTCACAAATCCGCTGCTTTCATATTGATCTTCATAAAATAAAAAGCTGACCCAAAAGTGTCTGACCTCACGCACAACCAACCATATTTTTATTTATTGTTATGTTCCAAATATGAGGTTTGTGGGATTCGACACTTTGCTTTCGGGTCAGCCTCTATTGGTCATCATGAAATAATCGGCCAGCGATATGAAGCAATTGTTTGATTCCGTAGCGAATTCCATCAGCTAATTGTTTACCAAGTTCGGAAAATATATTAAACGTTTTTATTTGTTCCAATTTTTTCTTTTTTTCTTCTAAATCTTCACTTTTGACGGTGTTTCCCATAATAGAAGCTTCTATTTCCCCTTTATCATCCTCTGACAAACGGATCACCTCTTGAAACGATGGGTCATCGTATCCTTTCATTTGCTTTAATCCTTTATTTGCTTGCTGCATCCCTAGTAAAACTCCAACGAATAAAATCGCAACTGCTAAACAAAATTGAACGGTATATTTTATCATTACCCTGCTGCTCCCTTGTGAAGTTTTCTGCTTATTGCTTTTGTTTAGGTGATGGGGATTGCACTTTTTCCGCTTGCCAGTAATACTCGCTAAACACATCAGCAACAGCCGAAGCGGTGCGGAACAATTCTTCAAACGTATTGTCTACACCACCAAATTCAATTAAAATGGCATTTTCTGATAAATCTTGATTGAACTTTCCGTTCGTCCCCGCTCCTTTTTTCTGAATAACCCCTTTGCTAAGACCAGGATATTTTTGCTGTAACAATTCATGAAGATCTTTGGCAATTTGCAAGTTCTTTTCATATTTTGCATTGTTTCCACCGATAATAAATACAATACGTGCATAATCAATACCATTAATAGTAACCGTTGTATCATTTCTACGCCGAGTATCGCGATGAATGTCGATGAAATATTGTAAGTCACGATTTTTCGTCATCGCCTCCTCTACGGTTTTTCTTGACACATCATACGCTTGATAATATTTCATTCCTTTTTTTACTAATTGATCGATAAAATCCTCTGTATTTACTTCCGCACCAATCCCCCGCTTCTCCATTTCCTCCGCGAGTTTCTCTCCAACTTTTGTTACATTAACCGTTGGATGAAATGCAGAATCTAAATCAGTTACTCCTTTTAAAGCTGGCAAATATGATTCATGTGTATGAGTATGATAAATATAAACCACTTTTTTCCCATTGGTTGTCATTTTAGGAGGCGGCACAGGTTTCGCTTCGCTCGATTTCTCAGCCTGTCCTAAGCTTTCAACAGAGGCTTCACGCTCGGCAAGCATCACTTCAAGCGGTGGTGCAGACTCGTATGGCATATTCGTATAATCCAATCCCTCACCAGCAACGATAATTTCACTATCAAAAATCGAAAAACCTGGGAGTTCACTCCCTAGCAAACTGCGAGGATCTTCTAGATTAACGCTTGTCATCATTTCAAACAGCATCGAAGAGTACTTAGGTTTCCTTTTTTCCTCAGGTAACGCTTGTGAAAAATAATGATTTTCAAAACTCAGCAAATGAACAAAAGCTTCCCCAGGAAAATAAGTTGCTACATTATTCACTGAGGAAGATGTGATTCGATATTCGGGCTTTAATGATGTCATCAGCCCAACAACTGTAAACATCATCATAAACCCTAAAATCGCTAACATAACAATTTTTTTGATGCTGGTCCCATTCACCGTTATAATCATTTGCTGAGAACGAAATCTTCTCATGTTCTCACCCTTTCCAAGCCTGTCTACTAATTTAACAGTATGACCAAGCTAGAAAAGATAGAACATGTTTACACGTTTTTCATTAATGGGTATATGCTCCTGTATTATATTGATCAACATCGTTATGAAGAGCTGCATTCAGTCCGCTCGCGAGAATATTCGCCATATCTTCAATAAACATATCTACCTCTTTCGGTGTAACCATAAGATTATGACCAAGAGGTGCTAAAACTTCATGAATAAACTTTCGCTTTTCCTCATCACTTAACGTTCCAATCATCCCAAGAAACGCGGAACGATGTTGTTCGCCTGGCATGTCTTCTTCTGTCAATACTTTTCGTTCACCAAATGTCAATCCCGCCGGTGCAAGCGCACTTGATGGGCGTTTTCCTTCTTTCATTTCTCTGCCAAAGTGCTTCAGCATAAAGTCAATTGTATCGCTCGTAATGGATACCGCATCAACAACGGTAGGAACACCAATTGCAACGACAGGAATACCGAGCGTTTCTTTGCTCAACTCTTTCCTCTTATTTCCAACTCCTGACCCGGGATGGATACCTGTATCAGAAATTTGAATCGTTGCATTGACCCTTTCAAGCGAACGCGCGGCCAACGCATCAATCGCGATAACGAAATCTGGTTTTGCTTTTTCAACGATCCCGCGGATAATATCGCTCGTTTCAATTCCAGTCATCCCCATGACTCCCGGGGCAATGGCACTCACAGAACGAAATCCATCCTCAACAGTTTCTGGTTGAAGATGAAATAAGTGTCTTGTAATGAGCAAGTTTTCCACAGTCAACGGCCCGAGAGCATCTGGTGTTACATGCTCATTTCCAAGCCCGACAACAAGACAGCTTGCATCTTCAGGAATATTTAATTTTTTTAAAAATGTAATAAATTCCTTTGCGAATACTTTCTCTACCTTTCTTTGCAACTCTGTATCATGTTCACGAATTCCTTGTGCTTCAATCGTTAAGTAAATTCCTGCTTTTTTGCCAATTGATTTTGCTCCTTGTTCCGTTACCTCTACATAAGAAAGCTTAATCCCATCTAGTTCGCGGTCTTGAATAATCACTCCTTCAATCTGCGAATGGGTGTCACGTTTTTGTTCCAGTCGTTCTTCAACTGCTATTTCATGCGCTTCAACCGCTAAATCAGTTCTAACGGAATACATGCTTAAATCAAGTGAATGTGTCATCGTTTTCCACCTCAAAACTGTCATTTTTATGTATTTTCGCCGTTTTCACTGCTTTTCATTCTTGCCTTTTTGGAAAGAGAGTAAGTATTTTCAACGGTTTAGTATTGCATAATTGAAATCAGTTTGATAGAATATCTTTTGTTCTTAATAAGTTCATTCGATCGCGAACAATCGAGCTTATCATATTCTCGACAGCATTACGGAGGTGAAAAGAATGCCAAATATTAAATCTGCTATTAAACGCGTAAAAACAAGCAACAAGCGCCGCGCACAAAACGCTGCACAAAAATCTGCGATGCGCACTGCTATCAAAAAATTTGAAGCGCTTGTAGAAGCAAAAAACGTTGAGCAAGCACAAGCTGCATTTATCATTGCTTCTAAAAAAATTGATAAAGCGGCAAGCAAAGGTTTAATCCATAAAAATGCAGCGAGCCGTCAAAAATCTCGTTTAGCGAAAAAATTAAACAGCATTCTTGCTTAATCATGATAAAAACGATCCTTTAAAAAGGGTCGTTTTTTTATTAGAAAAGCGGAAGCGCCGAGGGTAGCTCTCGAGGCCAAATGTTCTTCACCCGCAGAAGTGCTTGTCACTTCGAGGGGGAAGGTTATTTGGCACAGAGAGCTAGGCGCTGAAGCTAGACAACTAGAAAAGCGGAGGCGAGCGCCGAGAGTAGCTCATGAACCTCTTCCACCTACACGTTGTTTAGAGGTAGGAGACTTCTCGGTGAACATGTAAAAAACAAAAAAGAGCGGAACATTTTATCGCCCTTCATTTAATTTCATTAAGAACAACTCAATAACCAAACGCTTATCCATTAACCCCGCTTTCATCTGATAATCCGCTTCGGCTAAATCATTCATAATTCTCATTAACTCCTCAAGCGAGAACAATTTAGCTTGTCCTAGTGCCATTTTCACACGAAACGGATGTATTTTTAACAGCGATGCTATTTGTTGTTGACCATACCCTTTTGCTGCTAAGCTTTTCGCTTGATAAATGAGACGAAATTGATTGGCAAGCAGCGCTAAAATCTTAATCGGCTCCTCATTATTTTGCAATAAATCATAAAAAGTACGAAATGCTTCGTGCAATCTACGCTGTACAACCTTTTCAATCAACACAAAAATATTTTGTTCCAACGAACGAGGAACAAGCATCCGTACTATTTCTTCTGTGATTGTGCTGCCTTGTCCGACAAACAAGGTTAACTTATTCAGTTCATTTGCCAATATCGTCAGATTCGTCCCCACAAGCTGTAATAACAAATCAACTGCTTGTTCTTGAATGGTCACGTTCGAAGAGCGAAGATATTCGTCAATCCACTGCCTTATTTCTTGTTCAGTTAACGGTGACGCAACAAACACTTCCGCTCGTTTCAGTAACATCTTCGTAATTTTCTTTCTCTCATCCAGCTTCTCATACAATCCTGTAAAAATAACAACGGAAAAAGGAGATGGCTCTTCTATGTATTGTTCCAGTCGTTTTATATTATGTTCAACTTTCTCCTTTCCTTTTTCCGCTGTCAAAAAATAAGGGTTTTTTACTAACACTACTTTTTTATCACCGAAAAACGGTAAAGTTTCTGCATCTTCAAGTGTGACCTCGACCGGTGTTTCTTCACAGTCATAAGCCGATAAATTGAACTCTCTCTCTTCTTCACGAATCGCTGCCTGAATAATTAAATTATGCGTTTCGTTAATTAAAAACGGTTCCGTACCGTATAATACATAAATGGGAGAAAGATGTCCCTGTTTAATTTTTCGCAAAAAATCAATCATCATTGTTCTCTGCTCCATTTCATTATCAAAACCGTTCATTATGTAAGATACAACGTTTCCTTAACTTTTACAAGGGGACCGGCTAACCGAAAGAAGCCGCTCCCCATTTATATAAACGCTGATCACTAAGTCCTAGGAACCTTAGTCATCAACGGTTATTGTTAGTCTTTCCGGGTACAGCTGAACTATTTGTGACAACTCTTGTCAACGAAGGAAATGGACAATGTTGTATAGATTTTTTTTATTTTTTCGCTTATACTAATTAATGATTGCGTGAGGAGGGGTAACAAATGAACGAGTTTGAAAAAGATGTCAGATGTAAACGAAATGACGCAGTAGACTCTGCGGTTGGATTCATCGTTTCATTTGGATTCTTCGCAACGATGTTTATCATCGCAACATTAGTTAAGTTTTTTGGAGCGTAAATCCATTAACAAGAAACGAACTACAAAAGCTTGTATTTTGAACCGGGTCGGCAGAGCGTGAATGGATTCATGGGAGTCCTTGCTTATGAAAGTCTAGTGGAACAAGAAGAAGGAGCTGTATACAGATACAGAAGAAACTCTTAAGTACACTAGAACCTGCCGATGTTAGTCGTGCAGAGGTTCAATCAGAAGGGGCTGACCCAAAAGTGTCTGACCTCACGCGAAATCCATTATATAGTGTTCTTATCGACCGTTTATACTATATATGGTGGTTGTGGGGTCTGACATTTTCTTTCGGGTCAGCCTCTTTTTATATCCTGCTTCGATACGTTTTGTTATTCATATGCTATGGCAGCATCGTTGTAAAGGTTCCAGATTTTTTCGTATACATAAATTGAATTGCGCCATGCCAATCTGTCCGTAAAATAGTGATATTGTACGCATGGAGGCGTTGAATGACCGTTTCATGTGGATGCTTATATCGATTATGCTTACCTACAGAGATAAGCGCAACTTTAGGCTGTATCTGCTTTAACAATGCTTCCGAAGTCGATGTATCGCTGCCATGGTGCCCCACTTTCAGTACGTCAGCACGCAAGCTTGGGAACGCATGAAGGAGTTCTTGCTCTCCGCTTTCTTCTAAATCACCTAGAAACAGCCAGGTCAATCCTCCTAAATTGGTATATAAAACAATAGAGCGATTGTTTTTGCTTGCTTCCCTTTCTGTCTTTGTTGGTGACAGTACATAAAACGAGATTCCTGCTGCCGCCCACTTTTCTCCGCGACTTATTTCTCTTACAGAAATATGGTGGCGCTTTGCTGCTTTTACTAACCTTTCTTGTAAATGATCTTCACTTCCTCCCTTTCCAACGAGCAACTCCTTTACAACGATTTGTTCAATAATGGTTTGCGCTGCTCCCATATGGTCATAATCACCATGCGTAATAATTAACTTATCTAGTTTTGATACTCCTTTGGCCTTCAAAAAAGGAACGACGACATCGGCTCCGACTTCAAATTCATCTTTCCGTTTCCGCCAAGACGGTTTAGAAAACGAAACGACACCGCCTGTATCAATTAAATACACTCCTTTTCGATATGGCAGTTCAATATAAATACAATCTCCCTGTCCTACGTCAAGCAAAACAACCTCTCCATAACGATCAAGATAAGGTGTGAACCAATCAACAATAATCACGAATAGTAGAAAAAATACGCCCTTATATTTCTGCCATCCTTGGCTCATTTTTTCAAACTCAACAAAAACGAATAAAATCGCCGCACAATAACAAAACAACAATAGCGGAGACGGACGTCCGAATGTCAATAAGAAAGAGGAATGAAAAGCAAAAAATTCAACTAGTTGATTTGTCAAAAGCAATATTTTCTCTAACATGAAAATAAGTAACTTTCCGGCTGGCAAAAATAAATAATGACCTACTAATGAAAGAAGCGAAAGCGGTAAAATAATGAACGAATACAGTGGAACAAAAACGATATTTAGCGGAAAGCTGAGAAGAGAAATTTCAAAAAAATGATATAAGAGAAGCGGAAGCGAACTAAGTTGAGCAACGACTGTTGTTGACACTAATTGAAACAAAGGAGAAGATTGCTGCAAAATCGTATGAGAAGATAAAATAAGCCCTAAAGTCGCAATAAATGATAGCTGAAAGCCTGCTTGAAATAAAGCATAAGGATTTAATAACAGCATAATGACACACGTTGCGCTAAGCGAATCAATCGGGAGCAGTTTCGTCGGCCACTTCAGGCTGATTAACAAAATCCCTGCTATTAATGAAGCGCGCACGACTGAAGGAGAAGCGCCTGTCAGAACAGTATACAGAGGCAAAAGGAAAATGAGGAGCCTTGCAGCTGTTTCTCTAGTCATTCCGACACGGATGGCCAGAAAGAAACTCATCCCTGTTAACATTGTTACATGTAGTCCGGAAATCGCTAGAAGATGGATTAAACCAAGTTTTTGATATCCTTCAAGAATGGTTTCGCTCATTTGCTCTCTTTCACCGTAGACGAGCGCCTGAACCATTCCGATTGTTGCTGGAGGAAAATGTTGTTCTATATAAGCAACTCCTTTTTGTCTTACCGTTATGAGCTTTTCATAAAAGCTAAGAGGGGTAGGGCGGCAATTGTCTAAGGAAAGAGCATGGGGTTTCAGCAGCCAATGAATGCCTTGAAAATATAAATATTTTTGATAATTAAAAGCATAAGGATTTCTTGCTGCTTCCGGAACTTCTAACACTCCTGAAAATGAACACACCATTCCAACTGAAAGAAGCGACAATTTCTGTTTTTCTTCTTCTGAACGAATGCGATAACTGATCCTCACTTTTTCCCGCTTTGGCGTTTCTGCCGTTCCTATTAACCTATCGCCATCAATGGTAACAGGCGAAACAAACCTAACAGAAAATTGTGTCATCGTATCTGTTAACATTGTTCGATTTTTCCCATCTATATATATAAAATACAAATAAAACACGAGCATTGCCGCCAGACAAAACAAAAATATTTCACGTTTCCGAAACAGTAAAAAAAGGAAGTAAACCGAAGTGAAAACAAGAGGATAAACATGAAGAGAAAAGTAGCTAAGGAGAATGCCGAAAATTGCGGACAGGGCAATATAAATGAAATTTCCTTTCATCTTTCAGAAATCTCCTTTTATATATGTGAAGATGCCAAGTCTGACCCATAAGTGTCTGACCTCACGCTTATTTTATTTATCGAATTATATATTATGTTGTGGGGCCTGACACTTTCCATGGGTCAGTCTCTTCGCTTTATGACTTGTTTAAGAAAGAAAATACTTTCGTTGAATCAAACGGAACTTGTTCAACATGAACGTTTGCTTGTTTAAAAAGCTCGATAGCATAAGGGTGATTTTTATAATCCTGGGCATAATAAACCGCTTTAATGCCGCTTTGAATAATCGCTTTACAACAATGCAGGCATGGAAAATGAGTGACGTATATTTCCGCTCCTTCTGTTGGTACACCAAATTTTGCGCATTGAATAATCGCATTCATTTCCGCATGAATGGTACGGACGCAATGATTATCAATGACATAGCAGCCTTCGTCAATGCAATGAGCACCACCAGCAATCGAACCGTTATAACCTCCAGCAATAATTCGTTTATCGCGTACAATCGTTGCCCCGACGGCCAGGCGCGTACACGTGCTGCGCATCGCCAGCAAATGGCTTTGTGCCATAAAATATTGATCCCACGTAATTCGTTCCATAAAACCTCTCCCCTTGCATGAATAAGCTCAGTATACCAATAGTTTAACGAGGTTTTATTTATCGCACAACTACTTGATCCTTTATTTTCTCTAGCGATTTCTCACCAATTCCTGTCACATTTAATAAGTCTTCTATTTTTTGAAACGGTCCATGTTCTTCACGGTAAGCGATAATCGCCTCTGCTTTCGCTGGTCCAATACCGTGAAGCTGCTGCAGGTCTTCCACCGATGCCGTATTAATATTCACTTTTCCCTCGTTTGCAGCCGCGAACGTTGCTGAATCGGAAATGACCGACCCACTGGCCTCTTCCCCGACTTTTGGTACATATATAACCATCTCATCATGAACTTTTGCCGCAAGATTGACCTTTGTTTGATCTGCTTCCTTCGTAAATCCACCTGCTAAGGCAATCACATCTTTTACCCTGCCTGTTTCTTTGACTTCGTATACGCCTGGATGAACGACTGCTCCCTTGACATCTACGAGTATAGCTGAAACATTTTTTTCGTCTTTCTCTTCTTTCTTCGCTTCTATTGTTTCGTTGGAAGTTGCTGATTCGTCTAAAAACAGTTGTTCCCCATCGTACCGCTCTTGGGTAAACCAAAATAACGCAACAACCGCCAATAATAATACAATGTATAACTGCTTTTTATATTTCTTTACCATCTCCACTTTTTGTACCACCCTTTCCAATTTAAGCATAAAAACGAACTATTTCTCATACATATCGTTTAGAAGGGAAGCACCTGTTTCGCGTAAAGGAGGGATTCACTAGTGAATATAGGATTTATTGGAACGGGAAACATGGGGAGAATTTTGATTGAAGCCTTTGTTGAAGCAAAAGTAGTAGACCCAAGCCAACTTGTGATTACAAATAGAACGATAGCTAAGGCGATGGATATACAAAAAAACTATCCTGAAATCAAAGTCGTTTCGAGCGGAGAAGAAGTCATTGAAAAAGCCGATCTTATTTTTATATGTATCAAACCGTTAGACATTCACCCCCTTTTAGTTCGCTTATCTTCCCGCTTAACAGCGCAGCATTGCATCGTTTCTATTACAAGCCCGATTACAGTAAAACAGCTCGAATCGCTTGTTCCTTGTTATGTTGTGCGGGTGATTCCAAGCATTAATAACCGTGCTCTCGCTGGCAGTTCGCTCATTACATTTAGCGAGCGATGTGCACCACATTATCGAATGTATATCGAACATTTATTTAAAAAAATTTCCCAACCTTCCTATATTACAGAAGAGATTACAAGGGTTGCTTCCGACATTGCAAGTTGTGGGCCTGCTTTTTTTAGTTATTTACTACAACGCTTTATTGAAGCGGCTGTGCAAAAAACAGCCATTACAAAAGAGCAAGCGACTATGCTGGCAAGCGACATGATTATTGGATTAGGGGAATTATTGAAAAAAAGAATATACACCCTTCCGACGTTACAAGAGAAAGTGTGCGTAAAAGGCGGAATTACAGGCGAAGGCATTAAAGTGCTAGAAAAAGAGCTCGGGGAGATATTTGAACATATATTTGAAAAAACGCATGAAAAATTTCGTGAAGATATTGAACAAGTGAAAAAACAATTTAATAGTAATATTCCATAAAAAAGAGAAGATTCCTTCTTGATTTCATAAAAAATAACCATCGAATATGATCGAATGGGTTCATTTCAGAGGTGCAAACAATTAAATCACAAATAAAAACACACAGAATTTCGCAATAGAAAGCTCTGTGTGTTTTTATTGATTGATCTAGATTTTTAACGCATCAACTAAAAAATACAAGCTAAATCGCATCCTTATTCCCAAGCAATGAGATAATGATTAGAGGATGTGTGAATAACCTGTGATTTTGTACGTGAACTTGTAACTTCGTTAAAAGGTTATTGGATATTTATGTTAAAATAATTATAGGAAATGATTAAGCTAACTGGACAGTTCAATTTATTAGGAAAAAATAAAGGGAGATTCGATGAAGAACAAAAGTCATTTAAAAACAATTAACTGGTTTATTTTCGGACTTCTTATTTCAATAGGAGTTATTACAGCAATCATCACACTATTAGATTTAAATAATTTAAATGATACAACACAATCTTTAGATGGCAGGCAATCCCGTGCTGAATTCCGTTGGAGTTCTATGCACACAGCTATGACAGTTGTATTACTTATCCTTTTGACTTTTCTAGCTATAGGTTGGAAGCGTTTATTTCCTTTTAATGTTCCCATTGCTTTAATAATAGCTGGTTTCTATTATGAGTTGTTCTTCCTTACATTTACTGTAGGATGGGTTGGCATTCAAGGAATGATTGGGTTATTACTCGCTCTACTAACAGGAGTAATTTTAATAATTTCTCATTCTGTTTTCATATTTATTAAACGGAAAAAAGCCATTAAAAGTTAACGGTTCTTTAGTTATTACAATTTGAAGTTTCAATTCTCCATTTCTGAACTAAGGGGGCGATAATTGAATAAGGGTTAGTAAAAAAATGAGCTTGGAGAAACTTCTCTAAGCTCATTTTTAATGTGAATGGTTCTGTGAATTTATTGGTGGATATTTTGCCATTTAGCCTGTGATTTAACATGTGTTTTACTTTTTTGTACCTCACAAGTGAACCCACTAATATCGATCGATAGCTATTTTTTAGCAACGAAAAAAATTCTCTCTGATGTTTCAGTTGGAAGTTCGTCGGTAAAATCCGCGCTAATCTCTAACACTTCAAATCCAGTGGATAAAAGCCATTGTTTATATTGCTCAACCTCATACGTACGTTGCACATGCCATTCGTCGAAACGCTCATACATACCGTTAGGCTGCTGAACAAAGAAAGTAAGTTCATGTTCTACACTGTATGAAATATCTCCAGGGAAACAGTTCCAAATATAACTTATTTTCTCTTCATTGTTCGCAAAAGTTTGATTCGCAAACACATGCTCCATTTTATAAGTAGAATGAACATCAAACATGAACAAGCCTCCGTCATGGAGATGCTCATAAATACGGGCAAATGTTTGTCTGACTTCCGCTTCACTTTGCAAATAATTAAGAGAATCACAAAAAATCACGACGCAATCAAATGGAGCAAATCCCTCTAGTTCCGTCATATTTTGTTGAAAAAACTCAACCAGTACTCCGCTTCCTTCTGCCTTTGCTTGAGCAACTGCCAACATATCTTCTGATAAGTCAATTCCTGTTACTTGAAAGCCGTCTTGGGCGAGCCGTATTGAGAGCTCGCCCGTCCCGCAACCAACATCAAGCAAACGCATAGAGCTGGCTCGTCCATATTGCTTTATTTTTCTCTTTACAAAATCACGCCATGCTTCATACGGGGCATCATTCATTAAATAGTCATACAAATAAGCGAATTGTTCGTATGCCATTACTGCAAATCACTCGCTAAATCCTCAAGCGGTGCATCTCCCCAAAGGCGCTCTAAATTATAATAAGTGCGTTCATCTTTATGAAACACATGAACAACAACATCGCCTAAATCGACTAAAACCCACTTTGCTTCGTCAAATCCTTCTAAACGTTTGACAGGAATTTGCTGTTCTTCTGCCTTTTCTTTAATCTCCCGAGCAATGGCTTGCACTTGTTTTTCAGAGTTGCCATGACAAATCATAAAATAATCAGCAACAAGAGAAATACCCTTCATATTTAATGCAACAATATCTTCCGCTTTTTTATCGTCTGCCGCTTTTACGGCTACACTTAAAATTTCACGTTCTGTCATCTAGCTGCTTCCCCCTTCAATTCCATAATTAATGAATTATAAGTATAAAACGTATCAGGATAGATCGCTTGATTTTTGTTCATCAAAAACTGAATCGTATTTTGCAGAGCTTTTATTAACGCTTTATTTAAATCTTGTTTAGCCAATTCGCGAACTTCGTCTACTCCTGGAAAAATGCGTCCTGGTTCAATATAATCGGCTACATATACGACTTTTTCAAGCAACGTCATGTTTGGACGCCCTGATGTATGATAGCGAATCGCATCTAATATTTCCACATCGTTAATGCCTACTTCTTTTTCTACTAAATATGCCCCAACCGGTGCATGCCAAAGTTCTGTATTGTATAAAAGCAAATCTTTTGGCATATTTTGCTCTAAAATGATTTGTTTCATCTCTTCTTTCGGGCGAAATTTCGCATAATCGTGGAAAATAGCCGCTAATTCCGCCTTTTTCACGTCAGCTCCATATTGTTCTGCTAAGGCAATAGCTGTTTCCATCACACCAATTGTATGCTGATAACGATGTTCCGTTAGTTGTTTTTTGACAATTTCTAACGCCTCATGTCGCTCCATATAACTTCTTCTCCTCAATGTATAATTTTACGTTCTCCGGTACTAAATATTTAATGCTTTTTCCTGTTTTAATCCGCTTACGAATTAAGGAAGAGGAGACACCAAACTCCGGGACTTCCACTTCAATAATCGGGTAAGAAGTCTCAAGCGAAAAGCCCGGACGTTTAACACCGACAAATGTTACAAGCTGCATGAGCTCATCAATTTTATACCAATTCGGCAAATATTCAACCATATCAGCACCAATAATAAAATAAAATTCGTAGTTTTTATATATATGTTTCAGCTGAGAAATCGTTTCATACGTATAAGACGGGCCTTCTCTTTCCAGTTCAATCGTTTGAATTTTAAACTGTGGATGATCGCCAATCGCTAATTCAAGCATGTTCAAACGATCCGAGCTGTCTGTTACTTTTTTTCCTTGTTTATGAGGAGGGATACGATTTGGCATAAACCATATTTCAGACAAATTTAAAAATGTCAACACTTCATTCGCCATTAATAAATGTCCGTTATGCGGCGGATCAAATGTTCCGCCAAAAATGCCGATTTTTTTCATCTCTCTCCCTCCTCATGAATGCTTTTTTAACTTGGCAATACAATTTGCTTATTTTCTTTTGATTCTTTATATAAAACGATGACATTGCCAATAATTTGTACAAGCTCCGCCTGCGCTCCTTCAGCTAATTGGTGCGCTACCGTTTCACGGTCCTCTTCACAGTTTTGCAGCACACTCACTTTAATCAATTCACGCGCTTCTAAGGCATCAACGATTTGTTTAATCATATTCTCGTTAACGCCTCCTTTTCCTACTTGAAAAATCGGATTTAAATGATGGGCCTTTGCCCGCAAAAACCGTTTTTGTTTACCTGTTAGCATGTGTTTTACCTCCTAGCTGTTCTATAACAATTTGTTTCATTCTGTTTGTATCAGGAAAGATGCCTGTCCATTTTTCAAACGCTAATGCTCCTTGATAAACGAACATTCCTACACCGTTTTGCGTGATTGCTCCGCATCGCTTTGCCTCTTTTAATAACATTGTTTCCAAGGGATTGTATATAATATCACTTACAACGGTACCCTTTTTTAAATTGTCGAGCGAAAGAGGTATCTCTTCAACATTAGGATACATTCCAACTGATGTTGTATTGATAATAATGTCGTAATTCCCTAACGACTGTTGTGCCTCATGAATCGAATAAGCCCTCGACAAAACCGAAATGGTTCTCTCATTAATCAGTTCCTCCGCTTTACTCACCGTGCGATTGCAGAGATCGATACATGAAGCTTTACTACGTGCAAGTGAAAAATAAATTCCTCTTGCTGCTCCGCCGGCACCGATAAGTAAAATACGTTTTCCTGCCAGCTCAATGTTCAACTCTTCACACAATGCACGAACAAATCCCTCTCCATCGGTATTATAGCCAATAAGCCGTCCATTTTCATTCACAACCGTATTGACAGCACCGATTTGCAAGGCCATTTCATCGATGTCATCTAAAAATGGAACGATCGCTGTTTTATGAGGAATTGTGACATTAAAACCGGCTATTCCAAGCGCTCTCATCCCCTGAACAGCGTCTTTCAGATGCTCTTTTTCGACGTGAAATGCATGGTAATATGCATCGATGCCAGTTCGCTTAAATGCATCGTTATGCATAAGCGGCGACATCGAATGATGCACCGGGCAGCCAATCAGTCCAAAGAGCTTTTTCATCCCCTCTCCCCCTTAACATGTTTAAATTAAAGATTTTCGCAAAATGACGTTTACTCCTTTTGGAACATAGGCAACAATTTGTGCTCCCGGCTCATTGCACGTCACCCAGCCAAGGCCGGAAAAAACAATATCCGTTTTTGGCTCTTTAATCGTGAAAGAGTGAGCGACTAGCGGCGGAAATTGCTCCATATAACTCGCTCGCGGCGGCTGCAGCAATTCACCGCTCTGTTTTTCATATAAATGATCCGCATTTTCAAGCTTTGTACGATGAATGTTTAATTCGTTTGAGAAATAGCAAACAAACGAACGCCGGCCTCCTTTGACATAGTCAAGGCGAGCAAGGCCGCCAAAAAACAATGTCTGGCTCTCATTTAATTGGTATACTTTTGGTCTAATTTCTTTTTTTGGCGTAATCACTTTTAAATCTTTCTTGTCTACATAGTGAGCCATTTGATGATGGTTAATAATTCCCGGCGTATCATACATCACGGCTCCGTCTTCTAACGGAATTTCAATCATATCGAGCGTCGTCCCCGGAAAATACGAAGTCGTAATGACATTCCCTTCACCAGTCACTTCTTTTATAACCCGATTAATGAATGTAGATTTACCTACATTCGTACATCCGACAACATACACATCTTTCCCAAAGCGATAATGGTCAATCGCTTCCATCACTTTTTTCATGCCGATTCCTTTTTCTGCGCTAATTAAAAATACGTCAATTGGCTTTAACCCTAAATCTTTGGCCGATTTCTTCATCCAATGAATGAGTTTTGTGTATTTTACGGATTTCGGCAGCAAATCCACTTTGTTTCCGACAAGCAAAACATTGTTTTTACCGACAAAGCGGTGTAACCCTGGTAGCCAGCTTCCATTAAAATCAAAAATATCAACAATTTTAACGACAAGGCCGTCTGACTTCCCTATTTCGTGCAAAATTTTTAAGAAGTCATCATCTGTTAACGAAACATCTTGAACCTCATTGTAATGCTTTAGACGAAAACAGCGTTGACAAATAACGGTTTCCTTTTCTAGCGCGGCAGGAGGGGCATACCCAATTTGCTTTTCATCCTCTGTTTGAATTTGGACCCCACATCCAACGCAGCGAATCATTTCTTGTTCCACACTCATTCCTCCCAATAAATCATACCTTTTCGTTTCATCATATTTAAAATTTTCCGCTCAATTTTCCGATTAATGCGCGTAAAAAATCCATCTGTATCAGCAACCGGCACAACTAAAATCGTATGTACTCCAAACCGATTGCCTCCTAACACATCTGTCAATAATTGATCACCAATGACGACAACTTCTTCTTTTTTCAACTTCATGAGTTGTAACGCCCGCTGAAAAGCATGCGTTAATGGTTTCCGGGCCTCGAAGATAAATGGAATATTTAGCGGTTCTGCAAACGATTTTACTCGCTTTTCGTTATTATTCGACACAATCGTGACTTGAATGCCTTGATTTCGCATATTTTCGAACCATTTCACCAAGTCAGGAGTTGCATTCGGACGGTCCCATTCTATAAGCGTATTATCAAGATCGGTAATAATCCCTTTAATTCCTTTTTCTTTCAAGGTTTCTGGAGTAATGTCAAAAACGCTTTTGACATGCTCATTGGGCAAAAAATATCGCAGCATCACGTTTACACCTTCGCCTTTCTATAACATTAAACCTTTAAACATGATACATAATTTTTTTTATTGTTTCAAAACAAACTTTGACAAATATATACAAGCTAAAAAAACTTTTCGACAAACACTCAGTTTTTTCAACATTTGTGGATAATTTTATTCACATTATCCATACATACTCCATCACTTATTTTTACGATTA
Source organism: Anoxybacillus sp. (assembly GCA_035645275.1). GTDB lineage: Bacteria > Bacillota > Bacilli > Bacillales > Anoxybacillaceae > Paranoxybacillus. The sequence goes on from DASQMX010000026.1 coordinate 648,604, forward strand.
TAAACAAAATTTCCACAACTTACCCACAAAGAGATGTGGATAAAGGAACGGTTGTTCTATCATCTTAATCATGATAAATTATAAATAACTTACCATTATATGTATTTATCTATACATTCATTCCATATTTGAAAGGAGTTTCTAGGATGAGAAATTTATCCGATGAGTTGTTAATTGAATCTTACTATAAAGCAATCGAACTTAAATTAAGTCCAGATTTTATTGAATTAATTGAGAGAGAAATTTTCCGCCGCTCGTTAGCACATAAAATTAAACTCTCTTCATAATGAGCCAAGAAGGGGCTCTATTTTTTTTACTGTTTTAAATAGCCAATTCTTTCACCGACTTTGATATCCATTGGCACTTTAATCGCTGGATCGAGCTCAAATGCATCCTTTTCAAATAACAACACTACTGTTGAACCAAAAGAAAAATAAGCAATTTCTTCTCCCTTGGTCAGATATTCCCCTTTATGCGTCAATTCGATGCTGTTCACAAACATCGCTCCTACTTTTACAATCGCTGCATGCTTTCCGTTTACATTTACTTCAGTAATCAGACGATAGTTTTTTGATAAAGGTGCCTTTCCATATTTTAAACCTAGTCGATTCACTGGGTAAGATTTTTTACCAAGTGACCACTGATTCGTAATCACACCAGATATTGGGCTATGTATGCGGTGATAATGACTTGGGCTTAAATATAAAATAATAAACAATCCGTTTAAATATTTTTTAGCTGCTTGACTGCTTCCAAGCATTTCTTGAATCGAATAACATTTTCCTTTAACGATGATTTCTTTTGTTTCTGTAATGACTCCGATATCTTCAATGACGGCATCCACAGGGCTAATCACGCTGTTTTCTGTTTGGTCAATCGGTCTGATTCCCTGCTTTAACTTACGAATAAATAATTGTTGCAACGTTTTGTATTGCTTTAAATTTTTTTCCATTTCGTTTTGGTTAATACGATAAATTTTCGCATAAGATGGAATAAACAACGCGCTGAGCCGCGATTTAGTAAATAACGCAATTAATTTTGAGGATACGGAATGATTAGTAAGTTCTATAAATAAACGGTAAAACAATTTTAACAAGCCTAATTCCCTCCGTTTTTAAAAGAATCATTTTTACTACTTTCCATATTATAAATAAAATGTTTATAATTGAAGTACGCAACGTTCCGCGTCCCATCTCTAAAAAGGAGTGAGGAGAAATGTTTTTATCGGATTATCTCGACCATACGTTAAAAAAACTAAAAGCCCATACAGCGAACGCATTAACATTAATAAATCTTTCCTTAGGCGGATTTTCCATTCTTTTTACATTAAAAGGACAATTAAACGTAAGTGTGCTGCTTATTTTTTTAGCTGCTCTTGCTGATCGATTTGATGGGACCGTGGCGCGGAAATTAAATATTGAATCGGAGCTCGGCAAACAATTGGACTCAATGAGTGATATTATATCATTTGGAGTGGCACCTGCACTATTACTTTATCAAGGTTTATTGCATGAATTTGGTTTTCCCGGTGCGTTTTTCACGATTTTATATATTGGATGCGGAGCATTTCGTCTTGCCCGTTTCAACATTACGGAAAATAACGGATATTTTTCGGGACTCCCTATCACCGCAGCAGGAGTATTGCTAACATTAAGCTATTTAACGATTCATTATTTTCCACCACAATTTTTTATCTTTCTAATGATTATCTTGTCATTTTTAATGGTAAGTACGTTTAAGCTAAAAAAAGTTTAACTAGAAGTTGGCTGTCTCATGAGCGTCTCCACTCCCTCAAACGATTACAATATTTATGGTGATCATCTCCCTAAACCCATACATATTGTAGAGGGGTGACCTGTGAGACAGCCTCTTTATATGTTACTCATACTAAATTCCCTTTTCAAAATAACATATTAATTATATGATAAATTTGGAAGAATAATAATTTGCTAGTTTAGGAAAATAATTTTTCCCTATCTTTACTTTGTCTAATCTTCCATCATAAGGAAAATCATTGCGTAAAACAGTAGTAATGTACAAACTAAGAATACCACTATTTTCGCACTAATATCCTAACTAATACATAGAGGTGATTATATGGACAAAACATCAATTATCGGCATTATTCTTGGGATCATCGCGGTAGGCCTCGGAATGGTCTATAAAGGCGTAAGCCCTTCCGTATTGATTAACCCCGCTGCTATTTTAATTATTATCGTTGGAACGATAGCATCCGTTACCATCGCCTTTCCAACGAGCGAAATTAAAAAAGTGCCAAAATTGTTAGGCGTGATTTTTAAGGAGCAAAAAATTCCAAAAATTGAAGAACTCATTCCGCTTTTTGTCGAATGGGCAAACATTGCCCGCCGCGAAGGATTATTAGCATTAGAAGCAAAGGTGGAAGAAATTGATGATCCGTTTTTACGCAATGGCTTAAGCATGGCGATCGACGGACAGACGCAGGAATTTATCCGCGATGTCATGACCGAAGAAATTGCAGCGATGGAAGAGAGACATCAAGCGAATGCTGCTATCTTTACACAAGCAGGAACCTATGCTCCAACGTTAGGCGTTCTTGGTGCCGTAGTTGGGCTGATTGCTGCTTTGGGACATATGGAAAATGTTTCAGAACTGGGACACGCTATCAGTGCTGCATTCGTTGCTACTTTGATGGGTATTTTTACAGGCTATGTATTATGGCATCCATTTGCCAATAAATTAAAGAGAAAATCAAAAGAAGAAGTTAAAGTCCGGCAAGTGATGATTGAAGGAGTTCTTTCCATTTTAGAAGGACAAGCACCCCGGGCGATTGAGCAAAAATTAGCTTCTTATCTCCCTGAAACTGAAAGAAAAAAGGTGCTGTCGGAGGGAGATAAACAAGATGGCTAAAAAGAAAAAGCACCTTCATGAAGACCATATTGATGAAACTTGGCTGATTCCATATGCGGACTTACTAACTTTATTATTGGCACTTTTTATCGTTTTATTCGCCAGCAGCCAACTCGATGCAAAAAAATTCCAGCAAATTGCCCGCTCATTCAACAGCGCTTTAGCGGGTGGTACAGGTGTTCTTGAATATCCAAGCCCATTAGATGAAGAACAACTACAATCCTTGAATCGAGAAGATCAAAAAAATAATAAAAATAAACAACCAGCTTATGAAAAAAAAGAATTACAACAAGTACAAGAAAAAATTAATCAATACATTCAGCAAAAAAATTTAACTGGTCAGCTTAAAACGACATTAACTGAAGAAGGGCTTCTTGTTACCATTTTAGACGATGTATTGTTTGATTCTGGAAGCGCTGAAGTAAGGCCGCAAGATCGAAAGCTGGTCAAAGAAATTTCCCAGCTGCTCGTCATGAATCCACCGCGCAGCATTATTATTAGCGGTCATACCGATAATGTCCCAATTAATAATTCACAATTTGCGTCCAACTGGGAACTAAGTGTAATGCGCGCTGTTAACTTCATGAGTTTATTATTAGAAAACAAGCAGCTCGACCCACGTTGGTTTAGCGCAAAAGGCTACGGTGAATATAAACCAGTTGCCTCCAACGATACAGAAGAAGGAAGAAAGAAAAATCGCCGCGTTGAAATTTTGATTTTACCAAACGAAGCAACCAATTAAAAAGAGGATGGCCCTAGACCACACAACCATAATATATAGGACATAATATCGATAAGAACACTATATATTATGGATTGCTCGCGAGGTCACACTTATGGGTCATCCTCTTTTTCGTTTCTCCGCTAAATTTTAAAAGAAATTTTAATAATTCCTGCCTTAATCATCGTATCAACAATAATGACAAGCGCCGGCCCTAAAAATAAACCGACAAACCCGAGCAGCTGAAACCCTAAATAAACGCTAACTAATGCCGCAAGCGGGCTAATTCCTAAATTTGAAGAAAAAATTTTCGGCTCAATTATTCTACGAATAACCGTAATGACGATAAACAACACAATCAGCCCAATTCCTAACCCTTGGTTTCCGTTCATCAGGCTGAAGATGGCCCAAGGCACAAGAACGGAGCCTGTTCCTAAAATCGGTAAAATATCTACTACCACAATTAATAATGATAGAATGATAGGATACTCGACCCGCAAAAGCAGCAAACCACTAAGCGCCAACAAAAATGTAATTAAACTTAATAAAAATTGCGCCTTAATAAAGCCAACTCCTGCCTTATTCAACTGTGTCATAATAATCGTTAACCGTTGTTTCGTATCAGCAGATAAATATTTTTCAATACTTTTCTTTAATCTAGGCAAATCCAAACTAATTAGAAAAAGGGCGATTAAGTAAATTAAAAAGTGAATAATCAACCCCGGAATAGTCGTAATATAATGAATAATTGCCTCCGTTAAGTTTTTCGCAAAATTAAGCAATAAGTTTTTGATTGCCTCAACGCTGTTTTCTAATGAAACAATGATTTCTTTCGGAATGGAATGGGAATATAGCTCCCATTTTTTTATAAATTGATCGACAACTACAGTAATTTCCGATAAGACAGAAGGGAGTTTTTGTGAAAATGTAATCACTTGTTCAATAATAATAACGATTGTAAAGTACGAAACAAAGCCAATGATAATCACAAACAAGGAAAAAACGGTCGTTACCGCATGGATTCGTTTAAACTTGTGTTGTTGCTGCAGCTTTTGCACAAATGGCTCTAATAAAAGAGCGGTAATAAGGGCAAATATTAATGGTAGGCTGTATGGAATTAAATAAAAAAGAATCGCTAATAGTACGACAAGTGTAATAAACTTTTTAATCATCGTCTTCATTCATCTCGTTTCTATAAATAATTGCTATTTCCTATGTTAAATATAGCGAATGACTGTCGCAAAAATCAATAAAAAAACGGCCTTTATAATGGCCGTTTTTTAAAATTTCCCTGTTGTTTGAAATGCAATAATAATGAATCCAAGAACCCATACATATACCGCAAATACTTTTAATGAATGTTTCTTTAAATGATCAATCATCCATTTGACTGCCAAATAACCGAATAAGGCAGAAGAGATAGTTCCAACGATTAAGGCAGAGATAGAGATATTCTCGACATTTCCTTGGACTAAGTCGACCGATTGCAATAAAATCGCCCCAGCGATGGCTGGAATTGATAATAAGAATGAAAAATAGGCTGCTGTTTCGCGATCAAGTTTACGGATTAGCGCCGCAACAATCGTTAACCCCGAGCGGGAGATCGCTGGGAAAATGGCTGCCGCCTGAAATGTTCCAATCACCAACGCATCGGTATATGTAATATCCTCCATTCGTTTATATCCATTTTTGATTCCATCAGCAAACCAAAGGAAAAGACCTGTTATTAAAAATTCCCAACCGATTGTTACACCTGTTTTCGAGATTTCTTCAAAATAATCTTTAAACAACAAACCAATCACAACCGCTGGAATCGTTCCAACAACTAACAAAAATGTCAACTTGCTAAACGGCTTTCTTAAAATATATAAAAGCTCTTCCTTATAAATAATAAATACGGCAAGCAATGTTCCGATATGAAGCATCGTATCGAGAAACAATCCTGCTTCATCTAAGCCAAATAAATGTCTGCCTAAATATAAATGACCGGTACTGCTAATCGGCAAAAATTCTGTCAACCCTTGAATAAGACCTAAAATAAAGGCTTCTAACTTCGTCATTTTATCCCACCTGTCTTTATTTTTCTCCACTTAATGTATTATATTGAGATTTGTCCAAAGACACCACTATTTTTTATGCAAATATAACAACAATTAGCCAATTCTATTCATCACCCCGTAAACAGTTCACCATCCGGATAGCGCACTTTCGTTTTTTCCGGCTTAGAAATTGAGTACACTAATGTCAAAGGTCCCATTTTCCCTAAAAACATAATAAAAATAATAATAATTTTTCCTAACGACGATAAATGCGGAGTAAAGTTCATCGATAAACCAACTGTACCAAACGCTGAAACAACTTCGAACAAAATCGGCATTAACCCGGCATCTTCCGTAAATGTCAACAGCATTGTTGCAATAAAAATAAATAAAATACTAATCGATAAAATCGCTAATGCCCGAAATAAAATTTGATTACGGATAGTGCGATTAAAAATAATAATTTCTTCTTTCCCTTTAATAAAATTAATGACCGCAAACACAATGACAATAAAAGTCGTTAATTTAATTCCACCGCCCGTAGAGGTACTTCCTGCACCGACAAACATAAGTAAAAGCATTAACATTAATGTCGGCTGCTCGAGAGAAGCGATATCAATCGTGTTGAATCCCGCCGTCCGCGGTGTAATTCCTTGAAAGTAAGCGGCCCATATTTTTTCTGAAGCGGATAGTTTTCCGAGCGTATTCGAATTGGAATATTCAAAAGCGAAAATCGCTAATATTGCTAAAACATTGACAATGAGCGTACTTATTAACATTACTTTTGAATGCAACGATAGTTTTTTAAAACGGCGCTGATAATATAAATCGAATACAACCGTAAATCCTAATCCACCGGTCATAATTAAAGTAGTAATCACAAGGTTAACAATTGGATCACCGACAAAGCGGGACAGATTGTCAGGCCAAAGCGCAAATCCTGCATTGTTGAACGCCGCTATTGTATGGAATAAGCTGTAGTATAATCCTTTCGCCCATCCCATTTCAGGAACCCACTTTATCGCTAAAAAAATAACTCCCAACAATTCCATGATAAAAACGAAAATAAATAAGTTGCGAACGAGACGAATCACTCCGCCGAGAGAAGGCTGATTTAACGCTTCTTGCATGAGCAAACGCTGCTTCATGCCGATTTTTTTTCCAAGCATAATGACAACAAGAACGGCAAATGCCATCACTCCAATCCCGCCAATTTGGATTAAAAGCATAATGACAATTTCCCCGAATAACGTAAACGTTGAGCCTATGTCAAGCGTCGCTAATCCCGTTACCGTTGCCGCTGATGTCGAAATAAAAAAAGCATCAATCCAGCTGATTTCTTTCTCTGTCGCAAATGGAAGCTTTAAAAGCAAGCCGCCGAGAGTAACAAGGCAAATAAAAATAAGCGCTAAAAATTGCGGCGGAGTAAATTTAATTGGTTTGTACATCATTTTTGACTGATATTCTCGCATATGACATACCCCTTACGAAACATTGTTTTTTGCAACAAAAAAACACAGGAGAACTCTCCTGTGCACCGTCTCCCTCTCCTAAAACGCTGACGAGGTTAGCTGTCGGGTTAGGGATTTAGGAGTTTCCCCTCATAAAAAACATGATTCACCCCAAGCGGCACGCGCCGCAACATGTGGTTCCCCCGCTCCATATATGTATGGATTAAGCGTTACTCCATATTCATTTATGTCGTTTATGTTACATATTACTTCATAAACTGTAAAGATGGATTTTCCCGCATTTCCTGCATTTTTCGTCGATTATTCTTTCATTTTATCGCTTTCATTTCTTCTCTTTTAAGTTCTCTCATTATTTCTTATAAATCCACTAATCGTTGAGAGAACGATTTTTAACGATCGAACCATCCTTTGCGGCGAAACCAAAAGTACATGGATAGCCCCAAAATCGCCATCAATCCGAGAACGACAAAATAACCGTATTTCCATGACAGTTCTGGCATGTATTCAAAGTTCATTCCGTATATTCCGGCAATAAATGTGAGCGGCATAAAAATAGTAGTAATTACGGTAAGAACCATCATAGTAGAATTAGTCCGATTTGCATTGATGGATAAATAATTATCACGGATATCAGATGTTAATTCACGGTTCGCTTCAATCATCTCCGACAGTTTTAATAAATGGTCATATATATCTTCAAAATGGGAACGTTGATCAGACGACATTTCGATATGGGTAGAATTTAACAAACGATACAAAAGATCGCGCATCGGAAATACTGCACGGCGCAGTTTTAACAACCTGCTGCGAATGTCAAAAATTTGATTGATTAATAACTCCAAACGTTTTCCTTTATCCTTACTATCTACATCATTTAATTCATCTTCAAGCTCATACACAATTGGAAAATATTCATCAACGAGTTTATCGAGCATTTCATAAAAAACATAAATCGTCCCATCTTTCCAAGATGATTTCTGCTGCAGCACGCGATTCCAAGCCAAATCCATTTCCGGTAATATTTCATCATGATACGTAACGATATACTTTTTCGATAAAAAAACGTCGACTTCCCTTCTCTCAAACGTATTTTTATGTAAAGAATGAAATACAAAAAAGTTATAGCCATCGTAATAGTCAAGCTTTGGCCGCTGTAAAGAATGAAAACAATCCTCTATCGCTAACGGGTGAAAATCAAAAAATTCGGAAAGCACATTTTTCTCCATATCGCTCGGTGCCTGCAAATCGACCCAGTACCATACAATTTTTTCACCATCCAAAAGTTCAAGCGGCAAATTGATTAATAACTCGTTTTGCGTTGTGAATGCCATTGTTCGAATCATTGGAAGTACCTCTCATTTTAAAAAAGTTAAAAGAGGCTGTCTCAAAAGCCAAGGATCAGACCCCACAACACAATATATAGGACATAATGTTAGATAAATGAGCTATATATTGTTAAGCGCACGTGAGGTTAGATCCTTATGAGACAACCTCTTCGTTTATTCATTATTATTTCTCTTTTCTTTTCTTCATAAATCGCATTGCTATGTAAAGAATTGTCACAATAATGGCTCCTGTAATAACCGGTTGCAAATACGGTCTTGCCATTTCATCAATTTGCTGCCAATTGTCACCGAGCTTTTCACCGAGATAAATAAAGAAAATCGACCATGGAATCACAGCAGCTGTTGTGTATAGCGCAAATTTAGACAGCGGCATTTTGGCAATTCCGGCTGGTATCGAAATCGCGTGGCGGACAACCGGAATAAAACGAGCCGTAAAAATCACACCCGTTCCGTACTTTTTAAACCACTCCTCCGATAAATCAAGATGCTTCTTGTTAATCAATAAATATTTCCCATATTTATCTAAGAAAGGGCGTCCTCCATAATATCCCATCCAATAAAGAAAGATTTGTGCAAGCGTACCACCAATCGTCCCCGCAATGACCGCGCCGATAAACGTAATTTCCCCGCGCGATACTAAATATCCAGCATAAGACAGGACAATTTCACTCGGAATAACCTCAATCATTAATCCAAGCGCAACCCCTATATATCCTAGATCAGCCAAAAACGTAAAAATAGTTTGAATCAGTTCATGCATTAATGAATTCCCTCCTATGTACAAAGACAAGCTTCTTTTTAAACGATATTCCGAAGAAATTATACTATACCATTATACATGAAAGAAAAAATATTCGCGTTTTTTTCATACTTAACCGTAATTTAATTTCTTATCCTTTTTTTGATAAATAAACACGGACAGGCTTTTATTTTCATACATATAAATAATAGGCAAACGCCTAAAATCATTGGCGTGAGGTGAGAGGATGTCCGGGTTATTATCTGCGTTAGCTTTTATTGTAAAAGAGCTGCTGTTTTTAGTGTCGTATGTCAAAAATAATGCGTTTCCACAACCGTTAAGCGCACAAGAAGAAGAAAAATATTTGCAGCTTATGGCACAAGGAGACCAGGAAGCAAGAAACATTTTAATTGAACATAACTTGCGCCTTGTCGCCCATATCGTAAAAAAATTTGAAAACACAGGAGAAGATACAGAAGATTTAATTTCCATCGGTACGATCGGTCTTATTAAGGCGATTGAAAGCTACTCCCAAGGAAAGGGGACGAAACTTGCCACCTATGCGGCTCGGTGTATTGAAAACGAAATATTGATGCATCTTCGTTCCTTAAAAAAAACGAAAAAAGATGTCTCCCTTCATGATCCAATTGGCCAAGACAAAGAAGGGAACGAAATCAGCCTCCTCGATATATTAAAATCCGAATCAGAAGATGTCGTGGATACGATTCAATTAAACATGGAATTAGAGAAAATTAGGAAATATATTGACATTCTTGATGAGCGGGAAAAAGAAGTGATTATTAGCCGGTTTGGCCTTGATTTGCAGAGGGAAAAAACGCAGCGAGAAATCGCGAAAGAACTTGGCATTTCAAGAAGCTATGTTTCAAGAATTGAAAAGCGGGCACTCATGAAAATGTTTCATGAGTTTTATCGGAACGAAAAAGAAAAGCGGAGATAAAAACATATCCGTAAAAAACAGGAGCAATCGTTAAGGGATTGCTCCTGTTCTTTATTGTTCTGCTTCGACGCTTACTTCTGTGCCAATAATTAAACCGATTGTTGCTGTAATAATAATCCCCATCACCATTGCGAACATCCCGGTTTCCTCCCTTATGCTTCTTTAATTTTATTTTACATCGGGAAAAAACGGATGGATGGCACGGGATGTGAACAATTTATGAAAAACGCTGCTTCTTTCTTTTGCGAAAAAAGATGGTAAACAAGAAAACCCGTAACAGCATGCCATTCCCCCCATCATTCAATTAGGTGGAATCTCCCGTCCCCCAAATCCACATAATCAGCAAATACTTCATCGTTATCATTGAAAAAACCCCTTTCCTCTTCAAAGTTTGTCATTAAAACGGTCGGTAAACGGCACATTTACGGTCTACTATTTCTTCTTCAAGCTGACGCACATAACGGTAATGTTCCAATTCTTCGTTTGTCGGCTTGCGTCTTTCAATTGTCACCGTAATGAAAAATAAATGAATCGTCATCTCTATTCACCTCCCTTTAAGCAAAAAACCGCAGGTAACAGAGTCATCCTGCGGCTATGGGCATAAAAAAGCCACAGGACGACAACTATTCTCCCTGCGGCTACAACTCGTCTAACGTATAAAACTACTGTTTGTGAATAACGGTCGGTCGAATAGTTTTGAATCGACTTATGAAATTGTCTGTTAAGAATGTTCCAGTTTTCATCATCATTGTATTCGACCTCCCTTTCAAAAAATTTACATAGGTAATTATATCCAAAATCACCATATTTGTAAACCACCATTTCTGAAAATAATAAATAAACCTATCCGTTGAACTGTAACGGATAGGTTTATTGGTCAAATTCGCGCAATAGGCGAACATATTTCATCGCTTTTTGATAAAAGAAAAAAGCTCCGATTAAGAAAATGACAACCAGGCCAAGCAAAAACGGTTTCTTTTCTAGTGAAATCATTGATTGGTCGGTTGGAATCAACAGACCAATATAGAAAAAGACGCTTAGTGCTAGTAAAACACTAGCATACATTTTATAATCGGCTGCTTTTTCTTTCCATTGCTTTTGTTTCTGTTGCATTGTATCCCCCACTTTCCATGTTAACTGTAACATATATGGTGAAAAACGGGGGATTGTAATTTTAACCATTTAACGCTTGTGTTAAATCTTCAATTAAATCTTCTACATCTTCTAATCCAACCGAAATGCGCACTAATCCGTCTGTAATACCAAGCTCTTCACGGCGCTCTTTCGGAATCGAAGCATGAGTCATTTTCGCCGGAAGCGAAATTAAACTTTCCACTGCTCCTAAACTTTCCGCAAGCGTAAAGTATTTCACGCTATTTAACAGACGGTCCGCTTTTTCTGCGCTGCCAACGTCAAAAGAAACCATACCGCCGAATCCGCGCGCTTGTTTTTTCGCCACTTCGTGATTTGGATGTGTTTCTAGCCCTGGATAATACACTTTTTTCACTTCTGGGTGATTCACAAGGAATTCTACGATTTTTCTTGTGTTTTGTTCATGCTCTTCCATGCGGATTCCAAGCGTCTTAATTCCACGCATTAATAGCCAGGAATCATGCGGACCGAGAATGCCGCCTGTTGAATTTTGAATAAAATGCAAGTCTTTCGCTAATTGTTCAGAGTTTACGACAACAAGCCCAGCAACGACATCGCTATGACCGCCTAAATATTTTGTTGCGCTATGGAGAACGATATCAGCGCCAAGCGCAATCGGTGTTTGCCAGTATGGTGTGCTGAATGTATTGTCAACAATCGTTAATAAGCCGTGTTTTTTCGCCAGCTTTGCCGCTTCTTGAATATCAGTAATTTTTAAAAGCGGATTTGTTGGCGTTTCAATGTAAATGGCTTTTGTGTTTGGCTTAATATTTTTTTCAATGTTTGTTAAATCACTTGTATCCACAAACGTTGATTCGATTCCTAAGCGATTTAATACTTTTGTCATAACACGGTATGTGCCACCGTACACATCGTCTGTTAAAATGACGTGATCACCGCTGTTAAACAACATCATCACAGCTGTAATTGCCGCCATTCCTGAACTGAATGCAAAGCCGGCATATCCTTCTTCGAGGTCTTTAATCAATTCTTCAAGAGCATGACGTGTCGGGTTTCCCGTACGCGAATACTCATAGCCTTTATGGCCGCCAATTCCTTCCTGCTTGTATGTGCTCACTTGATAAATCGGCACAGAAACAGCACCTGTATGTGGGTCTCCAGAAATGCCACCATGAATGAGTTTCGTTTTACGTCTCATCTTAAATCCCACCTTCATAAATTTTTTTGCTTAAATAACGATCGCTACTATCCGGGAAAATAACGACAATATTTGTTCCTGGTTTCGCCTTTTCTGCTTCAATAAGTGCCGCGTGAAACGCTGCGCCGGAAGAACTACCAACAAGCAATCCTTCTTTTGCTGCCAGCTCTTTCACACGTTTAAAAGCGTCTTCATCATATATAGTGTGAATCGCATCAAAATAACTTGTGTCCATATATTCCGGAAGAAACTCCATACCGATTCCTTCCGTCTTATGCGGTCCCGGCTCGCCACCGTTTAAAATCGAGCCCTCTGGTTCAACGATAACCGTTTTAATCTTTGGATTTTTTTCTTTTAAAAACTGTGCTGTTCCCATAAATGTGCCGCCTGATCCCGCTCCGGCGACAAAAATGTCAATTTGTCCATCCAACTGTTCCCAAAGCTCAGGTCCAAGCGTCTTGTAATATGTCCGCGGATTGGCAGGATTGGCAAATTGCTGTGGACAATAGGAGTTCGGAATTTCTTTTGATAATTCTTGCGCCTTCTTTATCGCACCTTTCATTCCTTCGCTCGTTGGTGTATTAATAACCTTCGCTCCTAGCGCTTTCATTAGCTCTTGCTTTTCGACGCTGAATTTTTCCGGAACACAAAAAATGACGTTCACATTTTTGCCGATAGCCGCCAGCGCTAATCCGATTCCGGTGTTCCCCGCCGTTGGCTCAATAATCGTACCGCCTTCTTTTAATTTTCCTGTCTCGAACGCATCACGTAACAATTCTTGGCCTAAACGGTCTTTAATGCTCCCACCTGGATTAAAATATTCAAGTTTAGCGAACAAGCGCACTCCGTCCGGTAATGGAAATTGCGTAATTTCAACAACCGGTGTGTGTCCGACTAATTCATGAACATTTTTATAAACTTTCATGATGTCACTCCTTATATGTGTACATGGAAAGAGGAAGGATTCCCCTCCCTCTTTTTATGAAGATTAATTCTTTAATGCTGTTAACATCGATAACACTAAATTTGAGGAATGAAGCGCTGCTTTGTGTAAAAACTGCTCGAAGGAAATATTTGACTCTTTTCCAGCGATATCAGACAATGCACGAATAATAACAAAAGGTACGTTAAATTGTGTACAAACTTGCGCAATCGCTGCTGCTTCCATTTCTACTGCATATAAGTCAGCAAATTTCGTGCGCACGAAATCAACTCGAGCTGGATCATTCATAAATGAATCACCCGTTGCAATTAATCCCTTCACTACTTGAATATCTGTAATTTGTTGCGCACATTGCTCTGCCACTTCCACCAATTTCTTATCTGCTGTGTAACGCGCTGGCATTCCTGGCACTTGACCATATTCATAGCCAAATGCGGTTACATCAACATCGTGATGAGCAACTTCCGTAGAAATAACAATATCACCGACATTTAATGTTTGTAAAAATCCGCCCGCAGAGCCCGTGTTAATGACATAATCCGGCTTAAAGCGCTCAAGCAAAATCGCCGTTGACATTGCAGCATTCACTTTTCCAATTCCTGACTTTAACAAAACAACATCCACATCGTTAATCTTTCCTGTGTAAAACTCGGAATTCGCGATTACTGTGTCTTCGCGGTTTGCGATTTGTTCGCGTAAAATGGTTACTTCCTCTTCCATTGCGCCAATAATTGCAATTTTCATTTCCTCTACCTCTTTCCTACTGTTTTACAGCCTCCATTAACCAGACGAATTTGTTTAAGCGAGTAAATTTAATAGAAAAACCACCCGCTTTAAACATATGTTCAAGCGCATCAAGCGTTGTATAATATTCTCTTTGCAAATCTTCAGCAAGAGTATGGAAGCCGCGCTCAATCGCTTCATTGATCGTTTGCTGGAACGCTTCCTTGTTCGCAAACGCCGTATCAGCAAACACTATTTTACCACCTTTGTCAAGCAATTTTCCATAGTTTGCGATGGCCTGCCCTTTTTCTTCATCTGTTAAATGGTGAAACGCATATGTGCTGACAATTGTGTCTATTGGCTCTTTCGGAACAGGAAATCTGAGGAAATCTCCATCTTGAATCGACACACTTCCCCCTAGTTTTTCTAATGCTTTTTCCCTCATCGCCGCTGAAGGTTCAATGCCGTACACTGTTTTTCCGGCATCAAGAAGTTTTTTTGTTAAATTCCCAGTACCGACACCAAACTCCAACACTACGTTTCCTGATTTGTGAACGACTGTATTTAAAATCGCTTCATATCCTTCAAACACTTCGCGATATTGTTCGTCATGCCCCTCAACAGTCTCGTCATATGAATTTGCCCATGTTTCAAATAGTTCAAGAAATTCTCTGCCCATGATGTCACGCTCCATAAATATAATAATTCATATAGATATAGTATGAATTAATAATAAATCTTGTTCTCAATTTATCATAAGTTTTAAGTTTATTCAATTGAAATCTCTTTACTCTATTGGAACTCGGGAAGGAAATTTGCTACACTTTGCTTGTAAAACAACAAAAAGCGAGGAGGTATACGATGAATTTTACGTTAGACATCATCGAAGATAAAATCGAATTTTTTGAAGCAACTGACATCCAAACGTTAGAGAAAAAAATTAATGAGCAAATTGAACATAATAAAGCGATTTTGCTCGAAGTTCATCACGTTTCTCATCAAATGCATGTTGGACCAAACGGGGAACGTTTTTACAGTGCAGTCGTTCACTTTAAGGCAAAAAAGTAAGAGGCTAAGCAAAGTGTCAGACCTCTCAATCCGAATCGATCACATCATGTTTAATAACGCATGATATATGGTGCGTAGTAAGTGAGGTCAGACACTTATTTACTAGCCTCTATTCTCTATTTCGTAATTGTTGAACTTTCGTTGGTTTCCAGCCCTGCTGCTCCACCCACTCAATATACACTTTATAATGCTGCTGTTTGTCCTTCGTGGAAATAGTAGCGACTGCTTTGTTCGGGCCGTTATTACCGATAAACCAAATGATCATTTCCGATGGAGATAGGCGGGTCGCGTAGCTGACTGCATCAATCATTTCTTTCCAGTCAACAGAGTTTTTATCAAAGGTGGTTACATGTGGCTCTGATTGCGTTGTACCAATCGGCTGCCATGACGGGTTGACAATTTCTTGAATAATATTTGAATTTGGATCTCCTTCAATCACGGTTAGTTCTTCGTTCGTTTCCTGTTCGCTCTCCTCTTCTAATTCTTCTTTATTGTCGTTTTTTACGTTGTCATCAAATTCGACTTGTACCCTTTCTTCGTTCTCTTTCTCTTCTTTTTTTACTGTTTCTTCTTTTTTTAAGTCTACTGGCTGGTTCGCTTTCTCTAGTTCTTTATTATTAGAAAAGATTAATTGCCAGCCGAAAAAGAGAATGAGAGCAAACACAAAACCAATTAATGTATTTAAAATACGGTTTACTTTTCTTCGTTTTGCCCGTTGTTCATAGCGGGCTCCTTGGAAAGATGTCTTTTGTTTTAACAACAACCTTCCCCCTCTTCCTTTTTTAAATCGTTTTCTATTTTATCATTCATAAGTCTCCTTATAAACTATTTCGTAGCAAATCCATATTTATGTCCTATTTCGCCATTTATGGGTATTGTTCATTAAACTCATATATCCTCTTGACAACATCATAGAAGACGTCATTGGTCACAGCCTGACTGCTTAGTTGTTCCAATTCTACGACGACAAGCGCATACTTCGGTTCATTAACAGGAAAGAACCCGGCAAACCACTTATTGATGAGTGGTTTGCCATGAGATGAATGTTTTCCTGTTTCTGCTGTTCCTGATTTCCCAGCAACCTCATAAGGCAATGTTTGAAATCTTCTCCCTGTACCTTGTTCATCGGTAACAACCTTTCGTAATAATTCTTTTAACTTTAAAGCTGTATATGGAGAAATCGATTGGGTAGCAAACTCTTGTTCCGGAAACGAAAAGAACGTTGTGCCATTTTTGTAAAGGATTTTATTAACTACCCGCACTTGCTTTGCTTCTCCGTTTCTTGCAATAGTTGCCATCATATTGGCCACAGCAAGCGGTGAGACGCGAACATCTTTTTGTCCAATCGATGTTTGCGCCACAGCCAGTGGAACCGCTTTATCTTTTGCATCATGCCAAATCTTTCCCTTCTTTTCTTCGGGAAATTGCTTAAATTGTTCAAAATGATAAACTTTGCCGTTCCATCCGGCAAGTGGATATAATCCGAGTTTTTTGGCATACTCTTCGATTATTCCTTTATCTTTTTCAACAAGTTCTTTTCCTAATGTTCCGAATGTATTGTTGCAACTTACAGCAAAGCTGTCAGCAAAATTCAGCATACCGTAGTCATGTTCTTTATCAGGTTTACCGTCTATTTTTTGACTGCAATTAAACTTTCGATTAGAAAATAGTATTCCGTTCTCAATCGCCGCTGCAGCGATCACCGTTTTAAAAATAGAGCCTGGAATTTGCGGAACGATCATGTGATTGTCAGCACCATTATCTCCGTAAGGGTTTTGCGGATTCATTTCCGGAGCGCTAACCATCGCTAAAATGTTATTTGTTTCAATATCTAATAAGACCAGTCCGCCTTTTTTTAGACGATGTTTCTTTATTACCTCTTGGGCGATTTCCTGTAAATCACGATCAATAGTCGTTTGAACGGAAACAGGATAAAATGGATTAGCTGGTTCAGTATACTTTACTTCCAGACCAAACAGCGGACCTCCGTCACCATCGACATGATATAACAGCCTTGTTTCACCATCAGGGATTAAAAACTCATCAAATGCCCTTTGTAGTCCAGAAATACCGATTTTCGTGCGCGGTGATAAATGTTTTTTATCTGGATAACGCAAGCGCAGCACCTTCGGATTTTCCCTAATTAAACCGATTAAATGCTCTGCATATCTTTTTTCAAGCAAGAATTGTTTTTTCACCGCAAACACTCCGGGAATATCCAACTCGTTAATTTTCTTTATTTGCGTTTCTGTTAAGCGCAAAGGTTCATTACCGAGCATGAAAATAAACGGTTGCTTCTCTTCTTGTAACTTGTGCTTAATAATAGCAGGTGAAACACCGATAATATTCGCCAGTTTTTCTACCGGCCAATCGATTTTATTAAGAAACGGAAAAAGCACTAAACTTGGAGCATATTCATGCGTCAAAGGTTTGCCATTTCGATCAACAAATGTTCCGCGGCCATCATCAAGCACCATTTCCTGCGTTCTTTGCTTGACGCTTGCTTCAATGAGATTCACTTTCTCTTTAGAAAAAGACTCCGTGCTGACAAGTTGAATTTGTATAATTCTTCCAATTAATAAGGCGATACCGAGTTGAATCGTAAATAAAATGAACCAGACTCTTTTCTTTAACATAAAAACACCTCGTCTTCATTTTCGACGAGGTGTTACCATTTAAAACCTATTTTACGGCTACAATTTTTACAAGCATTTCGCCGCCAGGCGTTTGTACCGTTACTTCATCACCAACTTGCTTTCCGAGAAGTGACTTCGCAATTGGTGAGTCGTTTGAAATTTTCCCTTCGAATGGATCTGCTTCCGCGCTTCCTACAATTGTATATGTTTCTTCTTCACCATCAGGCAGTTCAATAAAGGTTACGGATTTTCCTAATGTAACAACGTCTGGGTTTTCTGTATCTTCTTCAATAATTTTGGCGTTACGAATCATATTCTCAAGCGTTTGGATTCGCGATTCAACGAATGCTTGCTCGTCTTTTGCAGCATCGTACTCAGAGTTTTCGGAAAGGTCGCCAAAGCTTCGTGCGACTTTAATGCGCTCAACAACTTCTTTACGTTTTACTGTTTTTAAATATTCAAGCTCTTGCTCAAGCTTTTCTTTTCCCGCTTTCGTCATCGGGTACTCTTTTTCTACTGCCATATCCCTTCACTCCTTTAGTTTTTCTATATATGTAAAATGAGGGTGTCTCATAAGGGTCTGACCTCACGCGTATTTCACAATATATAGTTCATTTATCTAACGATATGTCCTATATATTGTGTTGTGGGGTCTGACCCTAGAGCTTTTGAGACAACCTCGGTTAACATATCCAAACTGTAAACATATTTTATATCTATGTTATGTTATTACAAAATTGCTTTTTGTTCAAGAATTGTGCGAATTTTTGTGACCATTAAATCAATAGCGACATGATTATGCCCGCCTTCTGGAATAATAATGTCAGCATATCGCTTCGTCGGCTCAATGAATTGGTTATGCATTGGCCGAACAACAGAAACATATTGTTCAATCACCGACTCAAGCGTGCGGCCGCGCTCTTTAATATCGCGGAGCAAACGGCGAATAATGCGAATGTCTGCATCTGTATCAACGTATACTTTAATATCCATTAAGTTGCGCAATCGTTCATCTTCTAATACGAGAATTCCTTCTAAGATGATGACGTCTTTCGGTTCTACATAAATTACTTCATTAGAACGAGTATGCAAAGTATAGTCATATACCGGTTTTTCGATCGGTTCGTAATTAAGCAATTTTTCAAGATGCTCAATGAGCAAGTCATTATCAAAAGCAAGCGGGTGATCGTAGTTCGTTTTTAACCGCTCTTCAAATGGTAAATGACTTTGATCTTTGTAATAATAATCTTGCTCCAGCATTAAAATGGAATGACCTTGAAAATGTTCATAAATCGCTTTTGCTACGCTCGTTTTCCCCGAGCCGGAGCCGCCAGCAACTCCGATGACAACCGGTTTCTTCCCCATGTTAATCTCAGTGCCCCTTTCTCATCATGTTGTATGGGAAGACTTCCTTCTCTACTTTAAATTTCACAATTTGTAGCGGATGACGCGCTGCATCTAATTCATTTCCATCTTCGTCCCAAATTTTCTCAATGACTTGAGTAAAGTTGTCAATTTGCGGACCGAAAAATTCCACTTCATCTCCTGGTTTAAAGAAGTTACGCTGCTGCAACGTCACCATTTTTGTTTCCTTGTCGTAGTCTAACACAAGACCGACGAAATCATAAGTGGTTTTCTTGCTATGAACACCGAACATTTGCTCTTTATAACCAGGCACTCCTTCAAAAAAGGCCGGTGCCGTATCACGGTTCGCGCATTTGTCAAGTTCTTCAAGCCACTCTTTTTTAATAACGAAATTGTCAGGGTCGGCACAATAGGCATCAATCACTTTGCGGTATACACTTACGACCGTTGCCACGTAGTGAATGGATTTCATACGTCCTTCGATTTTTAAACTGTCGATGCCTAATTCAATCATTTTTGGAATCGATTGAATTAAGTTTAAGTCTTTCGGGCTCATCGCAAACGGTGCGTCATTCTCATCAAACAAAGCGATTTCTTTTCCAGAATCTAATTTATATAAGTCATAATCCCAACGGCATGACTGACAACAGCCACCGCGGTTAGAGTCGCGGGCTGTCATATGGTTACTTAACACACAGCGGCCTGAATAAGCAATACACATCGCCCCATGAATAAAGGCTTCAATTTCAATATCGACTTTCTCCTTAATCTCGCGAATTTCTTCTGCACTTGTTTCCCGTGCTAATACAACGCGTTCTAATCCTTCTTCCTTCCAAAACTGGACTGCTTTCCAGTTTGTCAACGACTGTTGCGTACTTAAATGCACTTCCAGCTTTGGTGCGACGCGGCGCGCTGTTTCGATAATAAGCGGATCAGCAACGATAATTCCGGTAACACCGGCTTCTTCCAACCCTTTCAAATATTTATCTAATCCTGGAATGTTTTCGTTATGAGCATAAATATTTGTCGTTACATAAATTTTCGCGCCATATTGGTTTGCAAAACGCACGCCTTCAGCGATTTCTTCCAATGTAAAGTTATCGGCATTGGAACGAAGTCCGTACTCCTGACCGCCGATGAACACAGCATCTGCGCCATAAAGAATCGCCACTTTTAGCTTTTCTAAGTTGCCTGCAGGTGCGAGCAACTCTGGCTTTTTCGTAATGACGCGCTTCCCGTTAATAATTTCGGAAATTTTATCGTTTTTGACGATCATCATTTTCTCCTCCTTTTCTTTAAGATTTAGTAAACCGTTTCCTTAAAGAAGAAGCCTGTATCTAACGGACGATGTGCTGGCTGTATTGCTTCAATTTCCGCCAGCAATTGATCTTTTACTTTTCGATACTCTTCACGGTTTTCTGCGCATAAGTCGATGGCAAGGCGGTATTTTTTCGTTACTTCGGTAATATATTCACGTTCATGCAAAATGCCGTCAATTTTAAAGCTATCAATTTCGGCATCAATCATTTCTTCCAATTCATCAATGATACAAATATCATTCGGACTCATAATGTGTGTCCCGTTTTCGTCCTCGAAAATCGGATATTTATTATCACGCTCTTTATCGTAAAGGAACATTCCTTTTTCATATTTGCGTTTTTCAATTTCCATTACTTTTCCTTGATATTCAAAATAGTTACCAATGAGTGAACGCTTTGATTGGAACATACATGTCATTCCGTGAACTTGCACTTCGATTTCTACTTCAGCATGCTCTTTGATTTCAATGATCGCATCCATGTTAATTTCGCGGGCAAGCACGGCGCGTTTTGCCCCTTTACGTCCCCAGTAGTTGCAAGCATACCAGTTCGTCGCTGTTGTTTCTGTGTTCCAATGCAGTTTCATATGTGGGGCGACTTCACGCACTGTCATTAAAACAGCGGGGTCGCCAAATACGATCGCATCTACGCCCGTATCCGCTAAAAACTTTACATAATCGCCTAACTCGTCCACTTTATCATTGTGGAAAATGGCATTCATTGCTACATACACTTTTACATTATGCTGACGGGCGACTTTCACTGCTTCAACAATATCTTCACGCTTAAACTCTCCCGCCAAGCGCAATCCATAACGCTGCTCACCGATCATAACAGCATCAGCACCTGCTTCTGCCAAGTCGCGAATATGCGCAACATCAATTGGCGTTACAAGCAATTCTGGTTTTTTCATCATTGTTCACCTCTTTTTCTAGATATCGCTATTCCGTCTCCAATCGGTAAAATCACCGTATCATAGCACGGATGAGCCATAAGCCACTCATTATACTTGCTTATCTTCTTTACTAAACTGCGAATCCGCTTCATTTCAATCTGTTCAGCGTGAGCAACCAGGCCTTTAAACAATACATTATCGGTAATAATAATTCCTTTCTTACTTAATAGCGGCTCGTACATTTCAAAAAAGCGAAGGTACTGTCCTTTCGCCGCGTCGATAAAAATAGCGTCAAAAGGCCCATGATCGGCGACTTCTTCGTACAGATGAAGAGCATCGCCAAAGAGTACATTAATTTGTTTCGCCGTGTTCGTTTTCTCTATATAGAAAAGCGCTTGTTCATATCGTTCTTTGTCGCGTTCTAATGTCACAATGTTTGCATTCGGCAACGCTTTAGCCATTCGAATCGCCGAATAGCCAATCGCTGTACCGATTTCTAAAATCTTTGCTGGTTGCACTAATTTCAATATTTGCAACATCGCTTCAATACCGATTAGCTCCATAATCGGAACATCATGTTCTTTCGCGTATTGTTCGATTTCCTCTATTTCGTGTTCACGTTTTGGAATAAGCGCTTCTAAATAACTTGTGACTTCCGGTGATAACAAATCGAGTTCCTCCTCGAAAAAATAAGAGTCCAATAACTGAACTCTTTTGAAAAAATGATTCATAACTTTATATATACTATCATAAATAAGATAAGAATGCGAAACTTTTTTTACTTTTCTAGTCATCCCCTAAATTTTCTATTGTTTGCCAATATATTTCGCTTTTTCGCGATTATGCTCTTCTAACGTTTTTGTAAAAATCACTTCTCCCGTTGGCGTTGCAAGGAAATACATATAATCCGTTTCTGCTGGCTTTAATGCAGCCCGAATCGACATTTCACCGGCATTGGCAATCGGACCAGGCGGCAAACCGTTATGAATGTACGTATTATAAGGAGAGTTCACTTTTAAGTCTTTATAATAAACGCGATCTTTATGCTTGCCAAGCGCATAAAGAACAGTTGGATCCGTTTGCAGCGGCATACCTATCCGCAAACGATTGTAAAATACGCTCGCAATTTTTTCACGGTCTGTTTTTTCTGTTGCTTCCTCCTCAATAAGCGAAGCCATCGTTAATAATTTATGCGGCGTAAATTCCATTTCTCCCATTTCTACTTGATATTTCATTAGGACTTCTTCCGTTTTATCGAGCATCGTTTCAATAATCGTTTCCATTGATGGTTTCTCTTCGTGGAATGAATACGTAGCCGGGAATAAATATCCTTCAAGCGGATAACGAATATTTTGATTAAAAATTTCCTCAGATAAAATCGCTGGGTATTTCTTGATTAGTTGTTTAATATAGCTTCGGTCATTAATCTTAGCCATAAACTCCTCTTGTTTGTAACCTGTCTTTTTGGCAATAATTGCCGCGATTTGTGTCAATTGCTTTCCTTCTGGTATTGTAATTTTCAATTTTGTTTCTTTGGCCACTTTTCCGGTCTTCAATGAAGCAATAATTTCTTCTAATGTCATCGCCCGATTGAGTTTATATTCTCCAGCTTGAAAATCAGCATGATTTTTAAATTTTACATAATAGCGAAAAATCGTTGCATCTTTAATAATTCTTTTTTCTTCCAAAATAGATGCGATCTCACTGACAGAAGAGCCGATTGGAATCGATACATGAATCACTTTTTTATCTTTAGGATCCACCGGTTGTAATGCCGACTTTATATATAAATAACTTCCACCTACAGCAATCATTAGACAAAGCAACATTACTGCAGAGACAATCAACACGATTTTCCTAACAAGTTGTGCGTCTTTTTGCTGCTCAGTAAACTTATTTTCCATCTTTACTCATAAGCCTCCTCTCACTCGTGATATTATACTACAAATTTTTGCATTTTTCGCGATTTAGCTGTCCATTTTCCTAAAAAAGGGTGACCGTTGCAACGGTCACCCTTTTCTCCTTATTCTTCGTCTTCTTGTTCAGCACAGAACGTATTCCAAACTTCTTCAATCATATCCCATTCTTCTTCTGTTTCGATTGGCTGAAGTTCTCCTTCTTCTTCCCCTTCGCCCGGGATGAAGGCGGAAACGTGAATTTCTGTTTCTTCCTCATCATCAAATTCCGCACCGATTGGATAGTAAAAAACGTATGATTTTCCAAAGTCTTCAGATTCAAATGTAAAAAGCACTTCACATAATTGTTCATTTCCATTTTCATCGACTACTGTAATATGTTTATCTCCGTGTTCCATTATGTTCACCTCAATTTAATTTTTACTGTCAAGATAAGACTGCAAAATCATGACTGCCGCCATCTTATCGATTACTTGTTTTCGCTTTTTTCTGCTAACATCGGCGGCAATCAACATGCGTTCTGCTGCCATCGTCGAAAGACGTTCGTCCCATAAAATTACGGGAAGACCAAATTTTTGTCTTAATGTTTCAGCAAATTGCTGACTTGCTTCACCACGCGGCCCAACCGTTCCGTTCATATTTTTCGGAAAGCCAAGTACAATCGTTTCGACGCGATACTCTTCAATAAGCTCACGAAGTCGCTTAAGCCCAAATTGCCCTTGTTCTTCATCAATTTTTATTGTTTCAAGCCCTTGCGCTGTCCAGCCAAGTTCATCACTAATAGCGACTCCTAGTGTTTTCGTTCCTAAATCCAAACCTAGTACGCGCATATTTAGTCCTCTCGCTGCTTTTGTAAATAGGATTTCACTAATTCTTCAATTAATTCATCCCGTTCAATTTTTCGAATGAGCGTTCTTGCATCTTTATGGCGCGGGATGTAAGCTGGGTCGCCAGATAACAAGTAGCCAACAATTTGGTTAATCGGGTTATATCCTTTTTCTTGCAGCGCCTCGTACACAGTAAACAGCACTTCCTTAATGTCTGTTTCGGCTGGCTCCTCTGAGAAGTTAAATTGCATCGTTTTATCAAATGAGCTCATCGCTTTGCACCTCGCTCTCAGATTCAGCAAAATCTGGCATATCCAATCTTACATCCATTGTACACCATCTAAGCGAATTATAAAACGGATTTTACCCATTCTTCGACAAATTGAAGAGCTTGGTCCACTTTATTCGGGTCTTTTCCGCCTGCTTGTGCCATATCCGGACGACCGCCACCACCGCCGCCACATCGCGTTGCTACTTCTTTAATTAATTGACCAGCATGATACCCTTTGCCAACTAAATCTTTTGTCACGCCGGCAATCAAATTCACTTTTTCTCCTTGTACGGATGCCAACACGATAACAGCAGAACCTAATTTTTGTTTTAACTCATCGACCATTGTGCGCAAGTTATTCATATCTATTGCATTTACTTTACTTGCAAGGACATTGACACCATTTATTTCCTTTACTTTATTCACAAGATTCGCCGCTTCCATGTTTCCTAAGCGGGCAGCTAATGATTCATTTTCGCGCTGCAATTCACGGATTTCGTTCATGAGCGAATCAATACGGTCGACAATATCTTTTGGATTTGTTTTTAATTTTTGTGCCGCTTCCTGTAATAGCGCAATTTGCTCATTCATTAAGCGATATGCAGCTTCCCCGGTAACTGCTTCAATACGACGCGTACCTGCTCCGATTCCCGATTCGGAAACAATTTTAAACAAGCCGATAGCTGCTGTATTTGGTACATGGCAGCCACCGCAAAGCTCGAGGCTGTAGTCGCCAACTTTCACAACGCGAACAATGTCGCCATATTTTTCGCCAAACAGCGCCATCGCTCCCATCGCTTTTGCTTCCTCAAGCGGTTTATAATCAATTTCAACAGCGAGACTGCGCCAAATTTTATCATTGACAATCGCTTCAATTTGTTCTAATTCTTCTGGTTTTACTTGTCCAAAATGCGAGAAGTCAAAACGTAAACGCTCCGGAGTCACTAAAGAACCAGCTTGGTTAACATGAACGCCGAGTACATCTTTTAATGCTTGATGGAGAAGATGCGTCGCTGTATGGTTTTTAATAATATTGGCACGCTTCTGTTCGTTTAGATGCGCTGTATATGTTTCACCTTTTTTAAGCGTCCCTTTTTCGACAATCACATGGTGCAAATGTTGACCGTTTGGCGCTTTTTGCACGTCTTTCACATACACTTTCGTTGCATCGTTTTCAATCCAGCCCTGGTCAGCGATTTGTCCGCCGCTTTCCGCATAGAACGGTGTGACGTCGAGAATAATTTGTGCTTCTTCTCCTTCGTTGACTTCATCAACTAATTCACCGTTTTTCACAATGACTTCCACAACAGACTCGGTGCGAAGTTGATCATAACCAACGAATTTGCTTTCCACTCGAATGTCGCCAAGAACTCCGCCTTGCACCTGCATTGAATCCACTTCTTGACGAGCTGCCCGGGCACGTTCACGTTGGCGTTCCATTTCTTGTTCAAAGCCTTCATGGTCGACTTTCATACCTTCTTCTTCCGCATATTCTTCCGTTAATTCGATCGGGAATCCGTATGTGTCATATAATCGGAAAACATCTTCACCGGAGATTGTATCGCTTCCTCGTTCTTTTTCTTTTTGAATAACGCTTGCTAAAATCGCCAGTCCTTCATGAAGTGTTTCATGGAAGCGTTCTTCTTCGGTTTTAATCACTTTTTGAATAAACTCCGCTTTTTCTTTTACTTCTGGATAATAATCAACCATGATTTCGCCGACAACCGGAACCAATTCATACATAAATGGACGATTAATGTTTAATTGTTTCGCATAGCGTACCGCACGGCGCAACAAGCGGCGCAATACATAACCGCGGCCTTCGTTTGAAGGAAGCGCACCATCACCAATGGCAAATGTCACCGTACGAATATGGTCAGCAATCACTTTGAACGCAACATCTTTGTCAGCATCAACGCGATATTTCTCGCCAGAAATTTCTTCTGTTGCCTTAATAATCGGCATGAAAAGATCTGTATCAAAGTTAGTTGGAACATTTTGCAGAATAGAGCACATGCGCTCTAGTCCCATACCTGTATCAATATTTTTCTTTGGCAGCGGCGTATATGTACCATCTGGATTATGGTTAAATTGCGAAAACACAAGGTTCCATACTTCTAAATAGCGTTCATTTTCACCGCCTGGATATAATTCCGGGTCGTTCGGGTCGTTACCGAATTCTTCACCGCGATCATAGAAAATCTCCGTATTCGGTCCGCTTGGGCCTTCACCAATATCCCAGAAGTTACCTTCTAAACGAATAATGCGCTCTTCTGGAATGCCGATTTCTTTATGCCAAATTTCAAACGCCTCATCGTCTTCAGGATGAATCGTAACAGATAAGCGATTTGGGTCAAAACCAATCCATTTATCGCTTGTTAAAAACTCCCATGCCCAATGAATCGCTTCACGTTTAAAATAGTCACCAATGGAGAAGTTACCGAGCATTTCAAAGAACGTATGATGACGCGCTGTTTTTCCAACATTTTCAATATCGTTTGTTCGAATCGACTTTTGTGCGTTACAAATGCGTGGATTATCAGGAATGACACGGCCATCAAAATACTTTTTTAACGTTGCTACGCCGCTGTTAATCCATAATAGCGATGGATCATCAATCGGAATCAAAGACGCACTTGGCTCAACTGCATGACCTTTTTCCTTAAAAAAGTCAAGAAACATTTGACGAACTTGCGCAGATGTTAGCTTTTTCATGTCCATTCCTCCTCTTTTCTTTATTTAAAAAAATAAACTCTCATCCCTGCTCAGGGACGAGAGTTATGCTCGCGGTACCACCCTGTTTATGAACGTAAAAAACGTTCATCACCTCAAAAGTCGTAACGTGACTTCCCCGGCAGGTTTTGCCTGCGCTCTGGATTAGCTTTCTGTTACCCTTCATCTGGAATTTCTTTCAGCCACGGAAATTCCTCTCTGTGCGCTTCAATGCGCTTTAAGATGGACTGTAACATACTCGATCCTTCATCGCGTTTATGTATCCATTTTCATTAAAATTATAGACAATTTAGATTTATTTTGTCAATGATTGCTGAACTGTGCTTTTGCATGTAATAACGCGACTTTTAAAACGGCTGTGAAAGGCACTGCCAAAATTAACCCTACAACCCCGCCCAATTCCCCGCCAAGAAATAACGCAAACATAATGACAAGGGGATGCAGGTGAAGTTTTTTTCCAACGATAAAAGGTGACAGTATGTTGCCTTCTAAAAATTGTATCACAAAAATAATGACAACGACAATCATCACCGTCTTGATGGAAATGGTTGCTGCTAAAATCACCGCAGGAACCGCCCCAATAATCGGTCCGAAATATGGAATAATATTGGTTGCCCCAATAATTAGGCCGAGCAGAAGCGGGTACTTCATTCCGGCAATCCATAAGGCAACCGTAGCAATCGTCCCAATAATTAAACAAACAAATAACTGACCGCGAATATAATTGCCAAGCGATTCGTCAACATCCTTTAAAAACGCTATGCCCCGTAGACGCCAACGTTTCGGTGTAATATACCATACTGCTTTCTTAATTTGCTCAATGTCCTTTAACATGTAAAAGACAATGACAGGAATTAAAGCAAAGACGATGGCTGAATTAATAAAACCCTTTAAGCTGTTTAAAATTTTTGTTAGCAAGTTTCCAATGGACTGTTCAGCCTGCGTTAACAATGTTTCCACACGCATATGAATCTCTTCTGGCCATGCAGAAGTTTCATTATGGATTTGGTTCGTCCAGCCCCGATATGTTTCGACTAGCTGCGGTAAACTGACGCTTAAATCTTTTAATTGTTGAATGAATAAAGGGACCCCTTTATACAGCCCATAGCCGATGCCGCCAAAGAAAATAATGTAAATAATTAAAATCGCTAAAGCCCGCGGAACCCCTCTTTCATGAATGTTTTCAATAAGCGGGTGCAGTAAATAGGTAATAAACCCGGCAATAGCAAAAGGAATGATGGCTGTAAACAATAAATCGAATATAGGAAGCCAAATCGCTTTAAGGCGAATGACTAAGTAAACAATCACAATCAGTAATAGGATTTTCCCTAAACGGACAAATGACAACAACTGTTGTTCGCGCACAACACATCCCCCCACATTATTAGTGTGAGGGAATTCGTAACAATTATGCGAATTTCCTCATAAAGCAGGAGTTTTATTTAAAATGGAAAAGTGCTTTAACGTATTTTATGCTCCACAAACAAAAAACGAGGCTGACCCTTAATGTCAGCCCCCACAACCACAATATAGTGAGGTAAAAACACTATATATGATGGATTTCGCGTAAGGTCAGGCACTTTTGGATCAGCCCCACTGATCATTCTCTAGAAAATCGCTCTTGTTAAACGCCTTCCCATTCTTCTTATTGTTCTGCCGTTCATGAAGTTATTGCGCTGAGCATATTGATATGCGGCAACACCTAAACCAATCGCCAACAAAGAGGTAAGGGTACGGTTCATGCGGCTTTCCTCCTAAAAATTAATGGTACGTTCATTTTCATCGAATAAATCATCGAGAGAGCTCAAAGTACCGTCTTCTTCCACTTGGTGAGTGTAAATCATTCCATTAGAAACGGAAAGTTCAATAAAACAATTCCAGCAATAATACTGATTGAAGCCAATTTTTCCTAAGTCTTTGCTTTTACAATTTGGGCACTGAAGCACCGAAGCCACTCTCCTTAAACAATTGTGTTCACAATAATCGCTTCTTCTCCGACAATAATAGGGACTGTTTGAATCCGTTTTTTTCCCTCCGTTACATCAGCAAAGAAGCCTTCTGTTATCTCATATCCTTCGATTGTGCCCAAATGTTCATGAAAATATACATCATCTAATAACCCTAGTTTTTCACCTTTAGAAGTAATAACTGGTTTACCAGCAATCCCTCGGTGCGTATAAAGAGAGTAGCTTTGTTCGGAAAGATTTACATGCTTAATGGCAGAAGAAGAGGCGACAATCACACCGTCTGTTCCTATCGCAGTAATGGCTAGCATCGGGATATAACGACGTCGCTCGAAAAATTTCTTCCCCTCCATGATTAGCCCTTCGATTTTTCCGGTATTTGTAAAACAAAGGTCACTTACTTTTCCAAGCATTTTGCCTGTTTCCTGCTCATAAACGGGCAATCCTTTTACGAGTGAAAATGTTCGCAAAGAGCTCGCCACCTTTCCGAACATTTTTATGTTGTGCTCTCTTCCATAAAGTCATACGGTGAAACGTTTTCCATACCAACGTGTGCATCTTCAAGCGGAAGTTCTCCTTCTTCTGGCGGTTTTACGATTTCGCTCAGCTTATGCGCCAATGTCGTTTGGCGAGCCCCGTCATCGCAGCGGGCGACTCCTAATTTCAGTGCCTCTTCCTCGCCGCATAAAATTAAAAATTGTTTACTTCTTGTCACCGCTGTATAAATTAAGTTTCGCCGCAGCATACGGTAATAGCTTTTAACAACCGGCAAAATGACAATTGGAAATTCGCTTCCTTGTGATTTATGAATCGAGCAGCAGTAAGCATGTGTGATTTGCGTTAAATCTTGGCGCGTGTACGTCACTTCATTTCCATCAAAAGAAACAACAACGAGGTCCTGTTTTTCTGTATTTTCTTTTGCATAAAAAACGGCTACAATTTCGCCAATATCTCCATTAAAGACGTTTTGCTCAGGCTGGTTGACAAGCTGCAATACTTTGTCGCCAACACGGTAAACAACTTCGCCAAATAAAAGTTCGCGCTTTTGTTCTGACTTTGGATTAAACAGCTCTTGAAGCATTTTGTTTAAATTATCAATTCCTGCCGGTCCGCGGTACATCGGGGCCAGCACTTGAATATCTTTCGCACTATAGCCCTTGCTTTTGGCATTGGCGGCAATTTGGCGAACCACTTCTAACACTTGTGAAGCATTGCATTTAATAAAAGAACGGTCCGCTTTCGGGGCAGCAATGTCAGCAGGAAGTGTACCCTTTTTAATATGATGGGCTAAATCAATAATCGAGGAGCCCTCTGCTTGACGATATACTTCTGTAAGACGAACGGTTGGAATGACGCCTGTTTGCAACAAATCTTTCAATACTTGTCCCGGTCCGACAGATGGCAATTGGTCTTCATCACCGACAAGAATGACTTGAATGTCGTCAGGAAGCGATTTAAAAAGCTGGTTTGCCAACCATGTATCAACCATTGACATTTCATCGACAATCAGCAGTTTACCGTTAATCGGTTCATCTTCATCATGCGCAAAGCCTTCTACACCGTTCCAGCCGAGCAACCGATGAATCGTCACCGCCGGCAATCCTGTTGATTCGCTCATTCGCTTTGCCGCCCGTCCAGTTGGCGCAGCCAATAAAATGGGAAAAGGATTGTCTTTATTATAGTCTTTCGGATTGAGGGAAACGCCATGCAAATCAGCAAAAATTTCTACAATTCCTTTGATGACGGTCGTTTTTCCTGTACCCGGCCCACCCGTCAAAATAAAAACGGGAGAGGCAAGCGCTTTTTGAATGGCTTCTTTTTGCAAAGGAGCATATTGAACGGAAAGACGTTCCTCGAGCCTCCCGAGCGCCAGCAAAAATTCTGATTCAGGAAAAACCGTCACTGATTCTGTTTGCTGTAATAGTCGTTTTATGTTCGTTACAATCCCTTTTTCCGCAAAATAAAGCGATGGAATATAAAACTTCGCATCTTCCTTAATCAATTTTCCTTCTTCTGTAAGCATTAATAATTGCTGTGAAATGGCCGTTTCTGGAATTTCCTCGTCCCGTTTCGCTTCAAGCAAATGTTTGACATTGAAAAGCAGCTGCTCTTCGGTTAAATAAACGTGTCCTTCCTGTAAACAATCGCGCTCGAGAACAAATAAACAAGCTGCCCGAATGCGGTCAGGGTGATTTCCTGAAATCCCTAGTTGGTACCCTAAGTCATCAGCGCGTCCAAAACCGATTCCTTCAACATCCTCAACGAGTTGATATGGATTTTTTTGAATGATTTCGAGCGTTTCGTCTTTATACACTTGATAAATTTTCATCGATAACTGCGGGCCGAAACCAAATTGGGAAAGAGCGATCATAATCTGTTCTAAGCCTTGATGCTCTTTTAAGGCCTCATATAGTTCCTGAGCCTTTGCCTTTGAAAGTTTCGGCACTTTATGTAATGCTTGCGGGTCTGCTAATATGACAGAAATCGCGTTTTCTCCTAGAGTTTCGACAATCGCTTCCGCCGTTTTTTTACCAATTCCCTTAAACAAATCACTCGATAAATATTGAATAACTCCTTCTTTTGTTTGTGGAAAGTCTTTGCGAAAATGGTGGACAACATATTGCTTTCCAAATTTCGGATGTTCTTTAAATGCACCATAAAATATATAAGTGTCATGTTCATACATCCGAGGGAAATATCCAGTTACAACAACTTCTGCTTCATCAAAAGGTTCATTTGTTTCATCAATTCGAATGCGAACGACGGAATACAAATTACTTTCATTATGAAAAATCGTCGCAACATGCGTTCCTTTAATAAACGATTTTTCAGCGAAATCAAAAGTCTCTTGTTGTTGCACGTGGTTTCCCCCCGTTTTTCCCTTAATGTTGCTTTAATGCCTTTTCCATTAATTTCTTTCCATGCCCAGCAAGCAAATGGTCAGGCTGAATAGCGAGCGCTTTTGTAAACATGTTGAGCGCTGTCTGTACATCATCTTTATAGGCGTAGGCAACCCCGAGATTATAGTAAGCATCAGCATGATTTTCATCTAACTCAATTGTTTTATGGAATTGTTTCATCGCTTCATCAACGAACTCCAACTGCGCTAAACAAAGACCGAACTGAAAAATCGCTTCCACATCGTCCTCGTTTAATTCAGCGGCACGCTGCAAATATGGAAGGGCAAGCTTTGGCTGTTCTAAATACATAAGCGACATGCCAAGCATAAAAAAGACATCGGCATCGTTAAGACCTTTTTTCATTGCTTTTTCAAACATCTCTTTCGCTTGCATAAACTGCCCACGGTTATAATAAATAGAGCCTGTGCTATAATACGCAGCAGCTGCATTTTCATCAAGTTCGATTGCTTTTTTGAAAAATTTGAGCGCCTTTTCTTCTTCTCCGACAGCCGCTAACACATTTCCAAAATTAATGTAGCCAACCGGATCGTTTGGATTTGCTTCAATCGCTTCATTAAAGCATTTTACCGCTTCTTCATAGTTTCCTTGCTGCATATATTGAATTCCTAAACGGTTTTTATCTTCCATTTTTAACTTCAACTCCCTTTTTAGTTTAACATACATAAAAGAGGCTGTCTCATAAGGGTCTGACCCTGGGCTTTTGAGACAGCCTCTTTTTTCAGTCATTAACCTACATACCAGAGCTTTTCTCCGTTGCGGAAAATTTGGTCAATCGTTCCGCCGCCAAGACACTCCTCACCGTTGTAAAAGACAACCGCTTGGCCAGGCGTCACTGCGCGAACCGGCTGATCAAACACAACTTTAACGGTTTTCTCATCTATGACATGAACCGTTACTCCTGTATCCGGTTGACGGTAACGGAATTTCGCTGTGCATTTCACCGGCTCTGTTGGTACTTTACCGGATACCCAGTTAACGTTTGTCGCAATAATGGAGTCTGAATATAACAACTCATTATCAAATCCTTGAGCGACATATAAAATATTTTCTTTCAGATTTTTGCCAACAACAAACCATGGTTCTCCATTTCCGCCAATTCCAAGGCCGTGGCGTTGTCCGATTGTATAATACATCAGTCCATCATGTTTTCCTTTTACTTCTCCGTCTAATGTTTGCATTGTTCCAGGCTGAGCCGGCAAATAATTGCTTAAAAACTCCTTAAAGTTGCGTTCACCGATAAAACAAATGCCAGTGCTATCTTTTTTTGTTGCTGTAACAAGTCCTGCTTCTTTTGCGATTTCCCGTACTTTCGCTTTTTCAATATTCCCGATTGGGAACATGATTTTTGAAAGCTGTTCTTGTCCTAGTTGATTTAAGAAATAGGTTTGGTCTTTGTTTTGGTCAACGCCGCGCAACATTTTATATTCGCCATCACGATATTCTACGCGTGCATAATGCCCCATCGCTAAATAATCCGCTCCGAGAGACATCGCGTGCTCTAAAAACGCTTTAAATTTAATTTCTTTATTGCACATGACATCCGGATTCGGTGTGCGGCCCGCTTTATATTCATCTAAGAAATACGTAAACACTTTATCCCAATATTCTTTTTCAAAATTCACTGCATAATACGGAATGCCAATTTGATTGCAAACACGCACAACATCATTGTAATCTTCCGTTGCCGTACATACTCCATTTTCGTCTGTATCATCCCAGTTTTTCATAAAAATACCGATAACATCGTATCCTTGCTGCTTTAACAAGAGCGCCGCAACGGAAGAATCGACGCCGCCTGACATTCCAACGACGACGCGAGTATCTTTTGGTGCTTTGTTCATAAGAAGGTAACCTCCATTTTATTTGTTTGTCAGTCTCCGTACAATCTTTACTGTTTCATAAGCGGCTTTTTCGATTTGCTCTTCTGTATTTCCAAGCCCGAAGCTAAAGCGAACGGAAGAACGGATCCGTTCCGATTCTTTACCAAACATGGCAACAAGAACGTGAGATGGATCAATCGATCCCGCTGTGCAAGCTGAGCCACTTGAGGCAGCAATCCCAGCTAAATCTAAATTTACAAGCATTGACTCAACGTTCGTTCCTGGAAAAGCAACATTCAACACATGTGGAAGCGAATCGTTTTTGTCTCCATTCACGATGTACGGAATACCTTCCTGCTCAAAAATTCCCAACATTTTCTCTTTAAATGAACGATACATACTTACTTTCTCGTTCATTGTTGCTTGAGCAATTTCAACCGCCTTCGCCATTCCAACAATTCCTGCTACATTTTCCGTTCCAGCCCGGCGTTTTCGTTCTTGTTCACCGCCA
This sequence comes from Anoxybacillus sp., assembly GCA_035645275.1. GTDB lineage: Bacteria > Bacillota > Bacilli > Bacillales > Anoxybacillaceae > Paranoxybacillus. The sequence continues at coordinate 682,991 of DASQMX010000026.1, forward strand.
TATAAACGCGGAATGAGCTTTACCGTTTCCCTTGCATACAAAAAGCCGGCACCTTTTGGACCGTTAATTTTATGAGCAGAAACAGACAGCAAATCAATATGAAGCTCATTTACATCGATCGGAATCAGTCCATAAGCTTGTACAGCATCAGTATGAAAAAATGCCTGATGCTCCTTTAACATTTCACCAATTTCTTTAATTGGCTGCAGTACACCTGTCTCGTTGTTGCCAAACATAATTGAAACAAGGATTGTATCATGACGTAGAGCATTTCGCAAATCATCAAGCGAAATTTTTCCTTCTTCATTCACTGGGAGATATGTTACTTCAAATCCTTGTTTTTCAAGATAATGACATGTATGCAAAATGGCATGATGTTCAACAGATGAAGTAATAATATGTTTTCCTTTCTGACGATTTGCCGTTGCTACGCCAATTAACGCAAGGTTATCTGCTTCTGTACCACCGCTTGTAAAAATAATTTCATTCGCTTTTGCTCCGATGCTTTTAGCAACCATTTCCCGCGCCTCATCAATCGCGTGACGGCTTTGTCTGCCAAAGAAATGAATACTTGAAGGGTTGCCAAAAATTTCAGTCATAAATGGTACCATCGTGTCGACAACATCAGGGTGCATCGGTGACGTAGCGGCATGATCTAAATAAATTCGTTCCAAACAAAATTCTCCTTTCTATTCCACCGATTTAAATATAAAACATATATGCTTCTTCATCACCATTACTATATTTCGCCAAATCTTCTAGAGTCGTGCTATCTAACACCTCTTGAACAGCATCGCGAATGCGAATCCATAACTCTCGCTTCGCCGGTTCTTCTTCCTCCAGCTCTTCCACTGGACTAATCGGTCCTTCAAGAACGCGAATCACATCTCCTGCCGTAATTTTCGCTGGATGATCGGCTAATACATAACCGCCGTAAGCACCGCGAATACTTTTCACAAGCCCGGCATTTCGTAACGGTGAAACAAGTTGTTCCAAATAATGTTCGGATAAATCGTGCGCTCTGGCAATCGATTTTAATGAAATCGGGCGATCTCCATATTTTTTCGCTAGTTCAATCATAATCGTTAATCCATATCTGCCTTTTGTTGAAATTTTCATTATACTCCCCCTACCTGCTTAACCCGTTCATTTTCCTATGAACTTGTCTCATCCATATTCGGTTAACCAAGGATTGGCATTGCGGCAAAGCAATCCCAACAATAGGACCAATTGTAACGCTGAAAACGAATGTGCCAATCGCAGCAGCTGTTAACACTGCAAAACCGACAATCATCGACCATGTCCCGATGGTTAATCCAAATTGACGATACAGCCCAATATGCAATACATCCCATGGTGCGCTTCCCAAATTTGCTTTAATCGTTAATACAATCCCCAAACACATGACAAGCAAACCGGCAAAATATATTCCCCATTGTACCATGAGATGGCTAGATTTATAAGAAGTTCCATTTTCTGTCATATAAACACTCCATATACAATTCAAAACAACTTTGTCAATAAGAAGCCTATGTCATTATAGCATAAATCTTTGTCAACTTCATTTTAAGTAAACTTCATCTCTTTATTTTTCAGCTCCTTGTCTCTTCAATTCTTCCAAACGCCCATGCACTTTTGCCAAATATTTCTCTTCACCGCTCTCTTTCGGTACATAATACTGTACCCCTAACAACTCATCCGGCAAATATTGTTGATATACCCAACTGTTCGGGTAATCATGCGGATATTTATATCCTTTCCCATGCCCCAAAACTTTTGCACCTTGATAATGAGCATCTTTTAAATGATTAGGAATTTCTCCTGTTTTTCCATTTCGCACATCATCAATCGCCTTATCTAATGCTTTATAAGCAGAATTCGACTTAGCGGAAAGGCATAATTCAATGGTCACGACAGAAAGCGGAATTCTCGCTTCTGGCAGCCCCAGACGTTCTACCGCTTCAATAGCGGCCATCACTTTTACTCCCATCATCGGATTCGCAAGACCAATATCCTCATAGGCAATAACAGCTAGTCGGCGGCATATCGATGATAAGTCTCCTCCTTCAAGAAGTCTTGCCAAATAATAAAGCGCCGCATCGACATCGCTGCCGCGGATGCTTTTTTGGAAAGCCGATAAAAGCGAATAATACACATCGCCGTTTTTATCATGATGAAATCCTTTACCTTCCACACACTCAAATACCGTTTTTTCATCAACATAAATAAGGCCGTCTCTTTTCTCCGAGGCATAAACAACATCTTCTAAAACATTTAAAGCCGAACGGGCATCTCCGTTTGTCGATAAAGCGATGATTTCTAATAAGCGCTCATCAATTTCAACTGTAAGATCCCCGAGTCCCCTTTCTTTGTCCGTTAACGCTCTCTTTAAAAGGAGGATAATGTCTTCTTTCGTTAATCTTTTTAATTGCTTAATTTGGCCGCAGCGGCTTCTAATCGCCGGGTTTACTTCATGAAAAGGATTTTCGGTTGTTGCCCCAATTAAAGTAATTAATCCTTTCTCGACATTCGGCAATAAATAATCTTGCTGCGCTTTATTAAAGCGATGAATTTCGTCGATAAACAAAATGACATTTCCGAACATTTCTGCCTGAGCCACAATTTCTTCCATTTCTTTTTTTCCTGAAATGGTAGCATTAATCGCATAAAACTCCCGCTCAACTGTTCCGGCAATTGCATAAGCGAGCGATGTTTTGCCAATCCCTGGTTCACCGTATAATAACATCGATGGCACATGGCCATTTTTAATCATTCGGTATAAAGATGTATTAGGACCAATGATATGCTGTTGACCAACTATTTCATCAATATTTCGCGGCCTCATTCTTACAGATAAAGGTTCTTTTGCAAACAACATGAATCGTACCTCTCCTTTTTATCACTGAAAAAGCAAAAGCTCTCTGATGCCAGAGAACTTTTTAGTTAGTAAAATAAACATCCATTTTTGCTTTTAGTCCTTTAACAAAACGAGTTAAATCGCTATGTTCCAGATTTTGCAGATAGAGCAATAATGCTTCCACAATAAATTTTCGCACCTCTTGTTCATTTCGGGAAAATTCCTGCTTTAAAGTAGTTAATGAATGAATGACATCACTACTTACAACATGGTTTTTGTCACTTTCATCTTCTAATTTTTCAATCATTTCATCAATTTGTCTAATGATTTGTTTCCTCACCTTCTCCTTGCTTATTTTTCCGATATCGATGTAGTCTTTCATCATTTCGTCTGTAAGCAGCGGAGTTTCTTTATCTGTTAAGCTTTGGACCATTGCATCTAGTCGCTTGATTAAAAATGGTGCGAGCTTATCTAAATTAATTTCTTTTTTATCGATTGCAATGTAAAACAAATATTCTTTCAACATTCCATTTAACATCGTAGCAAGGTCTAAAGCAAAATTTTTTACTGATTCACCGTAAATGTCAATAATGGCGTTGCTGTACCGACTCAGCGTTTCGGCGCGAATGCGAAAGACAAGCTTATGAACATCATCATTTACTTTCACAGCTTGTTCCGTCATTTGCATGCGAATAAAATCTTTATGATTATAAAATTCGCGAATTTGCACTTCAAGCTGTTTCATGAACTTTTCCTTTACAGATAACGTATCATCTTCCGCTATTTTAGAGATTTTTTCAAATAACAAATCGTAATAATAGCTAAAAATCGACATGGCAATTTCTTCTTTTGATTTAAAGTAGTTATATAAAGAACCTTTAGCTAACCCGCTATTTTCAGCAATTTCTTGCATAGAAGTCGCGTGGTATCCTTTTTGGGCAAACAGCTTCATTGCGGCTGTAATAATTTGCTTTCTTCTGCTCAATGTTTTCTCCTTCCTTATTCAACGCATTTATATACTATTATAGCGCTTTCTTTGCTTATCATTAAAGAGAAAGCTCTGTATAAATGACGAAAAAGGGACGCTTCGCTACAGCGTCCCCCTTATAATTACGTATTGTTTAGTTGCTTTTTTTCGCCTTTGCCTGACGCATAAAGAAGATTTCATACATAACCGGAATAATAATTAACGTTAGTAAAGTCGATGATGTTAAACCGCCGATAACCGTGATTGCCAGTCCTTTAGAAATTAATGTACCTGATGATTTTGTTAATGCCAGCGGAATCAGCGCAGCAATGGTCGCAAATGCAGTCATTAAAATAGGACGCAATCTTGTTTTACCTGCTTCAATGAGCGATTCGCGAATTGCCATTCCTTTTTGTTCACGGTTTTGTCCAATACGGTCCACAAGTACAATCGCGTTTGTTGTCACAATACCGATGAGCATCAATAAGCCGATCATGACGCTAACAGACATCGGTTCATCAGCAATATACAACCCTAGCAGGGAACCAATCGGTACGAAAATAAGCGATGAAAGAATAATAAATGGAATACGTGCTTTTCCAAACGTAATTAACATCGTGATGTATACAAGACCGATGGCAACAACCATCGCTAAACCTAACTGCTTAAATGTTTCAACCGTCTCGTCGCTGCCGCCGCCGCCTTCAAGGGAAACTTCTTTCGGTAAGTCAACTTCTTTTTTCACTCCGGAAATAACTTCCTGCGTAACTTTTTGAATGTTATCACCGACGATTTGCGCGGAAACGCGTGCGAACACTTTACCGTCTAGCTTCTGAATAGCTGTGTACGTTTCAACTTCTTCTACTGTGGCTAACTCGGTTACAGGAACAAGTCCGCGTTTGGTGAAAATGACCGTATCCTTTAGCGCTTCTACTGAATCAACCTCTTTATTGTATGAAAGCTGAACTGTACGGTTTACATGATCCAGTTTTAACGTTCCTACCTCAACCGGTCTTGTTTGATCGGCAATCGTACCGAGAATTTGGAAACCGGAAACACCGTACTCCGCCGCTTTTTCTGGGTCGATATCAACGACGATTTGTTTTTGTTTGTCTGAGAAGTTATTCGTTACATATTTTAAGTCTTTACGTGAATTTAAATAATTTTCAACGTCTTTTGCCGCTTTTTGCAGGGCCGCTAAATCATTCGAGTACAGATCGATATTCACGTTATTATTGGAAGGTGGTCCTCCCGAATCTAATTCTTGCACTCCAAGTTTTGTTCCTGGGGCTTCTTCATCAGCGATATCCTGCATGTTTTTCTCAAGTTTTTTAATAAATTTTGCTGCATCTACACCATCTTCAAGAATAATAAAGTAATTCGCTTGATTTTGCCGCTTTAATCCCGTGCGGAAATCACGGCTGCCGATTCCGGCTGTTACTTCTTTAATTTCTTTTTGCTTATCAAACATTTTCTCAATCTTTAGTGAGACATCATTTGTTTTCTCGAGCGATGTAGACGATGGCAACTCAATGCTTGCAACCAATGTTTTTTGTTCCTCATTAGGAATAAATGTAAAGCCTAAAGCCGGAACAATCGCAAACGAACCAATAAGCAGCACGACAGATAAAGCTAAAATGAAAATTTTATGATTTAATGACCATTCAATAGCACGCGCATAAATGCGTTGCAATGCGCCTTCCTTTTCTTCTGGCGGCACTTTTTTAAATGAGAATTTCGCTAAAATCGGCACAATCGTAACAGCAACGATTAATGACATTAACAAGGCAAAGACAATCGTTAAGGCAAACGGCAAGAAAAATTCGCCTGTGATTCCACCGACAAAGCCAAGCGGCAGGAAGACAACAATCGTTGTAATCGTTGAAGAAGTAATCGCCTTTAAAATTTCTTTTGTAGAATCTTCCACAAGTTCATCAGTAATTCCCTGTTTTGATTTACGTACACGGCGGAAAATATTTTCAATCACAACGATACTATCATCCACTACGCGGCCTACTGCTACTGCCATCCCCCCAAGCGTCATAATGTTTAAGGAAATATCCATTCTTTGCAAGAAAATCGAAGCGACTAACAGTGATAACGGAATCGAGACAATCGCAATAACCGTAGCGCGTACATTGCGTAAAAATACTAACACCGCTACAGAAGCGAATAACGCCCCGAGCAATCCTTCACGAACTAATGTTTCAATCGATTTTTTGATGCCCTCAGCAGAATCAAAACCGATGGCATAGTCGAACTCATCTTTATAAGAATCTAGCACTTTAATAACTTTCTCCGCTACCTCGACTGTATTGGCATCTTGCTTTTTCGTAATGGCCATAGAAAGAGATTCATTTAAGTTATAACGCGTAATTTCTGGCTGGTCAGTAATGGTTTCAATCTTTGCGATATCCTTCAGCGTCAGTGGAGCACTAGAAGCTGGCGCCTGTCCTCCTTTAGCATTTGCACCTCCTGGAAAGCCTTGCGATGCCCCTTGAGTCGGCTGAGCTATTTGGGCAAACGGTGAAGACAACGGCAAATTCTCTAATTCTTTCACTGTTTCAAGCTTTTCTTGAACGCGTACAGGAATTTGCAGCGTTTCTGTATTGACATTCCCTGCTGGAAACGATAAAAACTTTTCATTAATTTGCTCTTTAATTTGCGACAAACTTAACCCTGCTTGTAAAGCTTTGTCTTTATCGACCGTAATCTGGACAATTTCCTCTTTCATGCCGCCGACAGATACAGAGTTAATCCCATTGATTTTATTAAGTTCGGGAATGACATCTTGCTCTAGTAGTTTTTCTAAATCAACACCTTCTTTAGCGAACAAGGAAATGTTGAAGATCGGAAACGTCCCGAATGAAAAACGATTAATTTTTGTTTGTACATTTTCTGGTAGTTTCGCATCTTCAATAAATGAGTCGACTTGTCGTTCGACTTCATCCATATCTGTGTCAAACGGAAATTCAAGATTAATAATCGCAATGCTCTCAAATGAGGAGCTTTGCATTTTTTTCATACCCTCAATCGACTTAAATTTTTCTTCAAGCTTTGAAGTTACTTGTTCATTAATGTCTTCCGGAGAGGCACCCGGATAAACCACTTCAACAGATAGCTGCGGAAATTCAATATTCGGCAATAAATCTACCTTCAAGGAAGAAAAAGAGTACAATCCTCCGAGAATAAGTAGAAAGGAAATAATAAACACAGCTACCGCATTTTTTAAGCTAAACCTTGTTAAAAAGTTCATAGTTTCCTTCCTTTCCCTCAACCTATATTACGACCGTTTGGTAGTTTATTAAACTGACTGGTCAGTCATACCACTATAACGAATATAAACGAATTGCTAAAAATTTTCAATAAATAACATACTTCCTTCTACATCACTGATCGGAACTATGAACGAAGCAGTTTAAAATCTTTTAAATTAGGTTATCCTATTCACAACATTGATGAAAAGATTCCATAGGGAGTGACATAATGAAAACACGGCAAGATGCATGGACGCATGAAGATGATTTATTATTAGCGGAGACAGTATTGCGCTACATTCGTGAAGGCGGCACTCAGCTGGAGGCTTTCGAGGAAGTAGGAGACAAGCTTAATAGAACAGCAGCGGCTTGCGGCTTTCGCTGGAATGCAGAAATAAGAAAGAGATATGTCGAAGCAATTGAACTGGCAAAGAAACAAAGAAAAGAACGGAAAAGAGCATCTGAAAGTGCGAAGAAGCTTCAGCGAACAGAACAAAATTCATCACAACTTATTTCATCATGTACTCTTCCTGCTCCAAATGCGATTACACTCGAACAATGTATTGCCTTTTTACAATCGTTAAACGAAACAGATCTTCAGTCTCAAAAACTTAGAGAAGAAAACAATCGACTCCAAAAGGAAAATAAAGAGTTACAGCAGCGAAATAAAGAATTAGAGAAAAAGCTTGCTCATTTAATAGAACAACAAGAGACGATTCAAGAAGATTACCAAGCGCTCATCAAAATTATGGATCGAGCCCGCAAAATGGTGTTAACGGAAGAAATCGAGACACAACAACCGGCCCACATATTCCGTATGGACAAAAACGGGAATTTGGAACATGTTGCGACACAGTCATAAAATAAAAAATCGCGAAGCAAAATGCTCCGCGATTTTTTTATTCCTCACCAACGCGGTAAATTTTAACATCCTTTAATACTTCTCTTACGACATAGGAAGCCATAATAAGCCCTGCAACCGATGGAACAAAGGCATTGGAAGACGGCGGCATCTTTGCTTTCCGGATTGTCGCTTGATCATTTCCAACTTCCTTACGCACATCCTCACGAATAATAATTGGATTTTCATCAGAGAAAACAACAGGAATGCCTTTACGAATCCCTTCTTTCCGCAATCTTGCGCGGATGACTTTCGCGATTGGATCTGTGTGCGTTTTCGAAATATCAGCAATACGGAAGCGAGTAGGATCCATTTTGTTGGCCGCTCCCATGCTTGAAATAATCGGGATGTTCCGTTTTAAACATTCTTTCATTAAATGAATTTTATACGTAATCGTGTCAGATGCATCGATAACAAAATCTAAACCATAGCTGAAAAATTGTTCATATGTTTCTTCCGTATAAAACATTTTTAAAGCAATCACTTCACACTCAGGGTTAATATCAGCAATGCGTTCTTTCATTAAATCGACTTTCGGACGACCCACCGTAGAAAGAAGCGCATGAATCTGACGGTTAATATTCGTAATATCGACATCATCTTTGTCCACTAACACTAATCGGCCGACACCTGAACGTGCCAATGCTTCAACAGCAAATGAACCAACTCCGCCAATTCCTAATACAGCTACTGTCGTATTTTTAAGCTTTTCTAAACCTTCTTTACCAATGGCTAGTTCGTTGCGAGAAAATTGGTGTAACATCTGCACCCTCCGTTATCATACTCAGCATTTTTGTCGATATTATACTACATGATAAATATAAGTATTTCAATCGGATTTTTTTGTCACTTCTATAGCAAAAAACCCTATGCAAAGCGTAGCTTTACATAGGGGAATTGTTCTGTATGGAAGTCCCAATCGTGCCGTCGCGATGCCTTCGTTTTGAACCCGCTCCAGGCAGGTGGGTGCCCTGTTTCAAGGTTTGCACGTCCTCACTGCCAGAGGCATGTACGCCGCTTGAAAACCCCGGGCTCCCGTATAACTTATTGTTCGGTCAAAACAACAGGTTATACGACGAACACATCAGGACTAATTGTTGTGAATGTATCATAACATAAACAGAAAGCGATTTCAAGCAAGAGATATGAGGATTTTATTCATTTTTTTCTAAATTTAATGACAAATACAATTCCTGCAGCTGTGCTTCGTTAACTGCGCTTGGTGCTTCTGTCAACAAGCAGCTTGCGCTTGCTGTTTTCGGAAAAGCAATTGTATCACGAAGGTTTGAACGGCCAGCAAGCAGCATAACAAGTCGGTCAAGTCCTAAGGCGATGCCGCCATGTGGTGGTGTTCCGTATTCAAACGCTTCTAATAAAAAGCCAAATTGCGCACGTGCTTCTTCTTCTGTAAATCCAAGCGCCTTAAACATTTTCTCCTGCACAGCGCGTTCAAAAATACGCAATGAACCGCCGCCAAGTTCATATCCGTTTAGAACAAGGTCATATGCTTGCGCACGCACTTTGTCTGGTTCCGTTTCTAACAGCGGTAAATCGTCGCGCACAGGCATTGTAAACGGGTGATGCGCTGCATAATAACGCCCTTCTTCTTCATCGTACTCTAACAACGGCCAGTCAGTCACCCACAAGAAATTGAACTTTGTTTCGTCAATTAACTTTAGATCTTTGCCAAGCTTTAAGCGCAATGCCCCAAGCGAATCGGCAACAATGTTTTTCTTATCAGCAACAAACAACAATAAATCTCCTGTTTCCGCATCTAACGCTTGCTTAAAGCCATTTTGCTCTTCTTCCGTAAAGAATTTCGCAATCGGACCTTTTAAACCGTCCTCTTCCACCTTTAACCACGCAAGCCCTTTTGCACCATAACGGGAAACAAATTCCGTTAAACCGTCAATATCTTTACGGGAATATTTATCTGCGGCTCCTTTCACATTAATCGCCTTTACTTGTCCCCCGTTTTCAACCGCGCTCGCAAATACTTTAAAGCCGCAGCCTTTTACTTGTTCGGATAAATCTACAAGTTCCATCGCAAAGCGAGTATCCGGCTTGTCAGAACCATATCGGCTCATTGCTTCATCATAAGACATTCTTGGGAACGGAATTGGCAAATCAATTCCCTTTGCCACTTTCATGACACGTGCCATCATTCGTTCTACCATCGCCATAATGTCCTCTTGGCTCATAAAAGAGGTTTCAATATCGACTTGTGTAAACTCTGGCTGGCGGTCAGCACGTAAGTCTTCGTCGCGGAAACAGCGCGCAATTTGATAATAACGCTCAAAGCCGGCAACCATTAATAATTGCTTAAAAATTTGTGGCGATTGCGGCAGCGCATAAAACTCACCAGGATGAACACGGCTTGGCACTAAATAGTCACGCGCACCTTCTGGAGTGCTTTTTGTTAAAATCGGTGTTTCTACTTCTAAAAATCCTTCTTCATCGAGAAAATCACGGATTGCTTTTGTTACTTGATGTCTCATTTTAAACGTGTTAAACATAACAGGACGACGCAAGTCTAAATAACGATATTTAAGCCGCACATCTTCCGATACATCTGTTCGATCATCAATCATAAACGGCGGTGTTTTCGCCTCGTTAATAATCGTTACACGTTCAGCTTGAACTTCGATCTTACCTGTAGGGAGATTTGGATTAATCGTTCCTTCTTCACGGGCAACAACAGTTCCCTCTATATCAAGAACATACTCTCCACGCACAGCCTCTGCTACTTTTAACGCTTCCTCTGATACTTCCGGACTAAATACTACTTGAACAATACCAGTGCGGTCACGAAGATCGATAAAAATGAGTCCACCAAGATCGCGCCGCTTTTGCACCCATCCTTTTAGATTTACTTTTTTGCCAATCGCTTGCTCCGTCACTTCACCGCAATAATGTGTTCTTCCAAACATGTTCCTTCCTCCTTACACCAATTTCTCCCGCAAATATTCGGTAAATGAATCGAGCGCCACTTCCACTTGTTCGCCGGTAGCCATATCTTTTACGTTGATGACGTTCTTTTCTAGCTCTTCATCTCCAATAATGGCGACATATTTTGCTTGTAAACGATCAGCCGCTTTAAATTGCGCTTTTACTTTGCGATCTTGATAGTCTTTCTCCGCTGTAATCCCTGCTTTTCGCAACTTGTCCACGATTACAACCGATTCATCTTTCGCTTTTTCACCTAACGCCACAACGTAACAGTCAATTCCTTCCGCCACTGGAAGCGAGATACCTTCTGCTTCAAGCGCTGCTAATAATCGTTCAATACTTAAAGCAAATCCGATTCCCGGGGTTTCCGGCCCGCCGATTTCCTGAACTAATCCATTATAACGGCCGCCGCCGCACAATGTCGTAATCGCGCCAAATCCTTCCGCATTGCTCATAATTTCAAAAGCTGTATGATTATAATAATCAAGGCCGCGGACGAGACGAGGATCTACCTCAAACTCTACTCCTAACTTCGTTAAGTACATTTGAACTTTTTCAAAATAACGACGCGATTCATCATTTAAATAGTCAATAATTGAAGGCGCTGTTGCCATCAACTCATGGTCACGGTCTTTTTTACAATCTAAAATACGCAACGGATTTTTCTCTAATCGCGTTTGACAGTCTTCACAAAATTCGTGAATGCGTCCTTTAAAATGATTGATAAGCGCTTCACGATGAGCGATTCTGCTTTCCTTATCTCCCAAACTATTAATGACAAGCTTTAATTTCTTCAACCCTAATGCTTGATAGATTTCCATCGCTAAGGCAATCACTTCGGCATCAATCGCTGGATCGTTGCTTCCGAGCGCCTCTACACCGAATTGGACGAACTGGCGGAATCTTCCTGCCTGTGGACGTTCATAACGAAACATTGGTCCAACATAATATAATTTAATTGGCTGGTTCGGATCTCCATACATTTTATTTTCAACAAATGAACGGACAACAGGAGCTGTTCCTTCAGGGCGGAGCGTTATACTTCTGCCGCCGCGGTCTTCAAATGTATACATCTCTTTTTGGACAATATCTGTCGTATCGCCAACACCGCGCAAAAACAACTCCGTATGTTCAAAAATCGGTGTGCGAATTTCTTTATAGTTGTAACGTCGGCAAATGTCTCTCGCCATTTGTTCGATATACTGCCACTTTTCTGCTTCACCAGGCAGAATATCTTGTGTTCCTCTTGGAATTTGAAACGACATGCTTCAACCCCCTAAGTTTCTATGTTTTTATGTAATGGAAAAGCAAAAAACTCCCATCCCTATGAAACATAGGGACGAGAGCTAATTTTCCCGTGGTGCCACCCTAATTGAAGCCGCATGTGCTTCCACTTCATCCGTTAACGCTCGGAATGCGTTCTCTTCTACTAGACTACTCTCGTTCAAAGAGAAACCTACGGAGTGTTCTTTCGTTAAGTCATCATGCAGAAATGCTTTCAGCCTAAGGCATTTCCTCTCTGTTCATGTGTATTCTTAACTACTCTTCTCCATCATCGGTTTTGTATGTAAGAATTTTTCTTTTATCTTACGAATGAACTCGCATTTTGTCAAGAATGCAGCAACATTTAAGAACGATATAATTGTTTTTTTAACTTTTGGACTTCTCTTAAAGTTAAGCCAAACTCTGAAGCGAGTTCAAATGCAGCTAAGTCCGCTTCTCGTTTCATAAATTCATGAAAATCAATATTAAACAAATCATTCGTTCTTGCCTGTGCAAACTCCGCTTTGGTGCTGTTTCTCACTGCATCTCATCCTTTCTTGCTCGAAAAAACTTACTATTTATTTTTCCCGTTATTTGCAAAAATAAAAGGATTTTTTTAACTTTTGGCGAATTTAAAAGCTATCTTAATTCTCGGCTTTAAATGACAAAAAGGAGGCTTTTCTTTTAGCTGTGAATGGTATAAAAAAGGGTACATACGTTTTGTTCGCTATACTTCTTTTCTTCTCCATCCATATATCGAGCGTGTGGGCGGAAACAAGGACAGCCACCATCACCGTTCATCATCTCAATGTGCGCGAAGGTCCAGGACTTCATTACAAAGTAATAAAACGCGTAAATAAAGGAGAAACGTATGCGGTCATCAAGGAGAAAAACGATTGGATTCAACTTCAGCTAAACGCGAAAGAAACAGGATGGATTTCCCTGCAATATGCAAACAAAGCAGCAAACACAGTAGAAACAGCTGTCTCAGCCGTTGAGCATCTCCGGGTTCGTACAGGTCCAGGTTCAAAATATGCTGTTATCGGTTATTTAAAGCAAGGACAAGCAGTAGAGGTGCATGAAAAAACAAAAGGCTGGGCAAAAATCCACTCATCCAGTCTATCAGGCTGGGTTTCTGCCAATTATCTTTCTTCACAAACTTCGCTAGAAAAACAACGGATTGGAATCGTCACAATAAATCGGTTAAATGTACGTGCTGAACCTTCAGAAAAAGGAAGGATTATTCGAAAACTAAATGATGGTGATTATGTAAATATCGTCGGGCAACAAGGCAATTGGCTGAAAATTATTCTTGAAAATCAACAAACTGCATGGGTATTCAATACATATGTTTCACTGCAAAACCGTACTGCTTCAGAGCCTGCAGATTCGCACATTCAAATTCTTCATCATGGGACAAACATTCGGATAAGCCCATCGCTTGACGCCCCTATCGTCGCAACAGCCAATCGCGGTGAAACATATCGCGTCATTCGTAAAGAAGGAAGTTGGTATTATATCGAACTGACCGAGCAAAGAACCGGCTATATCGCAGAATGGGTGGTTTCTACAGTAAACAAAAAGAGCGGAACGATCAAAAATAAAACGATTGTGCTTGATGCCGGACATGGCGGAAAAGATAGCGGCACCATTGGCAAAAACGGAACTCTAGAAAAAGCATTAACACTGCAAACAGCAAAATTGCTGCAGCAAAAACTAGGACAGGCTGGAGCAAACGTCATTTTAACAAGAAATGACGATTTATTCATTTCCTTGCCAAATCGGGTCAAAACTGTTTACGAACATGAAGCCGATGTTTTTATTAGCATTCATTACGACAGTTCACATGATGCGACTGCAAACGGAATCACCATTTACTATTATGACAATAAGCGGGATTATCCTCTCGCCGCATCGATTTATTCACAGTTAACAACGATTGAAAATATGAAACAGCGCGGAATTCGCTTTGGCGATTTTCACGTTCTTCGGGAAAATCACCGACCGTCTGTTTTATTAGAGCTAGGATATTTAAGCAATGCGACAGAAGAATCGTTCATCATTTCACCTTATTATCAAGAGAAAGTAACAGATGCTATTGTTGAAAGTTTAAAAAACTATTTCCACTAGTATCACTGTGAACAAACAAAAAGGCGAATAACGATTCCGTTACTCGCCTTTTTGTTTACTTTCCACAATTAATGTCACAGGGCCATCATTTGTAAATTGCACGTCCATCATTGCGCCGAATTTTCCGGTCTCCACTTTAATCCCTTTTTGCCGCAACTCTTCATTAAAAATTTGATAAATTTCTAACGCATGATCAGGCTTAGCAGCTTCCATAAAATTCGGACGTCTTCCCTTGCGACAATCTCCATACAGCGTAAACTGAGATACAGATAAAATTGCTCCTCCGACATCTAAAACAGACAAATTCATTTTCCCAGATTCATCTTCAAAAATTCGCAAATTAGCAATTTTGTCCGCCACAAACGCAGCATCTTCTTTCGTATCACTGTGAGTGACACCAACAAGCAGCATAAGACCAAAGTCAATCTGCCCTACCGTTTCACCTTCGACAATCACTTTTGCATTTTTGGCACGTTGCACAACAACTCTCATCACACATACCCTTTCTAATTATTCATTACTCGCTGAACGGAATAAATATCTGGAATTTGCTTAATTCGTTCGACTACTTTTTGCAAATGGCTCAAGTTATGAATCGATATCGCCATATGAATCGTCGCAATTTTATTGCGGTGATCAGAACGGCCGGAAACAGCCGAAATGTCTGTTTTCGTTTCATTGACAGCTTGAAGCACTTCATTGAGCAATCCACGACGGTCAAAGCCAAATATTTCTATCTCCACGTTATACTCGCGGTTTATTTTCGCATCGCTTTCCCATTCAACAGGAATAAGACGATCGGCCATCTCTTCTGAAGAAATGTTTGGGCAATCAGCCCGATGGACAGAGACACCTCTTCCTTTCGTAATGAAGCCGATAATTTCATCTCCCGGAACAGGATTACAACAGCGGGATAAACGGATTAATAAATTGTCCACTCCTTGTACCCGCACGCCATAATCGCGTTTTTTGCTTGGTGAAACGCTTTTCGCTTCGTGAACTACTTCTTGCAATTTTTTTTGCTGCTCTTCTAAATCGCGCTGTTTGCGCCATTTATCTGTTAAACGATGAGCAATCTGTGCAGCAGTAATGCCGTTATACCCAACTGCCGCATACATATCTTCCTCATTAGAGAAATTGAACTTTTCTGCCACTCGTTTGACGTTTTCCGGCGTGAGTACTTCTTTGACATCAAAGTCCAAGTTTCTAATTTCCTTTTCGACAAGCTCTTTTCCTTTTTCGATATTTTCCTCACGACGCTGTTTTTTGAAAAACTGACGAATTTTATTTTTTGCATGAGAAGTTTGCGCTAGCTTCAACCAGTCTTGACTTGGACCATAAGAATGCTTGGAAGTTAAAATTTCAACGATGTCGCCGGTTTTCAATTTATAATCGAGCGGCACCATCTTTCCGTTTACTTTTGCACCAATCGTTTTATTGCCGATTTCGGAGTGAATTCGGTAAGCAAAATCAATCGGCACCGAACCGGACGGAAGCTCAATGACATCTCCTTTTGGCGTAAACACAAATACCATGTCCGAGAATAAATCCATCTTTAACGTTTCCATAAATTCTTCGGCATTTGTCATATCATTTTGCCATTCTAAAATTTCTCGGAACCATGAAAGCTTCTCTTCAAAACTATTCGGCTTTACGCTTTTTCCTTCCTTATATGCCCAATGAGCAGCGATTCCGAATTCAGCGATTTGGTGCATCTCAAACGTACGAATTTGCACTTCCAAAGGCTCACCTTTCGGACCAATGACCGTTGTATGCAACGATTGATACATATTCGGCTTCGGCATGGCGATATAATCTTTAAAGCGACCCGGCATCGGCTTCCAGCATGTATGGATGATACCAAGCACCGCATAACAGTCTTTTATGCTGTTAACAATGATGCGAACCGCCAGTAAATCATAAATCTCATTAAATTGTTTATTTTGCATCACCATTTTGCGATAAATGCTGTAAATATGTTTCGGTCTTCCAGAAATTTCTCCTTTTATAGACACCTCATTTAAACGCTCACGAACTTCTTGGATTACTTCCTCAAGATATTGCTCACGCTCTGCACGTTTTTTCTTCATTAAATTGACAATTCGATAATATTGCTGTGGATTTAAATAGCGTAGTGCAGTATCTTCTAGCTCCCATTTAATTTTTGAAATTCCAAGCCGGTGCGCTAACGGAGCAAAGATTTCCAATGTTTCATTCGCGATTCTCCGCTGCTTCTCAAGCGGCAAATGCTTTAATGTCCGCATATTATGAAGGCGGTCCGCTAACTTAATTAAAATGACACGAATATCCTGCGCCATCGCTACAAACATTTTGCGATGGTTTTCCGCTTGTTGTTCTTCTTGGGATTTATATTTAATTTTTCCTAGCTTTGTTACTCCATCAACGAGCATGGATACTTCAGAACCAAATTCTTTGAGCAAATCTTCTTTCGTAACGTCCGTATCCTCGACCACATCATGTAAAAAACCAGCTGCAATGGTCGCTGGATCCATCTTTAAATCAACTAAAATGCCGGCAACTTGAATAGGATGAATAATGTACGGTTCACCCGATTTTCGATATTGGTCCTTATGAGCCTCCTTGGCAAATTCGTATGCTCGCTGAACAAATTCAATATCTTTAGCAGACAAATAATGACTTGCATTTTCAATTACTTGTTCTGCTGTTAACACCTGTTCATTGGCCATGAAATAATCACCTTTTATAGTTCAATTGTACGTATTATACGAAAAAATAACTATTGACATTATTATCATGAAAAATTTTTTAGATGTAAAGAGCTAGCATAAAGAAAATATATACATTCTAAAAAATGGAAACTATTTTATAAATAAGAAAGAGCACCCATTAAGAGTGCCCTCAACAACTAAAATTGCATTAACGCCAATACATCATAGCCTTCTAATTTTTTGCGCCCTTCTAAATAAGTAAGTTCGATTAGGAAAGCAATCCCTGCTACAACTCCGCCTAATTGCTCAACAAGCTTGATGGTTGCTTCAATTGTGCCGCCTGTTGCTAATAAGTCATCAGTAATTAAAACACGTTGTCCTGGCTTAATGGCATCTTTATGCATTGTCAGCACATCTTTTCCATATTCCAACCCGTATTCAACGCGAACAACTTCACGCGGAAGCTTTCCTTCTTTACGTACAGGCGCAAATCCTACCCCAAGCGCATAAGCAACTGGGCAGCCAATAATAAAGCCGCGCGCCTCTGGTCCAACGACAATATCAATTTGTTTTTCACGTGCATACTGCACGATTTGATCCGTCGCGTATTTATAAACTTCACCTTTATCCATAAGCGTCGTAATATCTTTAAATTGAATACCAGGTTTTGGGAAATCAGGTACAATTGTGACATATTTTTTTAAATCCATCAGATTTTTGCCTCCTCATAATGTAACGAACCTTTTATCTCATCAAACCAGCGCTTTAATTGCTGATAAGATGAATATAAAAATATATTTTCAAGCTCAAATTGAGCCTGCTTAAAACAATAAGTCGGCGATTCTGTTAAATCACGTTTATTCGGATTGTTTGTCAGCGTTACAATGCCATTTTCCATTGTAACAAAACCTAGTTCTAAAAACACCTTCACCATAAAGTGAATCGTTTCTTTTGTCCATCCGCGCGAGCGTGCCAAATCATCGCCGTATCTTGCTAAATCAAATGGACTTCGCTTCATTAAAAACAGATAAAGCCATTTAAAATGATCGCGAGTTGGCATCGTGCTGAAAAAGTGATTCTCTCTCTGATAGAATAACGCATAAATTCGCTCAGGTAAACTAGGAGTTAATAAAACTTTTATCATTTCCGAAGATGGCGGCAAATCTAATAATACGACATATTTATTTTTTAATTCCACTTTTTTAGCATTTTCCAATGAGTCAATATAGCATACTTCTTGTTTTAATTCATGCAGCGGCAATGCTTCCATTGTTTCTTGCTGAAAAGCAATTAGCATACGTTTTTCTTTCGGAAGCGACAAAAGAAAAGAATAAATATCGCGCATGCCACGAATATCAAAAAGCTGCCATTCTTTCACAGAAACATCATGAATGAATAGCTGTGGTTTGCGGAAGTTATTCCACTCATTAATCGATAACTCTCCAACGATGGAAACTTTAGAATTAGGAGCAATTTCTTCTTGTAAATAACCGTAACCAAAACCGATGCTGTCAATCGTCGCTCCGTCTTGCTCAAACACCGCTTTTAAATGAGATTGATCTGCCCCGACGCGGCGAAACATTTGAATAGAGACATCTTCAATTAATACTTTAGGCTTCGGATTTTCTATCCCAAACGGAGCGAGCATTTGCAGCTGCTCAACCGTTTTTAATGAAATATCAGCAAGCGAGCATTTTATATCCACTTGCGTAATCGGCGTAAAATCTTCCTCCGTCAATAATTCGTTTGCTAATGAATTTAATCGTGTTCGCAATTCATCAATGTGTTCGATGCTGAGCGTCATCCCTGCAGCCATCGGATGTCCGCCGAAATGCGGCAAAATATCGCGGCATGTCGATAAATTGGCAAATAAATCAAAACCAGGGATGCTTCGCGCTGAACCTTTGGCAAGTCCTTTCTCCTTGTCGATGCTTAACACGATGGTCGGACGATAAAAAACTTCGACAAGCTTTGAGGCTACAATCCCGACAATTCCTGAATTCCAGCCTTCTTTGGCAACGACAAGCACCGCATTGTCCTTTGGCGGATAATGGCTTTCTACTATTTTTATCGCCTCTTCCGCCATTTCATTGACAAGCTGCTGCCGTTCTTTATTTAATGCATCGATTTCTTCAGCAAGTATCTCGGCTTCTTCTTCATCTTCTGTCATTAATAAATGAACAGCGGGATCAGCGGTTCCTAATCTTCCCGCTGCATTAATGCGGGGACCAATCATAAAACCGACTGTATCTTCGTTTAACTGGTCCATGCTAACACCGCATTGTTTAATTAAGGCTTTCAATCCAACTCTTTTCGTTGTTTGCAGCGCCCGCAGCCCTAAAGAAGCAAGCAAGCGGTTTTCTCCTAATAGCGGAACCAGATCGGCAATCGTACCAATGACAGCTACATCTAATAAATGATGTGGCACCTTACCAAGAAGAGCATGTGCAACTTTAAAAGCAACACCTACTCCGGCAAGTTCCTTAAACGGATACGTGCTTCCCGGTTTTTTTGGATGAATAATCGCATACGCCTCCGGCAATGTTGGTCCTGGCTCGTGATGATCAGTAATAATTAAATCCATTCCTAGTTGCTTAGCTAACTTCGCTTCATTCAGTGCGGCAATTCCTGTATCGACTGTAATAATCAGCGAAAAACCGCTTTCTTTCGCCCAGCGAAACGCGTTTTCATTCGGGCCGTACCCTTCTGTAAAACGATTAGGAATATAAAAATCAACACAAGCGCCCAGTTCTCTTAAAGCGCTCACCATGACCGTTGTGCTGCTAACACCATCGGCGTCATAATCGCCAAACACAAGAATTTTTTCTTGCGCAGCAATCGCTTGGTGAATCCGATCGACGGCACGATCCATTCCATCGAGCAAAAATGGGTCATGAAACGACTGCTTTTCGACATATAAAAAAGCCTCCGCCGCCTCAATCGTATCCACACCGCGGTTCACTAATAACGCTGCAACAAGCGGGGCAATATTTAACGCTTCCGCAATTTTATTCACTTTTTCTATATCAGGACTTCGTACAGCCCAACGAGTTTTCGAAGTTAACATCGTCTCTACACCTCAACTCTCCTATTATACAAAAGGAAAAGAAGTCGAGCAATGAATCATTCCGTTTTTTGTATTTGAACGGTAGATAACCCTTCTCTTGAACTCCCAACACTCTTATAGGCGGTTTGAAGTTTTACTTCTGCTCAGCTTCTCGGTGATTTACGATCAAAAAAGCCGCGGCAAAAACCACGGCTTTATACTTGCGGTTCCAAATCTTTTTCTGTTTTTCGCTTTAAATTTCCTTTTTTCAATTGCTTTCCTTTCCAAACGAGCCACAACTGCGCAGCGATAAACAAAGAAGAGTACACTCCAGAAACTAAGCCGACTAATAGCGCTAATGAGAAATTGCGAATCGCTTCGCTTCCGAAAATTAATAAGGCAACAACGGTAATAATAACGGTTAACACCGTATTTACCGAGCGGGTAAACGTTTGTTGCAACGCACGATTCACAATATATTTTAAATCGTCAACTGTTTTTACTTTCCGTTTTTTCATTAGTTCGCGGATACGGTCAAATGTAACAATCGTATCGTTAATCGAGTAACCGACAATGGTTAATACCGCAGCAATAAACGTTAAATCAACTTCCAAACGCGTTAAACTGAAAAACGTAATGATAATAAACGCATCGTGCAATAAAGCGATAATGGCCGCAAGAGCCATATACATTTCAAAACGAAGCGTTACGTAAATAATAATGCCGATGGACGATATTAACACAGCAATAAACGCATTTCTTGCCAGCTCTTTACCGACCGTTGGCGATACAGTACTAACATTCGGTTCCGAACCGTATAATTGTTTGAAATGATTTTTCACTTTCGAAATCTCATTTTTATCTAATACACCGATAAAACGAACAACGCCAATTTCTTTGTTGTTGCCAGACAACACTACATCCTTCGGTTCTAAACCAAGCTTTTTAAACTCTTCCGTCAGCTCTTTGGCGTTAAGCGGTGATTGACTATATACCTCTATGCGGGTACCACTTGAAAAATCGATGCCAAGATTTAACTTCATTGTCAATAGCAGAATAATCCCGATAACTGTTAAAACACTGGAAAGGATAAAGAATTTTTTGCTATGCTTTACAAAATCAAGACGGTCAAATTTTGTCGGCACTTCTGTGTCATCATCCGTTTCAGCAATATTTAAAATCTCCGATTGTTTCACGCCAAAATACCACGGCTTTTTATTCAACGCCCGGCTATGAACAAGCAGACCGAGCAAGAGACGCGTACCGTATACAGCGGTAATGAAGCTTGCTAAAATACTAATAATCAGCATCGTCGCAAATCCTTTGACAGAGCTTGTCCCGTATACAAATAAAACGACACCGGCAATAATCGTTGTAATATTTGCGTCAAAAATCGTCGCAAACGATCCCTTATTACCGACACGATATGCCGACATGATCGATCTGCCAAGTTTAATCTCTTCTTTAATCCGTTCATATGTAATGATGTTAGCGTCTACTGCCATACCGACTCCTAAAATCAGGGCGGCAATACCCGGCAGCGTTAACACACCGTTCATCCAATCAAAGATAAGCAAAATTAAGTAAATATAAATACTTAAAGTAATAACAGCGATAAGTCCCGGCAAACGATAGAAGAAAATCATAAATAAGAAAATGACGGAAACTCCGACAATTCCAGCAAAAATTGTTTTTTGCAGAGCATCTTCTCCAAACTGAGCGCCAATCGATGTTGAGTAAATTTCTTTTAACTCAACCGGCAATGCCCCCGCGTTTAATAAATCCGCTAATTCTTTTGCTTCTTCAACCGTAAAGTTGCCGACAATGGATACATCACTTTGATTAAATACTTGGTTGACGCTCGCAGCTGAAATAAATTTCGGTTTTTCTTTTGTTGCCTCTTTTTGGTAAGAATCAACACCTTCTTCAAAATCAAGCCAAATGACTAATAAGTTATTCGGTGGTCCCATTTTGTAGACCTTTTCCGTCACTTGTCTAAATTTATCGGCATCCTTCAATTTGATTGCGACACTTGGCTTACCGTTTTCATCGAACGTTTGCTTTGCGCCGCCTTCTACGAGGTCGCTTCCATCCATTAAGACATTGTCATTGACATCGCGAAACGTTAATTTTGCCTGAGTCGCCAGAATTTCACGCGCCTTGTTTTGATCTTTTACCCCGGCAAGCTGCACGCGAATGCGGTCTTTTCCTTCAATTTGAATATTTGGTTCGCTTACCCCGAGAACATTGACGCGTTTATTTAAAGCCCCAACTGTGCTAACAAGAGCTTCTTTATCGATTTTGTCTCCTTTTTTCGCCGGTTTTACTTCATATAAAATTTCAAAACCGCCTTGAAGGTCCAAACCGAGTTTTATGTTATTGAGGATCCCTTGAATCGTTGTCCCCATCGTGCCGCCCAAAAGTAGCAGCAACAAGAAAAAGGCAATGATGCGAC
Organism: Anoxybacillus sp.; assembly: GCA_035645275.1. Classification (GTDB taxonomy): domain Bacteria; phylum Bacillota; class Bacilli; order Bacillales; family Anoxybacillaceae; genus Paranoxybacillus. The sequence continues at coordinate 705,506 of DASQMX010000026.1, forward strand.
TTCTTTTAACCATGCAAAATCCTCCTTATACAAATAAAAGAATCTGGCTGATACAACCAGAATTCTGTCAATACCCTCATTATGAAACAGTTTGCCATCGCTGTCAATTTATGTTCCCAAGCTAAAACAATTCCTCTAACGCTTCAAGATTATCGTCATTAAACCAATTTGTCTCTTGATGAGATTGTACAGTGATATATGTCATATACTCGCTTACGCTGAGTGTAAGAATATCATTGACTATTTCGAACAGCTTTTTTTCCTCTTTTAGTTTTTTCCATTTTTTATAAAATAAACAATCCCATATTTCGTCAATTGTAACTCGTTCATAACCAAGCAATTGAAATTCCTCTTTTTTACATACTAAAGCAGGCATTACTTGTTCGCGAAGCGTTTTCATCTGCTCGTTTTCCATTTTCCGCCTCTCCTCCATCCCCACATACTTGTCATGCTTGTTCATACTAGTCGCATATAGTTAATTGTATAAAATATCACCTTGTTTGAGAAGGTAGGGAAGCGGTATGTCCAAATTTTTAAAAGGGACGCTTATTCTTATTGTCGCAGGACTCGTCACAAGAATTCTCGGCTTTATTAATCGAATTGTTATTGCCCGCATGATTGGGGGAGAAGGTGTTGGCTTATACATGATGGCGGTTCCGACACTCGTTTTAGTCATTACAATTACGCAAATCGGGCTGCCAATTGCCATTTCAAAACTTGTTGCCGAGGCTGAAGCGGTTGGTGATCAGAAAAAAGTAAAAAAAATTCTTGTCGTTTCTTTGACAGTTACCGGAGCGTTAAGTATGTTCTTTTTCCCAGCGATGATTTTATTAGCTCCTATCTTGTCAGAGACGTTGTTTACCGACTCACGCACATACTACCCGCTTCTCGCTATTTCGCCAGTTGTTCCAATTGTTGCTATCTCCTCTGTATTACGAGGATATTTCCAAGGAAAACAACAAATGAAGCCATACGCCTATTCACAGCTTATTGAGCAAATTGTTCGAATTAGTTTAATTGCTGTTTTTACAAAAGCGTTATTGCCGTATGGAATCGAATATGCAGCAGCTGGAGCGATGTTTTCTGCTGTTATCGGAGAGCTTGTCTCACTCATTTATTTATTATTTATGTTTCGGTTGAAAAAACACATTAAGGTAAGAAAACAATTTTTTCAAAGCGTAAAAGCGGGAAAGGATACATTTTTTGATTTAATGCGGATTGCTCTCCCTACAACCGGCAGCCGCTTAATTGGTTCGCTTTCCTGGTTTTTCGAACCAATTGTTGTCGCACAAAGTTTAGCGATCGCCGGAGTCGCCACTGCTTTAGCAACAAAACAGTATGGCGAATTGACTGGGTACGCCTTGCCGCTATTGATGCTGCCATCATTTATCACTTATTCGTTATCTACTTCTCTTGTTCCAGCGATTAGCGAAGCAGCTGCTAACAAACAAATATTGCTGATTGAGCACCGCCTTCAGCAAGCGATGCGACTATCGCTTGTCACAGGCGGATGGGCTGTCGTTGTGCTATACGTCTTTGCCCAGCCGCTTATGCAATTAATGTACGGCTCAAGCAATGCCGCCATTTTTGTTAAAGTGATGGCGCCATTTTTCATCTTTTACTACTTTCAAGGTCCTCTGCAAGCTGTGCTGCAAGGTCTTGACTTGGCGAAAGCAGCAATGGTGAACAGCTTAATTGGCGCTGTTGTAAAAACCATTTTTATTTTTGTACTGGCAACAAGACCGAGCCTCGGAATTATGGGAGCAGCGCTGGCGATTATGACAGGAATCGTTCTTGTGACAATGCTTCATTTTGCGACAATCGTGAAAGTCATTTCCTTTTCCGTGTATATAAAAGAATACGTAAAAGCATTTATGAGCATGGGGATATGTGGAATGATCGGAGATTTTATATTTAAACATGTGCTGACATCCGCTTCGCTAAACGTAAGAACGCTTTTCTCTATCATGATCACAACGATTGTCTATCTATTCTTATTATTACTGTTAAATCTCATTAAAAAAGAGGAAGTAGCGCGCATTCCAATGATTGGACCATTTTTATCCCGTTCTAATCGTCCGTAAGAGAGGCTGTCCCAAAAGCCAAGTGTCAGACCCCTCAACAAAATATATAGGACATCACAATGGATAAATGAGCTATATATTGTGAAATACGCGTGAGATCAGACACTTATGAGAAACTTCAAATTTCACTTTATCCCGTTCACTCGGGTGAAATGTAACAAATTTTTGCTTCTAAACGTGTCCCAATAAGAATATGTTTTTCATAAAAACAGCTTTTGCATGAAAGGGGAGCGGGTATGGCGAGATTAGGAAAAGCGGTTTTATACGGGGTGACGACCATTTTTGTATTAGCCCTCATTGTCAGCTTCGTGCTGTCGCTTATCTTGAAGTTTACAAATGCTTCTGAGGACACATTTGCATGGGTCGCTTTTACTTGTTCGCTCATTTCCGTCTTTATTGGCGGATTTGTCGCAGGGGGGAAAGGGAAAGAAAAAGGCTGGTTAGTCGGTGGCTTTACAAGTATTTTATTTACCCTTCTGGTCTTTTTGTTTCAGTTTTTAGGGGTCGATAAGCTATTCACCGTCCAGCAATGGCTATACCATCTGTCATTTCTTATTACAGCCATGTGCGGCGGAATTATTGGCGTGAATATAAGCACTTCAAGAAATCAGTGATTGAAAAAAGAGGCGGCCTCCTTTTCGGGAAGCCACCTCTTTTCCGCTTATTTATCAGCAACTACTTCACGCACTGCTGAACGGTCAAATGTAAGACGAGAGCCGTCACCAGCACGAATGACAACTTTGTCTTCATCAACAGAATCGATAATGCCGTGTAAGCCGCCAATTGTAATGACTTTGTCACCTTTTTTCAAGTTCGCCTGCATTTGTTGAATCGCACGCTGGCGTTTTTGCTGTGGACGAATCAACAAGAAATAGAAAATCGCAAAGAATAAAAGAAGCGGTACAATATTCATTAACGTTTCCATTCATTTTCCCCCCTTTCAAAGCAAATTTCTAAAAGTTTTTCGCATTTGGCTTGTTAAATCCATAGCGTTCGAAAAATTCTTCGCGGAAATCGCCAAGACGATCTTCGCGAATCGCTTGTCGAACTTGCTCCATCAATTTTATCAGAAAATACACGTTATGATAAGAAGTGAGACGAATGCCGAATGTTTCATCACATTTTATCAAGTGACGAATATAAGCTCTTGTATAGTTACGGCATGTATAACAATCGCAGTTTGGATCAAGCGGCGTAAAATCTCTTGCATATTGCGCATTTTTTATGACCACGCGCCCTTCGCTTGTCATCACGGTTCCATTTCGGCCAATGCGCGTCGGCAAGACGCAGTCAAACATATCAATGCCGCGAATCACCCCGTCAATGAGCGAATCTGGTGAACCAACTCCCATTAAATAACGCGGCTTGTTTGCTGGCAAAAGCGGCGTTGTAAATTCAAGGACTCTATTCATGACATCTTTCGGTTCTCCCACAGATAACCCACCAACCGCATAGCCAGGGAAATCAAGGGAAACTAAATCTTGCGCGCTTTGTTTGCGTAAATCTTCAAATTCGCCGCCTTGAACAATTCCAAATAATCCTTGTTCATTTGGACGTTTATGTGCTTTTAAGCAACGCTCTGCCCAACGGCTTGTCCGCTCGACTGACTTTTTCATATATTCATATGTTGCCGGATATGGCGGACATTCATCAAATGCCATCATAATGTCAGAGCCTAAAGCGTTTTGAATTTCCATCGCTTTTTCAGGTGATAAAAATAATTTATCCCCGTTTAAATGATTTCGGAAATAAACCCCTTCTTCTTCGATTCGGCGAAATTGGCTTAAGCTGAAGACTTGGAATCCGCCCGAATCCGTTAAAATGCCGCGGTCCCAGTTCATAAACTGATGTAGACCACCCGCTTCTTCCACGATGTCATGACCAGGTCGAAGCCATAAATGGTAGGTGTTGCTTAAAATAATACCTGCTCCCATTTCTTTTAATTCTTCAGGAGACAGCGTTTTTACCGTAGCAAGCGTTCCGACCGGCATAAACATCGGCGTTTCAAACGAGCCGTGCGGCGTATGGATGATTCCTAATCTTGCTCCTGTTTGTTTGCACGTTTTAATCAACTCGTAACGAATCGGTGTCAAATGAATATCTCCTTTCTATCCATCGTCTTAAATAATCAACATGGCATCGCCAAAGCTAAAGAAGCGATATCTCTCTTTCACCGCTTCTTCATAAGCGCGCAGCACATTTTCCCGCCCGGCCAGCGCGCTGACAAGCATGATTAATGTGGATTTCGGAAGATGAAAATTTGTAACCATGCCATCAATCGCTTTAAACTCATAACCCGGATAAATAAAAATATCCGTCCATCCGCTTTCAGCCACAAAGGTACCGTTATGTTTGGAAGCAATGGTTTCTAAAGTCCGAGTTGAGGTTGTACCGACGGCAATAATCCGCCCACCTTTTTGCTTTACCTCATTTAAAAGGCGCGCTGTTCCTTCTGTCATTTGATAAAACTCCGCGTGCATATCATGCTCTTCCACATTTTCCACGCTGACTGGACGAAACGTTCCAAGACCAACATGAAGCGTAATAAAAGCGATATGTACACCTTTTGCGCGAATATCATCAAGCAACTGTTCGGTAAAGTGAAGACCAGCCGTCGGCGCCGCCGCAGAACCGCGCTCGCGGGCAAACACGGTTTGATATCGTTCACGGTCATCTAATTGTTCTTTTATGTAAGGAGGTAGCGGCATTTCCCCAAGCGACTCTAATACCTCATAAAAAACTCCATCGTAGGCAAATTCTAAAATTCGCCCGCCGTGCTCTAATGTATCGATACACGTTGCTTTTAGTCTTCCGTCACCGAAGGAAATCGTTGTCCCTACCTTGACGCGCTTTGCTGGTTTTACTAGCGTCTCCCACTGATCTCCTTCCATTTGTTTTAGAAGGAGCACTTCAATTTTTGCGCCTGTATCTTCTTTTTCTCCATAAAGACGTGCTGGCAATACGCGTGTATCGTTTAAAACGAGACAATCTCCTTCTTTTAAATACGATAAAATCGCACGAAACGTTTCATGTTTCGTTTTTCCCGTTTTTTTATCAAGTACCATCAACCTTGATGCTTCCCGATTTGGAAGCGGTGTTTGCGCGATTAACTCCTCCGGCAAATAAAAATCAAATAAATCTACTTTCATATGTCTTCACCCGTTTCTATTTATTGAGAATTAACGAAATCGTCCAAGAACGTAAAAAATGAGCGACAAAACAACGCTTAACAAAATTGAAGTAACAATCGGAAAATAAAACGTTGTATTGCCTTTTTTTATAACAATGTCACCAGGAAGTCTGCCAAGCTTAATAAATTGCATGACAAAACCGATAACAATTAATACTACTCCTATGATCATAATCATTTTTGGAAGGCTATTCATCACTTTGGGACCTCCATTCCAAAATGCTCGTATACTAAGTTTGTGACTACGCGCCCGCGCGGTGTCCGCTGTAAAAAGCCGATTTGCAGCAAATACGGTTCATATACATCTTCAATCGTCTGCGCTTCTTCGCCGATTGTCGCAGCAATCGTATCCAAACCGACAGGGCCGCCGCGAAACTTTTCAATAATTCCTTTTAATAATTTATGGTCAATATGATCTAGCCCTAAGCGGTCTACTTGAAGCAACTGTAACGCTTCTTGCGCTAAGATAAACGTGATCGTGCCATCGCCGCGCACTTGGGCAAAATCGCGAACGCGGCGCAAAAGCCGGTTGGCAATACGTGGTGTTCCCCGTGAACGCCGGGCGATCTCAAAGGCGGCTTCTTCTTCAATTTCTACATCGAGAATATCCGCCGTTCGTTTCACAATTTGTGCAAGCTGTGCCGGCAAATAATATTCAAGACGGCTTAATACACCAAAGCGGTCACGAAGCGGTGCAGATAATGCTCCCGCTCTTGTCGTTGCCCCAACTAGTGTGAATGGCGGAAGGTCAATGCGCACCGAACGAGCTGTATGTCCTTTACCGATGACAATATCTAAACAATAGTCTTCCATCGCCGGATACAGCACTTCCTCTACAGAACGATGCAGACGGTGAATTTCATCAATAAATAATACATCTCCAGGCTGTAACGACGTTAAAATCGCCGCTAAATCTCCCGGACGTTCGATCGCAGGACCTGATGTCGTACGCAGATGAACGCCCATTTCGTTGGCAATAATCGCCGCTAATGTCGTTTTTCCAAGCCCAGGAGGTCCGTACAACAGCACGTGATCAAGCGTCTCCCCACGCATTTTCGCCGCTTCAATAAACACTTTTAAATTATCTTTTACTTTATCTTGGCCAATATATTCACTTAAAAACTTCGGGCGGAGACTGTATTCAAGCGAAATATCCTCGCTATTTGCGTCACTAGCAACAAGACGCTCTTCCATTTTTCTTCTCCCCTATTTTAATAATTTTTGTAGTGCCAGCTTAATATATTGATCAGTTGACAAGTTTTCCTTCATTAATGCCGGCATTACTTTTTGAATTTCCCGTTCAGCATAGCCAAGCACTTTTAATGCTTCAATCGCTTCATCTAACGCTTGGGAGTTCGCTGAAACAGGATATTCATCTTCCGGAGTAAACAGGTCTGGAAATGCACTTGGAATGACATCTTGCAGTTTTCCTTTTAAATCAAGAATCATTTGCCTTGCTGTTTTTTTCCCAACACCAGGAAACTTGCATAAAAACTTTTCATTTTCTTCCTCAATCGCCTCGACAAGCTGCCGCGGCTCTCCAGCCGCCAAAATCGCTAAGCCGCCTTTTGGGCCAATTCCCGACACTTGAAGAAGCTTTGTAAACAATGTCCGCTCTTCGCGTGTATGAAATCCATAAAGAGCGATCACGTCTTCCCGCACATATTGATATGTATAAACCGTTACAACGACCTCTCTACTTTTCCGAAAAGAAAACGGATTCGGTGTCAAAATTTGATACCCAATTCCGTTATTTTCAATAACAATATATTCAGGACAAACATAATCAACATAGCCGCGAATAAACTCAATCAAAACCGTACTCCTCTCCTTTTCATCACTGCCTTACATTGTATCATATAATTATCGGGAAAAGAACAGAAATGCGAATGTATATTCTTCTTCACATGATTTTTTACATAGTATTTTCTGTACAATGAAAAAATGTTAGGAAAAGTAACTTGAATGGATATACAATATTATTTACAAAAAATCGTTCATTTGTTTAGAGAAGAGATGATGGACAATTTAGTCGGCATTTATTTACATGGTTCATTAGCGATGGGATGTTTTCATCCTGGTAAAAGCGATATTGACTTTTTAGTGATAGCCAAAAAAGAACTGACATTGGAAACAAAAGAAAGCATCGCGCGAAAATTGCTCACTTTGCACGAAAAACTTCCCAATAACGGTGGTTTGGAAATGAGCATTCTTTTAGAACGTTATCTAAAACATTTTGTTTATCCGACTCCATTTGAGTTGCACTACTCTTCTCTTCATAAAGAAAAATATAGCCAAGATGAAAACTATATTTGCGGCGGCTTGGAAGATCCCGATTTAGCGGCTCACATCGTTGTTACTTATCATAGGGGCATCGTGCTCTATGGAAAACCAATTAAAGAACTATTTCAACCTATACCGAAAATATATTATATACAGTCTATTCTTGCTGATGTGAGTGATGCCAAAGATACGATAGTCAAAGGTCCTGTTTATTATACGATGAACCTCTCCCACCTACACGCTGTTTAGAGGTGGGAGACTTCTCGGTGAACATGTTAGTCTTATATTTCCTTAAAGAAGATATCATCTCTTCCAAAAGAGAAGGAGGAGAATGGGCGATTGCATCGTTACCTGCTAAATACAAGCAGTTACTTGTTGAATGTTTGAATCAATATAACGGTTTGTCGAAGCAGTCAACTATCAATAATGATCAATTAACAGAATTTGCAGCATATATGCTACACGAAATCAAACAGCATATGAATCTCTCCCACCTATCCTCCGTTTAGAAGAGGGAGATTTCTCGAAAAAAATGTTAAAATAACAAAGAGACTTATCTTTTTTGATAAGCCTCTTACTGAAATAACGCAAAATCCCGATACGTTTCGATAATATCTTTATAACGAGATTTGGAAACAACACGGATTCCTTTTTTCAATTGTTCATGTTGATGGCTTTCTAACTTTTTTATATCGATTTGAAAAAACGATTGGATAACCCGCGATGATTGATTTGGTTTCCCTTCAAAGATGGAAAGCGTACCATCTTTCGTTAAACCGAAATATCCATTCGCTTTTGCAAGCGGGGAAATATCATTGACTAACTTTTGAAACACGATTTGCTCATCATCCATATCAACAAGCTGCCATCCTTTATATTTTTTCCATATGTCTCTCATAGAAACAACCGTTTCTTCCGTTATTTCCTCGCTCACTTCACCATCTAAATAAATTCGCTCTAAAATGATATTCATTTTGACTTCGTTAGACTCTTTCGCCAAACCATTTGTTCCTCCTGCCAATATGAACAGGATCACAGCAAACATTTGAAATATTCGTTTCATGAACCTTCACCTCTCTCAAGGCAAAAATTTATTTGTTTCTATTTTCACCAATGAGAGAAGTTTTATCCAATTTATATTGAATAATTAATCATTCTTTTCCTTTAGCCCAATCTACTATAAATGGCTTTTGGCATGTATACAAATATTATCTCCATTTGCCTAAACTTTTCTTCAACTGCTCCCACTGCTGTTCTTCCATTATGCCTAATTTTTTCATCATCAATGAATATTGAAAAATCTTTTTATAGAGGCGTGCATTCATCCCTTTCACTCCCTCTAAAGTTATTTGTATCTATTTTATTCACTTCATACAAAAAAGTTTATATTACTAAATTTTTTTGGTTTCAGCAAAATCTATTAATGATGATAGTTTTCTCTTTAATCCTTCTTTTCAAAAGATGCTGCTAAATTTCAATGTTGATTTTTAGACCACAGAAAAAGACCAAAATAAGTCTTTTTTGTACGTCTTGTTCAACTATCGCACCCGATTGTGAAACAAGAATAACATATTTCTTTTTCACCTATTTAACATAAATCCAAATTATCGGTAGTTAATTGGTAATAATTTAGGCTGTGAATAAGCTTCATATAAGGACCATACAACATACTAATAAATTAGGTGTTTATTTAAAATAATAAGGAGGCGATCTTTTGAATGTATAATCAGCCACTGTACGTTCCATATATGAACTATAATCAGCAACCATATTATCATTTACGAAATTATGGTAATGAAATAAGAGATGTTGATGATGAAGTGTATCGACCTGATGATGCTGAGGATGCTCCAACAACACCACCACCATCACAAACGCCATCATTACCAGCAACGTTTTCTGCTACTGCACAAACTGATCAAATCAGGACATGGATGTGTAATTGTTTAGGTAAATGGGGATTCTTAGGATTAAGACTGCCAGGACCTCTCGGAAGAGATTTTTGGTTTTATCCAACTGAAATCAGAAAAAGCGGAGTATCTGGATATATCTGGAGAGGAGGGCGTCGTCGGAAAGTAAGTTACAGATATTCGCAAATAAGAAACTTTATATGTTTCACTTAAAGTAATGGCCAGATAAATTATTTTAACATGTTCACCGAGAAGTCTCCTACCTCTAAACAACGTGTAGGTGGGAGAGGTTCATAAGAAGAGGAGCATCTGCACATAACCCTGCCAAGTAGACAATGAAAAAAGAGTAAATTAAACTGCGGTCTTTTCTCGATATTCAATCGGGGAAAGGCCGTTGAATTTTATTTCACACTCTTCGTTGTTCTTCAAAAGACTCGCCATTTCGAAATTTCTTGAGCCATTCTACAGTTTGCGCATCACTCTTCATTCCAAAGCATTCACGGAGTTGTCGATAAAACCAGCTCTCCTCCAAATTCAAACGAATGACTCCACGTTTCAGATCTTCTGAATATAAGTTAAAGGTTTATTCTTTTTTAACCATAAAAAATCCCCTCCCAGGTAGATTCCTAAGAACATCATATCAACACTGCCTACCTGTAGGGGAGCGTATTAAAACGAAAATAAGGAGATAAAACGTTGATATATCAAGGCTTCTTACTCAATCGCCGACTCATCTAAATTGTGGTAAACTTCTTGGACGTCATCATCGTCTTCCAACATGTCGATGAGTCGGAGCATTTTTGTTAAATCGTCGCCTGTTAACGTTGTATATGTTTGCGGAATCATGGTGATTTCTGCTGTGACAAAGGAAAATCCGTTTTCGGCTAACTTGTTTTTCACTTCCTCGAAGTTCTCAGGTGCAGTATAAATTTCAAACGATTCATCTGTTGTTTCCATTTCCTCAGCACCTGCTTCAATCGCCTGCAGAAGCATGTCATCTTCATCAATGTCGAATTCTTCACGTGAGATGACAAGAAGTCCTTTACGGTCAAACAAGTAAGAGACACAACCCGTTTCTCCTAAGTTGCCACCGTTTTTCGAAAAAGCAACCCGTACGTTAGAAGCCGTGCGGTTTTTGTTATCCGTTAAGCATGTCACCATGACAGCGACACCGCCCGGACCATATCCTTCATATTTAACTTCTTCGTAGTTTGTATGCTCCTGATTGCCTGTCGCCTTTTTAATGGCACGCTCAATATTTTCGTTTGGCATGTTCGCTGCTTTTGCTTTTTCTATAACGAGACGGAGGCTTGGGTTGGCACTCGGATCACCGCCGCCCATTTTTGCCGCTACATATATTTCCTTTGCTAATTTCATAAAAAGTTTACCGCGCTTGGCATCTTGTGCATTTTTCCGACGCTGAATATTTTTCCACTTAGAATGTCCAGCCATTCTAAATTTCCCCTCTCATCAAACAAAATTTCCGATACTACTATACCAAAAAACGATAAACGGTAAAATAGAGTTTTATATGTAAAAATGGGAAAGAACAGGCAGGATTTCCCCTGTTCTTTCTCAGTTACTACCTGCGATTTAACGGGCGCTCGATGATTTCTCCGTTATTAAAAATGGTTTGTAAATCCTTTTCAATTTCTTCAAATGGTTGTCCGTAGCGCATATTATTGTCGATGACACGCACACGTTGATACATGCTCGGATTCGAAACGACGCGCACCTTTTTATTTTTCGTGTATGGAGCAACCGCTTGTTTTACCTTATTTTCAAGGCTCCTTGTATCTCTGCTGTTTGTATCAATCGCTACCAATACACTGTCACGATATACAAGTGCACGAGCATCGGCAACATCTTCGACCTTAGCAGCCCGCATCGCGATTTTTTCTGCTAACTCACCGTTATATCGATTGTAATAAGAAGAACGGGTTTTTGCATTCATGCTGTTTAAATGACCGTGATAATTGATGTCATTATATTTGAAACGGTTATCGCGCTCAAAAAATGTGCGGTCACGCTCAGCATAAGGAACAGTCGGATTCACAATCTCACGACGATTCACGTTCGTTCTTCGGTCCATTGCTCCTCTGTCTAAAAATTCCGTAACTGGACCATCATTATCGTTCATGATGTAAACATTTCCGTTATTTTCGCGATTGTTTTCATTTGTATAGTATCCAATCGGACGGGCACTGTCATCATAGCGGGCATCAAGTGCCCCTTCATAGCTGCCACATGCCGAAAGGGCGCCCGCTAAACAAAATACGCCGACTGCCATGATTCCTTTTCTCAATAGAAAAACCCCCTTATTTGCCTTCGACGCAAGGGGCTGACTCATAAGTGTCTGACCTCACGTGCACTCCACAATATATAGTTCATTTACCCAATGTTATATCCTATATATTGTGTTGTGGGGTCTGACACTTAGCTTTTAAGTCAGCCTCTTACTTTTAGCATGGCAAATAAACAGAGGGTTATGGCTGTTAGTTATCGGCAGAAATGAACTTCTCCTGCCTGCCCTACTTCTAAGCGAATCTGGGATATTTTAGCGAACTCCCCGTGTTAAAATTTCGGTGGAGCCGCAGCAAGACGGCGCTTATGGTGGGAGCGATTATGTAACCGTTCAATAATTTGACGGTCTTTCTCAGGAATTTCTTCTCCCTTTAAGTATTTATCAATCATCTCATAGGTTGTACCCATTTCGTTTTCATCTGTTTGTCCTTCCCAAAGCCCTGCGCTTGGCGCCTTTGTAATAATTTCTTCCGGAACACCGAGAATGCGCGCCATTTCACGAACTTCACCTTTTGTAAAGTGAATAAGCGGAACTAAATCAACGCCGCCGTCACCGTATTTTGTAAAGTAACCTGTATGCCATTCTGCCGCATTATCCGTTCCGACAACAAGATAGCCGTAATTGTTCGCAACCGCATATAATGTTGTCATGCGAAGACGTGCCCGTGTGTTCGCATCACCAAGTTTCGCTGCTTTTTCGTTCCATTCGCCTTTTTCTTTTAATTGGCGCTCAATTTCACCGAAAAGCGTATGGTGCGTTTCTGTTAAATCGATGACATAATAATCGATTCCACAGCTTTCAACCACTTTTAAAGCGTCTTCTTTATCTTTCGGATTGCTTTTACAAGGCATAATGAGCCCTAACGAATTATTTGGAAAAGCGCGCTTAATAAGATGTGCTACCACCGCAGAGTCAATGCCGCCGCTAATGCCGACAATCGCTCCGTTTAATCCTGCTTCTTTTACTTGTTCACGCAGCCATTCGATCAGTTTTTCAATTTTTTGCTCCATCGTCTAACTCCCTTTCACCAAAAATCGCATATATGTTATCTTACCATATGATAAATTTCTTCGACAAACTGTTTGCGGCTTTCAAATTGTGAATTCGTATATTCGACGGCTTTCATTAAAAAGCGCGGTTCAGATGAATATTTTGTCATTGCAGCATTCCATTCGCGCAAAAGATCAGCAGGAAACATAAGGGCGCTTAAAAACCATTTTTTCATAAGCTGTTCGTTTATTTCCGGCAATTTTTGCAATTCGGCAAATGACCATTGTAAAAACGGCAAAATTCGATTGGCATACTGCAAATAATCAATGCTTTTTGGTGCGACAGCGATTAAATCATAATCAATTAAATAAAGCTTCCCACCATCTGTCCGCAAAAAATTATGGGAGGCAACATCACCATGAATAATGGAGTTAGTTTCCTCAGATAATGAATGATAAAAACGGATTAAATTTTTTAACGAAAGATTGGCTGAGTATAAGATAAACTCCATTTTTTCTTGAGATATTTTTTGTCTTATAAAAGGCAAAAAATAAAGGAACCTTTCATACCGTTGAAGCCATTTCGTGTAAAGATGGTAACGCGGCAAATGCAGGTGTAAAAACGGATGATTCAATAATCGCCACGAGTAATGATGATACTGCTCAAGCAAGGTCAGTCCATCGCTTCGGTCTTGCGAAGAAGTGAAACGAAATGGAGTTTTGGATGAGATATAGTCTTGTAAAACCCAATAAAGGGAATGAAAGTGAATGATTCCGCTGCTTAGTGTGTTCGTTCTTAAGCAAGGAACAGCTTGAAACTCCGTTTGTTTCAGCGATTTCATAAATATAATTTGCAATGCTGCCTGTCTGAAAGAAGAATATCCCTTTAATACATATATCTCCTCAGCGGTATAAATAAGCCAGACATTCCGTTTAATGAAAGTAATCTTTTCTACTTTGAATCCGTATTCTTTTTTTAGAAGAAAAAAGAGACGATAGGAGTGATCGTCTCTCATCTCACTAGTTCTCATACTCACTGTTTTCTCCGTACTCCCCCATCATAAAAAACGGCGAACTTGATGCTGGAAAATAAGAGGTTGGATAATATGGAGCTAATGTTTGCTGTCCTGGGAAAGCTCCTGGCGTTGGCTGCATCGGCATGGCTGCTTGCTGGCCTGGAAAAGTTCCTGGCGTTGGCTGCATCGGCATGGCTGCTTGTTGGCCTGGGAAAGCTTCTGGCATTGGCTGCATCGGCATGGCTGCTTGTTGGCCTGGGAAAGCTTCTGGCATTGGCTGCACCGGCATGGCTGCTTGCTGGCCTAGGAAAGCTCCCGAAGTTGGCTGCATCGGCATGGCTGCTTGCTGGCCTGGAAAAGTTCCTAGTGTTGGCTGTATCGGCATTGGATAAGCTTGCGGCATTGGTTGACTATAACTATAAGGAACAGCTGGTACATAAGGCTGATAGTAAATTGGTGCATGAAATCCATAGCCGGGCATAACCGGAGTGATCGGAACGCAGTTTGCATACGGATGCATCTGAACTGGAATTTCTTGAGGCAGCGGTGGAATATTGCTTTCTGGAGACACATTCTCTACTGCTTTCGTAGTTACGTCCGCTTCCGCTATATTCGGTGGTATATTTGGCCATTCCGGCATATAATCGCTTGATTCGCCCATGCTGTCGTCAATTCCCGGCATAGCCATTGGTTCATTAGGATACATTGGATGATAACCAGTTGGTGCCATTACAGGTGGATGATAGTGAAACCCATATCCCGGCATAACCGGAGTGATCGGAACGCATGGCTGTTGCGGCACCTGCATTGGCTGCTCGACAAATAAATTTTCCGGCATTGGTGCTGGCTGCTGGGCAAAAATATTTTGCGGCATCAGCGGAATATATGGCATTTTTGGCATTTCTGGCAGTTGGTCTAGACTTGGCTTTTTTACTTCTTTGTCTTCCATCGGGCTTTCTAAGTCTGGCTCCGGCTTCATAATTTCTGGTAAAATATTAGCCGGTTTTTGTGGAATGCTTGGTATAGTTGGCATGACATTAGGTATATTCACATTTACTTGCGGCGTAAAAGGTGCCACCTCATTGGCAAGCGGCGAAACATTGATCGCTTTTTGGATTGTCTTTATATTTTCCTTATGATCCATTTTTGGAATTTCCTTCGCAATCGGTTTCGGTATATCCTTTGGAGCTATTTTCGTTATCGGAGCTTTCGGCTCTTCCTTCGGTATTTCCGCTACCGGAACTTTCGGTTCTTCCTTCGGTATTTCCACTACTGGAGCTTTCGGCTCTTCCTTCGGTATTTCTGCTACCGGAACTTTCGGTTCTTCCTTCGGTATTTCCACTACTGGAGCTTTCGGTTCTTCCTTCGGTATTTCCTTTATTTTAGGAACCACCTTTTCTTTTGTCGGCTCGGTGACCATTTCTGCTTCTATCTCAAAGGAAATAAACGGCTTCTGCTCGGCATATGGGTGTTCTAGCTTTGGTGCTTCCTTTTTTGGTGCTTCTTTCTTTGGAGCAATATTTATATTTGCTTCCTTCTTTTGCACCTCTTTTTTAACAGGAACTCCTTCAGATGGTACTTTAATTTTCATTCCAGGCATTATCATATCTGGGTTGCTTAAGTGAGCATTCATTTTCTTTAATTGTTCAAAATCGACCCCGTATTTTTGCGCAATCTTCCAAAGGGTATCCCCTTTTTGGACAATATGGATTTTCACTCGGTTCCCCTCCTATACAAAAAAATCTATGTGTTCTATTTAAGCTTCGGCTAGTTGTCACAATCATTCTTCAACACAACTTATGATGCAAAAAGTGAATTTATGATAAAAATTATGGAGGCTAATGAAAGAAAAAGGTCAGGCTCCTTTAGACGATAAAATTCTCCTTTTTTTATTTCTTCACCGTCTTGTTTAGATGATTTCGAAAAAGCAATAACGCCGAAAACCATTCGATGCGAACTCTAAAATCGGTACCATTCAGCCGATTCGTGAGATTGAACAAATTTCGTGAAAACATCGTATACGATTTCATAGTGACTGTGTGCAAACGTTTGGTAAAATACATGTAGATAATGATCGTGGTGCCTGTTCATAGCGTTAAAGGACCTTTACGATACTTGAGTCCAATCGACATAAAATGGCAATTTTAACTGAAAACGCATGTCAAGTAGACAAATAAGCTCAATCGCGATTGAAAAAAGAGGCAAAACAATTTATTAGAGTTTCTCTCGGCAAATGGACAACGGCAAACGATATGGAAACTGTAATCTCTGCGCTCCAAAACATTTGCAGCCAATTTTTAAAAGAAAGGAGTGTTAAAAAATGAAAGACGAGAAGAAAATTCTTGGAGAGGAAAGAAGACAGTTGATTTTGCAGTGGCTGAAAGAAAGCAGCAAACCGCTTACTGGGGCAGAATTGGCAACCAAAACAAATGTAAGCCGCCAAGTCATTGTACAAGACATTTCGCTCTTAAAATCGCGCAACGAGCCAATTATTGCAACAAGTCAAGGCTATTTATATTTACAATCGAAACCTCAAGAACAAACGTATACGCGGGTCGTTGCTTGCTATCACACTCCTGAGCAGACACTTGAAGAATTACAATTGATTGTCGACCACGGAGTCACTGTAAAAGATGTAACAATTGAGCACCCCGTGTACGGCGATTTAACCGCTTCTGTTATGGTAAGCAACCGCCAAGAAGCCGAGCAGTTTATTAAAAAAATTGAAGAAACGAAATCAGCGTATTTACTGCAATTAACCGATGGAACACACCTTCACACATTAGAAGCCAACTCCATCGCTAAGCTTGATGCTGCTTGCGATGCGTTGAAAAAAGCAGGCTTTTTAATCGAATCGTAAAGACGTAAAGAAGCATAAATGTCTAGCAGTAACTTTCAAAATCTCTTTTGCGAGTAGATGACGTTGGACTTATGCGTTTTAGATAAGTTAAAAATCCTTACGATTGGTTCGTAAAAGATTTTTATTCAACATGTTCACCGAGAAATCTCCCACCTCTAAACAACGTGTAGGTGGGAGAGGTTCATTCACATAATATGGATAACTTCCTAATACTTCGACACGTGCCTGGCACCCTAATCTAAGAGAGTGTATTCTTGTACCCGACAATACGCTTTAATTTCATCTTCTTGGTAGGCAGGGCTGTATCCATCTCTTATTTGTTGTGTTTAGGTTGTATAATTAGCAGTTTATTCTGCACTACACTTCATAAAAAAGAACCTTGAGAAAGAAAATACTTTCTCAAGGCTTGATACAATTAATCGCCCCAGTGAAAAATCTTCACATGATGTATTAGAGTATTGTCCTTTCCTTGCTTTTCTTCTGTTAACACCTCTCCTCCCCAACTTGGTGTCATCAAATGAATTCCTTGTTTGTGTTCTAAAAGTATTTCAATTTGTTCTTTTAAGTATCTCAAACCTTTTTCATTTGCATGAATTTCAAGTTTTTCTCCATCTCATTCTTCTAACACTTCTTTATCAAACCAAATTTCTTTTTCTTGCTCTGTTATATAGAATCTAAATCCATAAGGCAGGGCAAGATATTTAATTAAATCGGGTCTTTTAAAAGCAACATGAAAGTAGTGAACATTCATTAAAGAATCAATATTGTCATCATATAACTCCGTTGTAATCCACCAACCAGTCATATATTCGGGAGAAGGATATCTTACAGCGTCAACCCCTAAACCTTCATAAACTCCCTTAGATATGACAATATTTTGATTGAAAGTTGGAAAAATCGGAGATACTCCGTATTGCTTGCACAAGTTTTCTTGCTCTTTAATAACCTTTATAGAGTAATCAACCCCTTTAGTGAAACCATTTCCCTCACTATTAGCTTCCCAAATCTCATAATATAAATTAGTTACTTGTTTGAATTTTAACAGCCAAGAGTGATATGAAATCGTTTGTTCCCCTTTAATAATTGGTTGATAGTCCAAAACATAATCGATTAAATATCTAATTACACGTAAATAATCTTCGCTTGTCCAGCGTTGAGTGGAAATTTTAAATTCTTTTCCCATCACCTGTGACAACCCTTGAGTAATAATATAATTCGAATCCTTATTGATAGTTATTCCTCTATATACCATTACGGACTCCATCCTTTCCGCTTAATTGCACTTATTGTTCCACCTTGTATCGAACTACATGTTTTACAATGTGGATATAGCCTTTGTGGTGTCCCATCTCTTACTAATGCACTTGGTGGTTGATGGTCTGGAATAAAATTCCCTCTCTTTGTACCAGGATTTTTAGAACCACAAGAGTGACAACTTATATCCTATCTTATTAATCTTATCACGTTCCGCTTTAGAAAACTTTCTTCCTTTACCTTTAGCTTTAATAGATTTGCTCACATACGGTCCAGGTTTTAAGGTATTTGCTCCTGCAACTCTCTTTTTAATCTTTTTAATCTGTTTTTTAGTGACTTTCTTAAAAACTTTCTTCGCACCTTTTTTAGCAATATATTTAATAGCTAACCTACCACCTATTTGTACAGCTAGATAAATTAAATACGGATTATTCCCATCCGGATCCGTGAACATAATAGGGTTATCTGTTGCATAAACATATGCATTTTGCGTCAACGGCAAATCTTCGTGACCAATTTCCGGATCCCTCGATAGAAACCGCGCCGTTTCTGGATCATAATATCTCGCCTGTAAATAATACAGCTGTGTTTCTATGTCATATACGTATCCCGCATAGCGAATTGGCTGTCCCGCAATCCGAGCATCCGTTGGTTCCGAAGAAAGTAGTTTCCCCCACGGATCATAGCTATACGAAGCAATGGTCGTTACATTTTCATCCACGATTCGAACAACGTCTCCACGATGGTTCGTGATATAAAAGAATGTTTCGCCATTTCTATTCGTTACACTAATCGGTTCACCATCGTTCCACGTAAACGCCCATACCGTTTGTCCGTTGTCATCAGTGATGCGGATTAAGTTCGAGCCGTCATAGTGATAATGGTACGTGACGTCATTCACCGTTTTCGTTTTCCGCAAGCCGTTTGGATGATAGGTGAAACTTGCGAGCGTGTTGCCATTTAAGTCTTTGACGGTAAGCAGGCGGCCTTCTCCGTCCCATTCGTATTGGGCGGCTTAACCAATACAATCAATCCCTTTACCGATACAATTTTCTCATATATCGTATAAGTAATACAAACAGAGGAAGGGATGCATCATACCAATTAAAATCAAACTGAAAGAAATTCTGTAAAGAACGTGGGATTTCTCAGCGTGAACTGGCTCGACTTACAGGGCTACGCTCGAACATCATCATCCATCTTTGTTCAGACCAAGTAAACAGAATCTACCCCTCAACATTAAAAAAATATGTAAAGTGTTAGATCAGAAGTTAATCGAGGTAGAGTAATTCTCTCGCTATAGTAATCGGAATAAGAGGCAGAAAAGTTTCGAAAAAAATTTTTTAAACGTTGAGAAAACAAAGGTAAGGTTTTTGGAGATAAAAACGGCGATAACTGATGATTTCTCAGCTGTTTATTGTTGATGAAAATTATAAAATTGGACATCTTTTTCAAACTCATCCTGTGCGTACAAGATAACTCAAAAAATTATCATGCAAGGGGTTCGTGGGTTATATGTTTAGGTTGTAACACAAGCGGTTTATTCGGCACTCCGTCTATGTAAGATAAAAAAAGGGACTGACCCAAAACAAAGGTCAGTCCCCCTTCATAATAAAATATATACGTAACTAAGTGAAATGTCTTAATATTATATTTTTTGTTCGTTCGAGGGAGTTAGACCCTTATGAGTCAGAGCCTTATTCCCGTATAAAATACCTATATTTAGATTACTTTAACTTCTAAAAAGTCACATCCTGTTATATTATTTTTCTCTATTAATTCTCTAAGTTCTTCTGATATGAATATTGGAATTTCATCACCCTTGAGTTTAATAATATGCTTTGATTGTATCGCCTCCTTACATAAAGCATATTTTTTTATACTATATATACTTTCACCATCAAGTTCAAACACACTATAATCTGAATTTTCTAAGTTTAATGCATCAACAACATTCAAAATGTTAGCTACCGAAAAACCTTTTAAAATTTTGTTTTCACCTTTATTCACTACATTTATAGGCAGATATTGTATACCATTATCTACTTCCTCTAAAATCGCTTTAAATCTTTCAGAAACTATAAACCACCCTAAATTGTTTGCTAAATAATCTGTTAATCTTTCTCCTTCTTTAGGGTCAAAGTAAAAGGTGATTTCGCTATTCCAATTATGAATATACTTTCCTTCCGATAATTCATATTGTTCAAATCCCTTTGTATCTATACAGTATGCTACTACATCTCTATCATCACTATCATCCATTAGCAACTTATAAAATCTCATTATTTCTTCCTCCAATAATCTTTATAAAGCATCTCCGGGTTCTTTCTAATTTCCTGTTTTAATTGTTCGAATAATCTTAAAAATTCCCTTTTATCCCCCTTAGCTATTTTATCAAAAGTTCTAATATTGCTTAACACATACTCGTGATAAGCATTTGGATGTCTTCCCTGATGAGGTAGTAATTCTATATTCCAAACGTCATCCAAATCTAGTCCATATTTTTTCGTTATAGCCTCTATTTGTGGAGTATATTTTTTACTTTTATTAGTAGCATAATGATGTTTTTGTAAAGGTTTACCCGTACCCTTAGTTTAAACCTTACATCCTCTTTCTCGCCACGAGAATGCGTTCTCACGTGTTTTAAAGTGTACTCGAAGGGTATTTTAATGGTGTAGTCGCTTTACCATGCATATCAGCCAAACTCCATGTAGGTAAAACCATCATGAGCTCTGAAGTTAATATTTGGTTAACTATAACTAATAAAAAACCTCGAAAGGCTTATAGCCAATCGAGGTTATTTAACACTTTTTTAATTGCTATACTTGTTTATCCAATCTATAATGTCTTGTTCTACATGTAGATATTCATCTGGACTATCTTTTAAATCAACTCCGGAAACAATTTGTAAAAGTTCCCAAACAGTTTCATCTGATATATTTGGCTCATCCTGCATCACATATTCTGAAGCCCAATCTGCTACTTCTTCTCGTGTTAGCTTTCCTAGTAAAATCATTTTTAATTTATCAATTATTTCTTCTCTTGTTGGTTGACTCATTTTTTCACCACTTTCCAATATAATTCCCATTGCTATCAAAACGATAGTGAACCTTGACACCACCAGTAAATTTGGTATCTGGTCTAACTTGTATAATCCTACCATTATGGTCTACAGTCTCATGCCATGTTCTCTTTTGACCAGTAGTAGGGTTCCATTCTCTAACTACTCTTCGGCCTGCCATTTCACCTGGTTTTGAAGCGGGAGTTATCTTACCGTAATATCTAATCCTTTCATCTGGTAGTTCTCTTATTCCGGCCTTTCCATACTTCTCCCATTGCTTATAATGGGTTTTTAATTTAGCATATTGTGTTGCATTATGCGCAACATTTCCCGTACCCTTAACTTTCTTCTTAACTTGCTTTCTAACAAGCTTATAGGCTTTTTTCTTAATCTGCTTCTTCGCATAATAGATAACAACCTGACGTCCGCCCACTACAATGACCGCAACAACTAAAGGATGTTGACCATCTGGGTCGGTCATCATCACCGGATTATCTACTGCGTAAATGTACGGGTTCTGTGTAAGCGGAAGATCTTCCGTACCAATGACAGGGTCTCTTGAAAGAAACCTTGCTGTTTCGGGATCATAATATCTTGCTTGTAAATAATACAATTGCGTTTCAACGTCATATACGTATCCCGCATAGCGAATTGGCTGCCCTGCAATCCGAGCGTCCGTTGGCTCCGGAGAAAGAGGTTTTCCCCACGGATCATAACTGTATGAAGCTACCGGTGTTCCGTTTTCATCTACAATTCGAACAACGTCTCCGCGATGATTCGTGATATAAAAGAATGTTTCGCCATTTCGATTCGTTAGGCTAACAGGTTCACCATCATTCCACGTAAACGCCCACACCGTTTGTCCGTTATCATCGGTGATACGGATTAAGTTCGAGCCGTCATAGTGGTAATGGTACGTGACGTCATTCACCGTTTTCGTTTTCCGCAAGCCGTCTGGATGGTACGTGAAGCTGGCGATGGTATTGCCGTTTAAGTCTTTGACGGTAAGCAGGCGGCCTTCTCCGTCTCACTCGTAGATGTATTTATCATTTTTGCGAAGGTTTTCTGCTTCAAAGTAGTAAAACCTTTCACCTCATTTAATTTTAATAAAAGTTCAAAGTTTTAATAATAAAAAAATTGCCTTTGGAGATAGTACTTCTCCCAAGGCTCTACTATTATCATCTAAATTAAAAAAAATAATCTACCTATCTGATCAATAAGTTCTTCTAATTTCTTCCCTAGATCATTTGGTTCATCGTTGTTTTTTAGACCTATTCTTATAAGTTCATCGGCTACTGCCTCCCTTAGTTCGTTTCCTAGTTGTTCATCTATACTAACTATTTCTTCACTATCTACTACCCAAAGAAGATCAGGTCTATTGGTTGCCAAACATTGGCGTAGTAAATCCAACATCTCACTATTAATTTTGTTCAACATTTATCTATCTCCTCCTTATCCCTTTCGACCCCTTGGCATAAGTAGTTACAACTTTACCATGCTTGTTTAGCACTACTACTGCATACTTCCCGACATACTTGACTTTTCCTTCAGATTGTTTAACTACTTTGACTGGATTCCTTACAGCATCTAAAATCGCCTTTGGAGAAACTCCTCTTCCTCCATCTCTTGCCATAGCTTGAGCTAACCCATGTTTTCTGTAACCTGTAATTTTACCTGCAACAGCTTTCCTTTTCTTATACTTAACATATTTAACATGTTTTCCGATATTTTTAACAAGTTTAAATTTGCCTCCCCCAACAAAACCGAACGCCGCCGCAGCCGCGACACCTTTCCATCCTTTTCCTGACTTGTATACCTATACGAGTCATAAACCACAAACCCTGCATTGATGGCCAGCCAGACCCAATGCCCATCCGGATCCACCAACATCACCAGATTGTTGTTCGCATACGTATATCCGTTCTGCGTGAGGATATCATCCGCATCCCCTGGGTCTGGATCCAAAGAAAGGAACACGCCATGCTCTGGGTGGTAATAACGGGCGATCAGGTAATAAACAGGGTGTCCCAAAAATGATCATTTTTGGGACACCCTCTTTCAAATTCTTTAAATTTCAACAAATATTAATGAAAAAATTAAAGTATAGAAATATTAAACCTTAGTATGATTTAACGACTTCTAAAAGTAATTCCCGAACCCTTTCATGAACTTTTAATTCTTCAGAAAAATGGGGGAATTTTTCTAAATGTTTCCTTAAAGGTTCGTAATAAGGATACAAAGCAAAAAAATCTTTATACAACAATTTTCTTTGATACCTAGGTATCTTTTTATGAGCAAGGACATAACTTAAACTTCCACTTATTAATGAACAAAAGCTGTCAAAGTCCCCTGTCAAACAGTATTTATCATTATCTTTAAGAATGGTATTTTCAATTCTTTCTATATCTTCTGAGGGAAAATCATTGTTTAATAATATACTCATTTTTTCAAGCTCTAATATTACATCGTGATTAACCTTCATAAATTGTTCACCTCTTTCTCTCTTTAACTATGTTAAAAATGATAATATTCATTTCTACTATTTCTTGAGTTTCCAACCGTTATGCCAAAATGTCACTATTTTCCCTCTTTTGGTATAATAACCTCCAACCTTTCCTTTCTTAATCCTATATCCTTTTTTGCCTGTAGATAGTGTCACTTCTTCTCGCAAATGTTTATTTGAACGATAGAATGCTCTCGCTAGTTTTGTGTATCTTTCTGGACTATAGGAGCGTCCTTTTCTAATCACATGTTTGTTATGATGATATGCTAGCGATTCTATACTATTTTTAAAGGTACCTTTATACCAATACCGTGCGGGACCCTTTGCTATTTGTGCTGCTCGAAATGCTTTAAATGCAGCTCCTCCAACAAGCCCCACACCTACCGCAATCGCCGCAGCCTTCCAACCACCTCTTTTAAAAGCCTTATACCCATCATAAGCTGCAAACGCCGCATTGATCGCCAACCAAGCCCAGTGCCCATCCGGATCCACCATCATCACCGGATTGTTGTTTGCATACGTATATCCGTTTTGGGTGATTGGATCATCTTTATCTCCTGGATCTGGATCCCTTGAAATAAACCTCGCCGTCTCCGGATCGTAATACCGCGCTTGGAGGTAGTACAGTTTGGTTTCTTTATCATAATAATACCCTGCATACCCAAATGGTTGTCCAGCGACCGCAGCATCTTCGGAAACAGACAGGACTTTGCCCCATGGGTCATAGCTGTAGGAAGCTACTGTTGCGCCATTTTCATTGACAATACGTACGACATCACCGCGGTAGTTCGTCACATAATAGAACGTGTCACCATTTGAATTCGTGACCGTGTTCGGTTTCCCATTCACCCATGTAAACGCCCACACCGTTTGTCCGTTATCATCGGTGATACGGATTAAGTCGGAGCCGTCATAGTGGTAATGGTATGTGACACCATTCACCGTTTTCGTTTTCCTCAAGCCGTTTGGATGATAGGTGAAACTTGCGAGCGTGTTGCCATTTAAGTCTTTGACGGTAAGCAGGTGGCCTTCTCCGTCCCACTCGTATTGGTATTTATCATCTTGAAGAAGATTCCCTGCTTCATCGTAAGTAAAACCTTCCACCTCATTCGCGGCGTTAAACGTAAGCGTCTTGCCGTGCGGATTTTTTAAGTTCCCAGCCGCATCGTAATCGTATTGAACGGTGTTGCCTTGATACGTCCATGATTTCAAGCGGTTGGCAAAATCGTACGTAAACGTATGCGGATTCGTGCCATCAAAATAATTCACGATGTTTCCATCCGCATCGTACGCATAGGTCAAATCCAGTGCATCCGCACCGACCACATGTTGTCCCGTTAATCTTCCTGCGTCATCATACGATTGATATACGCTGAAGGAAGACGTATTGGCGCTATTTTTTACGTTCGTACGGATTGGCAGGCCTTTTTCATTGTAGTAAAACTCGGTCGTTTGTCCTGTCGGCACTTGAATCGACGATAGACGCTGCAACGTGTCATAACCAAAGGTCGTCGTATACGAGTTACCGCCGATCGTTTCCACATAAGAGCTTCGCAAACCGTTCGACTTGCTGTTCGGGTCCGTCACATAGTTGTTTTGAAGCTGGTATCCATCCGGTTCTTGGGACGTTTTCAAACGATTATACGTGTCATACGTGTACGAATACGTTTGACCATTGGCTTCAATGCTTGTCATGTTCCCCGCATAATCGTACGTATACGATGCGATCTTTTGGTCATTGACCCATTTTTCCGTCAGTTGATTTTTGCGGTCATATTGAAACTCCTGCTTCGAAAGGGTCGTCGTGCCTTTTCCTTTTTCAATGGTTTTAAGGTTTCCGCTATTGTCATAATCATACTTAATAAATTTGCCTAACGGATCTTGTTCTAACGTCAATTGGTTAATGGCATTATAATCAAACGTTGTGACGTTATTTCTTGGATCGATCCGTGTTTTCAAGTTTCCTTGCGTATCGTACGTATATGATGTCGTAATGCTTTGTTGCCCGGATGGATCGACAAGTGTAACAGATTTCAGTTGGTCCAAATAAGTATAAGTGTACGTCGTGTTTCGTCCGCCTGGCGTCGTTACGGATGTCTGGTTTCCATTCGCATCATAACCGTACGACGTCGTTTGGTTCAATTCATCCGTTTCTGATGTGACAAAGTTGCCATCGGCACTGTACGTTGTCGTCGATGTGGAAGCTTTTTCTTCGAGTTTAATGTTATCAAAATACACCGTTCCGGCTTGGTTGTTATAGACTCCATAAATCTTCGCTTGGTTAAAATCTTTCGCCGCTCGGAACGTCTTTTTCACAAACTGCCATTGATCCGTCAATGTTTTGTTGAATGGAATCGTGAATGTTCCTGTTGTCCCATCCGTATAGACGAACGATAACTGCAACGAAAACTCGCCAGAAGTATTTGGATTTTTCACATACGCCCAACCGGATAATGTGAGAGGATCATCTTTTTTCCCGCTGACAGAAACAAGTTGTCCAACATAACGGCTCGCGTTGCTGACTCCATTGATTTTTACCGAATATTGTCCTGCTTTCGCTTGTTCGGTCGTTCTGCCATCCCCTGTACCAAACGCATTTAATGTCCAATTGTCAAGCGTCGTTCCGCTTCCGGCTTCCATACTGACGTTTTCATTCGAAGCGTACTCGGTTACGATAGCCCCTTGATCTAACTGAATGCCATCAAAATAAGCTGTTCCTGCCCCTGTGAAGATACATTCGATATGAATGTAGGCGGTATTGCTTGGTGCAGTAAAGGTATGAGAAATTGGCATCCAGTCTCTTGTCCCTGTCACGTAAGGACTTCCGTATACAATCGTATTCCCTGCTTGATCTTTGATATACTGATTATTCACATCCTTAAAATAAACGCGAATTCGCGCTCCTGCCCCCGTTACATTTGTCGTTTTTATATATCCAGCTACGGTATAGGTCTTGTCCGCTAACGTCGTGTTAATCGGTACATCTTGATAATAATAGCGCGATCCTTCCGTACCCGTCAACGTGATTTTGGCGGAGCGAGTGCCAAATACATGGTCGGAACTGACCGCATACTCGCTTCCCGTGCGCACAAGCCAGTCCGTCGGTAAATTATTCGTGCCAACCGACTCAAAATTTGCGTTGACTACCGGATTGTACAACGTGGATGTTGGAGTGACTTCTGTCACCGCATTTCCATACCGGTCATACGTAAAGTAATCCGTTAATCCTACGTGATTCGTCGAGAATAATAAGTTGCTGACACTGTCATACACATTTTGCTCTGACAAACCAGAGCTGGTCGTTGAGCTCGTTAAGTTGGATTTGCTGTCATAGGTGTTCGTTTCTGTTTCATTATCTGGTGCTGTAAGATTGGTTAAATTTCCTTTATCATCGTAATTGGCTGATGTCGTTGGACCGTTGGCAGCTCCCGTGTCTTTATTTGGTTCAATGACTTTCGTAATTTCATTATTTTTCCATTCATATTTCGTAGTCGATGGATTCGCTCCTTGATAGTCCTCGATGATTTCGACGACATTGACCGTGGCTAAATCTTGATCGATATTGCTTTTGTAATACGTTTGATTGCCGTTGGCATCCTTAAAAATCGTTTCATTCACAGACAGATACGTAAGTTCCGCAAAGATGGTATCGGATCGAGGATCAATGATCTTCCACACTCGATTGAGATCATCATATTCGAATTTTCCTTTGTTTCCATTTCCGTCCGTAATAGAGATTAATTGTTGTTGGTCATTGTACTCGAACGTAATTGTTTTTCGCTCTGGACGGTTCGCCGCATAGATAATCGTTCGTAAGCGATTATGTCCGTTCAAGTTGTCATACGTAAAGGTCGTTTCCGTTCCACGGAAATCCGTAATTTTTTGCAACAATCCTGTCGCAGGATCGTACGCAAGGGAAATGTCGCGCCCTGTTGTTTCTGAACCATAGCGTTCGCTAATTTTCGTGATCCGGTTTGACGTCCCATCGAACGTATACAAAATCGTATTTCCCTTTTCATCAACGACTTTCGTGTTACGTCCTAAGGAATCAAAGTAATACACCGTTTCATCCGGTTCTTTGAGCGTGTATCCTCCATCTGCCGTACTGTTGAACTCAAAAAACGTTCCTTCCGGCGCGGAATAGGAAGTGCCTGTATCATATTGCTGTTTATTGAAGTGATAATGCGTGCCGTTTTCATCAATATACTCCACAATCGTCTTATCGCTATTTGGAATCAGTTTTCGTTGAGCACTGAAGGTCCAGCGGTATCCATACACATCTTCAAAGTCGGAACGGCTATTGTACACCATTTTTAAGTTGAAGGCATCCGTTCTTCCCGGGAGAGATAAAACCGGGATATCATAGACCATATTCCCGTTGATGACGTTCACCACAGCAGTTCCTTCGCCATTGAACAAATCAGGCGTGTATGTCCAGTAATCCGTAATGCCCAATAACTTCTTCGAACGGTAAGAAATCACGAGTTTTGGTTTTCCATATGGCGACCCATCCGAACTATTCCATTCCGTCGAGTGGAATAATTTTTGGGCGGCTGTGGCTTCTTGCGCATCATCCGTTTTTAAGACGACGCCATAGTTCGGAACCGTTCCGTCGTACCAGCCTTTGACTAAATCCGAAACAGCAAAATAGTTATATCCGGCTTTTGTTTCTGATTTGGTGGAGACCGGAGTTGGATCAAAGCTTGGCTGTGTGCTCCAATTGATGATAGATGCGTTAAATGCGCTTGTGACCTGATGTAAGGAAATGGATGGTCCGGCTGGTGTGGAGGAGTTAGGAACATACTGGTACACACCAACGCTTGCCCCTGTGACTTTTGCATTTGGAATCGTTGGCAACGTCCATTTCAGATAGGTCCGCGTTTTGCCAAGTGTCGGGTCTTTCCCGACCGACAAGTAATTTAAGTTGCCGTAATTGCTGGACGTTCCGCTCGCCACAAACGTATCTTGTGCTTGGAACACATCAATCCACGGGTCAATCACGACTGGATACACACGCTTCGGATCGGTTAAATAGGACTCATCAGCCGTGACCGTTAAGATAAACCCATCATCGACAGGAGTAATCTCTTGAGTCACTTGTTCCGAAACATTGCCTTCCTTCGATGAATCATACATAAACGGACGCTGGATGTAAAATAAAAACTTCCCTGTTTTGACATCTGTAAATTCAATAACTCCAGACTCTTTTTTCTCGGCTTTTAATCCTTGCGCTTTGATATGAAACTCAAACGTATTTTTCCCTTGATAGGAATCAAGAATGATATTTTCCTTTACTTTCGTGCCGTCTAATACATAGTCAAACGTTACGCCAGGGTAGAGGTGTTTATATTGCGCACGATTCTTTTTGAACGTCCCTGCTACATCGACGGTTCCCTTATACGCTTTTGGTTTAGTAGAAGAATCATCAGACAATTCCACTGTCACTTTATGTCCAGCGATTTCGTAGGTAAATAGTTTTGCTTGTTCGTTTTGTTTTGGCTTTTTCGGAAATTTGACTTTAAACCGGTTCGCTTTATTTTCCAATTCTTGTTGTTGAGTTTCTACCAATGTATTATCAATGTTGACCCATTGGCCGTTTTGTTTGAAGTGAATCGGTTCCGTGAACACTTCCGCTGTATACGTTCCATCGGAATTTTCATATACCTTTGCCGTCTCCGTGCGAAGGGATTTTACTTCCTTTTCTTTTGGATAAGGATCAGAAGAAGAGACAGGCTCTTGTTCTGTATTCGAGGAGGTCACAGGTTCTACTTCAGAGGTCTCGGCAGGAGTAGAAGTAGAGGTGTCCTCAGTATGTTCGACATTCTCTGTGGTGGAAGGGTTGTCTCCACCATTTTCTGTCACATTCGGTGTGACGGTCGCATCCCCTTCTGTTGTTTCTGCTTGAGGAACGTTAGCAGATGAAGGGGTGTTTTCCTCCGCCTCCGCAAAAGGAGTGAGAGTCGAAAAAGTCATCGTAAAAGCAAGTAAGTAAGAAATGAATGAGTATACTCTTCGTTTCCTTTTTCTCATAAGATGTCCCCTCTCTAGCTGATTAAGAATAAAATAGATTTCAAGTAAACAAGTGCTGGAAAAAAGTACTCATTCCTCCTTCTAATAACATATATAGCTTATATTATCATATATATAAATGATTTCCTTCATCCTCAATCCGTTTTTCCAAATTACAAGATTTTACCTCTCTACCATTGTTTATTTTATCAAGCTATCAACGTTATTCTCTTTTTGTAACGACTCTTGCCAATTCATCTTTTTCATAAATCGTTCAAAAATGATCCGGCTCTTAAACAAAAATCCCCCAGCCTTGATCAATCTCAACGGCTGGGGGATTTTCTTCAAATGATGTAATACGGATAACTTCCTAATACTTGCACGGCGCAATCGAGCGCCTCGAGTTCGGCAATCGCTCCAGGAATCAGTACTTCATCCATCTTTCGGTCAATATCAACGATAAAGAAATAGTTTCCTAACCCCGTTTTCGCTGGACGCGATTCGATTTTCGTTAAGTTTAATTTTCGCCACGCAAAAGCGGACAATACTTGATGAAGCGCACCGGCCTGGTCTTTTGGGAGCGTAATCATCAATGTCGTTTTATCACCGGCATAGAGCGGCGAATCGATGGAAAGCTCCCTGTTTTCTTTCTGAACAATGATAAACCGTGTATGGTTGTAGTCATAATCGTGAATATTTTCCTGAACAATCGTCAAACCGTACGTTTGAGCGGCTAATCGGTTGGCAATCGCCGCGATTTTTAACTCTGGATTCTCGCTTACAAATTTCGCCGCAGCGCTAGTCGATGTCGTATACTCATACATCGCCTGCTTGAAATGTTTATGTAAAAATTTATGGCACTGGGCAATCGCATGAGAGTGAGAATATACGCAACGTATCGCGTCCCAATCGTCCGAATGATTAGGGTGCACCATTAAATGCTGCTGGATCGGGGCGACAATCTCCCCAACAATCGGCAATGTTTGTTCATGCACTAAATAATCAATAGTTAAATTCACAGAGCCTTCAAGCGCATTTTCGAGCGGAACAACACCGAGCTCAACTTCTCCGCTGCTTACGGCATCAATGCATTCCGGTATGGTGTTGTACGGCACTTTTTCGGCATTTGGAAAAACGGTTGTCACCGCTAAATCCGTAAATGTTGCTTTCGGCCCTAAGTAGCCAATTTTCATTATTTGCCTCTCCCCTTGCTTACGCTCCTGAACCAACGACTTCTACTTTTTCGACAAATTCTAAATGGCGTAATTTTGTTAATAAATCCTCAATATCTTCGTTCATGTCGTTTGTACTAATGGTCAATGTCACATTGGCGCGGCCTTGAAGCGGAATCGTTTGGTGAATCGTCAGCACGTTGCATCCAGCCGCTGCAACAACACTAAGAAGCTTAGACAGCGTCCCGGAACGGTCTTCAAGATGAAAAAATAATGTAATGATACTTTCTTTCACAATGGCGTGAAAAGGGAAGACCGCATCGCGGTATTTATAAAAAACGCTGCGGCTTACATCGACCATTTGCACCGCATCAGCGATGGAACTTGCTTTTTTCCTTTCGAGCAGCTCCTTCGCTTCAAGCACCTTTTTCATCGCTTCCGGCAATACGTCTTCCCGCACTAAATAAAACTTTTTATCCAAGTGTCCGCACCTTCCCCGACCGTTTAATCAATAAATTCAAATTCATAATCTAACAGCTTGACTATATCGCCGTCTTTCGCACCACGCTTGCGCAATGCATCGTCAACTCCCATCGCGCGCAGCTGACGGGCAAATCGTCTCACTGACTCCTCTCTTGAAAAATCGGTCATTTTAAATAGCTTTTCAATTTTTTCTCCTGATAAAATAAACGCTCCCGAACTATCCCGGCTAATTTCAAAAGCAGGCGCCTCTTTTTCAAGACGATACACAACACGCTGTACTGCAGGTTCTTCTGTCTCATGAAGCGGAAACTCCGGTGTTTTTTCTAACAAGTCAGCAATCGCAAATAACAAATCACGCAATCCTTGTCTTGTTATTGCGGAAATCGGAAAAATCGGCACATCGTCTTTCAGCTTTTCTTTAAACAGCTTTAAATTTTCTTCGGCGTTTGGCATGTCCATTTTGTTAGCGACAATAATTTGCGGACGTTCGGTTAAGCGCAAATTATATTGCTTTAACTCTTCATTAATCACTAAATAGTCTTCATACGGGTCGCGGCCTTCAATAGCAGCCATGTCGATGACATGCACAATGACACGCGTTCTTTCAATATGGCGCAAAAATTGATGACCAAGCCCTACTCCTTGATGCGCTCCTTCTATCAGTCCCGGCAAATCAGCCATGACAAAGCTGCGGCCATCCTCTGTCTCTACAACCCCTAAATTCGGAACAAGTGTTGTAAAATGATAATCAGCTATTTTCGGCTTCGCGGCCGACACCACAGAAAGTAAAGTAGATTTCCCTACACTCGGAAAACCGACTAAACCAACATCAGCCAACAATTTCAATTCAAGTGTAACATAACGCTCCTCACCTGGTTCCCCATTTTCCGCAATTTCCGGCGCCGGGTTTGCCGGGGTGGCAAATCTCATATTTCCGCGTCCACCACGTCCCCCCTTGGCAACGACAAATCGCTGTCCGTGTTCTGTCAAATCGGCAATCACTTGCTTTGTTTCATCATCAATGACAACCGTTCCTGGCGGCACCTTTACAATTAAATCTTCCGCATTTTTCCCATGTTGTCCTTTTGACATGCCGTGTTCGCCTCGTGGCGCCTTAAAATGACGTTGATAACGGAAATCCATCAATGTGCGCAATCCTTCATCAACAACAAAGACAACATCGCCGCCTTTTCCGCCATCTCCGCCGGCAGGACCGCCTTTTGGCACATATTTTTCGCGGCGGAATGCAACCATGCCATTACCGCCGTCTCCACCTTTAACATAAATTTTCACTTGATCGACAAACATAATTTGCTTTCCTCCGTTCTTCTCATGATGCTCACATGATAACCTTTAAAACAACCGTCATCTCGTCATTATGTACTTCAAACGTTTCTACAAAAACAGCCGTTCCAGCCATATGACTGCTGATCCATTCCTTTACTGAACTCGCATTTGTTATTGTTCCACTATAGTCAAAAAAGAATCGAACGTTTTCCTCTATTTCTATGGAAATGCTTAAATGATTTTCTCCGTTCCCATCAGCGTGTTCTTCGAGAACATAAAAAAACTGTCTGCACCAATTGGCAAGTTCCTCATCATAGGCAGATAAATCACATACATCGCCAAGCACTTCATATTCAAGCTGAAAATGCTGTGCTTGCCAATTATATGTCATTAAAAGCTCAGCAAACTCAAGCGCATTCAAATTCGTTAATTTTGCTTCTTGCTGCGTTTCAATGACGATTTCCTCAATAATTTCTTTGACGCGATCTAATTTATTTAATGCTAAATTTCCTTTAATGAGTTGAATTTTGTTTAGCCAATCATGACGGGATTGGCGCAACACTTCGACAATATGCCATTGTTTCTTCATCCAAAATCCCCTATTAAAAGTTTTTGATTTAGCTAAATTATACCAAAAGCGACAAATATGCAAAACATCGTTTTCTGTTAAAATGAACAAAAAGAAAACCCTAACCAAAACGGTTAGAGTTTTCAAATAACTTACGCTTCTTTAACTACTGGATAAACGCTCACTTTTTTGCGGTCACGACCGAAACGCTCAAAGCGCACGATACCATCTACTTTTGCGTAAAGAGTATCATCACCGCCGCGGCCTACGTTTAAGCCTGGGTAGATTTTTGTACCGCGTTGACGGTAAAGAATTGAACCGCCAGTTACGAATTGACCGTCAGCACGTTTTGCACCAAGACGTTTCGCGATAGAATCACGACCGTTTTTTGTAGAACCTACACCTTTTTTAGATGCGAAAAACTGAAGATCTAATCTTAACATGGGTTTCACCTCCTGCTATTTTTCCGTAATTTGAATATACTTGCCGTATTCTTTTTCAATTGTTTGTAAGGAGACGATCATTCCTTCAAGGAGCAACTGGACTTTTTCCTCGACTGCTTGATCTTCAAGCATAGGAATCTCACAGTGAAGATAGCCCCCGTTTTCTCCTTGCTTAATTTGCGGCTTCACTTTAGTAAGTGCGATAATAGAATTAATTGCACCGAATGAAACCGCCGATACTCCAGCACAAACAATATCTTGTCCACGCTTGGCAAAATTGGCGTGTCCACTTAACGTAAAGGATTTAATCTTTCCATGTTCTGTACGGTGAATGTCTACTTTTATCATCGTCTACGCCTTACGCGTTAATTTTTTCGATTACTACTTTTGTGTAAGGTTGACGGTGACCTTGTTTACGACGTTGGTTTTTCTTCGCTTTGTATTTGAAAACGATAATTTTCTTTTGGCGACCATGTTTTGCAACTTTTGCAGTTACAGTTGCGCCAGCTACCGTAGGATTACCCACTTTTACAGTTTCGCCACCTACGAATAACACTTTGTCAAATGTAACTGTTTCGCCTTCAGCAACGTCGATTTTTTCAATGTAGATCTCTTGACCTTCTTGAACTTTAATTTGTTTACCGCCAGTTTCGATAATCGCGTACATACTTGCACCTCCTAAATTAGACTCAGACTCGCCAGCTTCGAGGCGTTTCGCTGCTCGCGAAAACTTGCAACCCGAGCTGAGCGGTTGTAGCACGGGTGCTACAAACATGGCGTTCCACTTAGGATTCCCGCTTCATCGTGAAACAAATGCTTTCACTCCACAAGGCTTGACTTCCCGGCCGCCTAACGGTACAAAACATTACAACATGAAAAATAATACCATGAAAAAAATAGAGCTGTCAACATATTTCACAGTTCTATGAATGATGGGTTCTCTATTAATAATGAAGAAGATTGCCGACACGTTCATCTACTCTTTTTTCCGAAAAAACCGCATGTAACAGCTCATTTTCATCTAACACCGTCTGCTGTTTTTCGTTTTTCATCACAACAATGGAATGTTTTTGGCCACGATAAAACTGTAACAATATATCAAAAATAAAATCAGTATGTTCGACAACAATTGGTGTTAATTTGTTGTAAACGGCTTTTTTTCCGTAATACCGTTCAAGTAAAAAACGCATGATCATATACTGTCTATGTCTCCATTCATGAAATAACGAGTAAAACAGGAACAATACAATCATCCAAAGACTGATTTGGAACGAGTTAAGCCATACTATCATTGCTGTTAAAATGAATACGCCGCAAAATGAAAAAAGGAGCAGCTTTTCATGCGCCTGACTGAAAGGCCAATAATGAGCAAACAGTAAAAATAATAATTTTCCTCCATCAAGCGGCCAAATCGGTAATAAATTAATAAGAAAAATAGCTAGATTATATTCAAAAAACATGCCGAATAATTCATGCGTCACGATCTCCAGTTTCATCAATATAAATGCAACGGCGACAAGCCAAATATGTTGTACCGGTCCGGCAAGTGTGACAATGAGTTCTTCTTTGAACGGTCGGTTTCCATGTTCTTCTACTTCGGCAACACCGCCAAACGGCAACAACAAAATTCGCTTAATGCGCCACGAAAAAAAAAGAGCAGCAAGCGCATGTCCACATTCATGAATGAACACGATAAAAAATAGAATAAGCAGCTGTTTAAAATGAGCGGTTACAATCGCGATACCGCACATAAGCCATAAAAGCGGATGGATATGAATTTTGTTAAGAAGGGAAATATACTTACTCAAAGGAAATCACCTGAATCGGGTCAATAAATTGTTCCCCTTGTTTAATAGCAAAATAAAAAACTCCTTTTGTATTGTCCGCATTATTCATTGCTTTCCCTACTTCTTTTTTCATTTCCACAAAGTCGTACAACTTCACGGAAATCTTTCCTAAGTTGCCGTACCATGACTCTGTTCCATCCGCATGTTGAATAATAACCGTTTTGCCGATCTTGTCTTTTGTGCCAGCAAAAATAACAATCCCTTCATTCATTGCCTCCACAGATGCTTCAATTCCTGTCTCCACCATCACTCCTTGTCCATTTACATCAAAACTTTCTAACACACGCCCGAAAGCAGGGACCGCATACTGTATTCCTTCATTGTTCTCTTGTTCGTTCTCTGTTGGCAGCAATGCAAGTGGCTTGCCAAATTGCTGCTCATACCACTCGGAAACAGCAGCAAATTGAAATTCCTGTTCCATCGTACTTTTGACAAAGCTTCTAATTGGCTCTAAATGCGAAGATGAATTCTTAAATAAAATGGCTGTAATTAATACGAGACAGACAGAGAGAAAAGTTTTTAAAAGGAAGATTTCTTTACGTAAAAGCGGATGGCTGTCTTTGTTGGAATAGCTGTCATACGTAATGACCGAATGTCCTCCATACTTCTCCTCGTCAGCTAACTCGAAAAATGCTTGTCTTGGCTGCTGATAATGAATTTGTCGCTGCCGTTTCCGTCTGGCAATGCGTTTGCGAATCTCATCAGCCCGATTGCCCATTCCCTACCATTCCTCCACTCATAGTTTGTACCATTTTATTAAATCTTCTTTAAATATATGACAAAGACAAAAAAGAGGCTGACCAATAAGTGTCTGACCTCACACACAATAAATCATATATAGTGTATGGCTCGAATGCTATACACTATATATGGCTGTCGCTGGGTCTGACACTTTGATTTTGGTCAGCCTTTTCATCGCACACCAAAAAACTTTTTAATTTTCGCAAAGACACCTTTTTGTTCTTCTTCAAATGACTGTAACGGTACGGATTCGCCGAGGATTCTTCGCGCGATATTGCGATAGGCAATCGAAGCTTTGCTGTTTGGATCAAGGACAATTGGTTCACCGTTATTTGAAGCTTTAATCACATTCTCATCATCAGCAATAATACCTAACAAATCAATAGATAAATGCATCACGATTTCATCGATATCCAACATATCGCCGCTTTTGACCATATGACTGCGAATACGGTTAATAATGAGACGCGGCGGGCGGATGTTTTCCTCTTTTTCTAGCAAACCAATAATACGATCGGCATCACGCACAGCAGAAACTTCCGGAGTAGTAACAACAATCGCATCATCAGCTCCGGCAACTGCATTTCGATACCCTTGCTCAATGCCAGCTGGACAATCTATTAAAATATAATCATAGTCTTGCTTTAATTCTTCAATCAGTTTTTTCATCTGTTCTGGAGTAACAGCGGTTTTATCGCTTGTTTGTGCCGCTGGCAGTAAATATAACTTGTCATCAAAGCGTTTATCTTTGACAAGCGCTTTTTGTACAGTACACCGGCCTTGTACCACATCTACTAAATCATAAATAATACGGTTTTCAAGTCCCATGACGACATCAAGATTGCGCAAACCGATATCCGTATCAACAAGGCATACGCGCTTTCCTGTCAAGGCCAAGGCTGTGCCTAAGTTTGCTGTCGTCGTTGTTTTACCAACGCCGCCTTTTCCTGATGTAATGACAATAGCTTCTCCCACTGTTACACTCTCCTTTCTAACCTTGTTAAATGAGGTCTTAGATGCGTTAACAGCTGTAAACGATCAACAACAATTTGATCATTGTCATCAATATAAGCGCATTCCATTTCATTCCGCTCTTCCGCTTTATAATCCGGAGCGCGATTCATAATATCGCTGATTCTCAGCTGGGTTGGTTTCATTACTGAAGCGACAATGACCGCTTCTTTATTTCCATAATATCCAGCATGGGCAATTCCCCTCAGCGCTCCAAGGATAAAAATATTTCCACCAGCAATGACGGTTCCTCCCGGATTGACATCACCAATTAATAAAAGGTCGCCTTGCACATGCAATATTTGACCTGAGCGAACAATTTTTGAAACAGAAACAATTTCCGTCTTCCTTTTCCAAACAAGCGCTTCTTCTTTTGTAATCACGTTGCTATCAATCGATTCAACCACTAAATTTTTTTTCGTGCGAATCAATGTGCGAATCTCTTCTTCCTGTTCAGGAGTTAAATAGCGATTCCCTATCTTGAGATGAACGGCAACGAGTGGGCCGTCCGACTCATTTGTTTGGTTGACTGATAACTTTTCCTCTAATTCCGTTACTAGGTCATGGTAGGAACAAGTATCATCGAGATGTAACGTCAGCCCATCCTTCGTTCCTTTAATTGTTACGTATTGCTGTTTTTGCCTATTCACAACGTTCACCTCAACGAATAATTCTACAACATCATTTCATTTTCCTTTTTTCAAAGGAGATAATCTTCATCTTCGCGCTCACGAATTGGCAATTTTATGAGTTGCTGTGTAAGCGGATAAGAAACTAAGATGACAAAAATCGTATTTAGGAAGATCGTTGGAAGCAAGCGATTGTAAAGAAATATTTCAAACGGCATGTCGGTTTTTCCAATCAGCAAATAAATTCCATACACATAAAATTCAACCATACTAACGGCTACGATACTTAGAAATGATGTCACTAAAACATTATTATAAAACACTCGCATCGCTTTTGAGGTTAAATAAGCGATTAATGCAAATATAAACATATAAACACCGAGAATTTCTGTATAGAAAACATCATATAGCAATCCAAAAACAAACCCATATACAATGCCATAAAATCGCGTCACATAAACAGTAATAAAAACAATGGTAATGAGAAGAAAACGCGGAACAAAAATATATTTTTCATAAAACTCATTTTTAGGCCAAAGGTCAACAACGATGCTTTCGCTGACAAAAAAAAGAACAACGAGAAAAGGAAGTACGAGTTTTTTCACTCTGTTTCCTCCCCTTTCTCTACGGGATAATCAATTTTCCGTTTCGCAATAATGACATCATCAATATCGTAAACATTTGCATAAGGCTTTACATAAGCCATTTGCGTTAATCCATATTCATCCGGTTCAACTTCAAGCACTTCGCCAATCACCAAGCCCTTTGGAAATACGCCTCCAAGACCTGATGTTAACACTTTTTGCTTCTTTTTAATTTTCGCATCAAATGGGATTCTTCTTAAAAGCAGTGCTTTTCGCTTTTCGTCATAACCTTCAATCAAGCCAAATGCATTTTCTTCTCCTTGAACAAATGCAGAAATACGATTTTTTTGATCTGAAGCGCTTAACAACTGAATCGTTGCTGTGAACGGTGAAACATGCTGAACTTTTCCGACAAGAGCTCTTGAAGGTGTAATGACCGCCATACCTTTTGCCACACCGTGCCGTTCGCCCTTATTGACAATAACCAGTTCCTGCCATCGGTCAGGGTTACGCCCTACCACCGTTGCTTGAATTGGCTCAAAATCCCTTAGGCTTTCCTTTTTATCGAGAAATTCGCGTAATCTTGCGTTCTCTTTTTCCAATTCCTGAACTTGTGCTTCTAACACTGCATACTCTTCTAGCCGCTCTTTCAAAATTTTATTTTGTTTGTATGTATGTTTTATATCGTTGACATTTTCAAAGAAGCCCGCAACGAATTGTGCGGGCTTATGAAAAATAAACTGCACAAAACCAGTTGTATCTTTAATAAATTGCTCCGGCCAAGTCAAATTTTGTCGATCTTTCAAGGAAAAACCAATCAATGCCACGAGAAACATGATGCTGACTAACAAAACAATTAAACGTTTATTCAAAAAAAACTGTGGCATGATTTTTACACCCTCTTACGTTTAGCGATAATCTCTTGATTTATTTTTAAATAAATGAATATGGTCTAACGCTTTGCCTGTACCGATTGCGACACAATCAAGCGGATTTTCTGCTACAATCACCGGCATTTTTGTTTCCTCACTGATGACTTTATCAAGGTTGCGCAGCAGTGCACCGCCGCCAGTTAACACAATGCCGCGGTCCATAATGTCAGCCGCTAATTCCGGTGGCGTTTTTTCCAACGTATTTTTCACGGAATCAACAATCGCATATACTGTATCTCGCAAAGCTTCTGCAATTTCCTCAGGGCTAATTTCAATCGTTTTCGGCAGACCTGTCAGCAAGTCACGACCGCGGATTTCCATGTTGTCGATTCCTTCAGGATTGCCAGCTGAACCAATTTCTACTTTAATCGCTTCTGCCGTGCGTTCACCAATCATTAAATTATACGTTTTGCGAATGTAATGAATAATCGCCTCGTCCATCTCATCGCCAGCAACGCGAATGGATTGGCTTGTGACAATGCCTCCCAACGAAATAACCGCCACTTCTGTCGTACCGCCGCCGATGTCGACAACCATGCTTCCTGTCGGCTCCCATACCGGAAGATTAGCGCCGATTGCCGCAGCAAACGGTTCTTCAATCGTGTATGCATCACGCGCTCCCGCTTGCCGTGTCGCATCGATGACCGCACGCTCCTCAACGGCTGTAATTCCGTATGGAACGCAGACCATTACATAAGGTTTTCCAGAGAACAATCCTTTATTTTTCGTTGCCTGCTTAATGTAATATTTCATCATCGTTGCCGTTGTTTCATAATCAGCGATAACGCCGTCTTTCATCGGACGTAATGCCACAACGTTTCCTGGCGTACGTCCAATCATGTTTTTCGCCTCGTTTCCAACCGCGACAATTTGCTTCGTATCTTTCTGTAACGCAACAACTGAAGGCTCTCTTAGCACAATTCCTTTCCCTTTGACATACACAAGCGTATTCGCAGTACCTAGGTCTATGCCAAGATCTTTCGTACCAAATCCTAACATCACGTATCTTCCTTTCTGAAACAAAATGCTAATTTTTTATATTAAACGCAAACTTCATACAGTTACATATTTCGGCAAAGTTCGAGTTTTTTTGCCGACTTCTTCACAAAACAAACTAATCCCTTTGTTTGACTCCGTTCGACATTGCTTTGTCCTTCTTGCAAACAAATAGGAAAAACTCATAACTGTTATTATACCTGATTCGACAAAAAAAGAGAACTATTACACATATCCTTTTTCTTTTAGGCTAACAAATTTTCGGTCACCGATAATAAGATGGTCTAACAATTCGATGCCAATCATTCTCCCACATTCAACGAGCCGCTTGGTGACTTCGATATCTTCACGACTTGGAGTTGGGTCTCCGGAAGGATGGTTATGCGCACAAATAATGGAGGCAGCAGAGCGCTTAATCGCTTCTTTAAATACTTCACGGGGATGCACAATTGAAGCGTTTAAACTGCCAATAAAGACAGTTTTGCGGTGAATGACCTGGTTCTTGGTATTCAAATAGAGACAAACGAAATGTTCCTGTGATAAGAAGCGCATATCTTCCATTACATATTTTGCACCATCTTCCGGAGAACGAATCACATAACGTTCATCATATTGCAATCGGCTGATTCGCCTCCCAAGCTCAATGGCAGCGAGAATTTGCACAGCCTTTGCCGTCCCGATTCCTTTAATGCTTGTTATTTCTTCAATTGTCGCATCTTTCAGCAGTCGCAATCCTTCAAAATGATTTAATAAGCGATTTGCAAGCTGTAATACCGATTCATTCTTTGTCCCCGTCCGCAGCAGAATTGCCAACAGTTCATGATTCGCCAAGCTTTCCGGGCCGTCAGAAATTAAGCGTTCACGCGGCCGCTCATCCTCTGGAAAGTCCCGAATCATTAAGGACATCGCTTTCAAGAAAATACCTCCTTATGTTCAAGCTAAAATCCAAGCTTTTTCAACTCGCGAACCGTACGAGCAATCGGCAGACCGACAACGGAAAAATAGTCTCCTTCAATTCCCTTCACAAAGAGGGAGCCGCGCTGTTGAATGCCGTAAGAACCAGCTTTATCCATCGGCTCTCCGCTGGCAATATAGTCTAAAATTTCTTCGTCTGTTAAATCCCAAAACGTTACTTTTGTCCGTTCATAAAATACGATTTCTTCTTCCCTCGACAAAATCGCAACACCGGTTAATACTTCGTGAGTCTTACCTGATAACAGCTTCAGCGTTTGAAACGCCTCCTGTTCCGTTTTTGGCTTTCCTAATATCATTCCGTTATAAACAACAATTGTATCCGCTCCGAGAACATATGCATCCTTCTCTAATTCAGCAACCGCCTTCGCTTTTTGATAGGCGAGCGACTGCACAATCTCTTCAGGCGTACTGTTTTCGGGAACTTCTTCTTCAATATGGCTGGCGAGGATTTCAAATGGAAGGTTGGCCATTTCTAGAAGCTCTTTTCGTCGAGGAGAGCTGGAGGCTAAAATTAATCGTTTCATCTGTATTCCCCCTATATCAGCATTCGTTTCAAATTGGAAGATACAATAGTATCGTATCAAATCTTACATTTAGACACAATTTTTAAAAATGACATTTTCATGCACATTTCCCCAAAAAAAGACTGTCTCAGCGAAATATGTATGAGACAGTTTTTTCTATTATTTGCTTGTAAACGTCATATAAAACGTGAGTGCTTCCAAAAGTTGTTGTTGAATTTTTGGCAACACTTGAGCATCTTTTGTTTGTTCATAAGATGTCAATAATGCATAAGCGTTTTCCAAACGTTTTTTATATTCAGCTGCATTTTTGTCGTTTGGCACTTTGACGGCTTGGAATTGCTTATATTTGGTTTGCAACTCTCCTCTTATTTCGCTCGTTAATGAATTTCCTCCCAGCAGCTGTGCGGATGCAGAAATTAATTTTTCATAAAACGATTGACTTGCTGCCAGCATCTTTTGCGCTTTCGAGTCAGCTGCAGCGGCAAATGTCAACGGTTTAATATACGTTTCTTGCCCTTGTTGTTTATAAAATTCACTAACAGGATATAATGCTTCTTTTTCTAAACCAATGCCAATAAATAAATACGTTGGACTTTCACCGACTACAACCGCCGGAATGCCAGCATCATTTAATTTTTTCCTATATTCTCTAGCCGCTTCCGATGTCGAAAAAACTCCTGCTTGAATCACATGCACAGAAAAAGATAGCTGTTGAGCGCTATTCGCCACCTGTTCTTTCGTTTCTGTCTGCGACGAGAGCAAAGCAGAATTAGACGAGAAAACGCCTTCTTCCATTGTTCCATTTGCTTTTTCCTCGGAAAGAAAGTTTAACACAACAAAACCAAAGCTTGTCCCAATAATTACAGCAGTGAAAATCGAAACAACCGCTGATTTAATTGGTTTGCTGACGGTACTGTTAAACGTTTTTTTCTTTGTTGGGCGCGCTGTTGATTTACGTAATTCTGTCAAATCGATCATATTTCTCTCATTTTCTTCTTTATTTTTAGCCTTTTCAAATAGCACTTCCGTTTTTTCCTCTTTTGCTGCACATATTTCGTTTTTTACCGACTTTGGAATGTCCATTTCTTCTGTCGTAAAAGGCCGTTCGCTTCCATTTATTTTAATCGATATTTTATTCCCCTGCTTGTCCATCTTTGCACCATCCCCGCCTCATTATTTCTTGGCCCATCTTACCATAAAAAAATAAAAAAAGAACAAGACATTTGTCGTCTTGTTCTCGAAGGTTTTCGGCAAATTTTGCTTATTTATTATCGATTTGCTTTTTAAATTGATCGGATATTTCAAAGAGTGGAGATGTTTTCATTTTAGGTTCCGGTATCTCCAACTCCGGTATTTTTTTTTGTAATTCTTCTAGCTTCGGATAGTAATAGATAGAAACCGTTAACGTATAGTTTAATGGTTCAATCGATTGATTAGCAGAAGTCACTTCTGGACTACCAGTAAAAGAGATAGACTCCACCTTTACAATCCGTGGTAATTTTTCTAATGTTTCAATAAACCGTTCTAACTGATAATAAGATGGGGATGTCACTTCTAAGTTAACAGAATTTTTTTCAATTCCTTTTGGCAAAGAAGGATCAGAAGTAGCATTTTCTTCTTTTTTCCCTTCAGACATTTCTATCTCTTCACTGTTATTGACGCCTTCTTCATTTTCGAATGATATCTTTGAAATAAAGCTATCCGATACAACCTCTGCTTGTTCTAAATCAAGAATAAATTGGTCAACTAAGGGCTTTGTCGGTAATTTTTTTTGTAACTCTACAGCACTTAGCCCTAATCCCTCTCGCTTTTTTGCCTCTTCATTTCTAATTTGTTGCAGTAATTGCTGCTCGGTTACTAGTTGGGACGAAAGTGTTTCCTCTTTTTGCTTAAGGGGCTTCAACACATACAGATATCCTACATAAAGAAGGCCAAGTATAATCGTACAGGCTAACAAAAAAAGAATAATTTGTTGGCGGCTAACACGGAGAGTCAATTAACTCCCCCCTTTTTCTT
Organism: Anoxybacillus sp.; assembly: GCA_035645275.1. Taxonomy (GTDB): domain Bacteria; phylum Bacillota; class Bacilli; order Bacillales; family Anoxybacillaceae; genus Paranoxybacillus. Next base: position 749,178 of record DASQMX010000026.1, read on the forward strand.
TTTGACGCAAAGCTTCTTGATTAAGTACGATTTCATAAGTCGCAATATACCGCGGCAATGGTTGTTCAATTTGTGCTGATTGCGCTTCATCTAACGGAGAGGAAGCAACATTTAATAAAGTGACATTTTCTATAAATTCATCGTCTGTGAGTGCTTTTAAATAATAGGCTGCTTCACGAGTCGTGTCGAACTGTACCTCTACAGTAATATTTCCATTATCATACTGAAACTCAGTAATAAATCCTCGTTCAGGTAACAATATTGTTAATTTTTTTAGTAAAGGTACTGTATAGATTTTATCTTTTTCTGCCCATTGAATGATTTGGTCTAACTCTTTTAAAGTATCTGATTCTACATAATTAGATAAATTCTGTTCTAATTCTAGATGTTCTGCTTTCGTTTGCTCAAGCTTCGTTTGCAATGTCTGAATATTGCTTTGTACATGATTATATTGTAAATAAAACAGGATACTTGCCGTTACACTAAAAAGTAAAACAACCACAATCATCAAAATAATTGAGAGATTCTTTCGCTCTTTCCTTGGAAGCAAGTTAATATCGACTAACATTATCGCACCTCTTTTAGTGCTAATCCTAGCGGTAAGTAATATGAACGGTCGAGGGGATCGCTCAACGCTTGAATAACTTCGTCATCTATATGCTCAACTGGTATGTTAAAACGATCAGCCATCAATCGATAAATGTTATGAAAAAAAGGGTGGTCCCCCATTAACACAATACCGTTAATTTGTTGCTCTCCTTGTTGAAACGAAAAACGATAAAAGTTCATAACCCGATCAATTTCTGTTATGATATTTTCAAATTGTAAATTTAACTCTTCTTCTGACCTCGTCCATTGTAGGTAATATTTATTGGAATTTCCTATCTGAATTTGTTCCCAATCGTTCATATTCATTTCAACATTTAACTGTCTCGTAAACAAAGGATAATGTTCATGAAACACGGTTACATGAACCGATGATAAATCACATTGAACCAAAAGCAAATGCTCTTTCGGATTAATATCTTTAAGGGTAAACAATAAACGATATAGACTAAGCGGAGAAATATCGGCAGCGATTGGCTTCAACTTCAATCTTTCAAAAAGCTGTGTATACTCTGCAACCCCCTGCTCAGGTGCAGCAAATAATAAAATTTCCTGCTCCTCATTGGAGATTTGTTTTAGTGAAACAAAATCAAAAACAGGTTGTTCAAACGGCAGCGGAATCGTTTCACCAAGCTCCAAAGACAAATATCCCCGAATTTCTTCTGCTTTTAATACAGACGGAACAGATAACTTGCGAATGGCAATGTAAGAGTCAGGAACAATAAAGCGGATACGGCGCTTTCGAATTTTCCATGACTGAATACATTGCTCCAAGATAGCCTCTAACATCTCTCTTGAAACAATTTTACCGTCACTTATGATTCCCTCTGGCAAAAATTTTTCACCATATTTAGCAATAGATAGTGGGTGACGACTTTTTAGTTCAATATAGCGAATGACATGATCCTTTAAAATCAAATTAGCAATCTTACGTCTGGCCTGCAACACTTTCAATGGCATTTTTTAATCTCCTTACACTCTGGACAAAATAAGTTCTATATAAGTATTGACGATAGTTTGTCCAAAAAAATAAACAGTAAGTGTACCGAGCGCAATATAAGGACCAAAAGGCATCGGCTTGCCTCGGTGTACTTTTCCTAATACCATTCCGATTAAACCAAATATCGTACCGTAAAAGGTAGAAAAAAAGAACACAAGCAATATCATTTTCCAACCAAACACGAAACCAAGCAAGGCAAATAGTTTAATATCACCGCCACCCATGCCGCCTTTGCTGACAACAGCAATCAATAGAAGTAGCAAAAAACCAACAATAGCACCGATAAGCGAATCCCACCAAGGAGTGAGCGAAACAAAAATTCTTTCGATAATAAAAAGGACTGCGAAAAACAGCAGTACTTTATCAGGAATAATCATATAATGAATGTCAGAAACAACAATAATGACAAGCAAAGAAATCAGCGTCCAGCTAATAACCAATTCCTTTGACCATCCCACCAAAAATGGTGAAATCGTAAAAAGAATCGCAGTGATGAGCTCAATTAACGGATAAACAGGTGAAATTTTCACACCACACCCGCGGCACTTTCCTCTCTGAATCACATAAGAGACAACAGGAATCAATTCCCAAGCTGTAAGCGCATGCTTACAGCTTGGACAATGCGAACGCGGCTTGATAATTGATTCACCTTTTGGAATGCGCAACCCAACGACGTTGAAGAAGGAGCCAAGTAATAGACCTATAATACCTACATATACGAGGAATAAGTATTCACGTTCCATAGTTTACAGTATCCTACCCCATAAATTTCTAATTAATTCAATATTTTTACTTTACAACACCACGTTCTAAATCTTCTTCTGGTACTGGCGTATCGTTTGCTCTAGCAACTTTCTTTTCATGACCGATGAGAAGAACCTTATATGTAAAATTGTTACCCTGTTTAGTAATAACTACTTTACTACTAGATAAATTGTATCCATTTCCTGTCTCTGGATTTCCATTACTGTCTAAACGATTAACTACACCTGTATCTGGATCTTTCATTGGATCTAAGAGACCTTCTTTATACATATCTTTTAAAAGTAAATCATTGTCTCCTGACGATAGCTTTTTAGCATTTCCAGCAACATAAATTTTCGCTGCATTAATCATTTGTTGTGCGTTAGCAACATGTGCATCTTTCTTAGAATTATCAATTAGTCCTCCAATACTCGGCACCGCAATCGCAGAAATAATCCCCAAAATCACGACAACCGCCAACAGTTCAATTAACGTTAATCCTTTCTCATTTTTAATTAGACGCTTAAGCATAGCATCTCTCCTTAGCTTCAAATTTATTACATCATAGTACTAGATTACTATATTTTTTAGATTTTTTAAACATCTATTGTGTTTCAATATGGTTAAAAATTTCATACATTGGTACTAATATAGCGGTAACAATTGTCCCGACAACTCCTGCTAAAAGGACAATCATAACCGGTTCAATTAAGGCTTTTAATCGTTCCGTTGCAGCTTCCACTTCTGCTTCATAAAAATCAGCAACTTTACTTAGCATTGAATCAAGCGCTCCTGTCGTTTCACCAATGGCAATCATTTGTGAAACAACAAGAGGAAAAGCCCAATGTTTTTGGAACGGTTCGGCTAGTGAGTTTCCTCCTTCTAAAGAATCATGTGCATCTGAGAGCACTCTAGCAATCACTTCATTTTCCACAACATTTTCAACAATACGAAGCGCGTTTAAAATCGGAACAGAACTTGAAAACAATGAACTTAACGTTCTTGTCATTCTTGCAATTTCCGCTTTTTGAATTAGATTTCCGAATATAGGCATTTTTAACACGATATAATCTAGGAAATATTTCCCCCTTTTTTGTTTTTTCAACATGGCTAACAATAAAACAATCCCAGTAATGCTGAGAAACACCACCCACCAATATATTTTCATAAATTCACTTGCGCTTAAAACAAACTTTGTGATGGGCGGTAACTCTGCTCCAAAATCGATAAACATATCAACAAATGTCGGTACAACGAATGTTAATAAAAAGATAACGATAGCAAGCGTCGCAAAGCCGATAAACGCAGGATAAGCTAATGCAGAAACCACTTTTTGGCGGGTACGGTATTGTTTTTCAAAGTAATTAGCTAATCGTTCAAGCGTTTCGTCCATATTACCGCCTGTTTCCCCTGCTTTTACCATATTAATAAACATCGGGGAAAAAACTCTCTTATGCCTTTCCGCAGCAGTCGATAGCGGATTACCTGAGCGTAAATCCTCCTCGATATCTACAAGCACTTTTTTTAATGTTTTACTTTCCGTCTGCTTGGCTAAAATGTTAATCGAATCAACAACTGACACTCCTGCTTTTAACAATGTAGAAAATTGCCGTAAAAAAACAACGAAATCTTGATATTTAACCCGCTGTCCGAACGTAATTTCTTTTGTCAACCATGAGTTTGGAACTTCCGGCAAATCAAATACATTAATATTCTGTTGACGCAACTTCTTTAACGCTTCGTGTCTAGATTCGGCATATAACGTCCCTGTTCGCTTATTTCCGTTCCTGTCACGTCCTTGATAATGAAACTGTGGCATTTATTCGCCTCTCTCCTGTAAATAAGGTTCTACTATATCTCTATCAATCATTCCCGCTTGCACTAGTTCTTTAATATTGCTCTCTAATGTATGCATTCCGAGTGCTTTACTCGTTTGCATCACACTAACAATTTGATGAATTTTTTCATTTCGAATTAAGTTAGCGACTGCTGAATTGTTAATTAAAATTTCCGTTGCAGCAATGCGTCCTTGTTTATTCGCCATAGGAAACAGACGCTGAGAAATAACAGCCACAAGTACAGAAGCGAGCTGAATCCGAATTTGTTGTTGTTGTTCAGGCGGAAAAACATCAATCATTCGGTTAATCGTATCAGGTGCGCTCGATGTATGCAAAGTTCCGAACACAAGGTGCCCTGTTTCCGCAGCCGTAATCGCTGTGTGAATCGTTTCTAAATCGCGCATCTCTCCGACTAAAATGACATCAGGGTCTTGGCGGAGTGCTGCACGCAAACCGTTCGCGAAATTATTTGTGTCAAATCCGATTTCGCGCTGGTCAATGATGCAGTTTCCATGTTTATGCAAATATTCAATCGGGTCTTCAAGCGTAATAATATGTTTTTTCATTGTTTTATTCATATAATCAATCATCGCAGCAAGCGTTGTTGACTTTCCGCTTCCTGTTGGTCCCGTGACAAGGACAAGCCCTTGTGGCTTTGTAACTATTTTCTTCAAAACCTCAGGCAAGCGCAACTCATCAATTGTTGGAATTTTTGTTGGAATGACACGAATCGCCATTGAAATGCATGACCGTTGCATATACGTATTGACTCGAAAACGGGAAACCCCTGGAATCCCGTAAGAGAAATCTATTTCCCCTTTTTCTTGAAACTGTGGCCAAAGTTTTTCAGAAATCGCTACTTTGGCCATCGCTTCCGTATCTTCAGGGCGCAATATTTCTTGCCCATATTTTTTTAGCTCGCCATTAATTCTCATAATTGGCGGAACACCAACTGTCAAATGCAAATCAGATGCTTTTAACTCATATGCTGCCCGTAAAAGATGCTCAAAACGTTGCTTCATTACCATCACCCTAACTCAGTGTGACGACACGCAACACTTCTTCTGTCGTCGTCAAGCCTTGTTTTACTTTTAAAAGTCCATCATCCATTAAAAAAAGCATTCGGTTGCGAATTGCTAATTCCTTCAACTTCGATAATGGCTCTCTGTTATAAATCACATGCCTCATCTCATCGGTCATCATCATAAGCTCTTGGATCGCCACTCGTCCTTTATAGCCCGTCATATTGCACACTGGGCAACCTTTCCCACGAACAACTTTGTCAATTTTTAGCCCACGCTTTGCAAAAATATCAATCTCCCATTTCGTTGCTGGCTGCTCTTGCCGGCAATCTAGACAAACACGTCTGACTAAACGCTGTGCCACAACTCCATTTAATGCTGATGCGACAAGAAAAGGTTCGATTCCCATATCAATTAAACGAGTAATCGTACTGATGGAATCGTTTGTATGCAATGTACTCAAAACAAGGTGTCCAGTTAAAGCGGCACGAATGGCCACCTCCGCTGTCTCTTTATCACGAATCTCCCCTATCATAATAATGTTTGGATCTTGTCGTAAAATCGAACGCAATCCTTTAGCAAAAGTCAAACCTACATTCTGATTCACTTGAATTTGGTTGATTCCTTCGATTTGATATTCGACAGGATCTTCAATCGTAATAATATTTACCTCTTCTCGATTTAAATGATTTAACGCAGCGTACAAAGTTGAAGATTTCCCAGAACCAGTCGGCCCCGTAATTAATACAATCCCATTCGGCCGCTCGATTAGTTGGATAAAACGTTCGTAATTCAGCTTATGAAAGCCTAGCTTTCTTAAATCGTTTAAGGCACTTCCTAAATCGAGAATACGCATCACAATTTTCTCACCAAATATGGTCGGTAACGTTGATACACGTAAATCCACAGGGTGAAATTGTAAATGAACCTTAAAACGACCATCTTGTGGAACACGATATTCCGTAATATCAAGGTTAGCTAAAATTTTGATTCGCGATGTTAAAACGCTTTGCATACTTTTTGGCAATGCCCTTTCTGTCCGTAAGACACCGTCAACTCGATAACGAATAAGCACTTTTGTTTCTTGTGGATCAATATGAATGTCACTTGCCTTTTGCTCGACAGCCGATTGAATTATTTGGTTAACAAGGCGAACAATAGGAGAATCTTCTTTCGCAGGTCGTATTTCCTCCGCAGGTTGAGGTTGGCTTGTATCAAAATATTCATCAATTGAAACATCAAGGTTGTAATATTTATTAATAGCCCGCAAAATATCGTCCTTGGAAGCGATAGCCGTTTCAATATGAAAACCTGTGGATAGACGCAAATCATCAATAGCTAAAAAGTCCATCGGATCAGCCATCGCAACAAGCAGTCGATCTCCTTCCTGCTTTAAAGGCATTAACATTTTTCTTTTGGCAAACTCTTGAGGAACAAGCTTAGTTAATTTCACATCAATCGGATAACGGTACAAACTAACGTGCGGTATCCCTAATTGAAACTCTAAGGCTTCGATTAGCTTTTGTTCCGTAATATACCCGCGCTGTACTAATGCATCCCCAAGCTTTTGACCTGGAGATTTCTCCTTCAATGTTTCTTGAAGTTGTTCTTCAGTAATCAAGCCCGCTTCAACTAATAAATCGCCTAATCGTTTTCGCTCTTGTTTTTGACTCATACTAATCCCTACTTTTCGTACACTTCGGTTTGTTCATCAATCATTTCGTCCTCATGAGAATCTATAGTTTCACTACCCTCTTCGTGATTATTCGGCAGTTCATTACGATTCTCTGAAGATATCGGTTGCTCCTCAGCAGAAGTCGGTTCTTCCTCTTCATGCTCAATCCTTTCTTGGATTAAAGGATGAACTTCGATTTTATGAATTGGTAAATAAAAATCTTCAGAAATAAGCTTTGTTTCAAGCAAATGGTCATTTGAATTATAAATCTTTCGCTTAACCCTGATTAGCAAGCCCTGCTTTCCTTCTTGTTTGATCCGTTTTTCTCCAATACTTACATCGGTACTGTAATGAACAATGGTCTTCGGTTCAAAGTACTCTATATCATCACTTTCTATAACATACTTGTTAATAAATGGTATACCTTCTAAACGAGCAGTAAGCCCATTCTCTGAAACAATAAACTTTAAAGTGTAGTCAATGAAATTAGGATTATGAAAAATAAAGTCCTTCTGTTTTAAGTCAACTTTCGCCTCAAAACCGGGTTCAACGTTAGTCGGAAGTTCTCGGCTAATATGCCGTTCGACAATTTCAAAGTTAGTAGGTAAAACCGCTTTATAAATAATGGAAGCTAAAAAACTTGCATTTTCAGCAGATAAATTATTTTTCTTCGCTTTTACATAATCTAAAAGGGAAAAATAGCTATTACCTTTTATTTCAATTGTCGGGTGAGAAGAAAGCCAATGCAGTAAATCACGATGTTCTTCTACTCCTTTTTCCACTTTAACCTCACTAATTATTTGCTTAGCAAACTGTGATTTGGCCTCCTCACTTAAATAATTAATAAGGTTAATTGTTTGTGGTTTTGTGTGTAATGAAGAAGCGTAGTAAATAAGGTCTGCTGAAAGTCGTTCAATGTCTAACAACTTCAGCCATTTTTCATCTATTATTGTGTTCAATAAGGACAGGAGTTGTTCTTTGTCTAATTCAATGAAAAGCTGTGATGCTTGTCCATCTGCAGCCTGCTCAATACTTTGCTTTATTTGAAACCGGAATAAATCACTTGGTACATGCACAATGTGTTCACTAAATATTATTTTCGTAGATTGTGAAGCCATCCATTGATTTACCCGCTTAAGGAGTAATTGTTCTGTATCTTTCTCCGATAAATTCGACACATCCACATTTCCTATCGATGTTCCTTTGGAAAAACGAAATTCTTTAAAAAGAACCGTTTCATATGCGAAGGCACCGATTTGTGAGAAACTGATTAAAAACGCTGTACTTAAAAGAACCACGACAGCTAACTTAATAAAATCCGTATTTCTCACCTTCCATGCCTCCTTTCTATGCATACTAATTAATGTAAACAATTCCATATTTCACTTCAACATATAGTGATTATGAATGCTTACTGACAATGTTTAGATGGTTCATCTTCAAGGTTCCGTTCCTTTAATACTTGACCTTCAATATCTTCAAATTGTAATTCAGGAATGACATCATCAAATAAAACTGGGAGCTCTTCCTCTTTTGCTTCAGTCCCCTCGTCTAATGGAGCTAAATAAATTTCCTCAATAAAATCATCATTTATATTTGACAAGTTTTCTCCATCTTCTTCTATAAAATGAGACAAATCTATTTGCTCTATTTCTAATAACATATCGGTTTCGTCACCACTCAGTCCATGAGTTTTTCGTTCATATTCTGAAATCGTCTCTCCACTATCTAATAATTGGATGCGTCTTTCAAGAAAACTAACATCCTCTTCAACATCATCATCACTTTCTTGTTCTGTAAATTGAATCGTTTGTTCGTTGTTATTACTCTCAGTTTCGATTTGAACGACGGAAAACTGTTCAATCGTTTCATTATCATTTTTTTCATCTTTTTCATCTATATAACTAATAAAATCGCTTTCTTTTATTGTTTTCTCTCCAAATATAGATTGTTTTTCTCCTTCTTCTAGAAGTGTTTCTGTATCAGATGTCTGAAAAATATTATTATCTTGATTTCTTCCCACGATATTTTCTAAGGATGAGAAACGATTCTCGTCTACAAAGCCGTCCTCTGTTTCATATATAAGATGACCCATTTTTCGATCAACTAGGTACAGACTTGATAATATTAACAATACCAGCAATAAAACTACCTTCCATAACGGAAACATGGTCATCATAAACAGACCTAATAAAGCAAATATAAAAGAACTGAACACAATAAGATACTGTCCACTACGCTGAAAACCAAGCGGCAAGAAAAACAAGATGGGAACAAAAATGATGAACGCAATAATTAAAAATAAAAATGCATTCAACGTGTCACCCCATTTATATGAAAAGTGTTATGAATTCTACAAAATTTCTACGTAAAACTTACATTTCTTTACTCTTCCATATTGTATAATAAAGCCACATAATTTAAAAGAAGGGAAAAACGGCAAGCCTAAGAGTCTGTAAAGTTTGCCAACATTGCTGTTCAGAAACTGAAGGACATGGTGAGAAAAATGAAGAATAAACAAATGCAAAACGAGTGTGGCTTTACTCTGTTAGAAATATTATTATCGATTACCATTTTAGGTATTATTTTGCTGAGCTTCTTTCAATTTTTCGGTCAATCGATGATATTTTCGAATAAAAATGAAGCCAAATTACAAGCTGTCAATATTGCGCGACAAGTGATGAATGAATTGCAGGGGCAAGCACTTAATAAATCAACTCCATCTCCATTATCAAGCACGAATCCAAACCATAAAGAAATCATTAATTCTTTGTTACAATCTTCTAATGTAGATGATCTAACTAATGGACGGTTTGAAATTACTTTATCATTCGACACATATGATGATCCGCTCGTTCAAGTGACAGTAAAGGTCACATCGTTACAGCAAAACATATCAGCGGAAACGTATGGATATATGAAATTAAGTGAAACGAGTGAATGATTATGAAAAAAATTCTTAAGTCTCAACGCGGATTAACGTTAATAGAATTATTAGCTGTCCTTGCTTTATTAGCCATTGTCGGTACAGTCGTGACAAGCGGCTTAATTAACTCAATGAAGGCGTATCAATCATCAACAGAGCATATTAACTTACGACAAGAAGCAAACCTTTTAATCGAAACGATTTCGAACCTCCATAAACGAAACGAAGACTGTGTCATCGACTATAACCCAACAAATAAAACGTTGTCGATTAATGGTCAGCCATTTAATACGAAAGGATATCAAATTTTATTTTCTTATAACTCTTCAGATTATAATAAATCTATTCAGTCTAAGAATCTTTCTATCGAAAACCCTGTAATGATTAAATTTAAACTTATCGACCAGCAAGAAAGGGAATTTGAAGTCCAAACAAAATTACAACGCTTGGAATAATCGATTAGGTGATGAACATGAAAAATCAAAACGGATATACATTAATTACAACACTATTAATTGCTACGCTTATTGTGACCGCTTCCTTTGTGCTCATTGGAATGGCATTAAATACGAATAAACAAATTCAACTAAGTGAACAAGACATGCAGGCGACGGACTTAGCAGAGATGGGACTCACATATTTTCAAGAAAAAGTGAATGAGATTGTCGCTAATTATATCAATGCAAAAGATATAGCTGAAAAAGTCAACGAACTTAATAATAAAACGATTACCGTTACATCATCCTCATCTGAAACGAAACAATTTAAAATCGCATTAGATTCCTTACTCATCAACAAAGATAACCTTTCTGCACAAGTTACTTTTTACGGTTGTGTTGGAAATTGTGAAGATCCAACAAGTAAAAAAGAAACCATTCGCTCAACGTTACAATTAAGTAAGGCAGAAGGTTCAGGAGCTACCATTGTTATCTCTCATGACAATCAAGAAGTAAAAGTAGAAAGTTGCAGCAATGTAGCAAATAAGAATAACGGAAAAATAGAAACAAATTGTTATTTTCTTAACCAAGATGATTTAAATAGCTATTTAGAGAAAAATGAATTAAGAATTCACAATGGAGCAACTGTTTATATTCTAAGTGACATTGTTATTGATGACCTTGATGACCTTAAGTTTACAGGTAATAACAATCAACTTTGTGTATACGGAGGATTAACATTTAATTCGATGGATAAAGGTCAAGGTAACAACAAAGCAACGATTTATGCTTACGAAGTAATGATACCTAATGATGACGAAGATGAAGAGGAATATAAAGATAAGGACAAAGATAAGAACGAAGATAGGGACAAAGATAGAGACAAAGATAGAGACAAAGATAGAGACGAAGATAGAAGCGAAGATGAAAATAAACATAAGCAAAATAATATAACTATTATCTTTGGTAAAAATGAAAATGGTGAATATCATGTCAATACTTATTGTGGTACTTACTCGTTAAATAGGGGAAACTGGACTGCAAAGCTGACAAATATTCAGTACGATTGATATGAAAGGGACTGATCCTTAAACAAGTGTCAGACCCGACAACCATCATATATAGTACATAACGCTGGATAAAAACGCTATATTATGATGGATTGTGCGTGAGGTCAGACACTTAAGGGTCAGCCACTTTTTAGTTCATAGAAGAGATTTTCTCACTTCACTAATAAAGTACAACGAACCTGTGATCACTACTACACCATCATCTTTTCCTGCGTCTTCCTTTGTCTGCTCCAATGCTTCTTTGTAATTTTCATTATATTTTTTCTTGTGATGTTCACTTATTGTCCATAGTTCTTCTCCTGAATATGCTCGTGGAAAATCAAAGCTTGTAAACGTAATGGTTGACGCTACTTCCTCTAATTTTCTAATCATTTCTTGAGCATGCTTATCTTTTAAACAGCTAAATAAAATATGAATGTTTCTGCCATGATAATGGGTTTTTAGCGTCGCAACTAAGCTATCGATTCCTTCCTCATTATGCGCCCCGTCAATAATAACCGTTGGCTTGTCACAAACTTTTTCAAACCGGCCGATCCATTTTGCTTTTTCAAGTCCGCTTCTTAACGCCTCTTCTTCGATGATAAATGAATAATACGTTTTTAAATAATCCACCGTCATTACAGCGAGTGCAGCATTTTTCACTTGATGAAACCCAAGCATGGAAATCGTCAAATTTTCATATTTCGAAAATAACGTATGAAGCGAGAAACGTTCACCGTCTTTCACTGATTCATGATCATTAATGACAAAGTCTTTCCCTAACACATATGGTTTCGCTTTTACGGCTTTCGCTTTTTCAAAAATAACTTGCAGCGCTTCTTCCTGCTCTGCTGCGGTAATAACAGGCACTCCCGCTTTAATGATTCCTGCTTTTTCAAAAGCAATTTTCTCTAAAGTGTCCCCTAATATATGTGTATGATCAAAACCGATGTTCGTAATGATTGAAATCAATGGATAAATAATATTAGTTGAATCAAAGCGTCCGCCAAGACCTGCTTCAAAAATAACAACATCTTGAATGTTCATTTTTCCGAAATAGTACATCGCCATCGCTGTAATCACTTCAAATTCAGTCGGCGCCCCTAACTCTGTTTGTTCCACTTCTTCCACGAGCGGCTTAATGATGTTGACTAGCTCAACAATTTCTTCATCGCTAATTGGCGTTCCGTTTACGCTGATTCGTTCATTAAATTGTTCGACATATGGCGATGTAAATGTACCAACGAAATAGCCTGCTTCTTGTAAAATGTGACGCAAATAACAAACCGTTGAGCCTTTTCCGTTCGTCCCGGCAACGTGAATGGCTTTTATGCGGCGGTGTGGATACCCAAGACGCTCCATGAGCCATTCCATTCGTTTCAATCCCGGCTTAATGCCAAAAGATAAACGACCGTGAATCCATTTGACTGCTTCATCGTATGTACGAATCATGTAAGGTCTCCTCCTCTTTATTGTCTATATAAAATAAAAAATGTTTCCTTGCCTATAAAAGAAATGAAGACGAACCCAAACAAAATGGATTCGTCTTCATCATAAATGACTTATGAAGTGATTGTCTATCCTTTTAATTCAGCAATACGAGCGCGAACGGCATCACGTTTTTCGATGTAATCTTTTTCTTTTTTGCGTTCTTCTTCAACGACATGAGCTGGAGCTTTGCTGATGAAGCCTTCATTGCTTAATTTTTTCTGAACGCGTTCGACTTCTTTATCGAGTTTTTCCAACTCTTTTTCAAGGCGCTTAATTTCCTCTTCAATATTGATCAGCCCTTCAAGCGGCAAGCTAAGCTCTGCGCCAGTAACAACAGCTGTCATCGCTTTTTCTGTTGTTGCAATATCGGTTCCGATGATAAGCTCGCTTGGGTTGCAGAAGCGCTCAATATAAGCGCGGTTCTTTTCAAGCGTCGCTTGAATGTTAGCGTCTTTTGCTTTAATGTGCAGCTTAATCGGCTTGCTTAACGGCGTATTTACTTCCGCACGAATGTTACGGACAGAGCGAATGATGTCCACAAGCAGACGCATTTCTTCTGCTGCCTCTTTGTCCGTTAATTCCGGACGAACTTCTGGCCATTTTGCGACTGTAATTGACTCACCTTCATGTGGTAAGTGCTGCCAAATTTCCTCGGTAATGAACGGCATAAATGGATGTAATAGACGCATTGTATTGTCAAGCACATACGCAAGAACAGAACGAGTTGTTTTCTTCGCTGCTTCGTCATCACCGTATAACGGCAATTTCGCCATTTCAATATACCAGTCGCATAAATCGTCCCAAATGAAGTTGTAAAGCACGCGGCCGACTTCGCCAAACTCATACTTTTCAGCCAGCTTTGTTACCGTTTCAATCGTTTCATTAAGGCGCGTTAAAATCCATTTATCCGCAACCGATTTTTCGCCTGTTAAATCAATTTCTTCATATGTTAGGCCGCCCATGTTCATAAGCGCAAAACGGGAAGCGTTCCAAATTTTGTTCGCAAAGTTCCATGTCGCTTCTACTTTTTCTGTGCTGAAGCGCAAATCTTGACCAGGTGAGCTTCCTGTTGCCAAGAAGTAGCGAAGTGAGTCTGCTCCGTATTGATCGATGACATCCATCGGATCGACACCATTGCCAAGCGATTTACTCATTTTCCGACCTTGTGCATCGCGTACTAATCCGTGGATTAATACATCTTTAAATGGGCGGGTTCCTGTAAATTCAAGACCTTGGAAAATCATGCGTGATACCCAGAAGAAGATGATGTCATATCCTGTTACTAAGACATCTGTCGGATAGTAACGTTTGTAGTCGTCAGACTCTTTGTCAGGCCAGCCCATTGTTGAGAACGGCCATAATGCGGAGCTGAACCAAGTATCTAATACATCTGGGTCTTGCTCCCAATTTTCGATGTCTGCTGGCGGTTCATGATCGACATAGATCTCGCCTGTTTCTTTATGATACCAAGCCGGGATGCGATGGCCCCACCATAGTTGACGTGAGATGCACCAGTCGCGAATGTTTTCAAGCCAGTGTAGATACGTTTTCTCAAACCGCTCTGGCACAAAGTTGATTTTTCCTTCTGTTTTTTGCAGCTTGATTGCCGCTTCCGCTAACGGTTTCATTTTCACGAACCATTGCGTTGAAAGATATGGTTCAACAACCGCCCCGCTGCGTTCGCTATGACCAACAGAATGGACGTGTTCTTCAATTTTGAAAAGAACACCTTGTTCTTGTAAATCTTTGACAATTTGCTTACGGCACTCAAAACGGTCTAAGCCTTGGTATTGCATCGCATTTTCGTTCATTGTACCGTCTTCGTTCATCACAAGAATGCGCGGCAAGTTATGGCGGTTACCGATTTCAAAGTCGTTCGGGTCGTGAGCCGGCGTAATTTTCACCGCCCCAGAACCGAATTCCATATCGACATACTCGTCAGCGATGATTGGAATTTCACGGCCGGTAATCGGTAAAATGACCGTTTTACCAATTAAATGTTTATAGCGCTCATCTTCTGGGTGAACCGCTACCGCTGTATCGCCAAGCATCGTTTCCGGACGCGTCGTTGCTACTTCAATGTAGCCAGAACCATCAGCGAGCGGATAGCGCATATGATAAAGCGCACCTTGAACATCTTTGTAAATAACCTCAATATCAGACAGCGCTGTTTTCGTTACCGGGTCCCAGTTAATAATGTATTCGCCGCGGTAAATAAGACCTTTTTTGTAAAGCGACACGAATACTTCACGAACTGCTTTTGACAGGCCTTCGTCTAATGTGAAGCGTTCGCGCGTAAAGTCTAAGCCAAGACCTAGTTTTGCCCATTGCTCGCGAATGTGGCCTGCATATTCTTCTTTCCATTTCCATGTTTCTTCCACAAATTTTTCACGGCCTAAATCGTAACGGGAAAGCCCTTGATTACGGAGCTTTTCTTCTACTTTTGCCTGCGTCGCAATGCCGGCATGGTCCATGCCTGGAAGCCATAATACATCATAGCCTTGCATACGTTTCATACGCGTAATAATATCTTGTAGCGTTGTATCCCACGCGTGTCCTAAGTGCAATTTTCCTGTTACGTTTGGCGGTGGAATGACGATTGTAAACGGCTGTTTGTCGCTGTCGCCTGTTGCTTCAAAAAATTTTCCTTCCAGCCACCATTGATAGCGGTTTGTTTCGACCGCTTTATGGTCGTACTTCGTCGACATTGTAATCTCTTTTGTCTCCATGTTGTTTTCCCTCCTATCGTAAAAATAAAAAACTCCTTTCATCCAAAAAGGACGAAAGGAGTGAACTTTCGCGGTACCACCTTTTTTCCTAAGCAAAAGGGTATACGACTCCCTATTGCTTAAGCACTTCATCCAATAACGGCTGCAACCGGCTTCTCCTACTAAGTCCATTACCGTTCAAAGAAGCAGCTCAAGGGCGACCTTCCAGCGATAACAATCCTAAGAAATCTCGCAGCTAATGATTTCTCTCTCTGAAGGCGTTATTCGCTGTACTCTTCCCTGTCTTCGCTTTTTCCATGTATCTGTCAATATACTACCGAAAAAATATTTATATCGTCAATAATCTTTGCCAAGTTTTTATTTTTTATTCTAATCCCATCATTTTTGTTACAAAAAAATCACCTTATTTTTATTTTTTCATAAAGTAATAGTAGTACCCTACTATGTTTAGGAGGGAAAAAAAGTGAAAAGAAAGTACAATCCATATTCATGGCCGCCTTGGCTTCGGCAAGTTCGCGCCGTTTGCGCGCAAATCATTATTCCCCTCACAATTTTTCAAGCCATACGCACGATTTTTCTGCCGACGACGTTTGATGTCGTTTTGCTGGCCATTTTCGTTTTACTTGCCTTTGCCTTATATTTGGAATGGATATAGAGAAATCCCATGCCGCTATGACGATGCATGGGATTCTTCTTGTGCTTTCTTGTTCTCTTCGATTTCAGTAAGGCGCATAATGAAATATTCACTGTTTTTCATTAACCAGTATGCCTTTTGCAATTGCGAAACTTGCCGGCGTTCATCCAATTTTTTTGATCTATTCACATACTGCTGAACCATCCTATAAATCATTTCCGGCTGGGCTAAATAGCTTAAAAATAGAGCGATTTCCTCTTCACGAATAGGAAAAGATTGTTGATATTCAACAAACCAATTGACGCATTCATCACACATAACCGGATACGTCCGTAAATATTTTTGAAAAAAGCTAAGAAGATCCGAAAGCGGCGGCGCAACGTGAGAGCGTTCCAAACTCAAAAAATAACCATTTCCTTTTTCGTCATATACATAATGAGATAAAGAAGCGTTTCCATGAACAACAGCAACACGCCACTTCTTTGTTTCCTTCATTTTTTCATACCATTTCTCAAGCTGAGTTTGCGCAAACCAATACGCTTGCATCGTTTCATGAAAATAAGTACAGAACTGCAACTGAAATGGTGACATGTACCATTCATTTTCACACGTTTCGAGATACGATTGTAAAAATTCCCTTTGCTTTTCCTGGCGCTCTTTAATGGAGTTATAATAATTTGTTAATTCTTCTTCCTTGATTTCGATCTCTTTTAATGATTTCTGATGAATTTGCGCAAGGTCGCGAAACAATTGCAAATGGCGCTCATTTCTTTCCTCTTTCGCTTCATCGGAAATCCAAGGCATTAAATAATAGTACCGCCTTCTGTAAGAAACAAATGGATTGCCGTTATATGCTAGAAAAAGAGGGATTGCTTTTTTCGCAAAAAACCGATAAGCATCTTGGATAGTCTGTAATTGATGAGGAATAGACAATTCTTTTAATGCAAAAACACCTGCTTGTGTATAAATTTTTTTCGTTTTTCCATAGTCTTCAATATAATCGGCTTGTAAACGATACTGCTGCAAAATAGGTCGATACAGCTCAAGGAGTCGATGTTGCAATCAGGACACTCCCCTCATCATAAAAAGAAGAGGCTCACCCATAAATGTCTGACCTCACACGCATTTCACAATATATCGTTCATTGCTCCAACGTGATGTGTTGTGGGACCTGACACTTTGCTTTTAGGTCAGCCGCAATCATTGTTTCGCTTATGTTTTGCTTGCCGCTGATACGGGTATATATAAAAGCTGCCCTTCATAGATGCCTGACTCCTGTTCGAGTTTATTGACTCTGAGCAATTGTTGTATAGACACATCATATCGGTTAGCAATCTTGTCCAACGAATCTCCTTGTTGAACGATACAAATTTTTAATCTTGAAAAATCTTGGTGCTCTTCTTTGGCGAAAATTTTTGTTAAATAAAGGGCATTTTCATTTCGCTTTGACACTTTCTTTTCTGCTTGGGACATCTCCGTTTGCTCTTTATTACTTACTTCCTCATTTGCTTCCGTTTCAAAAACTTCTTCTTTCCGGCCTTTCAATTCGATATGCATTGGTGCAGCCTCTGGAGCTTGATCAAGCTTTTCTTCAAGATTTTCTTCAAATTCTTCATCAACCTCTTCGACATTTTCCTGATATGCTTCCTTACGTGCTATCACTTCAAAAGGGTCAAACAGGTCTTCTGTTTCTTCTTGTTTTTCTTCGTATTCTTCTATTGTTTCTTCGTACTCTTCACTTCGTTGTACAGCTCCAAGTTCATCGCTGTTTTCTTCATTAGGCACGCTTGGCTGAGAAGAGTAAATACCACTAATGGAAATGTCTGCGGTCAACAACAGCCGTCCTTGTTCTGCCAGATCGTAATCAAATGATTCAATCGTTACATATACATCATCTAAACTTTGGATCCGATTTTTCGGAATGGTAATATCAACCGGAAAGTGATGGATTAACTCACTAACTCCGTCTTCGCGCGTTGTTACTTCTTGGACTAGACGATGGGCACTTAAATCATCCGAATATTCTCTATCTTCCTCTTCCTCAACCATTTGATACTCTCCGCTTAACTCTAAAACTCCACGAATCGTAATATACTGTTCATATTCTTCGACAGAAATAATCGGATTCAAAGAGATCGATATAAATTCAGAGACTTCCTGTCCCCTTTTAAACCAGACCGATTCCTCAATCGAAAAACGCAAGTATGATTGTTCCAACAGCTTTTCCTCCTTCCGTACTATCACTAAAACTTTTCTATGACATTACAAACTTATGAACAATCGAATAAGAATATGAACAAAACCATAAAAAATAAGGCTGACTCAAGGTGGTCTTCCTGAAGAAACTCAACCACTTATGAGTCAGCCACAACATTCTTTTAATTACCCTCTAATTTTCGCAAACGCTTTTTCCGCTGCTTCAATCGTTTTTTCGATATCTTCGTCGGTATGCTCTGTCGATAAGAACATGCCCTCGAATTGGGACGGTGGCAAGAAGATGCCTTGTTCAGCCATTTCGCGATAGTAAGCAGCAAACATGTCTAAATCAGATGTTTTCGCTTTTTCATAGTTAATGACTTCTTCGTTTGTAAAGAAGAAACCGATCATGGAACCAGCGCGATTAATCGTATGCGGAATGTCATATTTTTCTGCCGCTCTTCTTAAACCTTCTTCTAAGCGATCCGCTTTTTTCTTAAATTGCTCATATGTTTCTGGTGTTAATTGAATTAATGTTTCATATCCTGCTGTCATCGCTAATGGGTTTCCTGAAAGAGTACCCGCTTGATAAATTGGTCCGCTTGGTGCGATACGTTCCATAATTTCCGCCTTTCCGCCGTAAGCGCCAACAGGAAGACCGCCGCCAATCACTTTACCAAGACATGTTAGGTCCGGTTCAATACCAAAATATCCTTGTGCGCAGTGATAGTCAACACGGAAGCCTGTCATGACTTCATCGAAAATAAGGAGCGCACCATATTGTTTCGTAATTTCTCGCAATCCTTCTAAGAAGCCTGGTTGTGGCGGCACCACTCCCATGTTGCCCGCTACCGGTTCAACAATGACACCAGCAATATCTTCACCGAATTGCTCGAACGCATATTTTACGCTTTCAAGGTCATTGTAAGGGACCGTAATCGTATTTTTTGCTACAGATTCTGGTACTCCAGGACTATCCGGCAAACCGAGCGTCGCCACACCGGAACCAGCTTTAATTAATAATGAGTCTCCGTGTCCATGGTAACATCCTTCAAATTTTAAAATTTTATTGCGTCCTGTATAGCCGCGCGCTAAACGTAGGGCGCTCATTGTCGCTTCTGTTCCCGAGTTCACCATCCGGACAATTTCAATCGAAGGAACGCGCTCAATGACCAGCTTTGCCAATTCATTTTCAATGAGCGTCGGCGCTCCAAAACTTGTCCCATTTTCTGCTACTTTTTTTAAAGCCTCGACAACGCGGTCATTCGCATGTCCAAGAATAAGCGGTCCCCATGACAGTACATAATCAATATATTCATTGCCATCGATATCGTAAATTTTTGAACCTTTTCCGCGCGCCATAAAAATCGGATCCATTTTCACCGATTTAAATGCGCGTACAGGGCTATTAACGCCGCCTGGTAAAAGCTTCACCGCTTCGGCATACGCCTGTTTGGATTTTTCGTAGCTACGCATCTTCTCTACCCCTTTTGCACTTTTCTTATTGTCCAGCACGGACACGATAACGTTCTTCGTTCTTTTTATCCCGTTCTAATCGTCCGTAAGACTCCCACCTCTACAGGTGGGAGATAACGGACGCTAGAAGTGCGATAAGTTCAACTAACATCAGTGGGGGATGAAGAACCCCTCCACTGATGAAGTTGCACTTTATTTTTCCTTCAACCAACGAGCCACATCTTTGGCAAAATACGTTAAAATTAGATCCGCTCCTGCCCGTTTCATTCCTGTTAACATTTCCAACACAATGGCTTTTTCGTCAATCCAGCCGTTTTGTGCCGCCGCCTTAATCATCGAATACTCTCCGCTCACATTGTAAGCAACAAGCGGAAGATGGAAATGGTTTTTCATGTCGCGAATAATATCCATATAAGCAAGTGCTGGTTTAACCATTAAGAAGTCTGCCCCTTCGCGCACATCAGATTCCGCTTCACGAAAAGCTTCAAGACGGTTCGCCGGGTCCATTTGATACGTTTTGCGATCGCCAAACTGCGGAGCACTGTTCGCTGCATCGCGGAACGGTCCATAAAAAGCGGAAGCATATTTGATGGCATAGGACATAATTGGGATATGTGTGAATCCAGCTTCGTCCAATCCTTGACGAATCGCTGCGACAAAACCGTCCATCATATTAGAAGGAGCAATAATGTCCGCACCTGCTTTCGCTTGGCTGACAGCTGTTTTCACAAGCAATTCAAGGGACGGATCGTTTAACACTTGCTCATTTTCGACGACGCCGCAATGACCATGGCTTGTATATTCACATAAACATGTATCCGCAATGACGACAAGCTCTGGATAGTTTTCTTTAATTTGACGAATCGCTTGTTGCACGATGCCATGCTCGCAATAGGCTTGCGAACCCACTTCATCTTTTTCTCTCGGCACACCGAAAACGATGACAGATTTAATGCCTAATTCTACTACTTCGGCGATTTCGTCGTGTAAATAATCAAGAGAAAGCTGATAAACTCCTGGCATGGAAGCTACTTCTTGTTTCACTTGTTCGCCTTCTACAACAAAAATTGGATAAATAAGATCTTCTACGTGAAGATGTGTCTCACGCACCATCGCACGTAAATTGGCCGTTTGCCGCAAGCGGCGATGACGGCGAAATTGCAGCTCTTTCATTTTTATTCCTCCCTATCAGAAAAATAAACAATCATCGCTTTAATCATATCATCAATCGTATAGTTTTCTGGACAAATATGTACTTGTATTCCTGCTTCTTCAGCCGCTTGTTTCGTAATGGGACCGATGCAGGCAATTACACAATGCTGAAACAGCGGGCGCCATTCGATTCCTTCCAGCATTTGCATAAAGCTATTGACGGTTGAAGGGCTTGTAAATGTAATCACATCGATTTTTTGCTTTATTAAGAGTTCAATCAATTGTGCTTTTCCGCTTTCATTCAGCTTTGTTTCATAAACAACGAGCTCTGTTATATTCGCCCCCATTTCTTCCAATGCCTGTTTTAAGGCAGGGCGAGCTAAGTTCCCTTTTACTAATAATACACGCTCCTTTGGCTTAATAAGCGGCTTTAACGCCTCAATGAGCCCTTCAGCGACAAACTCTTTCGGCACAACAGACGGTTGAAACCCTTTCTTTTTCAACGCTTGTGCCGTTTTTTTGCCAACCACAGCGATTTTTGGAAGCCCTTCTTTTAAAACAGCTTCATCCATTAACTGAAAGAAAAAATCGACGCCATTTTTACTTGTAAAAATGAGCCAATCATAACGATTGACTTCTTTTAGTACTTGCTTAATCGATTCAATATTTTGGGGCAAGGAAAAAGAAATAAGCGGGATTTCAAGCGGAAAAGCTCCCGTTTGCATAAGCAGCTCAGAGAACTCTCTCGCTTGTTCTTTCCCCCTTGTTACAAGCACCGTTTTGCCAGAAAGCGGACGCTCAGTCATTACTGCTCTAACTCCTCTTTGACCCGATCAATTAACGCTTTCGCTCCTTGTTTCGCCAACATCTCAGCCGCTTTTACACCAAGTTCTTTCGGATTCGTTCCTGTGGCGATTTCCTTATATATCTCTTTGCCATCAGGAGACGCGACTAAAGCAGTTAATACAATCGCATCGTTTTCGTTGATATACGCATAGCCGGCAATCGGCACTTGACAGCCGCCTTCCATTTGATGAAGAAATGCTCGTTCGGCAGTAACGGCCCGTTCCGTCTGTTCATCGTTCAGTTTCCTTAGCCACTCTAATAATTCGGCATCATCTTCTCTGCATTCAATCGCAAGTGCTCCTTGTCCAACCGCCGGCACGCAAAACTCTGGCGATAAATACTCCGTAACGACTTCGTTCGTCCATCCCATTCGCGCCAAACCAGCTGCGGCAAGAACAATCGCATCGTAGTCTTCATTTTGCAATTTCGCCAGCCTTGTATCGATATTGCCGCGAATCCATTTAATTTCAAGATCCGGACGTTTTGCTAACAATTGCGCAGAACGTCTTAAACTGCTTGTGCCGACAATGGCTCCGCTTGGCAATTCGGAAAAAGGCAGATGATTTTTCGAAATAATGACGTCACGGTGGTCCTCACGCACTGGGACGCAGCCAATGATGAGACCTTCCGGCAATACGGCAGGCATGTCTTTCATACTATGTACAGCCATATCGATTTCTCGATCGAGCATCGCCTGCTCAATCTCTTTTACAAACAGCCCTTTTCCGCCTACTTTTGACAATGTAACGTTTAAAATTTGGTCTCCTTTTGTGACGATTTCCTTCACTTCGAATTCGAACGGAGCCCCTAGTTCCTTCAGTTTAGAAATCACCCAATTTGTTTGCGTTAAGGCAAGCTTGCTTCGCCGCGAACCAACAATAATTCTCCGCATTATTTTTTTCCTCCATCATGAATACCAAAAATGAAATCTCGATAAACTTCCAAATAAGAAAAAGTTGATTAATAAAAATAAAAATGAGCCAATATTCAAAAGAGCAATTTCTTTTCCTTGAACTTCCTTAACAATTCGTTTGTAAAAATAAAAGCTGTAAATGCCAAGAACGGCGAAAGAACCTAATACCTTTGCATCGTACCAATGAAAATGCTCGATTTTTATATAAGCCCAAATCACACCAAGGATAAGTCCTAATAATAACATAGGCATTCCGATAATATTTAAAACATAGGACATATGGTCAAGTTTAGCTAAATCTTCTATTCTGAGAAGCATTTTTCCCCATTTTTTCTGTTTGAGCAAATTATATTGCAAGATATATAACAAAGAAAAAACAAATGAAAGAGAAAATGCTCCGTATGCTAAAATCGCCATTGTAATATGAATCATTAAAAGCTCTGAAACAAGTTGTTCCGCAACAGCTGAAGATTGATGATGCACAGGTGCGAACGTACAAATAGCTAACACTAAAAAGCCTAATACGTTCGTAAAAAAAATAAGAAAATCGATACGCATCAAGCGGTTGATGATAAGCGACAACGTAATTAACACCCACGCATAAAAATAGAGCCCTTCAAAAATCGAAAGAACTGGAAATCTTCCTGTTTCAACAATTCGAAAAACGAAAAAAAAGGTTTGAAAAATCCAAACAATAGAAAGCAACCAGAAGGCGACACGGTTGGCCTTCCGGTTATTGTCAAGGAAATCTATAAAATATAGCAACACAGACAAGGCGTACAGAATAATCGACAATTCATACAATCTAGTGATATTCATCTCTAACATTCGTTAAATTCCTCTCTTAAGACTGTAGAGACGGTTTGATCGATAGTTTGCTTGTTGTATCCTCGTTCATGCGATAGGCATTTTGTTTTTGCGCTTGTACTGCCTCTTCAATGTTAAAAATTTTCATAAACAGATGAAGTGCCTCTTCTGCGTTTGGCTCTGCTGCCAGCTCTTTCGCGCGCAAAATCGGGTCGCGCAACAGTTGATTGATAATGCTTTTTGTATGTTTATTTAACACTTTCCGATCGCGCTCTGATAAATGCGGAAGCTTTCGTTCAATGCTTTGCATCGTCTCCGCTTGAATCGCCAGCGCTTTTTCACGTAAAGCAGCAATAACTGGTACAACCCCAAGCGTGTTAAGCCAATGACGAAACTCAACAATCTCTGCTTCAATCATCAATTCAATTTGTTCTGCTGCTTTTTTCCGCTCCTCTAAATTCGCTTCAACAATGCCTTGTAAGTCGTCAATATCATATAAAAAGACGCTTTCTAACTCCGCAATGGCCGGATCTAAATCGCGGGGAACCGCGATATCAACGATGAACAACGGGCGTCCTTTGCGCATTTTTTCAACATCAATCATCATATCTTTTGTAATAACATAATCTTTCGCACCGGTAGAGCTGATTAAAATATCCGCCTCTACAAGCGCACATTGCAATTCAGAAAGCGGCTTTGCCTGTCCGGAAAAACGTTCTGCCAAGTCTTTTGCTTTTGTAAATGTCCGGTTAATGACGGTCACTTTTTGTACGCCGCTTCCGTAAAGGTTTTGCACCGCTAATTCTCCCATTTTGCCGGCGCCTAAAATCAACACATGCTTTGCTTTTAAATCACCAAAAATCTTTTTGGCTAACTCAACGGCTGCATAACTGACAGAAACAGCATTCGAGCCGATTTCCGTTTCCGAATGAGCTCGCTTGGCCAGTGTAACCGCTTGCTTGAACAACTGTTTAAAAATCGTACCAATTGTATTTTCTTCCTGAGCAAGAAGAAAGCTTGAACGAACCTGTCCCAAGATTTGCGTTTCTCCTAAAATCATCGAATCAAGTCCACAGGCAACGCGGAATAAATGCTCAACCGCCGCTTCATCTTCATATATTTTCAAATATGGAGTAAACGTTTCTTTATCAAGATGAAACCAATCCGCTAAAAACGATTTTATATAGTAACGCCCAGTATGCAACTGGTCGACAACAGCGTAAATTTCCGTACGGTTGCACGTAGAAACAATGACGTTTTCGAGAATGCCTTTTTGATCTTTTAATGCATTCATCGCTTCAGCTAGTTCCGCTTGGTTAAACGTCAATTTTTCACGAATTTCTACAGGGGCCGTTTTATAGTTTACGCCGACAACAACAATATGCACTTTCCCATACCCCCTAAAACTAAGAGTACCTTGTCGTCTTTTTCTATTATAACATGTCTATTTCTTTTTTAACGAAAAAAATGTGAACACAATTTGAACCCATATGGTAAACTTTTATAAGACAGTGTGGGTGATGTCTAGCTCGGCGACCAACCGCTCGGGGTCAAATAACCTTCTCCCTTGAGGTGACAAGCACCTCTTCGGGAGAAGAACATTTGCCCATCGCGGTTAGGCGGGTCGCCTCCGCTTTTCTTATTGTCTAGCTCGGCTCCGCTTTTCTAATTCCCACAATGTGTACCTTAACAAAAAAGCGTTTATTCATCAAGGCAATTGCATTTTGAACGAGGGGGACTTCCATGAAAAAACAAGGAATTTTCTCTGGCATTATTTTAATTGGATTTGGTCTTTATTTTCTCAGTGAACAGCTTCAATTTCCCTTCCTTCGCAGTCTTCAAAGTTGGCCAACATTATTAATGATTGTCGGGCTTGCTTTGCTTGGACAGGCGTATTACGCCAAAGAATATCAACAAATTTTTGCTGGAACGATTTTGTTTGGTTTTGGTCTCCACTTTCATCTTCTGCAATATGTGAAGGTGTGGCCAAACGATATTGGAATATTTTTATTCATTATTGCAATTGGTATGTTACTTCATGCACAAAAAACAAAATCTGGATTTGTTTATGGCTTATTCTTTTTACTTCTTTCATGTGCCATGCTTTTTTATAACCGCATCAATCAATGGTTTAACTTCGTTGAAAGCGGAATTGCTGTTTTATGGAAATTTTGGCCTGTTGGATTAATCATTGTTGGTACATATTTATTGTTTATTAAAAAAAGGTAAAATATACTATCGTTTCCATACGGTAAAAATAGAAACACCAGCCTCACCTAAAGTACAAGACTGGTGTTTTTTATTATTTACATGAATTGTTGCAGCACTGCCCAAGCTTCATCTTTTCCTTGCCCTGTTTCTGATGAAAAGATGATGATAGGGTCGCCCTCAACAACGTTTAAAGTCTCGCGGACAACTTTCACATGCTTTTGCCATTTTCCTCTAGGGATTTTATCCGCTTTTGTCGCGATAATCACCGTTGGAATTTCATAATGCTTCAAAAACTCATACATCATCACATCGTCTTTTGTTGGTGCATGGCGCAAATCAACGATAAGAACGACAGCGCGCAATTGCTCACGTGTCGTTAAATAGGTTTCAATCATTTTTCCCCATGCTTCCCGTTCCTTTTTGGACACTTTTGCAAAACCATATCCAGGTACATCGACAAAATAAAAGGATTCATTAATAAGAAAGAAATTTAACGTTTGCGTTTTTCCCGGTTTTGAAGAGGTTCTTGCCAAGTTTTTCCGATTAATCATTTTATTAATGAACGAAGACTTTCCGACATTTGAACGACCCGCTAAAGCAAATTCAGGAAGGTTATTATTAGGATATTGTTCTGGCTTTACTGCACTGATGACAATTTCTGCACTTGTTATTTTCATTGTTTCTCCCCTACCAACGCATGTTCTAATACTTCATCCAAATGTGAAACAAGGACAAATTGCAAATCTTTTTTCACAATATCAGGAATATCGTCCAAATCTTTTTCATTTTCTTTCGGTAAAATGACTTTCTTTAAGCCAGCGCGATGGGCGCTTAATGTTTTTTCTTTTAGGCCACCGATTGGAAGAACGCGTCCACGCAGCGTAATTTCACCGGTCATGCCAACATAGCGGCTGACAGGACGGCCCGTTAAGGCGGAAATTAATGCCGTCGCAATCGTGATTCCCGCAGAAGGTCCGTCTTTTGGCACTGCTCCTTCAGGCACATGAATGTGAATATCGTATTTTTCATGAAAATCCTCATCAATGTTTAAGTCTTTCGCTTTTGAGCGAATATAGCTAAATGCCGCTTGCGCTGATTCTTTCATCACATCGCCTAGTTTTCCGGTTAAGACAAGCTTGCCTTTTCCAGGAGCTAAAGATACTTCAATCGAGAGCGTATCACCGCCAAACGGCGTATAGGCAAGTCCGGTTGCTACGCCAACTTGGTCTTTCAGCTCTGCCTGCCCGTAACGATAGATGCGTTTCCCTAAAAATTCCTCCAGGTTTTTCTCTGTGATGATAACGCGTTTGCGCTCTTCAGAAACAAGAAGTTTTGCAGCTTTGCGGCAAATGGTAGCAAGTTGCCGTTCCAATCCACGAACACCGGCTTCCCGCGTATAATAGCGAATGATATGTAATATCGCTTCATCGCGAATTTGCAACAAACCTTTTTTCAAGCCATGCTCTTTCATTTGTTTTGGAAGCAAATGCTGCTTGGCAATATGCAGCTTTTCTACTTCCGTATACCCAGCAATCGTAATAATTTCCATTCTATCTAATAATGGTCCTGGAATCGTTGCCAAGTTGTTCGCTGTCGCAATGAACATCACTTTTGATAAATCGTACGGCTCTTCGATGTAATGGTCACTAAATGAATGATTTTGTTCTGGGTCTAACACTTCTAACATCGCCGCGGATGGATCACCGCGAAAATCGCTTGACATTTTATCAATCTCATCAAGCAAAAACACCGGATTAATGGTACCAGCTTTTTTCATTCCTTGAATGATTCTTCCTGGCATTGCTCCAACATATGTTCGACGATGACCGCGAATTTCTGATTCATCGCGAACACCACCTAACGAGATTCTTACAAACTGACGGTTGAGCGATTTCGCAATGGAACGGGCTAACGATGTTTTCCCGACCCCCGGCGGTCCTGCTAAACAAAGAATCGGACCTTTTAGCGATTTAGTTAACTGCTGTACCGCTAAATATTCGAGCACCCGCTCTTTTACTTTTTCCAATCCGTAATGTTCTTCATTTAAAATCGTTTCCGCTCTTTTAATATCGAGAATATCTTCCGTTTGTTTTGTCCACGGAAGAGCAATAAGCCAGTCGAGATAATTGCGGATCACAGAGCTTTCTGCTGAAGTGGCAGGAATTTTTTCATATCGCTCCAGCTCTTTTAACGCTGTTTCTTTTACATGGTCTGGCATGCCTGCTGCTTCAATCTTTTCTTTGAGCTCTTCAACTTCTCCTGTTTTTCCTTCTTTTTCACCGAGCTCTTTTTGAATCGCCTTCATTTGTTCACGCAAATAATATTCTTTTTGCGTCCGCTCCATCGATTGTTTAACGCGTATACTGATTTTTTTCTCAAGCTCTAATACTTCTTTTTCATTATGAAGAATTTGAATAATTTTATTGACACGCTCTTTAACGTCGATCGTTTCCAATATGTCCTGCTTTTCTTCTAGTTTAAGCGGCAAATGCGAAGCGATAATATCCGCCATGCGCCCCGGTTCGTCAATATCGACAACAGACGCATAAAAATCATTAGAAATTTTTTTAGAAAGATGTATGTATTGTTCGAAATATTCGAGCATCATTCTTCTTAACGCTTCATCTTCAAGATCTTTTGCCGCTTTATCTGCAAACTGTTGCACTTTAACGACAAAGCAAGGTTCTTCAGCGATTGTTTCAACAATTTTTGCCCGTGCTATCCCTTCAACTAACACGCGGAACGTTCCATTTGGGAGTTTTAATAATTGCTTTACACGAGCTAACGTTCCCATTTGATACATTTCATCTATTTCTGGTTCATCAATTGAAACATCTTTTTGCGATGTTAACAAAATAATATTATCTTCCACCATGGCCTTTTCAAGGGCTTGAACGGATTTCTCGCGCCCTACATCAAGATGCAGCACCATTGTTGGAAAAACGAGCAAACCTCTTAACGGCAGGAGGGGGACGATGCTCTCTTTCTTTCTAGCCATTATGAACACCTCCATATCTCACTCTATTCGTCTATTGTATAGCACGTTGTAATGTTTGTAAAATCGTAACACTTTTTTCAATGACCGTCTCATCATGAAAAAGGCAACGAGATTTTAAGAATGGTTCCATACAAACAAAGTTCGACTTCGATCAAACGGAATGGACCGGGTCGAAGCCGAACATCATCTTTAAATCGATTCTTTTTCGGAAATAGGAGCTGACGCCGGGATAGCGTGTTCATTATTTTTAGCTAAGGCAACGACAAATACTTCATGCAAATGACGAACAGGGATGATTTCAATTCCTTCCATTTCTTTTAAAATGGATTGCATATTGTCTGCAGGAATAATCACCTTTTTCGCCCCTGCTTGTTTAGCCGCTTTAATTTTTGGAAGTACACCGCCAATCGGTTTCACGTTACCATGAATGCTAATTTCTCCAGTCATCGCAACGGTACGGTCTACGGGGATGTTATAAATAGCCGAATAAATCCCGGTTGCCATTGCAATTCCCGCTGATGGACCGTCAATTGGAATACCGCCTGGAAAGTTCACATGAATATCATAAAGATCAGCCGGCACTCCCATCGAACGCAAGACGGTAATGACATTTTCAATCGAACCACGCGCCATACTTTTTCTTCTTATCGATTTTTCACGGCTGCCAATGCTTTCTTCTTCAACAATCCCGGTAATATTAACCGTTCCTTTTTCTTTTGTCGGCAGCACCGTTACCTCAATTTCTAATAGTGCTCCCATGTTGGGACCATATACAGCTAAACCGTTTACTAATCCAACCGTTGATTTCTGAGCAATTTTCTTTTCGTATCTTGGCGATAACTGACTGGAGTGAATAACCCACTCAATGTCCCTTTCCAATATGGTTTCACGTTTTTCGGAAATGGCAAGACCAGCGGCAATTTGCATCATATTCACTGCTTCGCGGCCGTTACGGGCATATGCGGCAAGCGTACGAATCCCATTCTCCGAAACCTTTAGGCGCACTTTTTCTGCCGCTTTACGGGCAATAAGCATGATTTCCTCTTGGTCAAGTTCGCGAAAAAATACTTCTAAACAACGTGAGCGAATCGCAGGCGGTATTTCGTTTGGCGTCCTTGTCGTTGCACCAACAAGGCGAAAATCAGCAGGCAATCCGTTTTGAAAAATATCGTGAATGTGACTTGGAATCTGTGGATTTTCTTCACTGTAATAAGCACTTTCAAAAAATACTTTTCGGTCTTCAAGCACTTTTAATAATTTATTCATTTGAATCGGGTGAAGTTCTCCAATCTCATCAATGAACAATACCCCGCCATGCGCATGAGTGACCGCTCCTTGTTTAGGCTGTGGAATTCCCGCCTGCCCCATCGCTCCTGCTCCTTGATAAATCGGGTCGTGAACGGAGCCAATGAGCGGGTCGGCAATGCCACGCTCATCAAATCGCGCTGTTGTCGCATCTAATTCGATAAAGACAGCGTTCTTTTTAAAAGGAGAAAGCGGATTTTTTTTCGCTTCTTCCAGTACAAGGCGAGCAGCAGCTGTCTTTCCAACTCCCGGTGGTCCATAAATGATGACATGTTGTGGGTTAGGGCCGCATAATGCCGCTTTTAATGCTTTAATTCCATCTTCTTGCCCGACAATGTCTTCAAAGTTTTTCGGTCTTACTTTTTCTGCTAATGGTTCTGTCAATGAAATGGATCGCATTTTCCGCAGCTGTTCCATTTCTTTTCGCGATTCTTTATCAATGGAAATTTTTTGTGTCCTTTGGCTTCTTAGCAAATTCCAAAAGTATAGCCCGATAATAACCCCAAAAAATAATTGTACGAATAAGGCAAGGCTCGTCCAATCCATCGTCAAATATCCTCCTGCATTTCTGTATTTTTAGTATGTATAGTATCTCCTTGCAGAAGGTGGAATAAACGAAAAAACGATGAAATAATCACGCTAGAAAAAAGCAAAGGGCCTGCCCTTTCCGTTTGATTGTTATGAATCGGAAAGGAGCAGCCCCATATGAAATCAATCTACTCTAATTATGCAGATGTTTTTTTACTTTCCTCTATAATTGTTCCATCATGGCGAATCAATTTTGGCGGCATGTTTCCGCGTACCGTCTCCGCAGTAATGATACATTTTTTTACATCTTCTCGCGAAGGAAGCTCAAACATTACATCGAGCATAATTCCTTCAATAATGGAGCGAAGACCGCGGGCGCCCGTTTTGCGCTCAATCGCTCTTTTCGCGATTTCTTTTAACGCTTCCTCTTCAAACTCAAGTTCCACATCATCTAACTCTAGCATCTTTTGATATTGCTTCACAAGCGCATTTTTCGGTTTTGTCAAAATATCAATGAGCGCTTCCTCATCTAACTGTTCAAGGGTTGTGATGACCGGCAGGCGTCCGATAAATTCCGGGATTAAGCCAAATTTCAGCAAATCTTCTGGAAGCACTTTTGATAATAACGTTTTGTCGTCAAGTTCCTCTTGATTCACCTCGGTGCCAAAACCGATGACTTTCTTGCCAAGGCGGCGTTTAATGATGGGTTCGATGCCGTCAAACGCACCACCGCAAATGAAAAGAATATTCGTTGTATCGATTTGAATAAATTCTTGATGCGGGTGTTTGCGTCCGCCTTGCGGAGGTACGCTTGCAATGGTTCCTTCTAAAATTTTTAAAAGCGCCTGCTGCACACCTTCTCCTGATACATCGCGCGTAATCGACGGATTTTCTGATTTGCGAGCAATCTTATCAATTTCATCAATATAAATAATCCCTTTTTCTGCTTTTTCTACATCATAATCAGCCGCTTGAATTAATTTCAAAAGAATATTTTCTACGTCTTCACCAACATAACCAGCTTCTGTTAAAGATGTAGCATCGGCAATCGCAAACGGTACATTTAAAATGCGGGCAAGCGTCTGGGCAAGAAGCGTTTTTCCGCTTCCTGTCGGTCCAATCATTAAAATGTTACTTTTTGATAATTCCACATCATCAATTTTGCTGTTGGAGTTAATTCGTTTGTAATGGTTATAAACCGCTACCGCAAGTGATTTTTTTGCGGCGTCTTGCCCGATGACATATTCATCTAGAATTTCCCGAATTTCCTTTGGTTTCGGAACGTCTTTAAACTCCACTTCTTCTTCGTTTCCCAATTCTTCCTCTACAATCTCTGTACACAACTCAATGCACTCATCGCATATGTATACGCCTGGACCAGCAACTAATTTACGCACTTGGTCTTGCGTTTTTCCACAGAAAGAACATTTTAACTGTCCTTTCTCATCGTTGAACTTAAACATGGTTTCACCCCTTGTTATATAAATGCAAAGATAACGATTTTTATATGTACTTCTTCAACTCTCCATAAAACGTTGACGAAAAACGTTATGTAATGGTCATTGTATCATAAATTACTATGAAAACGCTAATAAAAAAATCCAAATACATTAGAAAAGTTAGAAAATTCAAACTTATATTCCTTATTATAACAGCTTATTCCTGTATTAAAGAACAAGGCACGATCATCTCGCGCCTTGTTCTTTTACTTATTATTATGCAACAACTTTGCTGTTTTCAACAAGAAAATCGATAGCTTTTCTTAATTTTAAATCTTCTTTAATGCCTTCAAGGCTTCCTAACATGTTCTTTAAGTTTTCAACTTCGATGCCGTACATTTTAGACATTTCTTCTAGTTCTTTATTAACATCTTCTTCTGTCACTTCAATATTTTCTGCTTTTGCGATTGCTTCAAGCGTTAAAGAGACACGCACACGCTTTTCAGCATCTTCTTTCATTTGTTCACGCAATGCAGCTTCATCTTGACCAGAGAATTGATAATATAACTCAAGATTTAAGCCTTGCATTTGCAGACGTTGTTCAAATTCTCTTAACATGCGGTCTGTTTCGTTTTTAATCATCACTTCAGGAATATCGATTTCTGCGTTTTCTGCCGCTTTTTCTACTACCGTGTTGCGAAGCGTTGTTTCTGCTTCATTCTTTTTCGCTTCTTCTAATCTTTGTTTAATTTTTGCTTTTAATTCATCAAGTGTTTCTACTTCTTCATCTACGTCTTTTGCGAACTCATCATCAAGCGCTGGAAGTTGTTTTGTTTTAATTTCGTGAACTTTAATTTTGAATGTAGCTGGTTTTCCTGCTAATTCTTTTGCATGATATTCTTCCGGGAATGTTACTTCGATTTCTGTTTCAGCGCCAGCTTCTAAGCCTACTAATTGCTCTTCAAACCCAGGAATGAACGTGCCTGAACCGATTTCTAAAGAATAGTTTTCGCCTTTTCCGCCTTCGAATGCTTCGCCGTTAACAAAACCTTCGAAGTCGATCACAGCTGTATCGCCGTTTTCAATTTTGCCGCCTTCTTTTACAACTAGTTCAGCATGACGTTCTTGAAGACGTTTAAGTTCATTCTCTACATCTTCATCTGTTACAGTTGTGTCCACTTTTTCAACTTCAAGACCTTTGTATTCACCTAATTTTACTTCTGGCTTTACTGTCACTTTTGCTGTGAAAATTAAGCTTTTTCCTTTCTCCATTTGCTCGATGTCGATCTCTGGACGGTCAACTGGCTCGATTCCTGTCTCTTCGACTGCTTTTGCATATGCTTCAGGCAATAAAATATCTAAAGCGTCTTGGTAAAGTACTTCCACACCGAAACGTTTCTCAAAAAGAGCGCGTGGAACTTTTCCTTTACGGAATCCTGGAACATTAATTTTTTTCACTACTTTTTTGAATGCTGCATCTAAGCCTTCATTCACTTTTTCTGCATCTACTTCAACTGTGAGAACGCCTTGGTTCCCTTCAAGTTTTTCCCATTTTGCAGACATATTTTTTCCCTCCAACACCTATTAATTATAGCTAAGATAATGAAAAGGTTGTCCAACATACATTTCATTATCCGATTCAACGATTATAATGTATGTAGGCTTGCTGAAATATAAAAGATATGCGCAATACAACCATTATATTATAACATACGATGAGTTGCTTTCAACAGAAATCACGTATTCAAAATAAAGAAATTTCTTCTATTTCCCAAATCGACTGACAAAGAGGCTGAATTTGTTCATACGAAACGCCATAAAGTTCTGCAATATTTTTCTTATCGATTTTCAATCCATGATACTCGCACGCTGTTATATGTAAGACGGCGGCCCATTGTCTACTTGTCTGGCTTTCTGGTATAAACGGATAAAGTAGATATAAATAACGAAGCCAAATACTTTCTGCTAAATGATATAAACTTGGATTTTCCATGCCAAGTTGTTTTTCTAATATGCGTAACACTTCACTTGCAAAATCGGATTGCATATTTTCATCAAGTTCGCTTGGAATAACAGTTAATGTATCACCAAATTTTTTGACAACGATACGTTCCGCAATTCGTTTTGCAATAAGCAGCTGTAATATCATCGTTTTTGTAAGCGGATTGTTCTTTTCATCTGCTAAATATTGCTTAAGAATCGGAAGAACGGAATCAATGTCTTCTTTTTCAAGCTGCTTAATGATGTTCATATGCTCCGTTGGATTATTTGATTGCAGTAATCGCTGCGCCAATTGTGTTGCTTCTTCTCTTTTTATGTTAATGGACGTTTGTTGGCTCATTTTCGTGCTGAAATGAAGTAAATTGCTTAAATTTTGCCGAAACGCCGGAGCGATGTTATCGCTCTCTTCAAGAACAGCTTGAATCGTCGTCATAACCTCATCGTACTGTTGTAAATGAATGAGAATCGACAAATAAATTTGCAAAATTTGAAAATAGTCGCCTTTCCCTTCTTGCAGTATCTTATAACAGCGCTCCTTCGCCTCCACCATCTCTCCAAGTTCCAATAAGCAAAGAACGATGCCAAGTTCCACGTCTGCATCAGTGGCATCTAATTCATAAGCTTCTTGCAGCAAAGAAAGCGCTTCTTTATATTTTTTCGCTTGTAATTGTTCCAATCCTTTTTCTACCAAGCGTTCTTTTAGGTTAGGAAAATGAATAATTTTCCCTTTTTGCTTGTCCATTTCAATCCGCCTTTAACCCAATTTGTTTTACAGTTTACCAATCTTTTTGCAGAAACACAAGCAAACATGTCATTCGCATTGATATAAAAAAGGGCCAGACTTCTCTGAAACAATCTTGTCAGAGAAAATCAGCCCCTTAGCTATTTAACAACGAATTGGATTATTTTTTTTCTCATATGCAGCAATATGCTTCTCATAGACAAATGTTAAATCAATTTCGTCCCAGCCTTTCAGCATTAATTGCTTGCGATAAGGATCAATATAAAACGAAACACGAAATCCTTTTTTGTCGTAGACAACTTGTTCCTCTAGCGAAATGGTTAATTGATAATCCGCGCTTAACGACTCTTTTAATAAATGATTGACATCTTCTTTGCTTAGTTTTATCGGTAACAACCTATTTTTCAAGCAGTTATTGTAAAAAATATCGGCAAAAGAAGGAGCGATAATCGCTTTAAAACCATAATCTTGCAAAGCCCATGGCGCATGTTCGCGAGACGAGCCGCAGCCGAAGTTTTCATTGGCAACAAGAATGGTTGCTCCCTGATTTTCCGGACGATTTAAT
Source organism: Anoxybacillus sp. (assembly GCA_035645275.1). Lineage (GTDB taxonomy): Bacteria > Bacillota > Bacilli > Bacillales > Anoxybacillaceae > Paranoxybacillus. The sequence continues at coordinate 784,508 of DASQMX010000026.1, forward strand.
TCAAAATTTGGATTTAATGTATGTTCATCAAGATAGCGCCAATCATAAAATAGAAACTGCCCGAATCCTGTTCTCTCAATCCGTTTTAAAAACTGCTTTGGAATAATTTGATCAGTATCGACATTGGCGCGGTCTAATCCAGCAACTTTTCCCGTATGAATGGTAAATGGCTCCAATTGCTTCACTCCTTTCTTAATATACTCGTTGTTCCTTCAATTTTCGCACGTCGACAAATCGTCCGTATATCGCAGCAGCGGCAGCCATCGGCGGGCTTACTAAGTGGGTTCGCGCTCCTTTTCCTTGTCTACCTTCGAAATTGCGGTTTGACGTAGACGCGCAATGCTCTCCCTCAGGAACGACATCGGGATTCATACTTAAACACATGCTACAGCCGGAATCCCGCCACTCAAATCCGGCCTCTATAAATATTTTCGCTAATCCTTCTTCTTCCGCTCTTTTCTTCACTTCTTGAGAGCCGGGAACCACTAACGCTCTTACACCCGGAGCGACTTTCTTTCCTTTTACCACTTCTGCAGCAGCGCGCAAATCGCTTAAACGGGAGTTCGTACAGGAACCGATAAAAACGTGCTGAATCTTTACTTCGCTAATCGGCACTCCCGGTGTTAATCCCATATACTCGAGCGCCAATTTTACTGCTTTTCTTTCTGTTTCGGTCGCAAAATCTTCCGGATAAGGAATAGTTTCCTCAATCGATACACTCATTCCTGGTGTCGTTCCCCATGTAACCATCGGCGCAATTTCCGATGCATTCATTTCTACAGTCTTATCGTATGTTGCTCCTTCATCTGTCGCCAATTCCCGCCAACGTTCAACGGCCTTTTCAAATTCCGTTCCTTTTGGTACATATTTTCTCCCTGTTAAGTATTCAAAGGTCACTTCATCTGGGCTCACTAGACCAGCCCGCGCTCCCGCTTCAATGGACATATTGCAAATCGTCATTCGTTCTTCCATTGACATATTGCGAATCGCTTCACCTGTAAATTCGATAATATAACCTGTTCCAAAATCAACGCCATATTTGCGAATAATCGCTAAAATGACATCCTTTGCCGTTACACCTGGAGATAGTTTTCCGGAAACATGGACCTGTAATGTCTTTGGACGATGCTGCCATAATGTCTGTGTAGCCAATACATGTTCTACTTCACTTGTACCGATTCCGAATGCCAACGCCCCGAATGCGCCATGTGTAGATGTGTGACTGTCACCGCAAACAATCGTTTTTCCCGGCTGCGTTAAACCAAGCTCTGGGCCGATAACATGAACAATTCCTTGTTCAGGGCTATATAAATCGGCAAGCGGAATTGAAAACTCACGGCAATTTCGTTCGAGAGCAATAATTTGATTTTTTGCCACCTCATCATGAATCGCAAAACGATTGATGGTCGGAACATTGTGGTCCATCGTCGCAAACGTTAAATCAGGGCGGCGTACTTTCCGCCCCTTTTGTCGTAGTCCTTCAAACGCTTGCGGAGAAGTGACTTCGTGAACTAAATGTAAGTCAATATATAATAAATCCGGCTTCCCTTCTTCACGATAAACGATATGATTTTCCCAGATTTTTTCAATAATCGTTCTCGGCTTCAACGTGATCACCTCATTACGCATAGACGGCCATAATGCTTAAAATCGCTGAATCATCAAGAATCCGCTCTTTAATTTCTTCCACCATTTGCGTTGTTGAAACGACACGTTGGCCATTTTTCGCAACATCTGCCGTGCGATATCCGGCCGCTAACACTTGCTGCACCGCTTTTTCAATCGCCTCGGCTTCTTCACGAAGACCAAACGATAAACGAAGCATCATCGCGCTTGATAAAATCATCGCAATCGGATTGGCTTTATTTTGACCGGCAATGTCTGGTGCTGAGCCATGAATCGGCTCATACAAACTTGGACCTGATGTTGCTAAACTCGCTGACGGTAACATTCCGAGAGAACCGGTTAACACCGAAGCTTCATCACTTAAAATGTCACCAAACATATTTTCTGTTACGAGAACATCGAACTGCTTCGGATTGCGAATGAGCTGCATCGCTGCATTATCAACTAACATATGTTTAAGTTGAACATCTGGATATTCTTTTGCTACTTCTTCAGCAATCTCCCGCCACATTCGGCTTGATTCTAATACATTTGCTTTATCGACAGACGTTACTTTCTTGTTTCGCTTTTGTGCTAGTTCAAAAGCAGTCATAATGATTCTTTTCATTTCTTCCCGCTTATAATAGAGTGTATCGACAACCGCTTCTTCGCCGCTTTCGATGCGGCGTTCACTCGGTTTTCCAAAATATAGGCCGCCTGTTAACTCCCGAACAATCAATAAATCAACATCTTTCACCACTTCTGCCTTCAGCGGAGAAGAATCTACTAAACTATCATAAAATTTAACAGGCCGTAAGTTCGCAAATAAGTTCATCTCCTTGCGAATTTTTAACAATCCTCTTTCTGGACGCAAATGCGGAGGATTGTAATCCCATTTCGGACCACCAACCGCACCGAGCAACACAGCATCGCTTTCCGTACACATTTGCAGCGTCTCATCTGGAAGCGGCGTTCCTTCTCGGTCAATTGCTTCTCCGCCAATCAATCCATAAACAAATTCAAAACGATGATCAAACCGCGTACCGACCGCTTTTAAAATTTCAACCGCTCCTTTTGTCACTTCTTTTCCAATTCCGTCACCAGGCAATACAGCGATACGATATTTTCCCATGTTGTTCCCCTCCATTAGTTAATTGCTACTTTCTGATTTTCATCTCGCATTTTTTCAATCACAAAAACGCGATTTACTGCGTTGATATAGGCTTTCGCTGACGCTTCCAGCACATCTTGCGCCGTTCCTCTTCCGCTTGTTTCGATGTCATTAACACGCACTTTGACAAATACTTGCGCAAGTGCGTCTCTTCCGCCGCTGACTGATTCAATCCGATAGTCTAATAGTTTTACTGTTGTTTGGAAGCAACGTTCCAATGTGTTATACAATGCTTCGACACTTCCCGCACCTGTTGCCGCTTCTTGAATTTCATTTCCTTTTCCATCTGTTAATACAACAACAGCTGTCGGAATTTGCTTTGTGCCGTATTGAACTTGAATCGAAGAAAGCTGATAAAAATCTTTAAATTGGTCAAATTTCTCTTCAAAAATCAATGCCACTAAATCATCATCCGTAATATCTTTTTTCTTATCTGCTAATTCTTTAAAGCGAACAAATAGTTTATTAATTTCTTCTTCTGTCAACGTGTAGCCAAGCTCTGCAACGCGATTTCGTAAAGCATGCCGTCCAGAGTGTTTCCCTAACACCATTGAATTCGATTGGACACCGACAAGCTCTGGCGATATGATTTCATACGTTGTTTTTTCTTTTAAGACACCATCTTGATGAATGCCTGATTCGTGAGCGAATGCATTTTTGCCAACAACCGCTTTATTTGGAGGTACAACCATGCCGGTTAACTTGCTCACTAAGTTACTTGTTCTTTTAATTTCTTGAAGATTTAATCGCGTTGTTGCTTGGTAATAATCTTTTCGAATATATAAAGCTACCGCTACTTCCTCTAAAGCGGCATTTCCGGCGCGCTCGCCAATGCCGTTAATCGTACCTTCAATTTGCGTCGCTCCATGTTCAACGGCGGCTAATGAGTTCACTACCGCCATTCCTAAATCATCATGGCAATGAGCAGAAAGAGATACTTTTTCAATATTCTGAACATTTCGGGTTAAATAAGAGAAAATTTCACCATATTCTTTTGGGGTAATATATCCAACCGTATCTGGTATGTTAATGACATTCGCTCCTGCTTTAATCACTTCAGTAATAATCGTTGCTAAAAACGACAAATCGCTGCGACAGGCATCTTCCGCTGACCATTGAATAATCGGAAAATATTTTTTGGCGTATTTCACTGCGGAAACAGCTGCTTCTATCACTTCTTCTGGCTTCATTCCCAGCTTATAATGCATATGGATGGGCGAGGTGGCGATAAAAAGATGAAGTCGGGGTTCCGCTCCATCTTTTAACGCCTCCCATGCTGCATCGATATCGCTCTGCACCGAGCGTGAAAGCCCAGTGACAGAGCAGTTGCGAATTGTTTCCGCAATTTGTTTGACGGCTTGAAAATCTCCTTTGGAAGCGGCAGGAAAGCCAGCTTCAATAATATCGACGCCTAAACGTTCTAACTGTCGAGCAATTTCTAGTTTTTCCGTTAAATTCAAGTTCACACCCGCTGATTGTTCCCCATCGCGCAACGTTGTATCGAAAATGTTAATTTTTCGCATTGGTAACCACCGCTTCTTTCTGCTTTTGTTTAACAAATGGCATCATCTCCCGGAGTTCGCGACCGACCACTTCAATGAGATGTTCATTTTCCTGCTTGTTAATCGCATGAAATACAGGGCGATTAGCCTGATTTTCTAGAATCCAACCTTTAGCAAATGTGCCGGATTGAATATCTTCAAGCACTTTTTTCATTTCTTCTTTTACAGAAGCGTTAATGATGCGAGACCCAGAAATGAAATCCCCCCACTGCGCCGTATCGGAAATCGAATAACGCATTCCTGCAAGACCGCCTTCATACATAAGGTCAACGATCAGCTTGAGTTCATGCAAACACTCAAAATAGGCTACTTCAGGCTGATATCCTGCCTCTACTAACGTTTCAAATCCAGCTTTTACAAGTGAAGTTAATCCTCCGCACAATACCGCTTGTTCACCGAATAAGTCGGTTTCTGTTTCTTCTTTAAATGTTGTTTCTAATACCCCTGCTCTTGTAGCACCGAGCGCTTTTGCATAAGCGAGCGCTACTTCTTTTGCTTCTCCTGTGACATCTTGATAAACGGCGATTAATGCAGGAACTCCTGCCCCTTCTGTATACGTGCGTCGTACTAAATGTCCCGGTCCTTTTGGCGCGACAAGAAATACATCGACATCTTTCGGCGGAACGATTTGGTTAAAATGAATGTTAAATCCATGAGCAAATACTAACGCGTTTCCTGGCTTCAACTCAGGTTCAATTTCTTCTTTGTATACTTTTGGCTGATATTCATCCGGAAGCAGCACCATAACAATATCAGCTTCTCTTGCTGCTTCGCGAACGGTACGAACTGCAAAACCATCTTTTTCTGCCTGTTCCCATGACTTTCCTGGGCGAAGACCGACGATGACGTTCACACCGCTTTCCCGCAAGTTTAACGCATGGGCATGCCCTTGAGAACCGTATCCGATGATTGCCACCGTTTTATTTTGTAAATAAGACTCCTTTGCATCTCCGTTATAGTAAACTTTTGCCATATTGTATCCTCTCCCTTTTCGATATTTTTTAAATAATAAACGCTGTTTTATTGGTAGCGGCACTTTTTTGTGAACCGCGTGTAAACGCTGTTGTTCCAGTTCTGGCGATTTCTTTGATTCCATAAGGTCTAAGCAAGTCGATGAGCGCTTCGACTTTGTCTGATTCTCCTGTAACTTGAACGACAAGGCTTTCGCGGCTTACATCAACAATCGAAGCGCGGAATGGTTCAATCAACGTGTATACTTCATTGCGCAAAGCAGGATTGACAGCTACTTTAATCAGTGCTAATTCACGAGCAACAATGGCTTGATCGGTAATATCCGTTACTTTAAGCACGTCAATTTGTTTGTTTAACTGCTTTGTAATTTGTTCTGCAGTACGTTCATCTTCGACGTTAACAACAAAGGTCATTCGTGACACGCCTTCTATCTCTGTATGTCCAACGGTGATGCTCTCAATGTTGTAATGGCGTTTGGTAAACAGCCCGGTAATTCGATTTAAAACACCTGGTCGATTATTAACGGTCATTGTAATAATTCGTTTCACAGTTTCACCCCCACCATTTCATGCAATCCCTTTCCAGGTGCGACCATTGGATATACATTTTCATCAGCTGTCACGTGAAAATCAAGCAATACCGGCTCATTTGTCGAAAACGCTTCTTTTAAAACTCGTACAGCTTCTTCTTCATTTTTCGCACGAAAACCTTTAATGTTATAAGCTTCAGCTAATTTTACAAAGTCTGGTTGATTAGGAATTAAAGAATGAGAATAACGTTTTTCGTAAAAGAGTTCTTGCCATTGACGAACCATTCCAAGAGATTGGTTATTCACAATTACCAACTTAATTGGAAGGTTGAGCTCGTGAATAACAGATAACTCTTGTAGCGTCATTTGGAATCCAGCATCGCCAACAATTGAAACAACAGTTGCTTTCGGCTCAGCTAGCTGCGCACCGATGGCAGCCGGAAGTCCGAATCCCATTGTCCCAAGTCCCCCTGATGTGACCCAGCGATGCGGCTTTCTAAACTTGTAATATTGAGCTGCCCACATTTGATGCTGTCCAACGTCCGTTGTAACGATGGCTTCTCCGCCTGTAAGTTCATAAATGAGTTCAATTAACTTTTGTGGCTTTATTGTGCCAGCATCGTTTTTATACATGAGCGGGTACTCTTGTTTCCATTTTTTCAGCTGTTCATGCCATGCTGTTGTATCTCCTGGCTTCCCTTCTTGATGAATCAGCTCTTTCAACGCTTCTTTTGCATCGCCGACAACTGGAATTTGCGTCGGCACGTTTTTCCCAATCTCCGCTGGGTCAATATCGATATGAGCCACGGTTGCTTTTGGCGCAAAATATTTTAAATTTCCTGTCACTCGATCATCAAAGCGTGCTCCGATATTGATCAATAAATCACATTCGTATAACGCCATATTCGCTGTGTATGTGCCATGCATACCAGCCATTCCTAAAAACAGTGGATGATCTGCTGGGAATCCCCCTAAACCTAATAGTGTATGGATAACTGGGATATTCTGTTGCTCAGCATATTGTTTCAGTTCATCGGCAGCATTAGCATGAAGCACGCCAGCACCAGCTAAAATCACCGGTTTTTTCGCTTGGCTTACCGCTTCGACTAGCTTGCGAATTTGTAAATGATTAGGGCGGATGGTTGGCTGATATCCCGGAAGCTTTACCTCTTGTTCATAATCAAATTCTGCTTCAAGCATGGTAATATCTTTAGGGATGTCAATTAATACAGGACCGGGACGACCCGTCGTAGCGATATGAAATGCCTCTTTAATTATTTTAGGTAATTCATGAATATCGCGAACTTGGTAATTGTGCTTTGTAATCGGCATTGTAATTCCAACAACATCAGCTTCCTGAAACGCGTCAGAACCAATGACATGTGAAGCAACCTGTCCTGTAAATACAACAAGCGGAATCGAATCAATCATCGCATCAGTTAATCCTGTTACGATATTAGTAGCTCCAGGCCCTGACGTGGCAATCACGACCCCCGGCTTTCCGGAGATTCGCGCATATCCTTCTGCTGCGTGAATGGCCCCTTGTTCATGTCGGGTCAATACGTGAAATACACCTGAATCATACAACTTGTCATAAATCGGTAACACCGCGCCTCCTGGATAACCAAAAATCACCTCAACCTTTTCCGCTTTTAATGCTTCAATCAACATCGATGCTCCGCTGATTTTTGTCTTTTGCAACCTTTTTTCTTCCACTTTCATATTTGCCATCATCCATCCTTCCCCCTAAAAAGATTAAACTAAAAAAACCTCTTCACCCCATACAGACCTTCTCCTCGAAAGTCAAAGGGGCGAAAAGGTTCACTTTCCGCGGTACCACCCTTCTTCGTGGTCATCATGACCACCTCATGAGGGTGCTCGTATAAGTGTCTGACCTCACGCATATTCCATGATATATCGCTTATTGATCTAATGGTATGTACGATATATTGTGTTGTGGGGTTGACACTTTGCTTTTGAAACACCCTCATTTTAATAACGAGTGGAATTGTTCCACCCGGCCACCCCTACTAGTTAATAACGTTCAGGCTGGCGCTCAGAGGCGAGTTCATCAAACGGCGGCATCACCGGTTTCCAGCTTCCCCGGCTCTCTGTAGATGCCTTCCCCGCTGACTACTTATCCTCTTCAACGCTTTTGCTTTATTAAAATTATCCCACATTCACATTAGAGTTAGATTGATATACTTTTACACCTTCAGAAACAACCCGTTGTCTAAATGCCTCAAGCAATCGTTTTGTATGTTCTCCTGGCACCCCATCACCAATGACACGGCCATCAGCTTTAACAACAGCGATAACTTCGGCTGCTGTCCCTGTTAAAAACACTTCGTCAGCTGTATATACGTCATGACGGGTAAATGGTTCTTCTTTGACGACATAGCCAAGTTCTTGAGCAATTTCAATAATTGCATCGCGCGTAATTCCTTCAAGGGCACCGACATATCCAGGCGGTGTATAAAGCACGCCTTTTTTCACGATAAACACGTTATCAGCCGATCCTTCAGCGACATATCCTTGATCATTTAACATAATCGCTTCGCTGACATTCGCTAAATGGGCTTCAATTCTTACTAAAATGTTATTTAAGTAGTTAAGTGATTTAACTTTTGGACTGAGCACATCAGGGCGATTCCGCCTCGTTGGAACCGTAATCACCTCAATTCCCGTTTCATATAAATGTTTCGGGAAAATCGCTAACGGTTCAACAATGACGACAACTTGTGGTTTTTTACATTTGTAAGGATCAAGCCCCAAATCGCCGATACCGCGAGAAACAATAACGCGAATGTAAGCATCTTGATAACCGTTTTTTTGTATTGTCTGAACGATAATGTCTGTTAATTCTTCTTGTGTGTAAGGGATATTAAGTAAAATCGATTTTGCCGATCTATAAAGTCGATCCATATGTTCTTTCAAGCGAAACACGTTTCCGCTGTAGACGCGAATTCCTTCGAACACTCCATCTCCATACAAAAATCCGTGATCATAGACAGAAATTTTTGCGTTTTCTTTCGTAACAAATTCATCGTTTAAAAAAATCCATTGTTCGTTCACTGTTATTCCCCTCTTCCCTTGCAAGTAGCACTTTTCTTAGCCGAGTTTTTATTTATCTAACTTGTTTGACTTGTTTGAAGATTATCATACGACCAATCCCCGAAAGAGTCAATACTATTTTTTGAATATTTAGATTTATCAGAATGTTTGTATGCGTTTTCATTGTGATGAAATCAAGGATTTTAAGATTTAAAAAATTTTTTTGTTCGTTATATTGATCGATTTAACATGTTCACCAAGAAGTCTCCCGCATCTAAGCGAAGTGTAGGTGGGAGAGGTTTATGAAATACATTTTTCCAAGATAAATAAAAAACCTCTCTTTCCAAATCCAGAAAGAGAGGTTTTTACACGTCCCAGGAGAGATTCGAACTCCCGACCGACGGCTTAGAAGGCCGCTGCTCTATCCTGCTGAGCTACTGGGACATAATAGTATTCAAGTGTGTATTCCCCGTCACGCTCTCAGTACGCTTACTCAAGTTGTGGTTCGAGCGGTACGCTGATGTATCGCTTCGTAGCTTATTCGGTCTCGTCCCACTCTCGGAAAGCTTATTCAAGAGGTGGCTCGAGTGGTACGCTGTAGTTATTTCAATGATGCACATTCGAGCGTGTTCTATCCTGTCCCTTCCTCTCCTCGTTATTCGAGGATGATGGATGCATCGGGACAACTCGCAGCCAACTCATCGATGCATCGCTCGTTGCTGAGCTACTGGGACACATTGATATTCGATTTCAAAGACAGTTATTATTATAAACAACTAATGTTATAAAGTCAACACATTATTACATGGAGAGGCTGACCCGACAGCAAAGTGTCAGCCCTCCATTATAGTGCATCATTAGATGCGAACATTATATATTATGGATTTCGCGTGAGGTTAGACACTTTTTGGTCAGCCCAGTAGTGAAAAAGTTTGTGATAAAGATGGAATCTCGTTGCCATGAATGTCATAAAAATATACCGTCGCTTTTTCTTCATCGATCTCAAGTATGACATATGTTTTTTCTTTTCGCATCCGCGGAAGGTAGATACTTCCAGGGTTAATAAATAAAATGCCGTTGATGTTTTCCGCTCCAGCAATATGGGAATGACCGAAACATACGACTTTTGCTCCGGTTTCTTGAGCACGATAATAAAGATTCATTAACGTCATCTTTACATTATAACGATGACCATGAGTGATGAAAAAGCGAACGCCTTCAATGTCTTCCGTTCGTTCTTCCGGAAATTCCTTCGCGAAATCACAGTTGCCACGGACATACAAAAAATTTTGCAGTTCGGAACTACCATACGGCAATTCGGAATCACCGCAATGAATCAAAGCATCTACTTTCCCAGAATGGCGATTTTTTATTTCCTCAAGCTCTCTTGTTAATCCGTGACTGTCACTAACAATTAATACTTTCATTTCCCCTGCTCCTTAGCCTCAAAAAGATCGTTCCATATTTTTTCTAATTTTTTTAATGCATTCGCTCGGTGGCTAATTTTATTTTTCTCTTCTTTTGAAAGTTCCGCCATCGTTTTTTGTTTTTCTGGTACATAAAAAATCGGATCGTAGCCAAAGCCATTCGTTCCTGTTGGGGCTTCGGCAATATATCCTTCACATGTTCCTTCGACTACAACGGTACGCTGATGCGGAATGGCAACTGCCAAAGCACAATGAAAGCGAGCTGTTCGTTTTTCAAAAGGAACCCCTTTTAATTCCTCAAGTACTTTAGCTATATTATCCTTGTCATTTTTATGCTCACCAGCATAACGGGCAGAGTAGACACCTGGTTTGCCGTCCAATGCATCAACCACCAATCCGGAATCATCGGCAATCACCACTTTATTCAAATAGTTGGCGATTGCTTCCGCTTTTAAAATCGCATTTTCGGCAAATGTTTCCCCTGTTTCTTCAACATCAGGAGCGTTCTCAAAGTCTAAAAGCGATTTTACTTCTACCTCTTTTTCAGCAAATAGCGTTTGAAATTCTTTTACTTTTCCTGCATTTTTCGTAGCGATAATAACTTCTTTCACTGTTCCTCCACTCTTTCCGAACGTGTTATTTTCTCGACTAGATCTCCTAGCACTTGTTTTTGAATCTCGATCAGTTCACGAATTCCTGCTTCTGCTGTTTCCAATAATTCGTTTAATTGTTCGCGGGAAAAGGTTGCTTCCTCTCCTGTTCCTTGAATTTCGACAAAATTTCCTGCTCCTGTCATCACAACATTCATGTCTACCTCTGCTTTAGAGTCTTCAGCATAATTTAAATCTAAAATGACCCCGTGTTCTGGATCAATGCCAACTGAAGTTGCGGCAAGAAAATCGGTAATCGGCAATTCCGCGAGTTTTTCTTCCTCTACGAGCTTAGCTAATGCTAACACCATTGCCACAAAAGCTCCTGTAATCGACGCCGTGCGTGTTCCGCCATCTGCCTGAATGACGTCACAGTCAATCCAGATTGTTTTTTCGCCAAGCTTTTGTAAATCAACAACAGAACGTAAAGCACGTCCGATGAGACGCTGAATTTCCATCGTCCGTCCGGAAACTTTTCCTTTGCTTGATTCACGCGGATTGCGTTGCTCTGTTGCCCGAGGCAGCATCGCATATTCAGCAGTAATCCATCCCTTTCCTTCGCCGCGCATAAATGGCGGGACTTTATCATCAATGCTAGCTGTGCAAATGACTTTCGTATCTCCTATAGAAATAAGAACAGAACCTTCTGCATGTTTTATGTAATGCGTTTCAATATGTACTGGTCGCAACTGACGTTTTTCTCTTCCATCTACTCTCATTAAAAAGCAAACCTCCTTAGCGCTCTGAATAAACAGAAAGAGGCGGCTTCGCTGCCTACCTCTTATTGCTCTTTATATAGTATAGCAAAAAAAGTTTTTTAAAAACTACCTGTGTTCACATTTTCCGGCCTTGTTACTGGCTCAGCTAACGATTTTCCATCTTCTTTTACAAGATTCGCTTTTCCATTTACCGTAATCGCTACACTTTCAATTCCTTCTTGTTCTGTTAATGAGAGAACAAGTGAATTTAGGACATGCTCAGAAATAACATTTTTCTCTTTGCTTCCGTAAATGCCTTCATTAAAGTTCAATGTCACTTTTCCATTTTCATATTTCGGTTGATCTAATAACTTCACGTCTGCTTGAAAATCACTTAACAGCCCGCTTGTATAGCTAGGTCCTTTAATTAATTCATTGACGATAGCGACAACGCGATCTTCTTCTTTATTAGAAACCCGGCGTGTAACAGGAACATAGTAAGGTTCCCCTTGTTCTTGAGCTAAAAAATACACGGTTACAGGGTGTGTATTTGTAATATCTACAACACCGCTTGTATCGATATTAATGCCATCCTCTCGGCTTACTCCGTCTTGAATCGGCGTTCCGTTGACTGGCATTACCGGTTGGTCATGGCCATTAATGCGAATTTTTACTTTTTTGACCTTATCAAATTGTGTCAATGTCCATGTAATCGCTTGTAAAATTCTCTTTTCATCTTCCTTCCTATAATTTGAAAACTCCGGAGAAAAGTCAGCAATGATTGTTCCGTCTTTTTCAAGTTTTACTCCGAGCACGCGCGTATCTACAGGTAGCACAGCACGGAAGCCGTTTGGCAATATTTCTGATACTGGTCCACCTTCTACTAAATATTCTAAAGCTTGTTTTGCTACAGCGTCCGTTTTTGGCAATTCAAGTGTTTGTGGCACAACAAAACCGTTTTTATCAATTAAATACAGCTCTCTCTTTACTGTTTCTGTTGCTTTTTGCTCCTCTTTTGCACTCGTTTGCTTTTCCCCTTCTTTGTTAGATTGTATGGTTTCTCCGTCTTTTAAGTAAGTAACGTCTTGTGGCGGGTCGATTTCTTTGACTGCCTCGTCTTTTCCGAAAAGACCGCAACCGCTAAGTAACATCGTTAAGACAATGACTGAAGCAGCAAACTTGCACGCACGACGATTTAACATACTTTTCCCTCCAATTGACAGTTTGTACTACTATGTATACGAGCCTTAAAAAAAATTAGAACATAAAAAAACTCCTTCGACTTTAAGCCGAAGGAGCTTTTAGTTCAATCGTTTGAACACTTTGGATTGGATGCCCAAACCATTTGGATGCAATTTTTTGAAATAATTCCTTTGGTCCGGTTGTTAAGAAGAGATGTTCTTTTACTCTCTCTCCTGTGTTAAGTAGCCCACTATGATGTAAAATTGTACTCACTTCTCTCGCCGTCTCATCTCCTGAGCAGATGAGTTTTACCTTTTTCCCCATATACTCATGAATTAACGGACTCAAGAGCGGATAGTGAGTACATCCTAAAATTAACGTGTCAATATCGCTATGCTTGAATGGTTCAAGCGATTCTGCGACAATTTTTTTGGCTTCCTCCCCTTCAAAATTTCCGCTTTCAACAAGCGGAACGAATCTAGGGCATGCTAAACTTTCCACTTGAACTTTGTTATTGATTGATTTTAATGCTTTTTCATATGCACCGCTTTTTACAGTGCCAATCGTCCCGATGACGCCGATATGATAATTTTTCGTAATTTTTAACGCCGTTCTCGCACCGGGATGAACAACACCTAACACAGGAATGTTAAGCTTTTCACGAATTTCCTCTAAAACAACAGCTGTAGCAGTATTGCAAGCAATAACAAGCATCTTTATATCATAACGCAATAAGTAATTCGTTAACTCCCAAGTAAACTGACGAATCTCTTCTTTTGGACGCGGACCATAAGGACATCTTGCTGTATCTCCTAAATAAACAATCTGTTCTTTCGGCAACTGTCGCATGATTTCTTTCGCAACAGTTAGCCCGCCTACTCCTGAATCGATAACACCAATTGGTCTATCCAAGTGATCGCCTCATTCTTTCTTCATTTCTTGATGTAATTTTTTTAAGCTTTTTTCTAAAAAGATAATTTCTTCTTCTGAGAAGTTTTCAAGAACTTCCAACAAATATTGTTGTCGTTTCTTGATCACTTCCTCAATAATTCGTTCGCCTTCTTCCAATAAATGAATTCGAACGACTCTTCGATCATTTTGATCTTTCACTCTTGCGACTAAACCATTTTTCTCCATACGATCGACTAAATCCGTCGTCGTACTGAACGCTAAATACATTTTATTGGAGAGCTCTCCAATTGTCATATCCCCTTCTTCTAAGAGCCATTGTAACGCAACAAACTGGGGTGGTGTAATCGGGTATTGAGTTAAAATTTCTCTTCCCTTTTGTTTCAAAATAGCGGCTACATAACGTAACGATTTTTCTAACTCAATAATGACATCATTTTGTTTAAATTGAGATGTCATAAAATCTCTCCTGTAAAAACGCGTTTTTACTCTACTATTTTTTACACTTTTTTATGCAAATTGCAAGCGAGATGCATCGAAGCAAAAGCGCCACAACTCTCATTTTACTACACTTTCTTGCATAATCAATAAAAATAATAAACCGGCTACCTTAAAAATTAAGGTGAGCCGGTCTCTGTTATAGTTCAAGTTCGCCCATTCGTAGCAATTCAACTACAGCTTGAGAGCGCCCCTTAACTCCAAGCTTTTGCATGGCGTTTGAAATATGATTACGAACTGTTTTTTCACTTATAAACAGCTCGCTTGCAATTTCTTTTGTTGTTTTATCTTGAACTAATAATTCAAACACTTCCCTTTCTCTTTTTGTAAGCAATGGCTTCGGTTGAAATGGTTTCTCTTTCAAGTATTGTAACCCTCCTTGCTTTAGCCAGACCTGAACGACCGGATGGGTATATATTATTAATCATATAATATGTGAATCGGAGGATTACGGTGACTGAATTTAATTACGAATTAGGAAAAATTGGTGTTTAAAGAGTTATACTCGTATGGACGATTGCAGTCGAATGAGCGTCTGTCTCATTTCGTCATTCCAAGGAACGCTCTTTCCAGTTTTTTTCGAGATTTGCACCATCATTCCTCTTCCAACAAAAGCGACTGTACCGTTATCTTTTTTCGCCATATAATGCAAATCAATTGACGAATTTCCGACATGATGTACTTTTACATATAGACTTAATTGTTCTCCAAAAAACACTTGTTGGAGAAAGTCACACTGCAAATCGGCAACAACTGGAATTTCTTCTGATAATCGATCTGTCCACTTTTGCATAAAACCAATACTTTTAAAAAATTCAATTCTTGCCTCTTCAAAATAAACAAATGGAACCGTGTTATTTAAATGTCCAAACATATCTGTTTCTGAAAAACGAACTTTAATTGGATGCGAAAAAGTAAATGTTTTCTCCCATTCTTGAAAGTCATGAATATAGTTAATGTGCCTCATCATTTCCTCTCCCCCCTTATTAGAAAAAAGAGGCTGTCTCAAAAACAAAGTGTCAGACCTCACAACCACAATCTATGTGAGATCAGACAATGATGAGACAGCCTCATGAAGCGTATGTTATACTTCGTCGCTTCCAAAGAAGTTACGGAATGCTTGAATCGTTACCTCACGATTCAACGCAGCAATCGATGTTGTCAACGGAATTCCTTTCGGACAAGACTGTACGCAGTTTTGCGAGTTACCACAGCCCTCAATACCGCCCTCTTCCATAATTGCCTGCAGTCTTTCTGCTTTATTCATCGCACCAGTTGGATGTGCGTTGAATAAACGCACTTGTGAAAGCGGTGCTGGACCGATAAAGTTGGATTTGCTGTTTACGTTTGGACAAGCTTCTAAGCACACACCACATGTCATGCATTTTGAAAGCTCGTATGCCCACTGACGCTTACGCTCAGGCATGCGCGGACCAGGCCCTAAATCGTACGTTCCATCAATCGGAATCCATGCTTTTACTCTCTTTAATGAATCAAACATGCGGCTGCGATCAACTTGCAAGTCGCGTACAACCGGGAATGTGCGCATTGGCTCTAAGCGAATAGGTTGTTCTAAATGATCGATAAGTGCCGTACAAGATTGGCGCGGCTTTCCATTAATGACCATCGAACAAGCGCCACATACTTCTTCAAGACAGTTCATCTCCCAAACAACAGGAGTTGTTTTTTCTCCCTTAGCATTAACTGGATTTCTACGAATCTCCATCAATGCAGAAATGACGTTCATATTCGGACGATAAGGAATTTCAAATTCCTCTTCATAAGGCGGGGAATCAGGACGATCTTGTCGCGTTATAATGAAGCGAACTGTTTTTTTCTCACTCATGATTTCACTTCCCCTTTCTTTTTCGTATAGTCGCGTTTACGAGGTTTAATTAATGAAGTATCAACATCTTCGTAGTGGAACGCTGGTCCATCTGGCGTAAATCTCGCCATTGTTGTTTTGAGCCATTCTTCGTCGTTACGCTCAGGGAATTCAGGCTTATAGTGAGCGCCACGGCTTTCATTACGATTGTAAGCACCTAGCGTAATAACGCGAGCCAATTGAAGCATGTTATATAATTGACGAGTAAACGATGCACCTTGGTTGCTCCACTTCGCTGTATCGTTAATATTAATATTTTCATAACGTTCAAGAAGCTCTTGAATTTTTTCATCTGTTTTTAATAACTTGTCATTATAGCGAACAACCGTTACGTTGTCTGTCATCCATTCACCAAGCTCTTTATGAATGACATAAGCGTTTTCCGTACCGTCCATTGACATGATCTTATCCCATTTTTGTTCTTCTTGTTTGAGATAGCGGTCATATAATGAAGACGGCATCGCATCTGCTGATTTCTCTAAACCTTTAATATACTCAACCGCTTTAGGTCCTGCTACCATACCACCGTAAATCGCAGATAATAATGAGTTTGCTCCTAAGCGGTTTGCCCCGTGCATCGAATAGTCACACTCACCAGCAGCAAATAATCCTTTAATATTTGTCATTTGGTCGTAATCAACCCATAAACCACCCATTGAGTAGTGAACGGCAGGGAAGATTTTCATTGGAACTTTACGTGGGTCTTCGCCCATGAATTTTTCGTAAATTTCAATGATACCGCCAAGCTTAATATCCAACTCTTTCGGATCCTTATGAGAAAGATCTAGATAAACCATATTTTCGCCGTTAATACCAAGCTTTAAGTCCACGCAAACATGGAAAATCTCGCGCGTTGCAATATCACGTGGTACAAGGTTTCCGTAAGCAGGATATTTTTCTTCTAAGAAATACCACGGCTTACCATCTTTATATGTCCATACTCGTCCACCTTCACCGCGGGCAGATTCGCTCATTAAGCGTAATTTGTCGTCGCCTGGAATTGCTGTTGGGTGAATTTGGATAAACTCACCGTTTGCATAGTATGCACCTTGCTGGTAAACAATAGAAGCAGCTGAGCCCGTATTAATGATGGAGTTCGTTGACTTTCCGAAAATAATTCCCGGTCCGCCTGTCGCCATAATAACAGCGTCAGCTGGGAACGCTTTAATTTCCATAGTTGTTAAATTTTGCGCCACGATCCCACGGCAAATTTGTTCATCATCTAAAACAGCTGCTAAAAACTCCCAGCCTTCGTACTTTGTCACAAGACCTGCTACTTCGTGACGACGCACTTGCTCATCTAATGCATATAGAAGCTGCTGACCAGTAGTTGCTCCCGCATATGCCGTACGGTGATGCTGTGTACCACCGAAACGTCGGAAGTCTAACAATCCTTCAGGCGTGCGGTTAAACATGACGCCCATGCGATCTAGTAAGTGAATAATGCCTGGCGCTGCTTCACACATTGCCTTAACTGGTGGCTGGTTCGCTAGGAAGTCGCCACCATATACTGTATCATCAAAGTGCTCCCATGGAGAGTCGCCTTCACCTTTTGTATTTACTGCACCGTTAATCCCACCTTGAGCACAAACAGAGTGAGATCGTTTTACAGGTACGAGAGAAAATAGCTCTACAGGTACACCTGCTTCCGCAATTTTAATTGTTGCCATTAATCCGGCTAAGCCACCGCCAACTACTATGATTTTTCCTTTACTCATCGTTACTCACTCCTTAAAAGATTGCTAGTCGTGGATTAAGCGAATGCTAAGATGGCACGGATACCAACAATGGAAAGCGCTACGAAAATAGCCATTGTCACATATGTTGAAATTAGTTGCGAACGAGGAGTAACAGTAATTCCCCAACTTACAAAGAAAGACCATAAACCGTTAGAAAAGTGGAATACTGTTGAAATAATACCTAAAATGTAGAATCCGAGCATAATCGGATTGTCCACAATGTTCGCCATCATTTCGTAGTTCACTTCCGCACCAAATGCAGCTTGTACACGCGTTTCCCATACATGCCATGTTACGAAAATAAGAGTGATGATACCTGACAAACGTTGCAACATAAACATCCAGTTACGGAAGTAGTTGTATTGGCTCACGTTGTTCTTTGCCGTAAAAGCGACATACAATCCGTAAATAGCATGGAACAATAGTGGAAGAAAAATGACAAATATTTCTAAAAAATAACGAAACGGTAAATTTTCCATAAAATGTGCTGCACGGTTAAAAGCTTCAGGTCCTCTCGTTGCAAAGTGGTTCACCACTAAATGCTGGACTAAAAAGAGGCCTACCGGAATAACTCCTAACAATGAATGAAGTCGGCGATAAAAAAATTCGCGATTTCCTGCCATATGTAACCCCCCTTAAATTGTAACAATCAACATAAAAGATGTTCGCAAAAAATTTCTTATACACTCCCCATCCACATTTACTAGATTTTTTATTAATAGAAATGTAACTGCTTCCATTTCCATTAATAAATTTGTCAAATTCATTGTACTCCCAGAATGTTGGAGCGTCAAGAAAACGTGTTCACAAATTGTTCAATCATTTGAAAATTAAAACAATATTTTTCTTAATCTATCTTTCGTATAGAAATGCTAAACTCTTGTCGGAGAGAACATCTATCATTCCATTCTGGAAAAAGTAATGTTTTCTCTTTCAACTTCAGCTATAATGATTCTAGAAAGAGGGGAATTGCGTGAAAGATATGACATTTCAAGAACAATATGCAATGCTAGAAGATATGCAAATTTCCGGCTTTGGATATGAGTTAATTCGCGAAGTACTTCTTCCTGAGTTGCTAGGAAAAGAAAATGCTAGCATTTTATATTGGGCTGGAAAGAGTCTTGCCCGTAAATATCCGTTGGAAACGACGGAGGAGATTATTTCGTTTTTTGCAAAGGCTGGTTGGGGAACGCTAACAATCGTTTCCGAAGGCAAGGACGAACTTGAATTTGAATTAACAAGCCCGCTTATTGACGCCCGGCTCTCCTATAAAGAAGACTGCACTTTTCAGCTTGAAGCCGGTTTTCTTGCCCAGCAAATCGAGCAGCAGAAAAAGCGAATCACCGAAGCCTATGAACAACAAAAAAAACGGACGAAAAAAGTCGTTTTCATTGTCAAATGGGATAAAAAAGACACGATTGCTGAATAGTAAAGCGGTCACTCCCATGCTTTAAGGGAGTGACCTTTTTCCTATCATTCTACTACGAAATAACAGGTACATCAGCTGCCTGTTCAGCAAGCTGAAACGCATCGTGTAATGCTTCAACAGCAGCGACCATTTTACTTTGTTCAACGACGGTTGATATTTTAATTTCCGACGTGCTGACCATTTTTACCTCAATTCCATGTTCAGCCAGTACTTTAAACATCTCTGCAGCAACACCTGGATTGGAAATCATTCCTGAACCGACAATCGATACTTTCGCCAATCCGCTTTCATATTCAATCGTCTCATAGCGTAATTGCTCTTTATGAAACTCTAATACTTTTAATGTTTCATCTAAGTCTTCCGTGCGAATCGAGAAAGAAATCGACATCGTCGTTGCGCTTGTTGCACTTTGAATAATAATATCTACGTTAATCCCATGATTAGCAAGTGTCGTAAAAATCGTCGATAACGTATGCAGCTCGTTTGGCAATCCTTGAACTGTCACTCTCGTAACTTGGTCTTCAAAAGCAATGCCTCTTACGATTAAGTTTTGTTCCATTGAAGCTTCCTCCTCAACAATTGTGCCGCGCTCCCGTTCCATACTTGAGCGCACTTCTAACGGTATTTGATAGTTCTTCGCAAATTCAACAGCCCGCGGATGTAAAACACCAGCCCCTAAATTGGCTAATTCTAGCATTTCATCATACGAGATTGCTTGCAACTTTCGGGCTTTTTTCACATAGCGTGGGTCTGTTGTAAATACTCCGGTAACATCCGTATAAATGTCGCATTTTTTAGCGTTTAATGCTGCTGCCAATGCAACAGCCGTTGTATCAGAACCGCCGCGGCCAAGAGTTGTAATCTCTTGATTTTTTGTTATTCCTTGGAATCCAGCAACAACAACGATTTTTCCTTCGTTCAAATGTTTGTGTATTCTTGTCGTGTCGATGTTCATAATTCTGGCGTTTCCATGTACGGCTTCTGTTTCAATCCCCGCCTGCCAGCCGGTTAAAGAAACAGCGTCATAGCCTTTCTCTTTCAGCGCCATTGTCAATAGAGCAATGCTCACTTGCTCGCCCGTTGTTAAAAGCATATCCATCTCGCGTTTGCTTGGATTTTTCGAAATTTGCTTTGCTAGATTCACAAGTTCATCCGTCGTTTTTCCCATTGCAGAAACAACAACAACTACCTTGTTCCCATTGTTTATTTCTTCAATCACTCGGTTAGCCACATTTTGAATGCGTTCAATTGAACCAACAGATGTTCCACCAAATTTTTGTACAATAATTCCCACGATCACTCATCCTTTAATATAATTTTGCTTTACCTCGTTCTAATCGCCCGTAAGGCTCCCACCTCTACAGATAGGAGATACCGAATGCTAAAAGTGCGATAAGTTCGACTAACATCAAGTAAAAGATGAAACCCCCACTGATGAAGTTTCACTTTATCTATATCGATATAGATAGAAAGGTGATGTTGCGCGCAAACAAAAAACAGCAATGAGAGAAATCTCATTGCTGTGAATAACGAAAAAACAAATTCGCTCCACGCAGTGAGATAGCTCTCCAAGATGGTTCTTCATCTTGACAGTCCTACATTTCTTAAACGCAGGACCAGCAGAAAAAGCAATGAGACTTTTTCCACTTCGGCGACGCTCCCCTTTCAACATTCATCATCGGAACTCATTTTCCTCAGAATGCCTACTCTTGAAGTTCGCACCTCTATCTTCACTTCAGTGTTTAGAAGTGTATAAATATTCAATTTGAAGCAATTGTACCAAATTTCTATATAAATAACAATATTATTCTCGTAATTTCTCATAAATTTTTTCAGCGACAGAATGCGGAATGCCTGCTTGTTTCAATTCCTCCACAGTAGCTTCACGTATATTTTTCACAGAACCAAAATATTTCAACAGGGCTTTTTTTCTCTTTTCTCCCACTCCTGGAATTTCATCTAATACAGACTGAAACACAGACTTGCCGCGCACTTGCCGATGGAATGTAACAGCAAATCGGTGCACCTCATCTTGAATACGCTGCAGCAAATAAAATTCTTGACTGTTCCTCTCTAAATCAACCGTTTTTGGCGGATCGCCAATAATTAATTCCGAAGTACGATGTTTGTCGTCTTTCACAAGCCCTACGACCGGAATTTCAAGCCCTAGCTCATTTTCAAGCACATCGCGGGCGGCTGCCAATTGTCCTTTGCCGCCATCAACGATAATCAAATCAGGAAGCGGCAAATTTTCCTTCAGCACACGTGTATATCTTCTCCGAATCACTTCCCTCATTGACTCATAATCGTCAGGACCTTCCACCGTTTTGATTTTATATTTTCGATACTCTTTCTTCTCCGGCTTGCCGTCAATAAATACAATCATCGCTGAAACAGGATCGGTTCCGTGAATATTGGAGTTGTCGAATGCTTCGATGCGATGCGGTGTCGGAATCCCAAGCTTTTTCCCTAAATTCTCCACCGCTTTTATTGTTCGTTCTTCATCGCGCTCGATTAAATAAAACTTCTCCTTAAGAGCAATGGCCGCATTTTTCTTTGCCAAATCAACAAGTTCTTTTTTCTTTCCTTTTTTCGGCTGGACAACTGTTACTTGAAGGAGCTGTCCAGCTAATTCTCCATTCACATCTTCGGGCAAAATGACTTCTTTCGGTTTAAAATGATTCGCTTTTGTATAAAACTGCCCTAAAAATGTTAATAATTCCTCATCCGGATCTTGATACATCGGAAACATCGAGACATCCCGTTCAATCAATTTTCCTTGGCGGATAAAGAAAACTTGAACGCACATCCAGCCTTTGTCATAGGCATAACCAAAGACATCGCGGTCAACAAAATCGTTCATCATCATTTTTTGTTTTTCCATCGTTGCTTCAATATGGGCAATTTGATCGCGATATTCTTTTGCTCTTTCAAACTCAAGAGCTTCTGCCGCTTTTAACATTTTTTCTGTCAACTCTTCTTTAATCTCGCGGTAGCCCCCGTTTAAAAACCGGACGATTTGCTCGACGATCTCCTTGTTTTGCTCTGGCGAAACATCATGCACACACGGAGCAAGGCATTGCCCCATATGATAATAAAGACATACTCGATCTGGCAATGTCGAACATTTTCGCAGCGGATAAATGCGGTCGAGCAGTTTTTTTGTTTCATTCGCCGCCTGCACATTCGGATAAGGTCCGAAATATTTCCCTTTATCTTTATTGACTTTTCTTGTAATGATAAGACGCGGATGCTCTTCAGCGGTGATTTTAATAAACGGATAGCTTTTGTCGTCTTTCAGCATGACGTTATATTTCGGATCGTACTTTTTAATTAAATTCATTTCCAAAATGAGCGCCTCAAGGTTTGAAGAGGTAACAATATATTCAAAATCGGCAATTTCATTGACAAGGCGAAGTGTTTTTCCGTCATGCGTTCCTGTAAAATACGAACGCACACGGTTTTTTAACACTTTCGCTTTCCCAACGTAAATGACGGTTCCGTTTTTATCTTTCATTAAATAGCAGCCAGGCTGTTCAGGCAAAACCGCTAACTTTTCTTTTAAGTGATCATGCATGACAATCACTCCAATGACATTAATCTATCCACTTATACAAGGTAATTTCACCATAAACAGGGTCTGCTAATGTGCTTGATTGATAAGTTTTCACTTTAAGCAAACGTCCCTCAAGTGAAACCCCTTGTGCCGCAAATCCTTTAACTACATGATCTGTCAAATAAATTGTAGCATGTTTATAGTTCGCTTTATCCTGTAAAAAAACGTCAAAATGAAGCACCCGTTTATGGATAAAATCGGCGTCTAAATATTCCATGACTCTCGTTTCTTCCCATGTATAAACAACAAAAGGAGCGTCTACTTTTTGTAAATCATATGTTAATTGATAAGTTGCCGGCAAGTGAGTTGCTTGTCCATATACATGTATGCTGCCGACAATAACTTGAATGATGAATACCGTTAATGCAAACCATTTTTTATACATCGACTTTCCAACAGAAAAATATCGTCCCCAAATATAAAAAAGAATAATCGTAACTAACGGTGCAATATGGCGCGGCTTTTCAATATTTTGCGCAAGCCACGCCCAAAGAAAATAGACGATGCTTATTATCAATAGCCAATATGGAATGATAGTTGCATTGTTTGTTTTACGAACAGCAAAAAATACTAAGACGACATAGGAAATAAGCAATAAGACTGTTTGACTGGCAATCCCTGTCCAAATGATATTATAAAAAATGATGGTGAAAAGCCGCTCAAAAAACGAATCATTTTCCGCGGTTACTGCGCCACCCCATTCTTGAAAGTGACCGCTTGTAAAAGCTAAAGCAAGCTTGATAAATCCTGTTATGCTTCCTTCCGTTAAGGCTACTGCACCAACCCAAATCAATTGAAAAAACAGGGCGGCAACAAACAATATCACTAATCTGCTAATCCTTTTATATGTTTTCCAATCATCATACCATAGAAAAAGAAGTGCCACCGCAAAAGGCAAATAAGAAAGCCGAATTCCTAATAGCACACCTAGAAAAAATAATGGCAGAAGATGAATGGGCAATGTAAGACGGTCCCTGGCCATTTGAACCGCCCATAAATACCACCATAAAACAGCGATAGCCGCCCCTTCTGACATCGGCTGCGTAACGATGAGCACCAAAAAGCTCGAAGACTGAATAAGACACGTAATCATCCAAGCAACATCACTTTTGTAATATTTTTTTGCTAACAAAAAAATCGGTATCGTTGCCGATAACATCATAAACACATTAAAAATAGACAATGCTTTTGCCGGATTCTCAATAAATGAGCTGACAATCATCCCCCCGAGAATGAAATAAGGGTATCCTGGAAAATGAGGCTGCATGGCCAATAAGTCATAACGATGTAACGCTAACGCAAAATCAACTTGATCCCATGTTGCCGCATATGGACTTGCATAGTGATATTCTACATAAAACAGCAAACTAAGTGTGCTAACTCCGATAAACGTACAAACATATGACATAAAACGATTATTTCCTAGAAAATGCTTCATCATCTTTTTCACCTTTAAAAGTAGTCATAAAAAATTTAACTAAAAAAGGGCTGACCCCAAAACAAAGTGTCAGCCCCTACAACTACACACAATATATAAGACATAACGCTATATACGATGGATTGCACATGAGGTCAAACACTTATGGGTCATCCCTTTTAAATCACATTTTTTGTTTTTGGTTCAAGCACTTTTACGTTTGTAGCTTTTTTCTCTGTTTTTTGTCCGTCTTTTGAATGACGGGCATTAATGAGGAGATAAATAACGACGAAATAACCAATATATGCAATGACTTCTTCAATTGACGGCATTGATGAGTAACCAAATAGAGCCTTTAAGAAAATACCGATATCTCCGGATAATACAGGAGCAACACCGTGATCACGCAAATAATGCTCATAATCAATTGGATGTTCCGGCAAAAACCAAGTAATGTCATACACATGCGGCATAACGCTGCCAATGATGTTTAAATCTTGGAGCATCGAAATCCCTTGAACTAAAAGCCCAGCAGCAATTAAAATAATGAACGCTCCTGTAACTTTAAAAAACGTTTTAAGCGGTACACGCATGGTACCTTTGAAAAATAAATAACTGACAACAGCGGCAAGCACAATACCAGTGATGGCTCCCCATCCCTGCATCGCCGCTCCAATGTTTCCTCCTGTAATCGCAGCGAAGAAAAATACTGTTTCGACACCTTCACGAAGAACGACTAAAAACGAATGAATAACCATCCCAACCATGTTGCCGGTAGAAATGAAATAGTCCATTTTTCCTTCCATGTTCTTCTTCATATCCCGGCTATGTTCTGCCATCCAAAACACCATGTGTGTAAGCAAAGCAGCAGAAATAAACATGATTGAGATTTTTAAATACATCTCGCTTCCCATCGCAGCAAAACCGGTAAAAACCACTTGGAAAAGCAGCGCAACCCCAACGCTTGCCAAAACTGCTAATCCAGCTCCGAGCCAAACATATTTTGTATACTGTGCGTGATTCACCCGTTTTAAATAAGATGTAATAATCCCAACAATAAGCAGAGCTTCCAACGCTTCACGAAACGTAATTAACAGTGCTTGAACTTCCACGAGGAACTCCCCTTCCCTTACACCAAAGAATTATTTTTTCTTTTTGGCCATCGTATAAATAATCACACCAACAATCACAACAACAAGAACAATGATTGGAATCCAGTTTTTCATTTTGGACAAATCGGTCCATTCTTTCTTGCCGGCTGCTTCAGATTGCTTCGTTTGCTCCGTAGCGCTTTCCGTAAAATGTCCAACCTCTAGGCTTTTTAATTTAAATTGTTTTTGAAGGGTTGTTAAAATCACTTCTTTACTTTTCTTAAACTGATTAATATTGGATTCTTTCTTACCGACTCCAAATAATCCAGGGTTTCCTAAAGATTGCAAAGCGCGGTCAAATTCCTCTTTCATTTGTTTGTCAACCGTTGCGTCCTTTGCCTGCACAACCGGCGACAGCGCTTCATATGTAGCAAATGCCTTCGCTAAAAGACGTTTACTAGTATCATATTCGTTAAAATTTTTTTCAATATTTTCCATACGACGTGCAATATTTAGCACAAGAATTTTTTCCATGTCTTTGATAACTGTTTCTTTCTCTTTTTCCTCAAGCGCTTTCAATACAGCTTCCGAAGGCTCCGGACCCATATGCATATCAATTTCTTCTTTCACTGTTCCAAAAATCGTTTTCGCCTCAGCAAAATTTGGCGGATTTTCGTTTAGTTTTTCTTTCATTTGTTTATACACTTCTGCTACTTTTTCTTCGTTTGGATCACCGTATGAATACGCATACGCATTGAGCGGAATCGTGTTGAGAATGAATATCAATACCAAAGAAAAAAATAACAATAACCGTTTCATCAAATCTCCTCCCACAACTTTAATGATAATGATTATCATCTTCTCTGTCAAGATGAGGTACGTCATTCTTCCTTAATAAAAAGAGGATGACCCAAAAGTTCAAGTGTCAGACCTCACAGCACAATATATAGGATAAATGAGCTATATATTGTGAAATGCACGTAAGGTTAGACACTTATGGGTCAGTCCCTTCACTAAGAACATTTTTGCTCATGATGTTCATTTAGTACGTGAGCATAATAATTAATTTCTACCTTTTGAACGGGCCGTTTCATTTCTTTCCAAATAGCTGGCAGAACCGATGTCATGTATGCTTTAAATTTAATAAATGACTCTCCTGTTGTTCGAACCTTATAGCGAATCGGCACCTCTTTTACCCGAAATCCTTTCCGCACTAAATTGAGCGTAAGCACTTGTGCATAGTTGTAGTCATGAATAATTTCTGCATTTTCCATCGCCTGCCGCGAAAATGCCCGCATTCCCGATTGTCCGTCATAAATCCATTTTCTTAGCAAAAGAGATTGTAAGAAAGTAAAGAAATAATTTCCTAAACGGCGATGCAGCTTCATACCATTAATGGTGCCAAGGAAGCGCGATCCCATCGTATAATCAGCTTCTCCGCTAAAAATTGGGGCGAGCAAGTCAGGGATTTGTTCTGCTGGATATTCATTATCAGCATCAATCATTACCCCGATATCCGCTCCAAGGCGGAGACATTCCTGTAATCCTTTGCGAACAGCGGCACCAAGTCCTTGATTTTTCCCCATTTGATAAATGTAATCCGCTCCTGCTGCTTTGGCAACGGCAACGGTTTGATCGGTCGAACCATCATCAATCACTAACACTTTTACCTCGACCATTGGATGAAAATGGCGAGGAATTTTTTTTATTACCTCACCAATCGCCTTTTCTTCATTATGAGCTGGCAAAAATACAACGACTTTTTGTTTATTCATCACTGACTTCCTTTCGAACAGCTTCGATTAATACCGGTCCACGGCTATGGCTCGGATACGGCGCACCTAATAAATAAGCAATGGTCGGCGCCAAAGAGACAAGACTATGTTTTTCGTCAATGCGCTTACCTTTCTCAATCGCTGGACCGTACATAAAAAACGGCACGTATCGTTCCCCTTCATCAAGATGGCCATGACCGCCAATCCCGTCTGCTTGTCCATGATCAGCACAAATAATTAATGTGGCGTTCTCCAGCGTTCCTTGTTCTTCAAGCCACTCGACATATTCTTGAATAAGCGCATCCGCTTCTTCTATTTTCTGAATATATTCATCGTACAATACACCGCGGCTATGGCCGGTTTGGTCCGTTGCAATCAGCTGTACGACAAGCAAATCGGGATCCTGCTCTTTCATAATCAGTTTAGCCCGTTCAATAATGTTTCTGTCTGCCACATCATTATGCATAACCGCTGTGACTGTTTCTACGTCATCCCCCATTGAATCGACAAGATGGGCAATCCCTAGTAGTCTTCCCGTTTTTCCGACCTTTCTGAGCGAGTCAAAAATGCTTTCTACTTTAATTCCTAGCTTCCATACCATGTTTGATTTAATGCCATGTTCGAACGGATACGTTCCCGTAAACATCGAAGTGAAACAAACAACGGTACGCGCTGGATAAACCGTTTCCATTTGCGTAAAATCGGTTCCATTCTTTCGTAACTGTTTTAAAAACGGTGCTTTTGCTTGTTCAAAGCGATCTTTACGCATGCCGTCAATGACAATGACAATCACTTTATCATTGATTGCCTTAGCTGGAACAGGCACATTATTCGTATAAGACTCGATTACCTTTGGTTTCCAATCAAATAAATTTTTGTGTAAAATCAATGAAAATAGAAAAATAAAACAATAAAACACTATCAGTCTATCGTAATGAATATGTTGAAAATCAGACTCATATAAATATTGCCACAACGATAAAATAAGTAAGAATTTTGGCAGTTGTTCTTGTGCATTCCCACTTGTTGAGTCACTATTTTTCAACACAAGCTTCCAAAAACGAGTAAAATTCCACCACGTGATGCCAATTCGTAAATGATAGTAAAGCGTTCCCCAAAAAAATACCGTAAAGAAAAAATATAAGCCAAGAGCTAGAAAAATTAATGAAAGATCAGCAAACCGCCAAACAATTAAAAACACCACATAAGGTATCCACAAATAATTGCGTAGAAATAAAGGATAATCGTACACATAATAGATAACAATAAGCGGTAATACAAGCATCAAACTGATCAAAAGCCGCTCTAGCTGCGCAATATTAAGCAAATCGGAGAAATGATACAGTAGCATCGTGCCAATGACAAAAATCGGCGTAAATGGTTTCCCCTCATTTAATAAATTCCAGCATCTTGCAGCCACCTTTTCAAACTTTGAAGCCTTTTTCACCTTTCTCTCACTTCTTTCTTTTTCAATAATGAACGCACAAGTAACACTTCGCGGGGATGTTTTATCAATACGAATATACCGACGGCATAAGAAAACATAAACTTAAATGCATGGCTAAGAACGGCAATTGTATATGCTTCGTTCCAGGACGGATGAATCGTTGTCAGCGCAAAAGCCATTACCGCCTCATATGTTGCCAAACCGCCGGGGGCAATTTGAAACAGTTGACCAGCAACGGTAAGGCTGTTCACCCATACCGCTTCAAATGCGGACAAAGACAATCCAACCATTTTTGCCACTTCAAATATAACAATCGCTTCACATAGCCAACTAAGAAGAACAGCACCGATCATTTTATAAGCAGCCCCGCCTGTCCACACTTGTCTTGCCATGTCGAGATGTTTTTGCGCAAATGATGGTTTCCATTTTACAAGTAGTACAATAGAAGATATACCTATTACACACGCTCCGGGCAATATGAATAAAAAATTTTTGAAAGAAAATGTTTCAAAATAAAAATAGACTCCAATGAACGAGAACAACAATAAAACAAACATATCAAGCATTCGTAACACGGCAACGGAATGAATCGCTTCATCCACAGATACTTCCCGCTGTTTAGCTAACACTCCGACACGGACAAGATCACCAATTTTTATCGGAGCGAGATGATTCACAAACAAACTGAGAAAAAGACCATTCATATACACTTCCAAAGGAATGTTTCTCCGTACATACCATTTCCAAGCAAGCGCCCGCAACCAAAAAGACGCTCCGTAAACAATCACCATCATCAACAATTTGTCAGGCTGTTTCATCATAGAGCTGAAGTGGTGAAGCAACCTATTTCCGTCAAAATATCGATAGGTTAACAAAATAAATAAAACAACAAGTATACCGCCAATGGCACGTGTAATAAAAGTAACATATTTATTTTTCATATACTTTTGCCCACTCAATCGTCTTTGCTAATCCTTCTTTAAAAGGAATTTTCGGCTCATATCCCAACATTTCTTTTGCTTTTGTAATATCGGCCCATGTTGCTTTCACATCTCCTGCTCTTTCCGGAGCATGTTGTACTTTCATTTTCGGAAAATGTTCCTTTAAATATCCTAGCAACTCCTCCATTGTAACAGGATGCCCGGCTCCTAAATTAAAGATTTCGTTCCCTTCCGCTCGATGCAGCGCTGCAACCATTCCGGAAACAATATCATCAATAAACGTATAATCTCTTGCTGTTCCCGTTCCATATACAACAATCTCTTCATTATTTAACAATTGACGAATGAACTTGCTGATAGCCATGTCTGGTCTTCCCCATGGTCCGTACACGGTAAAATAGCGAAAAATTGTCAGTTTGTATCCAAACAAGTTAGCGTATGCCTGACAAAATGACTCGGCACCGTATTTTGCCGCAGCATATGGCGAAATCACATTACCAGTTGCCATTTCTTCTTTAAGCGGCACATTGCCTTGATTTCCATATACGGAAGAGGAAGAGGCAAACAATACATGTTGTGCTCCACACTCCCCCGCTGCCTTTAACACATTAATGGTTGCTTTTATGTCATAATCAACATACTCAAGCGGCTGAAGCAGCGAATTAGGAACTCCTGGCAAAGCTGCTAAATGAAATACACAGTCAGGTTGGTGTTTTTTAAAGACATCCGCTGTCCTTTCCCAATCAAGTAGGTCAATATGATAAAATGAAACATCACTGTTCCCCACAAGTGCTTTTAACTGCTTCATTTTACGCTCTGCAGGATAGTACGGATGAAGATTATCAATAATAATTGTTTCATAATTAAGCGAAAGTAGCTTAGCAGTAAGATGACTGCCGATAAATCCTGCTCCGCCGGTAATTAAAATTTTCAATATCTACACCTCGTTGTTTTCCATATCTCATTAGCATCTTATCATAATGAAGCGATGATTGTTGATACAAACATTCATTGTTTCTCTTTCCAACTTTGTCCACAAATCTAATTAAATAGTACAACATTTATTCTTAGAAAATAACAAATGCAAAAAACCTTGTTGGCAAACAAGGTTTTTTGCTTTTTCTATTATTATATTATTTTGCTTTTTCAATCACCGTGTTTAAAGTTGCTTCAAGCTGTGCGAGAAGTTTTTCTCCTTCTTCTTTATTTTTCGCTTTCGCAGCTTCTAAATATTTTTGTGCTTGATCGTTAAGAGTTGTATAAGCTTGGTCGCCTAACAATGTTTTAATGTCATTGCCGATCATGTCGATAAATAACGCGCCTTCAAGTGCAGTAATAAATGATTTATCTTGTCCCCAATTTTCTTCACTTTCTTCGTACTCATGTAAAGCCACTTTTGCTAAACCGCGAATGAACGCTTTGTTAATTGCCGCAGGATCTAGTGTTTTTACATCTGTTTGTAAATCAAATTGTTTTAAAATGTAGTCTGCTTCTTCCGCTGCATGTTTTTTCATATATGGATAAATAGATTGATAGAATGCCCAACCTTCTGCTTGTTCAACTTTTGCCTCTTTTTCGTCTTCTTTTGCTGCATTCGCTGCTTTTGTTGCGTAACCGTTAGGAAGTGCTCCTGTTGCGAAATAGAATGTCTTCATTAATGTTTTATCAACGACTTGTTTGCCAAGAGCAAATGCTAATTGGTCATCTTTTTCAACTGCACTTTCAATTTCCGCAAAACCGCCGGCAATTGTGTCCACTAACGTTGTTCCATATGCTGCATCACGTTTTTCTACAGTTGATTGTAAAATCGCATAAAATTCTTTTGCTTCTGCAATTTCTTCTTTTACTTCTTCTTTATTTCCCCAGTTTTCTTCAATCTCTGTGAATTCATGTTTAATCGTTGTATAGAATACTTTTTGCATTAATTTATCGAAAATTTGCTTTACAACGACTGCATCCATAGAACCGTCTTTTCCAGCTGTCAATGCTGTCGTAATGTGCTGGTCAATCGTGTCTTGGAACTCTGCGTCACGTTTTTGAACAAGCGGTTGTAATTTTGTTTCGTAAATATTGGTGACTTTGTCAAAATCAACTTCTTGACCTGCTTTCGCTTTCTCTAACTCTGTTACCGCTTCTTTAAATGCTTCACCATAGTTAACTTCTTCTGCTTCTTTCGCTTCTTCTCCTTTTTCTTCTTTATGTTCATTTGTTACTTGTTCTTTTTCTTCTGTTTTATTTGTCGCTGTTTCTTCGCTCTTAGAGCATCCCCCCATGACGACCGCAAATGCTGCTAGAGCAGCTAAAATCTTAAATTTTACTGACATATGTATTCCCCCTGTATACCACTTGGTTGATAATGATTTTCATTAACACATGTCGATTATAATAGAGAACGATTATCAATGTCAACATCATTTTTGTGGAAAAAGAAAAGAGGCTGACCTTAAGTAAAGTGTCAGGCCCCACAACACAATATATAGGGTAAATGAACTATATATTGTGAAATGCACGTGAGGTCAGGCACTTATGGGTCAGCCTTTTCTAAATCGCTAATAAATTACAGATGGTTTTGAAGTAATTGAACAAGCGCTTCTTTTGGCTGGTAGCCAACTACTTTATCTACAACTTCACCGTTTTTGAAAACGTATAAAGTCGGGATGCTCATTACACCGTATTTTGCCGCAGTTTCTTGGTTTTCATCGACATTCACTTTTACTACTTTTACTTTATCTCCCATTTCTTGATCTACTTCCTCTAAAACAGGAGCAATCATGCGGCATGGTCCGCACCAAGGAGCCCAGAAGTCGACTAATACAACACCATCTTTCGTTTCAGTAGCAAATGTTTGATCAGTTGCATTTACAATTGCCATTATAATTCCTCCTATTCATTACTAATTAGTGTAAGCAAAGTATATCATTTAATTGTTTAAGACGCTATTTTTTTGCTTCGCTACTAATATTTCCTGCAAAATCATAATTATGCTAAAGGAAACTCGTGGATTGCCGGCTGTTCAGACTAATTTCGCTTATATCTTGTTTCTTTTTTGCGACCTTGTGAAAGAAAGGAAAACCCTTAACATTTTCTGATTAACCAAAAAAACGAACAGAGTCATGAAAAACTCTGCTCGCTTTTTAGACAGAAAACGTTATGAATGGACTTTTAATTTTTTGAATTCCTCTGCTAACAGCGGCACCACTTCAAATAAATCGCCGACAATGCCGTAATCCGCCACTTTGAAAATATTCGCTTCCGGGTCTTTGTTAATGGCGACAATCACTTTAGAGTTAGACATGCCCGCCAAGTGTTGAATTGCACCAGAAATTCCGCACGCAATATAAAGGTCTGGAGTAACGACTTTACCCGTTTGTCCAATTTGCAGAGAGTAGTCGCAATATCCTGCATCGCATGCGCCGCGTGAAGCTCCGACTGCTCCGCCTAATACATTGGCAAGCTCTTTCAACGGTTCGAAACCTTCTGCGCTTTTTACGCCGCGGCCTCCAGCAACAATCACTTTCGCCTCTGATAAATCGACGCCTTCAACTGTTTTGCGGACGATTTCTTTTACAATTGTACGCAAATCTTTAATATCAACAGATAAACTTGATACATTTCCTGTACGCGATTCATCGCGCTCTAGTGCAGGAATGTTATTCGGGCGCACTGTCACGAAAATGAATTCATCGGTTGTAATTTTCTTTTCAAATGCCTTTCCGGAATAAATCGGTCTTGTAAATACGAGATTTCCGCCCGCTTCTTCAACATTGATTACATCAGAAATAAGCCCAGAATTTAATTTTGTTGCAATTTTTGGTGATAAATCTTTTCCTAACGCCGTATGACCAAACACAATTCCTTCCGGTTTTTCCGCGTCAATGACCGCCATTAACGCTTGACTAAACCCGTCGGATGTATAATTCTTTAACTTTTCGTTTTCTACGACTACAACGCGATCAGCGCCATAATAAATTAATTCGTTTGCGTAAGATTGAACGCTTTCACCAACTAATACCGCTACGACTTCGCCGCCTTCAGCAATCGTTTTTGCTGCAGCAATTGCTTCAAAAGACACGTTTCTTAATGAACCATCACGAACTTCAGCTAATGTAATGACTTTGCGTGCCATTGTTTAATCCCCCCGTATGAAATGAATTGACGCTTCACAATAATGTAGGCCTTTGTTTATACTACTTTTGCTTCTGTGTGTAAGAGAGATACAAGTTCTTTGACTTGGTCTGCTAATTCTCCCTGAAGAATTCTTCCTGCTTCCTTTTTCGGCGGCAAGAAGATTTCGATTGTTTTCGTTTTCGCTTTGACATCGTCTTCTTCAAGGTCTAAATCATCTAATTCAAGCTCTTCAAGCGGCTTTTTCTTTGCCTTCATAATACCTGGTAGTGACGGATAGCGCGGCTCATTTAACCCTTGTTGGGCAGTAACCAATAAAGGAAGTGACGTTTCAATCATTTCTTCGTCCCCTTCAACATCGCGAACAATCGTTACTTTACCGCCATCAATATCGAGCTTCGTAACCGTTGTCACATAAGGGATGCCAAGCAATTCTGCCACACGTGGCCCGACTTGTCCTGAACCGCCGTCAATCGCCACATTCCCCGCTAAAATTAAATCTGGATTTTTGTCTTTTAAATATTCAGCAAGAATTTTTGCTGTTGTGTATTGATCGCTTTCTTCTACATCATCTTCTACATTAATTAATACAGCTTTGTCGCAGCCCATCGCCAACGCTGTGCGCAATTCTTTTTCAGCCTCTTCATTGCCGACAGTAACGACTGTAATTTCACCGCCATGCTGATCGCGCACTTGAATAGCCTCTTCAATCGCA
The DNA here is from genome assembly GCA_035645275.1 of Anoxybacillus sp. GTDB lineage: Bacteria > Bacillota > Bacilli > Bacillales > Anoxybacillaceae > Paranoxybacillus. The sequence goes on from DASQMX010000026.1 coordinate 818,945, forward strand.
TATTCATCGTATGGATTAATAATAAATTCAGCTCCATCTTCGCTAACTTGGCCATTGTTAATGACGATTTTTTCTTCCGTATCAAATGTGCGTTTCATTAGTACGAAAATGTTCATGTAATACCCCTCCTGTTTTTTATCAAACATTTATTCAGTTTAAAATTTTCTGTTAATTTATAACAAAAAAAATTTATATGATTACTTTCCTTTGAATTGCGCTGGCCGCTTTTCAATGAAAGCTTGAATTCCTTCTTTTGCATCTTCGGATATAAACACTTTACCGAAAAGCTCTGCTTCCTGATGAACCGCTTCATGGAACGGTTTCGCTTTTGCAGCATTCAGCAATTCAATAGTAGCGCCTACTGAAATCGGACTTTTTTGCGCGATTTTTTGCGCTAGTGTTTTCGCTTCTTCCAATAGCTGTTCTTCAGGAACGACGCGAGTAGCTAATCCCCACTGTATAGCTTCTTTGCCGGTAATCGGCTCGGCTGTCCACATCATTTCTGCCGCTTTTGCTAAGCCGACATAACGAGTTAAGCGCTGCGTTCCTGCAAAACCAGGAATTAATCCAAGCTGCAATTCAGGCAATCCTAATTTGGCATTTTCAGTAACGAGGCGAATATGGCAAGCCATTGCTAACTCCAAGCCACCACCTAACGCTGCACCGTGAATCGCTGCAATAATCGGCTTAGGGAACTGCTCAATCCGTTCCATTACTTGCTGGCCAGAAAGGGCAAGTTCTGTCGCTTTCTCCTCAGATTCAATTGTCGTAAATTCTTTAATATCCGCACCCGCGGAAAAGAATCTGCCTTCCCCATGCAAAATAATCACACGAACACTTTCATCGCTCTCTAACTGTTCGAGAACAGTTGCAATCTCTTTCAAAAGTCCCGATGATAAAGCATTAGCTGGAGGACGTGAAATGGAAATGGTGGCAACAAACTCCTCCGTATTGATCTTTAAAAATTCCATATTTCGTTTCTCCCTCCCCTATGTTGTCAATGGTCCTTACGCATCGACAGATGCAAGAAAAGTTTTGTTAGGCAGAACACCCTTTTGTAAGCAACTGATGAACCGGCTTGGCTAGCGCAACCAAGTCATACTTTTGCTCATTCATTACCCATGTCGTAACGGTTTCGTCAATCGTACCAAAAATCATCTGTCTAGCCAATCGGATATCTAAGTCTTGGCGAAACTCGCCTTTCTCGATTCCTTCAATTAAAATACCATCAACGACTTTTAAATATCCTTTTAACACTTCGTTAATTCTTAAACGAAGTTCTTTATTCGATTGACGCAACTCTAACTGGGTCACAATAGCCAAATGACGGTCAGCTGCTAACAATTGAAAATGTTTTTCTATCAGCACATATAACTTCTCCGTCGGGCTTGAAATTCCTTCTATTTCTTTTTGAATTTTCTCAATAAAATTTCCCATTTTTTCTTGAAATAAAGAAATAAGAATATCTTCTTTATTTTTAAAGTAAAGATAGATCGTTCCGTCAGCTACCCCCGCCTGTTTAGCAATCTTTGAAACTTGTGCTTGATGATAGCCGTTTTCCGCAATGACAATGACTGCTGCTTCGATAATTTGCTTATATTTTGGTTTATTCTTTTTCAACATACATTCTCCCTTTCAAAATATGAATGAACAATCATTCATGTTTTTATTCTAAAAATTCCCTTTCTATCTTGTCAAGATAGAAAATATGTTAAAAGAAAGAGCCTATGAAGAATATGGCAGGCTCTTCATGATGATTTTTTCTCTTCTTCTATTAACACCCGCCGCAATATTTTTCCTACTGCTGTTTTCGGCAATTCTTTCCTAAACTCATAAATTCGCGGCACTTTATATGCTGCTAATCGGCTTCTCATGAATTGATCCAGTTCTTCCTTTGTACATTTTTCTCCTTGTTTTAATACGATGAACGCTTTGACCGTTTCTCCGCGATACGCATCAGGGACACCAACGACAGCCACTTCTTGAACTTTTGGATGTTCGTATAGTACTTCTTCCACTTCACGCGGATAAATATTATAGCCGCTTGCAATAATCATATCCTTTTTCCGGTCAACAATAAAAAAGTAACCCCGTTCATCCATATATCCTAAATCTCCCGTATATAACCAGCCACCCCGCAAAACCGCTTCCGTCTCAATCGGCTGATTCCAATATCCTTTCATTACTTGAGGACCGCGCACAACAAGTTCACCGATTTCGTTTACCTTTGCTTCTTCACCTGTTTCTAATGATATAATTTTTGCTTCCGTATCCGGCCATGGAACACCAATACTTCCTCGGACCCTTTCGCCGTCCCATAAGAAATTCGCATGTGTGACAGGTGAAGCTTCCGTTAAACCATATCCTTCGATCAACTTTCCACCAGTTATAGCCTCAAATTTTTCCTGCACTTCCACTGGTAAAGGGGCAGAACCGCTAATGCATACTTTTATGGATGATAAGTCATAATTTTTTAGATTTGGATGATTAAGCAAAGCAATATAAATCGTTGGAGCGCCAGGAAATAATGTCGGTTTTAAATTTTGAATCGTTTTCAAAATTGTTTCCGGATCAAATTTTGGAAGTAAGATCATTTTATATCCTTCCATAATAGACAAATTCATTACTGCGGTCATACCATATACATGGAAAAAAGGCAAAACGCCTAAAATCGACTCGTTTCCTTTTTCACATTTGTACATCCAATATGCACTCATTAACGTATTGGAAATTAAATTTCGATGAGTTAGCATCGCTGCCTTCGGAAATCCTGTCGTTCCCCCTGTATATTGCAATAAAGCGATATCTTCTATAGGATCAATGTCCACTTCTATTTCTTTTGCTTCCGTAAAAGCAATGATATTCGAGAACAAATGCTGATCCTCTTGTTCTTTTACTTTTACAATGACTTGTTGTTGTTTCTTTTGAACGAGCGGATAAAACAGCTTTTTTATAAAAGGCAAGTAATCTTTAATACTAGTAATAATTAAATGTTTTAAGTTTGTTACCGCTTTCATTTTAACTGCTTTCGGATAAAGCAAGTCTAAGGTAATTAATATTTCTGCCCCGCTGTCGTTTAGTTGATACTCTAACTCTCTTTCGGTATATAACGGATTCGTTTGAACGACAACTCCCCCTGCCAACAACACTCCGTAATAACTAATAACCGCTTGCGGACAATTCGGTAACATAATCGAAACACGATCGCCTTTTTTTAATCCAAGTTTCACAAGATAGTTAGCAAGTTTTAACGCTTGCTTATATACTTCTTGAAATGTTAATTCTTTCCCTAAAAAATGAATCGCTACTTTGTTCGGAAATTGTGAAGCTGCTTCTTGCAAAAATTGCTGCAACGTCTTGTGTGGATAATCAATCGTATGAGGAATTTGTGGCGGATAGTGCACTAACCACGGTTTGTTCATGATACCCCTCCTTTATTTTGATAATTCCGATTATTTATTATTTTATTATATTCTTGTGATTTTTTAAAATAAAAAATAAGGATGTCTCTTTTAGACACCCTTATGCAAAAAATATTAAGTATATAACGCCAATAACGAAAAATATCCCGCATAATACAAACAGTACTTTTGCTAATGTTTCCATCTTTCCACCCTCTACTGGATTCCTTCACCAATTACAAATGATAAACCGACAGAAATCACCATGGAAATAAATCCGACAGCCCGGTTATCCTTTTCAATTTCATGATCAATATTAAATTTTGGAGTGAGAAATTCGTAAATAAAGTATGCTGCTAATAAAAGTACAAAACCATAAATCCCCCAGCCAATCATCGCCACTAGCGAATCGTGGTGGCCAATTGAGTAGCGGAAAATATTAGCGATCCCAAAAATTTTCCCGCCTGTCGCCATCGCCACAGCAACGTTGCCATTTTGAATCTCTTCCCAGTTTTTGTATTTTGTTACTAATTCAAAAACGGCTAAAAACACGATAATACATAAAACGGCTACACTAAAATTTGCTGCTACTTTCACGATTTCATTTTCCCAAAAGGAGTTCATCCCATTCTCTCCTTCATCATTTTAATTCAACAATAGTAACACCTGTACCGCCTTCTGTCGCTTCACCATAGCGAATATTTTTTACAGAACGGTGTTTTTTCAAAAATTCTTGAACTCCTTTACGCAGAGCTCCTGTTCCCTTTCCGTGTATAATCGATACGCGTGGATATCCAGCTAAAAGTGCATCATCAATGTATTTTTCAACACGGACAATAGCATCTTCATAACGTTCTCCGCGCAAATCCAGTTCCGGGCTAACGTGATAGTCTTTTCCTTTTACCGTCGCCAACGGTCTTGTTTCTACCGGTTTTGGCGTTCCGATATATTCGAGATTTTCCTCTTTTACTTTCATTTTTAAAATGCCGATTTGCACTTGCCACTCATCATCAGAAACTTTTTCAATTAAATGACCTTTTTGATTCAAGTTCATCACTTTTACTTCGTCACCAGGCTGGAATGGATGTTGAGAGGCTTTTGCTTTCTTCGCTTTTTTCTTCTCCTCTAGCTTCGGAACAGCTTCTTCTAACCGTTTTCTCGCCTCGATTAATTCATGCTCTTTAATTTCAGCAAGCTTTTCTTTTTGCATTTGGCGAAGTTCGCGGATGATTTGTTCCGCCTCTTGTTGCGAAGCTTTTACAATCTCCGCTGCTTTTCGTTTCGCTTCTTCAATTAGCTCGTCACGTTTCTCATTGAATTCAATAATTTGTCGCTGCAATTCTTTATGAAGCTTCTCGGCTTCTTTTCGGAAATCTTCCGCTTCCTTCCATTCTTCTTCAGCGCGTTTTTTGCTATATTCAAGTGAAGCAATCATATTTTCGACTTTATTGCTTTCCGAGCTTACGTGGTTTTTCGCCCGTTCAATGATTCGTTCATCCAAACCGAGCCGTTTGGAAATCTCAAAGGCATTGCTTCGCCCCGGAACGCCGATTAGTAATTTGTATGTTGGACTTAATGTTTCAATATCAAACTCAACACTTGCGTTAATAACTCCTTTTCGATTATATCCGTATGCTTTCAGCTCCGGATAATGCGTTGTTGCAACGACACGGGCGCCCCGCTGATACACTTCGTCAAGAATAGCAATCGCTAGAGCTGCTCCCTCTTGCGGATCCGTTCCTGCTCCAAGCTCGTCAAAGAGAACTAAACTGTTATTATCCACTTTTCGTAAAATATCCACAATATTGACCATATGAGAAGAAAACGTACTTAAACTTTGTTCAATCGACTGCTCATCGCCAATATCAGCGTAAACCGCATTAAAAACAGCCAGTTCTGAACCGTCTAACGCAGGAATTTGCAGCCCCGCCTGCGCCATTAACGTAAATAACCCAATCGTCTTTAACGTAACCGTTTTACCGCCTGTGTTCGGACCGGTAATGACAATCGTTGTATAATCTTTGCCCAGCTCAATATCATTCGGCACGACAACATCTGGTGCAATAAGCGGATGGCGCGCTTTAAGTAGACGGATATAGCCGCGGTCGTTCATAAGCGGTTTGCTGGCTTTGATTTTCTTGGCATATTTCGCTTTTGTAAAAATAAAATCAAGCTCTGCTAGAACTTCAACATTGATAAGAAGGGCATCTGCATGTTCTGCCACTTTTTCGGTCAGTTCAATTAAAATTCGTTCAATTTCTTGCTTTTCTTTCACGCGCGCTTCCTGCAGCTGATTGTTTAAATCAACCACCGCCTGCGGCTCGATAAATAATGTTGCACCTGATGAAGATTGATCATGGACAATACCGCCATAAGCGCTGCGGTATTCTTGCTTTACCGGAATCACATAACGTTCATTGCGAATCGTAATAATAGCATCGGATAGCATCTTTTGTGCAGATGAAGAGCGAATCATGCTCTCAAGCTTTTCGCGAATTCTTCCTTCTGTGCTCCGCAGCTGCTGGCGAATCGAACGCAGGCGGTCGCTAGCATGATCTAATACTTCTCCATAATCATCAATGCAATTTTTTATCGCCTGCTCCACTTCCGGCAAAGCAACCATTTGTTCAACGTACTCTAATAAATGCGGTAGTTGCACGTCTTCATCGCTTAATAACTCAATAAACTTTTTCATTTGTCTGCTTGCATAAATCGTGCTTGCGACATCAAGCAGTTCATGCGGACTTAACGTTCCACCGATTTTCGCTCTTTTGACGCTTGCGCGAATGTCAAAAATTCCGCCAAGCGGAACATTGCCCCGCAAACGTAAAACCGTCACGGCTTCATCTGTCTGTTCCTGCCATTTTACTACTTCAGCAAAATCGGCTGACGGAACAAGCTTTTCCACTTTTTCTTTTCCCAATGATGAAGCAGCGTGTTCCATTAACTGTTCTTTTACTTTGTCAAACTCCAATATTTTTAAAATTCGTTGTTGCACGAATGAAAACCTCCATGTTTGTAGTTTTAACAATGATGACGTTTAAGAAAATTTCGCAGTTCTGCCAATTCTAAAGCGTTCAACACCGTTTCTTTACGAATCCAGCCTTTGCGGGCGATCCCGACGCCTATTTTCATATCTTCGAGCATATCAAGATTATGCGCATCTGTATTAATGACAATTTTCACTCCAGCCTCTTGCGCCTTTTTTAAATGTTCATACGCTAAATCAAGACGGTTTGGATTCGCATTCAGCTCGAGCGCGGTATTTGTTTCTTTTGCCAATTCAATAAGCATATCGATATCGACATCGTAACCATCGCGACGGCCGATGAGACGTCCTGTTGGATGAGCGATAATATCAACGTGATGGTTCATTAGCGCTGTTTTTAATCGCTGCATAATGACTTCTCGCGGCTGGGAAAATCCTGAATGAATCGAGGCGATAACGATGTCCATTCCCTCTAATACTTCATCATCATAGTCTAGCGTTCCATCCGGTAAAATGTCCATTTCGACACCGGCTAAAATTGTAAAATCATCATATTTTGCATTAAGACGCTCGATTTCTTCCCGCTGTTTCTTTAGCCGTTCTACTGTTAAACCATTCGCCACTTTTAAAAATTGCGAGTGATCGGTAATCGCCATATATTGATATCCTTTTTTACGGCAAGCTTCCGCCATCTCCTCAATCGAAAAAGCACCGTCACTCCACGAGGAATGCATATGCAAATCTCCTTTAATATCACTAAGCTCAATAAGAGGATAATCTGATTGATAACGTTCTACTTCGCTTCCGTCTTCGCGAAGTTCCGGCGGAATATACGGAAGTTGAAAATGCGCAAAAAACTGCGCTTCATTTTCAAATGTAATGACTTCTCCCGTTTCCACGTTTTCAACACCGTATTCACTAATTTTCTCGCCCCGTTCTTTCGCAATTTGCCGCATCCGAACATTATGTTCCTTTGAACCTGTAAAGTGGTGTAACGTCGTGGCAAATTGTTCAGGTGTTACTAAGCGAAAATCAACGGAAACTTCATATTCATAGCTAAGCTGCAATGACACTTTTGTTTCGCCATTGGCGATGATTTCCGATACTCGTTCTAACGTTAATAGCTGCTCGCGCACTTTTTGCGGCTCATTCGTCGCGATAATAAAGTCTAAATCTTTAATCGTTTCCCGCATACGCCGCAGGCTGCCAGCGCGGGAAAAACGAACGATTCCTTCGATTTCTTTAAGCTGCCTTTCAATTTCCTCGGCAATCGGCAGCATCACAGCAAGCGGCAACCGCTCTGGGCGAGAGCCAATTTCCTCAATGGCCGCTAAAATTTTCTCTTCTGTCTTTTTTCCAAAACCAGACAAAGCCTGCACTTTATTTTCTAGACATGCAGCTTTTAAGGACGCCATATCAACAATTCCCAGCTCTTTATATAGCTTGGCAATTTTCTTCCCACCGAGTCCCGGAATCTTTAACAAAGGAAACAGCCCAGCGGGAATTTCATTTTGTAATTCCTCTAAAACGGTGGACCGTCCCGTTTTGATAAACTCCACAATAACGGCTGACGTCCCTTTTCCGATTCCCGGCAGCGCTGTCAAATCATCTATATCTGTCAAGCTGCGCTCATCATTTTCAAGAGCAGCTGCAGCTTTGCGAAACGCGGTAATTTTAAACGGATTTTCTCCTTTAATTTCCATATATAAAGCAATCGTTTCCAATAGCTTAATGACATCTTTTTTATTTTTAGTCATCCGCTTTAAACACCTACCTATTACGATTCACTATGAAAAATGATACAAGTTTTTCATAAAAAGTACAAAAAAGAGGCTGTCTCAAAGCAAAGGGTCAGACTCCACAATTCATCATATATAGTATACAACATTAGATAAATACGCTATATATCATGATTTGTACGCGAGGTCAGACCCTTATGTAACAGCCTCTTTTACGCCATATATTTAATCCACATGTTTTCAAGCATGTCCGATAAAAACGGGGTATGTTTAACAATAATACTCGCCATGAAAGAATCTTGAAGACGCGTTTGCAGGCTTTCAATCGGAATAAGCGCTCCTATGTAAAGAACGATAAAGACAATTAAGTAAATCTCGATAAAACCGAGCGCTCCGCCCGCCCAGCGGTTCACGCTGCGCAAAAACGGCAGCTGCACCACAAAATCGAGCATCGAACCAATTATTTGCATCAAAATTTTCGTCGCAAAGAACAAAATCGCAAAAGCAATCGCTCGATAATAAGCTTCATCAAGATTGGCACTTTCGAAAATCAGCTTGATTGTCTCTTCATCATCAAACGAAGGATAAGGTACCCATAGTCTTAATCTTGGGGCGAGTTTTTCATAATTTGTATAAGCAACAATAAACGCGACAATAAAACCTGTCATATGAATAAACTGCAAAATAAAGCCGCGTTTTAACCCAATCATAAATCCTGTTAAAAGGATGAAAAGCAAAATTAAGTCAATCATTGAGTCGTTCATCCTTTTCTCTCTTTATATCATGTAATAGTCGATTATACTCTTCTTTTAATTTCAAATAATCATGAACAATATTGACAGCCGTTAACACAGCTAATTTGTTAATATCGAGATGGGGATTTTTTGCGCTAATTTCCCGCATCTTATCGTCAACAATCGACGCAACTAAACGGATATGGCTGGAGCTTTCCGTACCAACAATGGTATATTGCTGCCCATATATCTCAACGTTTATCCGTACTTTTTGCTGCTCTGACAAATTGCTTCCCCCATTCATAAAAGTCCTAATGTTTATGATAACACGAATGATGATATTATGGAAAGATATGAGATAAACCGTTATGATAAGATATATACATTTCCAATATAGGGGTTGAACATTTTGTCGAATACAGTTATAAAAGCGACCGAATCCGTCATGAAAGAAATAGAACGATATTATTCTGCTTTCTTACTTGATAAAATTCCAAACGGGGCTTTGTTCGCCGCCAAGCTTCCTGATTGCACGATTACTGCCTACAAATCCGGAAAAGTGTTGTTTCAAGGAAAAGCAGCCGGGCAGGAAGCAACGCGATGGCAAGAACAAGAAAAAGAAAATCCTATATTCACATTAACAAAAAGTGATTCTACTAATCTTCCGGCCAATTTTTCATCCTTATCGATTATCGGCTCGGATGAAGTCGGAACAGGAGATTATTTTGGTCCAATTACAGTTGTTGCTGCTTATGTCGACAAAGAAAAAATTCCTTTGTTGCAACAGCTTGGTGTAAAAGATTCCAAAGGGCTGACAGATGAGAAAATTATCCACATTGCCAAACAGCTTATTACAGAAATCCCTTACAGCTTGTTAACATTGCATAACGAAAAATATAATCAGCTGCAAGCGAGCGGGATGTCACAAGGAAAAATGAAGGCGCTCTTGCACAATCAAGCGATTATTAAACTTCTAGACAAAATTGCCCCTGTCCGCCCTGAGGCGATTTTAATCGATCAGTTTGTTGAATCAACTACTTATTATAATTATTTAAAAGGAGAAAAGACGATTGTAAAGGAATCTGTCTATTTCCACACAAAGGCAGAAGGACTGCATCTTGCTGTTGCCGCTGCCTCCATTATTGCCCGCTATGCGTTTTTAAAAGCGATGAATTCCTTAAGTCAACAAGCGGGGATGGAACTTCCAAAAGGGGCCGGCGCACAAGTGGATATCATAGCGGCAAAGTTAATCGAAACAAAAGGCCTTTCCGCGTTAAGCAAATATGCAAAGCTCCATTTTGCCAATACGGAAAAGGCGAAAAAATTAGCGAACATGTAAAAAGGTGTGGCTCATGGAACCACACCTTTCTTTATTCTATTAGCTTCTCAACGTTGCGCCAAATTTTTCAGAAACAGCTTGTACAACCTGCTCATGCACGTTTGTTACTTCTTCGTCTGTTAATGTGCGCTCTGGGTCGAAGTAACGAAGCGAGAACGCGATGGATTTTTTGCCTTCTGGCAAGCGGTCGCCTTGGTACACGTCAAAGATGGTTACCTCTTTTAATAACTCTCCGCCCGCTTCGACAATTGTTTTTTGAATATCGCCAGCAATGACATCTTTGTCAACGACTAACGCAATATCACGTGTCATCGATGGGAAGCGTGGAATCGGTGAATAACGAATGTCTTCAACTTCCGCATTTAATAAATCTGTCAATGCTAACTCGAATACGTACGTTTCTTTTAAATCATTTTCTTTTTGCACACTCGGATGCAATTGTCCGACAAAGCCTATTACGTTTCCATCAAGTAAAATATCCGCCGTACGTCCCGGATGCATATGCTCGCGTTTTGCTTGCTTATATTCAATGCGGTTTTCTAAGCCGAGCATATGGAATAATCCATCAAGAATCCCTTTGACGACATAGAAATCAACGGCTTTTTTCTCGCCTTGCCATAAGTGCGCGTGCCATACGCCCGTGATGACTCCAGCTAAACGTTCTTTTTCTTCTGGAAGCTCATGCGCATCTTTTGCTAAATACACCGCACCCGTTTCATACACGGCAACATTTTCGATTTGACGCGCCCGGTTGTAGCTGACTACCTCAAGCAAATGAGGAATTAAGCTTTGACGAAGCACACTGCGCTCTTCGCTCATCGGCATCGCTAAGCGAATCGGTTCTGCCGTCTCTAACGCGAATTTCGTTGCTTTCTCCTCGCTTGTTAAGGAGTACGTAATCGCTTGGAACAGACCCGCATCTTCTAAATAACGGCGCACTTTGCGGCGTTTTGCTTGATAAGGAGTTAATTTGCCAGGCTGAGATTCGGCTACTGGTAATGTCGTCGGCAAATTGTCGTAGCCGTATAATCTTGCAACTTCTTCAATAATGTCTTCTGGAATCGAGATATCACGACGGCGTGACGGCACCGTGATTGTAAACGTTCCGTTATCTTCTGTGAATGCAAATTGTAAGTTTGTTAAAATCGTTGCGACTTCTTCTTTTGTAATCGCTGTTCCTAATACACCGTTGATGCGGTCAAGCGTAATCGTAACGACCACTTCTTCTTGTTTTAACGTATTCACTTCGGCAACTCCGCTGACAATTTCGCCCCCGGCATACTCGGCCATTAATGCAGCTGCACGATCTAATGCTTCTCTTGTGCGCGCTGGGTCGATGCCTTTTTCAAAACGTGTGCTTGCTTCACTGCGCAAACCATGGTCTTTGGACGCTTTACGAATCGTTGTGCTTGTAAAATAAGCTGATTCAATTAATACCGTTGTTGTATAGTTTTGTACTTCTGAGTTCGCGCCACCCATCACACCAGCAAGAGCAACCGGCTCTGTTCCGTTAGTAATGACAAGATGGTCTTCTGTTAACGTTCTTTCCACATCATCAAGTGTAACGATTTTTTCGCCTGCCTTCGCGCGGCGCACTAAAATTTCTTTTGAACCAAGTCGGTCATAGTCAAAGGCATGCAATGGCTGACCGTACTCTAATAAAATGTAGTTCGTAATATCGACGACATTGTTATGCGGACGAATACCGGCTGCCATAAGTCTTGTCTGCATCCATAACGGCGATGGGCCAATTTTCACGTTTTTCACAATGCGTGCTGCATAAAGCGGGTTGTCTTCTGTTGCTTCTACCTTGACAGAAATATAATCATGAACGCTTTCATTTGTTTCTTCAAGTTCCACGGATGGCAACTTCACTTCTCGTCCTAAAATTGCCGCTACTTCATAAGCAACACCAATCATGCTTAAGCAATCGGCACGGTTTGGTGTTAAACCAAGTTCTAACACTTCATCATCTAAGTTTAATAGTTCTAACGCATCGGCACCAACAGGCGCGTCGCTCGGGAAGACGAAAATGCCGTCTGCATATTCTTTCGCAACGAGTTTTGATTCAATACCAAGCTCTTGCAGTGAACAAATCATACCATGTGATTCTTCACCGCGAAGCTTTGCTTTCTTGATTTTGAAGTTGCCAGGGAGTACCGCACCAACTTTTGCAACGGCTACCTTTTGTCCTTTCGCCACATTCGGCGCACCACAAATAATTTGCAACGGCTCTCCTTCACCAATATCAACTAAACATTTGCTTAATTTATCGGCATTTGGATGCTGCTCGCGTTCAAGTACATGCCCAACAACAACACCTTTTACGCCTTTGTTTAGCACTTCGACTGTTTCAACTTCGATACCGCTTTTTGTAATTTTCTCCGCTAATTCTTTTGCTGTAATTCCCGTCAAATCAACGTATTCTTGCAGCCATTTATACGATACTAACATCTTTTACCCTCCCTTTACGCGCGATTGAATTGTTGTAAGAAACGAAGGTCGTTTTGATAGAAATGACGGATATCATCAATGCCGTATTTCAACATCGCAATACGCTCAGGACCCATACCGAAGGCAAAACCTGTGTATTTTTTCGAATCAAAGCCCGCCATTTCAAGAACATTCGGATGAACCATACCTGCACCTAAAATTTCAATCCAACCTGTTCCTTTACATACGTTACAGCCATGACCGCCGCAGTTAAAACATGATACATCCACTTCTACAGACGGTTCTGTGAATGGGAAGAAGCTAGGACGGAAGCGAATTTCTCGGTCTTCGCCGAACATTTTTTTCGCAAACACTTGAAGCGTTCCTTTCAGGTCGCTCATGCGAATGTTTTCATCGACAACAAGCCCTTCAATTTGTGTAAATTGATGAGAGTGTGTCGCATCGTCATTGTCACGGCGATATACTTTTCCTGGACAGATAATTTTCACCGGACCGCGGCCTTGATGCTTTTCCATCGTGCGTGCCTGCACCGGCGATGTATGGGTACGAAGCAAAATTTCTTCGGTAATATAGAACGAATCTTGCATATCGCGTGCTGGATGACCTTTTGGCAAGTTTAATGCTTCAAAGTTGTAGTAGTCTTTTTCGACTTCTGGACCTTCGGCAATCGTATAGCCCATGCCGATAAATAAGTCTTCGATTTCTTCAATGACTCTTGTTAATGGATGATGGTTTCCTAACCTCACCGGACGTCCCGGAAGCGTTACATCAATCGCCTCGGAAGCTAATTTTTTCTCGATTTCTTCTTGTTCAAGTTTCGCTTGTTTTTCCTCTAGCGCAGACTGAATAGCTGCACGCACCTCGTTGGCAAGCGCTCCCATGATTGGTCGTTCTTCCGGCGATAAAGCGCCCATGCCACGAAGCACTTCCGTAATCGGACCTTTTTTGCCAAGATAAGCGACACGAACATCGTTAAGCGCTTTTAAATCGCTTGCTTGAGCGATTTTCTCAAGCGCTTCACGTTGAAGTTGTTGTAATCGTTCTTTCATGTGCTACTCCTCCTTTTTTCAAATAAAAAACTCGCCCCTTCGGCAAGGGACGAGTGAAATCGCGGTACCACCCTTATTAACAGCGCCAAAAAAACTGCCATCTTAAGGCTGCTTTTCAGCTGTGAGCTTTATCCGCTTACAGACAATCGAAAAAACAAAGCTTGCAAAGCAGCCCAAAGTGAAACAGCGCTGTTCACTTCATTAAGATAACGGACTACGCCGGAACACCTTTACATTCTAGTTATCATCTAGAATGGTCCAAGTGTCAACTCCAGAGGTGAATTCACTTGCTTCTACCATAAAAACGCTCCCAGTCTACGGCGTTTTCTCCCTGGATGGCGAGCGGCAAGCTACTCTTCTCTATCATCGTTTTTTCCTTATTTAACTATTTTTATATTATAGGCAAACAAAGGCCGGGTTGCAACCTTTATTCGCTCAATAGTTGTTCAGTCAGGCAATAAATAGCCCACTACTTTATTCGGCGCAACTCAGCAATATCCGCTTCCTGCTCAATGGAACGAATCGAAAGCCGTTCAAGTATTTTATCTTGACGAGCTTGTCCTTCTTTGAGGCTGGAAACGTCTCGTTTTAATACAGCCACATCTTCTTTTAACACAGCTACGTCTTCTTTTAACATGGAGACGTCTTCTTTTAACACTGCAACATCTGCTTTCAACACAGCGACATCTTCTTTTAACACTGCGACATCCCCTTTTAACAGAGCTACATCTTCTTTGAGTTGTTTCACATCCCCTTGCAAGTGGGCGATGTCCATCTTCATTTGTTCCATATGCGCGTTTTGTACATCGAGACGTTCAATAATCGCATTGAATAATGCTTTAATTTCATCCATTTTGATCGTCTCCTTTTTATACGTTTATTTATATTTTACGTCTATCCGCGCAAATAATAAAGCAAAATTCCTGTGGCAACAGCAACGTTTAATGATTCTGCTTTCCCGTAAATCGGAATGTATAAATTTTTCGTGGTCAGCTGAAGCAAGTCTTTGTTGACACCGCTGCCTTCATTTCCAACAAGAAGGGCAAACGGTTCTTTCGGCTCCACTTGTGTATAATCTTCTCCGTTTTCTAAAGCGGTTCCGTAAATATGGACTTGGTGCTCTTTTAATGTTTGTATCCATTCACGAAGGTTTCCGCGAATAATCGGAAGGTGAAACAGCGAGCCTTGCGTGGCGCGAATGACTTTCGGATTGTACAAGTCAACACAACCCTCACCAAGTATGACGGCACCGATTCCTGCTGCATCAGCGGTACGAATCATTGTCCCAACATTTCCAGGGTCTTGCACCGCGTCAATAAGCAGCACATTCACTTTTCCCCAGTCGATTGGTTCATATGTGAATTGTTTACACACAGCAGCAATTCCTTGCGGTGTTTCCGTATCGCTGATTGCTTTCATAATTTCTTCCGTCACTAACGTAATGGGAATGTTATCCACATTCCAGCTTGGCGGAATCTCTTTTTTCTCCTCAAGAACGATTTCCACAATGTGAACACCGCTTTTTAACGCTTCCTCGACTAAATGAAATCCTTCAATGATGAACAAACCGGTTTTTTCCCGCTCTTTTTTCGTTAATAACTTTTTCCACTGTTTGACTTGTGGATTTTTCACTGATTCAATTCGTTTCAAATCGAATTCTCCTTTGCTTTGAACATTTCTTTATACATAATAAACGAAATGACGGCAAAAAATAAACGTGTAATACATAATAACGAGGTGAAAAAGATGGATTTAAATTTACGTCATGCGATTATGCACAATGTGGCGAACAACACAAAAGAACAGTTAGAAGATACGATTGTCGATGCGATTCAACGCGGCGAAGAAAAATTGCTTCCGGGTTTAGGAGTTCTTTTTGAAGCGATTTGGAACAATTCGACTGAGCAGCAAAAAGACATGATGTTAACAACTCTCGAACAAGCGGTAAAACAATAGGACTAAAATCTTCTACAATTGATGAGGGCTAACCCGTAAGTGTCTGATCTCACGCATAACTCACAATTTTATCCTATTATGATTGTGAGGGATGACACTTGCTTTTGGGTCAGCCTCATTTTTGTATTCGTTACACGATTCCTATACAAATTAATACAGCTATGATTAGAAAAGTAGCCGAACCCAGCTAGCTAAAAACGTACTCTTTGTTTTCCCTGGCATATTTCCATTGCTCAATCCCTCTAATAAACCAAATAAACATAAAAAATATCCATACCAATATAAAAGGCTCACTAAAGAATTGAATAAATATGTTACTCACAAGCAACACAATAAATATAATGAAGGCGTACTTTTCAACAAGTGCATACTTCTTATCAAAATGCTCGTATTTTCTAAAGAAACCGTTATGTTTAACCACTAAAAGTTTCCTTAGTAAAAAATCAACTATAAACATCATTAGTATAATCCACAACAAAATCAAGCTATAACGCTCCTCTTTAAATATTTTCAAAATATCTTCTTTCGTTCCTCTATCAGATTTGTGATCTTGTTGCGGCTATTTTGTCATGAGGACTTATAATCTCATAGTTCAATGTACCGACAGAATCACAGTCTGATTTTTTATACTTTAATACAATTTGTTGATCTAAATGCTTAGTAGCTTAACAAGAAGCTTCAATGTGTTTTTATTTTTAGAATCTCTATATTAGGTTTTATTATTGAACTAATCCCGCTTGATCAATCGGCCATATACGAAATACAGCCTTTCCAACAATATCTTTCATTGGCAGTAGTCCAAAATGCCGGCTATCTTTACTCATTAGGCGGTTGTCGCCTAATACAAAGACATAACCTTCCGGAACGACTCTTTTACCGGTAACTTCATCCAAAGTAAAGTTTCCTGTAAGAAGGCTGCCTTCTATTTGTTTGTCTTTCAGTTCTTTTAAATACGGTTCGTCGTAAGCCCTGCCGTTAATGTATAATATATCGTTTTTCATCTCAATCGTATCTCCCGGCAAGCCGATGATTCTTTTAATATATTTTTCTGAAGAGTCAGGAGCCTCGAATACAACGATGTCAAATCGATGATAGCCATCGAATTTATTGAGCTTGCTGACGATTAGCCGATTATCATTTTGCAGATTAGGAAGCATCTATTCTCCTTTTACCACATAAGGAGCAAAAAATAAATTTCTTACCACGAATACTATAAAGATTGCAAAAACGATTGATTTTCCCCATGATAAAATCTCTTTTTGCATTTTAGACACGTATCTTTCATCCCTTCTATAAATAAGTTTTCTCCATCACTTTCATTTTAAATAATTATTTTACATATAATTACAAAAAACCGGCGATGAGAGCCGGCTTTTTTGTTAATCGAACGTAATCTCTTTCACTTTTTCCGCATCTAAACGTTTAATCACTTCAACAAGAAGTTTCACGGTGTTTTCGTAGTCATCGCGGTGTAACATTGCCGCATGAGAGTGGATGTAGCGCGTTGGAATCGTGATCGTTAATGCAGGTACGCCGCTTGCCGTCATATGAATCGCTCCGGCGTCTGTGCCACCGCCTGGCATTGCGTCAAAGTGATAAGGAATGTTTAATTCTTCCGCTACGTCAATGACAAATTCACGCAAGCCTTTATGAGACACAAGTGTTGCATCGTATAAGACGATATGTGGACCCGCACCAAGCTTGCCCATGGCATCTTTTTCGGAAACGCCTGGCGTATCTCCGGCAACCCCCACATCTACCGCAAACGCAATATCCGGTTCGATGAAGTTTGCCGATGTTTTCGCGCCGCGCAAGCCGACTTCTTCTTGTACCGTACCGACACCGTAGACAACGTTTGGATGTTCGATATCTTTTAATTGTTTTAACACGTCAATCGCAATCGCACAGCCAATACGGTTATCCCATGCTTTCGCAAGCAGCATTTTTTCATTGTTCATGACCGTAAATTCAAAGTATGGAACGATCGAATCTCCTGGACGAACGCCCCACTCCATCGCCTCATCACGGCTTGTTGCCCCGATATCAATGAACATATCTTTAATTTCAACCGGCTTTTTGCGCGCTTCCGGCGGTAAAATATGCGGTGGCTTAGAGCCGATGACACCTGTGATGTCGCCTTTCTTTGTCATAATTGTCACACGCTGAGCAAGCATCACTTGTCCCCACCAGCCGCCAAGTGGTTGGAAGCGGATAAATCCTTTTTCATCAATTTGCGTCACCATAAAACCAACTTCATCTAAATGGCCAGCGACCATAATTTTTGGACCATCTGCTTTTCCAGTCTTTTTCGCAACTAAACTGCCAAGACCATCTGTCGTGATTTCATCGGCATAAGGAGCTATGTATTTTTTCATCACTTCGCGCGCCTCACGTTCATTGCCCGGCACGCCTTTTGCATCGGTTAACTCTTTCAGCATCGTCAACGTTTCATCTAACTTCGCCATATTCAAACCCCTTTCTTATCTACTCCACACTCATTATACAGAAAACGTTCTCAAATGTACAAAATTTGTTAATAATTCTGATTTTGTCGTTCATGATTCACTTCGTTTTTCATGATGTACGCTTGTTCAATTTGTTCATAAGTAAACCCTAAACATTCCCCAAGCTGCAAATAATGGGTGAATAAACGCTTATACGCTTCAAGCGACTTTGTTTGTTGAAACTCATTTACCGCTTGAAAGACACGTAAAAATTGCTCCACAAGTGAATAGTTTTCCGTTTCTTTCTTCATTTTATCCACATTGTGAACAAAATTTAATTCAATGCCTAAAGATAGAATAAAATGCAAACCATCCACATATTCTTCCAACACTTTTTCAAGCGGCGCTGGCGGTTTTAGACTCCAAAACTTAAAGCAGCGCGTTTCATTGGCAAGTTCCCCGATTTCAACAAGAAGTGCCAGCATCTTTTTCTCGACTAAGTTTTCATCTTGCAAGCCGTGTTGTGTTTCAATTCGCTCATCAAGCATGCGCTGCATAGAATAAAGTTCCTGTAAATCCATATTTGTCTCCCCCATTACTTATACCATTATTATGTAAAAAACAATGTCAAACAATGCAAGAAACGGCAATCTATAGCGAAATAGGCGGTGTTTTGTTTTATGGCGAAACAGTTGCATCCCCAACATCGCGCCGATAGCACCGCCAAGCAGCGAAACGAGCCAAATTGTACTTTCGGCAATGCGCCATTTTCCTTTTTTCGCTTTCTGTTTATCGATTGCTATCACGAAAAAACCTAACATATTAACGATGAAAACGTATAGTTCAAACATCATTTCCTCCATATAACAAATGACCATTCTCCGAAAAGAGAATGGCCATCATTTTAACAATTACTTGCTTAATTGTTCTTTTGCAATGTTTGCAAGTTGCGCGAATGCGGCTGCATCGTTAACCGCTAAATCAGCAAGCATTTTGCGGTTTACTTCAACACCTGCTAATTTTAAGCCGTGCATTAAACGGCTGTAAGAAAGACCGTTCATGCGAGCTGCAGCGTTGATACGAGTAATCCAAAGCTTACGGAAGTCGCGTTTTTTCTGACGACGGTCACGGTAAGCATACATTAAAGATTTCATTACTTGTTGGTTCGCAACTTTATATAAACGATGCTTAGAACCGAAATAACCTTTTGCTAATTTAAGAACTTTTTTACGACGTCTGCGTGTTACTGTTCCGCCTTTTACACGTGGCATGTGAGTTCCCTCCTAAAATCTAGTTTTCCGAATTATTTCAAGTTGTCTAATAATTGGCGAATGCGTTTGAAGTCACCAGAAGATACAAGTGTCGCTTTACGAAGTTTGCGTTTTTGTTTTTGAGTTTTGTTCGCGAATAAGTGGCTAGTGAAAGCGTGTGAACGTTTTAATTTACCAGTACCAGTCTTTTTGAAACGCTTTGCAGAGCCTTTGTGAGTTTTCATTTTTGGCATAGGGTGTTCCTCCTTGTTACAATTATTTGTCGTTTTTCGGTGCTAGAACTAAGAACATGCTGCGTCCGTCCATTTTTGGTGCAGATTCAACTGTACTAATATCCGCGCATGCTTCAGAGAAGCGATCTAACACGCGCTGACCGATTTCTTTATGCGTAATGGCGCGTCCTTTAAAGCGGATTGTCGCTTTAACTTTATCGCCTTTTTCTAGGAATTTGCGCGCATTGCGGAGCTTCGTGTTAAAGTCATGCTCCTCAATTGTTGGGCTTAAGCGCACTTCTTTGACGTTAATCACTTTTTGTTTTTTGCGGGCTTCTTTTTCTTTCTTTTGTTGCTCGAAACGGAATTTGCCGTAATCCATAATGCGACATACAGGCGGTTTTGCATTCGGAGCAACCATCACTAAATCAAGATTCATTCTCGCCGCAATTTCTAATGCTTCTTGCTTTGTCTTAATGCCAAGTTGTTCACCGTTTGGATCAATCAAACGAACTTCGCGCGCACGAATGTTTTCGTTAATAATAAAATCTTTGCTAATAACTAGCCACCTCCAAGGTTTTTTCACGAAACGCTTGTTTGTCGGTTTGCACCCTTGCGTTACAGGTTTTGGAATAAAAAAAGTGTGAGTGCATACGACACCCACACTTATTACGATCCCTGATTATACGCAATCCAATCGTAAAAAACCTGTCAACTGCAAGTGAAGCGTCAAACAGGTGAGAAGCGGGGTGCTTCTGCTTATACAACAAACAAGTATTCCTTTCACCTTAGATAATATATCACTGTTAAAATAACATGTCAAGGCTAATTTTGGATATTCAAAATACAACATGTATGATTATAATAAATGTTTTACATTATGGCAACAAAAATTTTTTATTCAGCTTAAAAAATTGGTTTAAAGGAAAGTGTCGACCTCACAGCAACAATTGATCGTACATCATGTTTTATTCAGCGCTTGATTACTGTGTATTTTGTGTGAGGTCAGACACTTGTTTTTTCGATCGCTTAACGGCGCACTTCTACTTTCAACGCAGCGATAAAATCGTTCAGTGCGACTGTTTCGCTCTTCTGTTCACCGTATTTTCGCACATTGACAGAGTTGTCCTTCATTTCGTTATCGCCGACAACAAGCATGTAAGGAATTTTTTGCATTTGCGCTTCACGGATTTTGTAGCCGATTTTCTCGTCGCGCTCGTCCACTTCTAC
The DNA here is from genome assembly GCA_035645275.1 of Anoxybacillus sp. GTDB lineage: Bacteria > Bacillota > Bacilli > Bacillales > Anoxybacillaceae > Paranoxybacillus. The sequence goes on from DASQMX010000026.1 coordinate 839,763, forward strand.
ACGGAATCCTTCGGCCTGCAGCTGCTCTTTCACCGCGTAAGCGTAGTCGGCATGAACCGCCGGCGAAACTGGAATGACTTGCACTTGAACAGGAGCAAGCCAAGTTGGAAACGCGCCTTTATACTCTTCAATTAGGAAAGCAACGAAGCGTTCCATCGTCGAAACGACGCCGCGATGAATAACAACCGGGCGATGCGGTTTACCGTCCTCACCAATATATGTTAAATCAAAGCGTTCCGGCAATAAGAAGTCGAGCTGAACAGTTGATAATGTTTCGTCTTTTCCAAGCGCCGTGCGCACTTGCACGTCTAATTTTGGACCGTAGAATGCCGCTTCGCCTTCTGCTTCATAATATTCAAGACCTAATTCGTCCATCGCTTCTTTCAGCATGCTTTGCGCTTTTTCCCACATCGCATCATCGTCATAATATTTTTCTTTATCGTGCGGATCGCGATAAGAAAGACGGAACGAGTAATCGTTTAACCCAAAGTCTTTGTAAACTTCCATGATTAAGTTCACAACGCGTTTAAACTCGTCTTTAATTTGATCCGGCCGGACGAAAATATGGGCATCATTGAGTGTCATTCCACGCACGCGCTGAAGCCCAGTAAGCGCTCCTGACATTTCATAGCGGTGCATTGTTCCGAGTTCAGCAATACGAATTGGCAATTCACGGTAGCTATGAATTTTATTTTTATAAATCATCATATGATGCGGACAGTTCATCGGACGGAGCACAAGCTGCTCATTGTCCATCTCCATCACCGGGAACATTCCGTCTTTATAATGATCCCAGTGGCCGGAAGTTTTATATAGCTCCACACTTCCAAGCACTGGTGTATATACATGTTGGTATCCTAGAGCAATCTCTTTATCAACAATGTATCTTTCAATAATACGGCGGATTGTCGCCCCTTTTGGCAGCCAAAGCGGCAACCCTTGTCCTACTTTTTGAGAAGTTGTGAATAGGTCCAACTCTTTTCCTAATTTGCGATGATCGCGCTCTTTTGCTTCCTGCAACAGACGAAGATGTTCTTCAAGGTCTTCTTTTTTGAAAAACGCTGTACCGTAAATGCGTTGCAACATTTTGTTTTTGCTGTCGCCGCGCCAGTAAGCTCCGGCAATACTTAACAGTTTAAACTCTTTAATTTTTCCTGTTGAAGGTACGTGTACCCCGCGGCAAAGATCGAAAAATTCGCCTTGTTCATAAATAGAGACTACTTCTCCCTCTGGAATATCGTTAATTAACTCTAACTTTAAGTTATCACCGATTTCCTCGTAACGGCGAATCGCTTCCTCGCGACTTACTTCTTTGCGGACAATTTCTAAGTTTTCTTTGACAATTTTCTGCATTTCTTTTTCAATCTTTGGAAGGTCTTCCGGTGTTAACGATTCTTCCATGTCAATGTCGTAGTAGAAGCCGTTTTCAATAACAGGGCCAACGCCAAGTTTTACATTTTTGTAAAGGCGTTTAATCGCTTGCGCCATAAGATGTGCTGTACTGTGTCGCAAAATTTCCAATGCTTCCGGCATGTCTTGTGTAACGATGGTAATGGCTCCGTCCTCATAAATCGGCGTGCGCAAATCAATGAGTTTATCGTTTAATTTTCCGGCAATTGCCTTTTTCTTTAAACCTGGACTGATCGATGCAGCAATGTCCTCTGTTGTTGTTCCCTTAGGAAACTCCTTTACTGCACCATCAGGGAATGTAATTTTTACTACATCTGACATCACTATTTCACTCCTTTTTGATTTAAATTCAAATAAAAAACTCGTCCCTAAACAAGGGACGAGTTGGTTTCGTGGTTCCACCCTTTTTCCCATCGCTCATAGGAAAAGACACTTCTCCCCTTGAAACGATGGCTCAACTGATATAACGGTGCTTACCGTCAGCAATTACTTAATGGAAACGTCCCATTGTTCACTGCTGAAGTTTAGAGGTGGTAAGCGTATTTTTCGTGTTAGGAAGGTTCCAGCCTATGCCTTCCCTCTCTGGAAACCGTAAAAATACACCCATGTCCTCATCATAACTTTTTTCGTTATTTCATTTTTCGGAAACTTATGTACGTAATTATAGAGTGATTAACGCCGAAAATCAAGTACTGTTATCTAATCTTTTTACAATAAGCTTGTTTACTTTGGAAAAAAAATCAATATCACAAAGCTTTAATCGTTCTTGAAAGATATTTTGAATCGTTTGAACCATCCCATCATCTGAATTCCCAGTATATAAGTAAATGGTTTTTGGGGCAATAGACACAAGCGGAGCTAACACGGATGAGTCAATATACATCGGCTGATTAATAATTAACGTACGATCAATCAACTTTCTTAACTCTTTTGCAGAAATTTCACAGAAATACTCGTCATAAAAAGTAAATGTTGACTCTTTATGCAATAAATGAATGATGCTTAATTTCGCTGGTCTGGATACTAAACAATCACGCAATGTTTGAATAAAATTTTGGTATTCCTGTTCCAGCTTGTATTCATCAATTGCTAGTTCAACGTAATGCAGCAGCCGTTCTTTATATTTTCTTAGGCGAAAATATAAAAATGATTCAAACGAAAAAGAAATATCATCGCTTAAAAATTCTGTCAGCGCTTGTTTAATGAAAGCTTCTCTCGATTCAGTCTGCTGTTTTCCATTCCGATAATCATACCGCTCTCCATCAATAAATGAATGGGCCAGCTGTAAAATTTGTTGCTGTTCCTCGACATTCTTATAGTGAAAATCATGAAAAATGATTGATAAAAGCAAACGATCTTCGATAAAGCGAGTTATAAAGTTCGTCATTGCTGGAATGACAATGGTTTGAATCATTTCCATCGCTTTTTTATCTATATGAATTGTAATTCGCTTATCCCCATCATATGTAAAACAAAGGGATGGTTCGTTTTTATATGCTTTTAAAACAGCAAATAGTTTTTCTGCATCGTTTGTTTGTTCAAAATAAATTTTAATCAAGGTTGTCCCCCCTTTATTTGTGAATACTTGTTCTTATATATATGGGAGGACACGGCATTTTAGAATAAAAAAGCCAAGCATGAAGCGGCTTTAGATTTCAATCCGGCGATTTTTTCCTTTAATTTCAACAGGTTGCGCCAAATATTGGATTCGTTCCATAATTCTTGCTGCTTTCACTTTTTCTTCTTCTCCGCGTTGTGAGTAAGTAAAATGATGCGCAAGCCGCTGAAAGTCGAAATTAGACGTAAAAAATGTTGGTAGGTTCTCCAGCATACGGTATTGAAGAATCGGTCCGAGAATATCGTCACGCAGCCAGCTTGACATCGATTCAGCACCGATATCATCCAACATTAAAACCGGCACTTTTTTTACATAATCAAGTTTCTCGTTAATCGTTTGATCTTGGAGAGAGCTTTTTAGTTCTCTGAAGAACTCTGGGACATATACAAGAAGCGATGGCACATTTTTCTTCGCAAGCGCGTTCGCAATCGCTCCAAGAATATACGTCTTCCCCACACCGAATGATCCGTACAAATACAGCCCCTTCATTTTTTTCTTTGGTTCATATTCCGAAACAAATTTTTCCGCCAATTCGATCGCTTTCACTCGCGATTCATTTGTTTTTCCATCTTCGACTAACTCAATATCAGAAAATGACGCATTTAAAATTTCCCTTGGCACAAAAATACTTTGAATCAAAGACTCTTGTCTTTTTCGTTCGTCATGCTTTACTTTCGCCGGACAACGCTCGTATTGAAGATCGATCATATTTCCCTGAACGACAAGATGAGGATGATATCCTTTTAAAATGTTTTTGCATTGGTCAAGGCTCAGACATTGCTTGCAGTTTTGGTTCTGTCCGATAAACTCGTATAGCCTCATTAAACTGCGGTCTACCATTTCTTCGGTAATAACGTGTTGGTGTTGCTGTAAAAATGAACGAACTTCCGGATGGGATAGCACTTCTTTTTTTAGTTGTTCGTACCGTTTTTTAAAGTCTTCACGATTGATTAGCTTGCTCAATGTTTCATTAATGGGTTGCATCGTTCTCACATCCTAACTGACATCGAATTACTGCCCTTGATCGTCACGATATTTTTTTAATTTTTCTTCTAATTCCCGTCGTTTTGCTTCTAAATCATGCTCTTCTTCCTTGCTTTCGCTTTCTTTTTGGCTGTAATCCATATTTAGCCAATCTGGCAACAGTTCTTTACGAATGACTTTTTTGCGTCCCTTTTGCGCTTTTTCTTTTTCGCTCGCCCATTTTTGATATTCCCTTGCTTCGCGTTTTGCTAATTCCATCGCTTCTTTCACTGTGCGAATCTTTTTCCGCGCCCAATGGCTTGCAATCTTCTCTACATATGCTTTAGAAAGCTTCATATCCGTACGCAACATGACATAGTAAATCAGTACATTTACAACACCTGGCAGCAGCTTTTGATGAAACATCACATCTTCAATAATTTGCAAATCGCTTAACGATGGCTCTGCACCACCTGAAATATCCATCAGCAGTTGGCGCGGCGAAATCGTTTCTAACTGTTTGATTAACTGTTCTTCTTTTGTTTTCGGTTCGACATCCGTCATTGTTCGATATAGCTGCGGCTGAACACGCGTGCTTAAGTGAGGCAATGATTCTCCATGTTCAAATCGATACCATTCACGAGCTGCCTTTCTTAAAGCATCTATATCAATATGTTCATAAGGGTCAATAACGCTGATGACAAGTTTTTGCATATCAAGCGGTCCAATTCCGTATAAAAAAGCGAGCTTTTTTATCGCATCTTTCACTTTTGCATTGATTGCCCGCTTTGGAACCATGTTGGCTGAAAGACCTGCGAAAAACAAATCAAAATCAAATACATCATCCGTAATGTCATATTCACTTTTTTCATTGCGTCCGACATATTCATAACCGTTTGCTAAAACTAAGTCTTCTTTTGTTTCATCATTAACAGTTGCGACCATTTGCTCAGGATGAACAGAATAAAAAATTTCATTAAAGGAGCGGGTGATAGAAGAAAATTTAGACATATCAACGGTTGAGGTTGAGAAAAATTGCTTGAGCTTGTTAAATTTACTTTTCCCGACGCGATTATATAGAAAAATGTTTAATACTCCATCGGTAAAAAACTGTTCCGGTGTTAACGGCGCCTGCAGTTCATAAATAAACATTCGCTCGTCTTGTTCATGATTGACATATGTTTTTAACAAGCCGATCCCTTCTAGTTTCAGGCGTTCTTGGTAAATTTCTTTCAAGCTGCACTGCATGATCGCCATTAAACTATGATGTGTTGTTTCCTCTCCCCAAAGCTGATGTTGTTCTAATTCGCTCCATAACGTCATATATAAACTATACGCTCGACAGCCAATTAAAGGCTGATACAATAATGTTAGAACTTTTCTATCAAAGTCATGCAATATACTGTTACTCCGCACAACGTAGCGATCAACAGGAATAAGTTCTTTCCAATGGTGTTCCATAATATCGACCTTTCAGTATATACTTATAAAAAAAGAGCCTAAATAGCTCTTTAACGTTGCTCTTTTTTGATTAACTCTTTTAATTCTTCAATAAAGACGTTTAAGTCTTTAAACTGACGATACACCGAAGCAAAGCGGACATAGGCCACTTCATCTACTTTTGACAAACTCTCCATCACCATCTCGCCAATTGTTTCGCTTTTTACTTCTGCTATACCTTGATTCCGCAACTCTTTTTCTATTTCTTGCGTAATTTGTTCAAGTTGTTCTAAAGCGACCGGACGCTTTTCACATGCTTTAATAAGGCCGCGCAAAATTTTATCGCGTCGAAACTCTTCTCGTGTTCCTTCTTTCTTGACAACGATAAGCGGCATCTCTTCCACTTTTTCAAATGTCGTAAAGCGAAAATGACATTGCTCGCACTCCCGTCTGCGACGAATGGAACGTCCTTCTTCAACAGGCCGCGAATCCAACACCCTTGTGCCGTTATATTGACACGATGGACATTTCATATAACCATCTCCGTTTTGTTTTTTACTCCTAATTTTATCATAATCGAAACAATCGGCTATATACAAGAGATTGACAGAGCGATCAAGCAGCAGTTTACATGTCAGCGTTGATTCCAGATCCAATATAAGTAAGATGTTGATCCAGTTTTTTATACATATCTAAAATCACATTGCGGCTAAATCCAAAATCAAATGGTAAAAGTTTTGTTTCCGTTGTTACCGAAAAATCAATCGCTGTTTCAAATGGACGAACAGAAATCACAGTAATGACCATAAACGCCTTTTTTCCTTTAGAAACCGCTACACTAAGTTCACCACGTTCCTCAGAAACAGAAAGAAGTTTAAAATGAGGTGATTTCTCGATAATTTCTTTGACTGTCTTTAAGGCATTGGCTGCTGTTGTTTTATAATAGCGGCTTCGTAACTGCTCATCTTGATGATTCTCTTGTGTTTCACAATGATTGGCAAGCAAATTTTTCACTTTTTGAAAAATATTCACCTTATTTGCCCACTCCTTAATCAAACGTTCGATCGATTCCCTTACAACATAATCATACACAAAAACGATAAAAAAGAGGTGCAGAATCTACACCTCTTTTTACTCGAAGTTATTATAAAGCTTTTACTTGTTTTTGATTTAACTCAATTGGTTTCATACCTCGCGTAATGAAAGTTGTTTCGCGAGTTTGTGCTCCTAATGCTTCAGCAATGTAATCAGCAGCGATATTTGGATCTAAATCACCGCAAGTATAAACATCGATGCTAGCATAACCATGTTCAGGGAAGCTGTGAATAGTCAAGTGAGATTCAGAAATAATAACTACTCCACTAACCCCCTGCGGAGCGAATTTGTGGAAAGCAACTTCACGAATTTCCGCTCCAGATTTTAGTGCTGCATCAACAAACGTTTTTTCAATAAAATCAATATCATTCAGCTTATCAAATTCGCATCCCCATAATTCAGAGATAACGTGACGACCCATTGTATCCATCTGAATAATCCCCCTTTAATATTTTTTAAAAAATAATCATGAATTTCTTTTGCATAATGGCATGTACAACTACCACGGGGGAAAGTTAGTCCAAAGAGGTCCTAACCCTTTAAGTAGTCACATTACCGTGCGTTTAAGAAGTTCACGAGACATAGTATACTTTGTTTGTATTTTTTTTGCAACACACTTTTTTAATTTTTTTTTTGCTAATAAGCACATTTTTGGTTGGAGTGACTCAACCAAAAGGCTTCCTCAAAAACAAAGGGTCAGACCCCACAACCACAATAAATCCGTACACCATGTTTGAGCATGGGCAGGATCTATTGTAAATCGTGCGTGAGGTCAACCCCTTATACATGAGTATTGATTATCCATTATTTAATAACTATTTTCTCGGTGATTCACGCTTTTCTGCCGTGCTCTCCGAACGGAGAATGCCGGCGGACAAATCCATTTGTCCGCAAAGCGTTCTCCGTTCGGGTTAGGCATGCGGGCGCATGCCCAGTCAGCTAAGCGCAACGCTTAGCTGACTTTGGCAGAAAAGCTACTTAAATAAATCTGCTTTATCTGAATTTTATTGGTTCATCAACACACCTGGGCTCTTATAAGACAACTTCTCAAGCGCTTACCTGTAATTTTTCCATCATTTTGCTTGCTACTAAATTCGTTAAATCAACAACACGGCATGAATAGCCCCATTCATTATCATACCAAGCCAATACTTTTACTTTGCGGTTTTCCATAACCATTGTAGATAGACCGTCAACGATGGCAGAATGCGGATTGGTGTTAAAGTCAATCGATACAAGCGGTTCTGTTGTAAAATCAAGAATTCCTTTTAACTCTCCGTTTGCTGCATCAATGAATGCTTGGTTTACTTCGTCGACTGTTACATCTTGTTTTAAGTCAACAACCAAATCAACTAATGATACGTTCGGTGTTGGAACGCGGAGCGCCATGCCATGCAATTTTCCTTTTAGATGCGGCAATACAAGCGATAACGCTTTTGCTGCACCTGTTGTTGTCGGAATAATAGATTGGGCGCATGAACGGGCGCGGCGCAAATCTTTATGCGGGTTATCAATATTTTTTTGGTCGTTTGTATATGCATGAACTGTTGTCATTAAGCCGTTTTCAATACCAAATTTTTGATCAAGCACTTTCACAACTGGAGCAAGGCAGTTTGTTGTACATGAAGCGTTCGAAATAATGAAATGATGATCTACATCGAGCATTTCTTCGTTTACACCCATAACAATTGTAATATCTTCATTTTTCCCCGGTGCTGTTAAGATGACGCGCTTTGCTCCCGCTTCTAAGTGAAGGCTTGCTTTTTCTTTTGAGTTAAATTTCCCTGTCGCTTCGATGACAATATCGATATCAAGCTCTTTCCAAGGAAGTTCTTTTGGATCGCGTGAACTTAACAATTTAACTTTTTTACCGTTTACTAAAAGACCGTCTTCTAAAGGAATTACCTCACCAGAAAATTTACCATGGTTAGAGTCATATTTTATTAAATGAGCTAACGTTTCAGGCGGATAGCTTGCATTAATCGCAACGATTTCAAAATTTTCCGCGTCAACCGCACTGCGGAATACCATTCTTCCAATTCGTCCAAACCCATTAATCGCTACTTTCGCTTTCATTTTTATGTCTCCTCTCAAAATATATGTTATACTAATCGCTCGTTATCTTCATAAATAGTATAACATATTTCGTGCGTCTGTGGAGGAAAAATTGTATTAAAAATTAAAAAAAGATGTCCTATTTTTTATAGGACATCCCATTGTTTTAAAATGTTTAATAATTGCTTCTTTGTTTGTTCAATTGTACCATTGTTGTTGATAACCGCATCTGCCTTTGCTACTTTTTCCTTTAATGGCATTTGCGCCTTTATCCGCGCTTTTGCCTCTTCCTTTGAAAAACCGTTGCGTGCCATTAACCGTTCAAGCTGAGTATGCTCATCCACATAAACAACAACAATCTTATCAACGAGATGGGTTAAGTTGCTCTCGAATAATAATGGAATATCAAGAACAATCGTTTTCTCTCCTTTTTTTACGTATCGTTCTTTTTGTTCTAGCATTTTTTTGCGAACAGCTGGATGGACAATGCTGTTGAGCAATTTTCTTTTTTCCTCATCATTAAAAACGATCGCACCTAGTTTCGCCCGATCAATCGTTTTGTCATCCTGAAGAATTTCTTCCCCGAACTTTTCAACAATTTGCAAATATGCCTCCTCGCCTATCTCAACAACCTCGCGGGCAATTTGATCTGCGTCTATAACAGGAATGCCCAGCTCAAGTAACATCCTTGCTACCGTGCTTTTTCCGCTGGCAATTCCGCCGGTTAAACCGATAATCAGCGCCACCTTGCTCCCTCCCCCCCCATTTTGTTTTACTTTTGACAATGACGGCAATAATGTGTACCCCGTCCACCGACAACCATTTTTTGAAGTGGCTGCCCGCATTTTTTACATGGTTCCCCTTTGCGTCCATACACAAATAATTCAAGCTGAAACATCCCGATTTGTCCTTGGGAGTTTACATATGACCTTACAGTACTGCCGCCTTTTTCTACCGCTTCTGTTAACGTAGCGACAATTTCTTTATGAAGAAGGCGAATTTCTTCGATTTGCAAAGAGTTGGCCGGCCGTTCAGGATGAATGCCGGAGCGGAACAAAGCTTCATCGACATAAATATTTCCAAGCCCAACGACAAGCGTTTGGTCCAGAAGCACTGTTTTAATTTTACGGTTCGTTTTTTGTAATTTCCCCGCTAGTAACTCTGCTGTAAACTGTTCGGAGAATGGCTCGGGGCCAAGCTGAGAAAGCGGCAGCTCCTTCTCTTCTTCTCCCTTTTTAAATAAATGCATCGTGCCAAATTTGCGAACATCGCGATAACGAAGCTCCGTTCCATCGGTAAAGTGAAAAATGACGTGCGTATGTTTATCGATTGGTTCCTCGCTTTTCACAACAGAATAGCGACCCTCCATGCGCAAATGGGAAACAAGAACATAATCATCTAAGAAAAACTTCAAAAACTTCCCGCGCCGGCCGATGTCATGAATCGTTTGTCCTTTAAGGGCATCAATAAACTGCTCTACTTCATCAGGTTTCTTTATTATTTTCGGCCACCGTACAGTGACATCTTGAATCGTCTTTCCTGCTGTTAATTGAATGAGTGTCCGCTTGACTGTTTCTACTTCCGGTAATTCAGGCATCGTAATCCCTTCCTTTTACTTTGCATCATACCATGTCGGACCGTAGTGATAGTCTACTTTCAATGGCACTTTTAGTTCGATTGCGTGTTCCATTACCTCAGGAACAAGCTTTTGCAATTTTTCCACTTCTTCTTCCGGCGCTTCTAAAATCAATTCATCGTGCACCTGCAATAAGATTCTTGCTTGAAGCTTCTCTTCTTTTAGGCGTTGTGCCAAGTCAATCATCGCTTTTTTGATAATGTCAGCCGCGCTTCCTTGAATTGGTGTGTTCATGGCTGTTCTCTCAGCAAAGCTGCGCAAGTTGAAATTGCGGCTTGTAATGTCCGGCAAATAGCGGCGGCGATGTAACAGCGTCGTGACATATCCTTTTTGCTTTGCCTGCTGTACAATCTCTTCCATATATTGCTTTACGCCAGGGAAGCTTGCGAAATAACGCTCAATAAATTGTGCTGCTTCTTTTCGTGTAATGTTTAAATTTTGCGATAGTCCGTAATCGCTGATGCCATATACAATTCCAAAGTTGACCGCTTTCGCTTGACGGCGCATGTTCGCGGTTACTTCCTCTTCTTTCACATGGAATACATCCATCGCTGTTTTCGTATGAATGTCTAAATCTTTAACGAATGCTTCAATTAAATTTTCATCATTGGCGATGTGAGCAAGCACGCGCAATTCAATTTGCGAATAGTCCGCGGCAAAAATAACCCAACCGGGCTGTGACGGCACAAACGCCTGCCGGATTTTTCTTCCCTCTTCCAAACGGATCGGAATATTTTGCAGGTTAGGTTCTGTTGAACTTAACCGCCCCGTTTGTGTAAGCGCCTGATTGAAGATGGTATGCACTTTATTTGTATCTTTATGAACGACCTTTAAAAGACCTTCAATATAAGTTGATTGAATTTTCCCTAATTGACGATAGTGTAAAATCTTTTCAACAATTTCATGATAAGGCGCAAGCTTTTCAAGAACATCCGCGGACGTGGAATATCCTGTCTTCGTTTTCTTAATAACAGGTAAATTCAGTTTTTCAAATAAAATGACGCCTAATTGCTTCGGCGAGTTAATATTAAACTCTTGTCCGGCAAGCTCGTATATTTCTTGTTCGATTTCTTTTAGCTGTTCCGCGAGCTCCTCGCCCATTTTCTTTAAGCGGTCGACGTCAATTTTTACTCCTGTAAACTCCATGTCGGCGAGAATAAACGTTAATGGCAGCTCTAGTTCTGTAAATAACTCATATTGTTCATTTTCTTTTAACTCTTCGATAAACTGATGCTCTAGTTCGTAAATGGCTAACGCTTTTCGTACAAGATGTGCAGCAAGAACATTCTCATTTGGAACGCTCTGTTTGGCTCCTTTTCCGTACACCGATTCATCGGTTTGCACATTCGTATAACCTTTCGTTTTGGCGATTGAAGCGATGTCTTCCGTTGATTCGGAAGGATTGAGAATATAAGAAGCAATAAGCAAATCAAATTCAATCCCTTTTAGATGGATACCATGCCACTTTAAAGCAACAATCGCCCTTTTCGCATCAAATACACTCTTTTTCTGACGTTCATCTTCAAGCCAACGTTTAAACGTTTCTGAAGCAAAGGCCGTCTCCGTTGAAATAAAAAACTTTCCCTTCTCATTTACAACGGCAAACCCAAGAATCGGTGCTTTATGGTAATTGCTCTCCAACACTTCAACAACGAGAGCGGAGTGATTCGATAATAGCTCATCGGTTACTTCAGTGACAAACGTATACTCAATTTCATGTAAATCTGCTTGTTCTTGAACTTCTTCTCTTTGTCCTATTTTGCTTAACAAAGAGTTGAAGCCGAGCTCTTTAAATAACGCGACCACTTTTTCCATGTCATATCCTTTATACTCTATATCTTCAAGTGAAATGTCTAAAGGAGCTTCGCGCAAAATCGTTGCTAATTCTTTGCTCATCAGCGCCTGCTCACGATATTCTTCCAATTTTTCCTTCAGCTTTTTCCCGCTCACTTTATCAAGGGAGTTCAGCAGGTTTTCAATGGTGCCAAACTCTTTTAATAATTTCAATGCTGTTTTTTCCCCAACCCCTGGAACACCCGGGATATTATCAGACGCATCTCCCATTAATCCTTTTAAATCAATGATTTGCTCCGGATTAATCCCGTATTTTTCCATAACAAATTCCGGCGTATACGAGTCAACATCAGTAATTCCTTTTCTTGTAATATCAACGGTTACATGATCTGATACTAACTGCGTTAAATCGCGGTCTCCAGAAATGATTTTTACATCAAATCCTTCTTTAGCGGCTTGTGAAGATAAAGTTCCAATAATATCATCTGCTTCATAGTTTTCTAACTCATAAGAACGAATTTGATAGGCATCAAGCAGCTCGCGCAAAAACGGAAACTGTTCTGATAGTTCCGGTGGCGTTTTTTGCCGTCCTCCTTTGTATTCGCTGTATGTTTTGTGGCGAAATGTTGTTTTCCCTGCATCAAACGCCACAAGCATATGGGTCGGCTTTTCTTCTTCTAAAATTTTCATTAACATCATCGTAAAGCCATAGATGGCATTGGTATGTATCCCTTTATCATTATGTAAAAGAGGTAAAGCAAAAAACGCCCGATAGGCAATACTGTTCCCATCAATTAACACTAACTTCTTTTTCAAAAGAAATAACCTCCTACAACTCTCTTTTTCATCATTTTAACACGATTATAAGAATAAATAAAAAAAGACGAGAACACAAAGGTTCCCGCCTTTTCAAGATTGGCTCCTTGGATGAAGGGGTTTTCAGAAGCTATGTTAACAAAATTTTGTTAATATTTTATGAATAAACCGTAAAGCAACTGTAAAGGTATTGTGAATTTACCATTCCTTCTGAAAATGTACCGTAAACGTCGTTCCTTTCCCTACTTTACTCTTTACGGTAATATATCCATGGTGCGCCTCTACTAAATGTTTAACAATCGCCAAACCTAGTCCCGTGCCGCCTGAATTACGGCTTCTTGCTTTATCAACCCGATAAAACCGTTCAAAAATTCGCGGAATCTCTGCTTCTTCAATCCCAATTCCTGTATCTTTTATGTGGACAAGAACTTTATCTTCTTTATTTTCAATGATGGCTTGGACAAGTCCACCTTTTGGCGTATAAGCAATCGCATTATTAATTAAGTTAATAAACACTTGCTTTAATCGATTGACATCTCCTTGTATATAAATGTCCTGAGCAGCCAGCAATTCAAGCTGAATTTCTTTATCCGCCGCTTTCCCTTGAAGCATGATAATAATTTCTTCGAGTGTTTGCGTTAAATTAACAGCTTCAATATTTAATTTAAAGCCTTGTTGTTCAATTTTCGATAAATCGAGCAAATCTTGTATTAAAGTTTGCAGACGTTCGCTTTCTTTTAGAATAATCGATAAAAAGTATTCGAGCGTTGCCTCATCTTTCATCGCTCCATCCAAGAGCGTCTCCGTAAATCCTTTAATTGATGTAATCGGGGTTTTCAATTCATGGGATACGTTAGCGACAAAATCTTTGCGCATTTGTTCCAGTTTTTTTAACTCCGTAATATCATGAAAAACGAGAACAATCCCTTTCCATTCATGATTGTTTCCAATAATAGGAGCACCATATACTTCAAAATGCTTTCGTTCAATATCGATTGGTAAAAGCATTTGTTTTCGCACTTTCTCTTCTGTCATAAAAATCTCTTCGACAAGCTGAACAATCTCCTTATGCTCGAAAGCCTCATAATATAACCGATATAAATAATCGACAGGATCAATATGAAAAAATTCCTTATAGGCACGGTTTACAAGGTTAATATAGCCGCGGCTGTCAATAAGGATAAGCCCGCTTCCCATATTTTCAATGAGCGTGCGTAAACGATCCTTTTGCATTTCTTGCATTCTCGTCATATCCTGCAAATTACGCGCTAAAATGTTAATGGACTGGCTTAACATTCCTGTCTCATCATGACGATCTTCATATACTCTCGCCTTATAATTGCCTCTTGCCAACTCCATCGCTACTTTTGTCGCTGCTTCAATCGGTTTTGTATACTGATTTGTAATTTTGACTCCTAACAGAAGAATCACAACAAGAGCTGTTCCTAAACTGCTAATCAACAATCCCCAAATTTGTTGATTCACTTTCTTCAGCGAGTTGACTGGTGAACTTAAAATGACATGTCCTGCTACTTTTTCACCTCTATAAAACGGAACAATGTAGTAGTAAACATCTTTCTGTTCCTCAATGGTCGAAAAAACTTTTTCCTTGTCCGTTTTACTGCGCAAAATGTCTTGAATCATCTTTTCATGATAATCATCGCTAATGCGTGCGATTCCTTCTGTGTCAAATAAAATTTGCTCTTTCTCATCTAGTACAGTAATGCGCGAAGATAACGTTTCGCTAATTGTATTTAGCTGTTGTTTTACGGAAAGGTCATGAATGCCTTGACTTTCAATAAATAAAGCGACAAGCCGCGCTTCCTTTTCAATTCGCTTATTAAAAGTGTCAAGATAAAAATCTTTAAATAGCTGCCCTAATAATAACCCTAGTCCAATTAAAACAGCTACAATTAAAGAAATAAGCCCAAAAAGCAACCGTGAACGGAACTTATTCATCTATTTTTGGCTCCTCAAGTTTATATCCTAAGCCGCGAATCGTTTTAATATAAAGCGGTTTTTTCGTATTTTTCTCAATTTTTTCGCGCAAGTGGCTAATATGAACATCAACAATTCTCGTATCGCCGGCAAAATCATAATTCCATACTGCGCTGAGGAGCTGGTCGCGCGTTAACACTCTTCCTTTATGCTTTGCCAAATATAAAAGCAATTCAAATTCTTTCGGAGTTAATTCTAAGCGTTCGCGATTAAAATACGCTTCATAATGTTCAGGAAGTATTTCTAAATCACCGATAATGATTTTTTCAACATCTTCTTCCTTCTGTTCCCGTTCATTCTGAAACTGAGTGCGCCGCAATATTGCTTTCACTCGAGCGACTACTTCGCGCGGACTGAACGGCTTTGTCATATAATCATCAGCGCCGAGTTCTAAACCAAGTACCTTATCAAACTCATCGTCTTTGGCTGTAAGCATTAAAATCGGCGTCATCACTTTTTGCTGTCTTAATTGCTTGCATACTTCAATCCCATCCAATTTTGGCAGCATTAAATCAAGGATCATTAAATCCGGCTGCTCACTTACGGCTTTATTCATGCCTTCTTCACCATCGTTAGCCGTAATTACTTCAAATCCAGCTTGCTGCAAGTTATATTGCAACAATGTAACAATGGACTGCTCATCGTCAACAACTAATACCTTCTTACTCATTGTTTTCCCCCACATTTATCAGTATCGCTCTATAACTATATGATAACATAAAATAAAAAAAGGGACGAATCATCCCTTTTTTTGACTTGCCATATTAAAAGTTTTCCAACACATTGACATTTAGTTTAGATAGGGTATATGGAGGACATACAGAAATCATGCCTTCTAAAACTTGTTCTGCTTCATTTCGTAATGCTTCAACCTTAATGTCAATTAAGTGATTCTCATTATCGACATTTGTTACTTCAAATGTAAATTGTAAATTTTCATAATGATATACCGGCTCTAAAAAGCGAATTTCTTGTTTTGTAATATGACTTCCTGGCCCAGGTAAATATTTCGAAATGGCAGAGATAACGATCCCAGTTAACATGATGGCAGGAACAATAGGGCGTTTCAATGGTGTCTGCGAGGCATAATCGTGCTGAATATATAGCGGGTTTGCATCATCAGTAAGTCCTAGATAAACGAGCAAATCTTTATCTTCAATTTTTTGATTAAGAACTAATTTCTCCCCTACAGTAATTTCCGAAATATTTCGACCTAATTTGCGTTTTTTTAACATAATAAACACCCCTTTGTCGAAAACGCTTTCAATGTCATTGAACAAAAATTCGGGGAATTCCCCGAATTTTTGTTGTTGTCCGATGACATAAAGTTTATCCCGTTCTAATCGTCCGTAAGAGAGGCTGTCTCATAAGAGTCTGACCTCACGAGCGTTTCACAATATATAGTCCATTTATCCCAACATTATGATATTGTGTTGTGGGGTCTTAAGGCAGCCTCATAACGGACGCTAGAAGTGCGATAAGTTCAACTGACATCAGTGGGGATGAAGCCCCCCCTACTGATGAAGTTTCACTTTATTCTAATACCTTCATAACATTTTTGACAGACTCTACAGATTTCGCAAGAGCGGCTTTTTCTTCCTCTGTTAATTCAAGCTCAATGACTTTTTCAATACCGTTACCGCCTAAAATAGTTGGCACGCCTAAATAAATGCCTTCGTAACCGTACTCTCCTTCAAGGTAAGCAATCGCTGGGAGAACGCGGCGTTGATCTTTAATGATTGCTTCAACCATTTCAACAAGGGAAGCTGCAGGAGCATAATAAGCGCTGCCGTTACCTAAAAGGTTAACGATTTCGCCGCCACCTTTGCGCGTGCGCTCTACAATCGCATCAAGACGCTCCTTCGGAATTAATGTTTCAAGCGGAATACCGCCTGCATAGGAATAACGAACGAGCGGCACCATGTCATCGCCATGCCCACCTAATACAAAGCCTGTAATATCTTTCACAGACAGATTTAACTCTTGAGCAACGAATGTACGGAAACGCGCTGTATCAAGAACGCCTGATTGACCAATGACGCGGTTTTTCGGGAATCCAGACTCTTTGTAAACCGTATATGTCATCGCATCAACTGGATTTGTTAACACGATAATATAGCAGTTCGGAGAATACTTAACAATTTCTTTCGTTACAGCTTTCATAATTTTTTGGTTTGTTGTAACTAAGTCATCACGGCTCATACCAGGTTTGCGGGCAATACCAGCCGTAATGACAACGATATCAGAATCAGCTGTGTCCGCATAATCAGAAGTGCCGATAATGTTTGCATCAAAGCCTAAAACCGGACTTGACTCAAGCATGTCCAACGCTTTACCTTTTGTTGGATTTTCCAACTGTGGAATATCAACAAGCACAATATCTCCTAACTCTTTTTGTGCTAAAATAAATGCCGTTGTTGCACCTGTGAAGCCAGCACCGATTACTGAGATTTTTTTACGTTTCATCGCCATTTTCTCCATCCCCTTTTTAAATATCTATTATGATAAATGAAAGATTTCGAATGCTGAAAGCGAAATTCGTTCAATTTAAAATTTTATTCTCCCATGTTTTTAATGAGAGCATCAGCGAATTCAGAGCATTTTACTTCTGTCGCGTCTTCCATGAGACGAGCAAAATCGTAAGTAACGACTTTAGAAGCAATTGTTTTTTCCATTGCATCAATGATTAATTTTGCCGCTTCATTCCAGCCAAGATGCTCAAACATCATTACGCCTGATAAGATAACAGATGATGGGTTCACTTTATCTAATCCAGCATACTTTGGAGCTGTACCGTGAGTAGCCTCAAAGATGGCATGTCCAGTCTCATAGTTAATATTAGCGCCTGGAGCAATACCGATACCGCCGACTTGAGCAGCAAGCGCATCAGAAATGTAGTCACCGTTTAAGTTCATTGTCGCTACTACATCAAACTCGCGCGGACGAGTTAAAATTTGTTGTAAGAAGATATCAGCAATCGCATCTTTAACGATGATTTTTCCTGCTGCTTCTGCCTCTGCTTGCGCTTTGTTTGCTGCTTCCTTTCCTTCTTTTTCAACGATGCGGTCATACTCTGCCCATGTAAACACCTTGTCGCCAAATTCTTGTTCCGCTAATTCATAACCCCAGTTTTTGAACGCGCCCTCTGTATATTTCATGATGTTACCTTTATGTACGAGCGTTACTGACTTGCGGCCATGCTCGATTGCATATTTAATCGCAGCGCGGACTAAACGTTTTGTTCCTTCTTCTGAGATTGGCTTGATGCCAATACCAGATGTTTCTGGGAAGCGGATTTTGCGAACTCCCATTTCGTTTTGTAAGAAATCAATCAGTTTTTTCACTTCTTCAGTGCCACTTGCATACTCGATTCCAGCATAAATATCTTCCGTATTTTCGCGGAAAATAACCATATCCGTATCTTCCGGACGCTTAACCGGTGAAGGTACTCCTTTGAAATAGCGAACTGGGCGCAAGCAAACAAACAAATCTAACTCTTGACGAAGAGCTACGTTGAGGGAACGAATACCGCCACCAACTGGAGTTGTTAACGGTCCTTTAATTGCAATTATGTATTCGCGAATCGTATCCAATGTTTCTTGCGGCAGCCATTCTCCTGTTTGTTTGAACGCTTTTTCGCCTGCAAGAACTTCTTTCCAAACAATTTTCTTTTCGCCTTTATAGGCTTTTTCAACGGCTGCTTCTAATACGCGGGACGCTGCCGCCCAAATGTCCGGACCTGTTCCATCGCCTTCAATAAAAGGAATAATTGGATTGTTAGGTACGTTTAAAACACCATTCGTAACTGTAATTTTTTCACCTTGCATCTCGGTCACAACCTCCATTTTATTTAATTTTAAAGGTGAGAATTGAAAAGCCCATTCTCACCTTTCAGTGACGATGAGTAAAAGCGGTGTTCAGCAAAGAAGTGAATCATATTCTTTGCTCGAGTGGTACATACTTCTGCTTTTGTGGGCCTGTATATTCAGCACGCGGGCGAATGAGACGGTTATTTTCATACTGCTCTAAAATATGCGCTAACCAGCCAGACATGCGGCTCACTGCGAAAATCGGCGTAAATAAATCATGGTCAATTTTTAAACAATGATAGACAGACGCTGAATAAAAATCAACGTTTGGCGGTAATGGCTTAGTAGAATTCATGAGCTCTTCAATCTTCACTGACATTTCATACCAATGAGGCTCACCGACAAGTTTTGTTAATTTCTCAGACATTTTCTTTAAGTGTTTTGCACGCGGGTCTCCTTTACGGTATACGCGATGACCGAAGCCCATAATTTTCTCTTTGTTTTCTAATTTTTTTCGAATATATGGTTCAACATTTTCAACTGTGCCGATTTCTGTCAGCATTTTCATAACTGCTTCATTTGCGCCGCCATGAAGCGGTCCTTTTAGCGCTCCAATTGCCGCAGTAATACCGGAGTATACGTCTGATAACGTCGCCACACAAACGCGTGCAGTAAATGTAGAAGCATTCAACTCGTGGTCAGCGTGAAGCACAAGTGCTTTATCTAACGCTTCTACCGCAATTTCATTCGGCTCTTCTCCCGTGAGCATATACAAGAAGTTAGCAGCAAAGCTTAAATCTTTGCGCGGCTCCACCGGCTCTAATCCTTTGCGAATGCGGGAAAAAGCAGTAACAATTGTCGGCACTTTTGCTTGGAGACGAATCGCTTTGCGATAATTCGCTTCTGCATCCATTACGTCTGCCTCTTCATCATATACTCCTAATAGTGAAATCGCTGTTCTTAACGCTGCCATCGGGTGCACTTTGTCAATTGGACACATTTTAAAATGATCAATAACTTCTTTTGGAATGGATGCATTTTCCGCTAATTGTTTCTTTAACTCTTCCAACTCTTGTTTATTTGGAAGCTTGCGATGCCAAAGGAGATAGACAACCTCTTCAAACGTCGCATTTTCTGCTAAATCATCAATGTCGTAGCCTACATACGTTAACGTATCATCAATAATAGAGCTAATCGTCGAAGTGGTTGCAACAACCCCTTCTAGACCGCGTGTTACTGTCATACCCATCTCTCCTTTTCGATAAAATTCCCCTTTTCCTATCGTGATGTCATGATGAAAGCGAGCGCTCGCTCAAAACAGATGAATAAAAATGCGAAAGAAAATGCTTACATTTTATCATATATTCATATTGTCACTTGTAACACTTGAAATAGTGACAATATGAATACAATGGAACTATTATCCTCATTTTCGAAAGTGAGGTAACTTCCGTCTCTATTATAAACAATTATCTGACTTTTGTGAATCAAAAGAACTCATTATGTATAAAATATTATCACAAAAAAATTATTTTTAAAAAAATTCTACTATTTTTATTGCGATATATGCAATTCCTGCCCCTACTAATGGGCCAACAGCTATCCCATTAAATAGCGAGACAGCCAAAATCGTCCCAAGTACAAGCGCTGTCGTAATATGCGGATCATTTGCTAACAAATTTACCCCGCCTTTTGCCAACAGAGCAACAATGACACCGGATATAAGGGCAATCCAGGCAGAGAATGACTGTAAAGATTCCATTAGTTGCTTAAAACCGATGTCTCCTGTAGCAATCGGCGCTAATACGGCAATCGTAATTACCGTTACTCCCCAGTGAATTCCCTTATCTTGAATAGCAGGCAGCAATTTTCCTTCCATCCCAATCAGTTTAATCAACAATAAAACAATTACAGCAATCATTAATGATTGATTTTTCGCAATCAATCCAATCACTAGTAAAACCAATAAAAATAGTACCGATTGAGTCAAAACAAATCCTTCCTTTCTATGATGGAATTATTAACTCATATAACATTGAAAAAGCGCGAAACCTTTAGCTTTGCAACTACGTATGTACATTGTAATATTATATTATGGTATACTATGGGAAAATTTTGGAGGTGAAAATTTGCCAACACATCATTTATATAGCATTTTGCGCTTTTTGTTCGTTATTGCTGTTATCGTCATCGGCGCAATGAGCCTTTACTACATATCGACCATTACATATCCTTTTATCATCGCTTTTTTAATTGCGTTCATGATTAATCCTTTCGTTAACTATTTAGAACAAAAAGGAAAAATGCCGAGATCGCTAGCAGTTATTCTTGTCTTGCTTCTTTTATTTGCAATTGTCGCTGGTCTATTAACACTGTTAATCGCAGAAATCGTCTCAGGAACACAATATTTGGCAAACGTCGTCCCGCATCATTTTCAAAAATTAATTGTTTACATCGAAGACTTTTTTGCCAGTCAAATTATTCCGCTTTACAACCAGCTTACCATCATTTTTAAAAATTTAGATGCAAGCCAGCAAGACACGATTATGAACAACATTCAATCAGTAGGAACAAAAATTGCAACAACCGTTGGCAATTTTATTCAAGCACTGCTTGAAAACATTCCAAATTTACTTAGCTGGCTGCCGAATGCGGCAACAGTCATCATCTTTTCATTGTTAGCCACATTCTTTATCAGCAAAGACTGGTACCGTCTAAGCGGAGCGGTGCAAAAAATTTTACCAAATAAAGCAAGAACAAGCGGAAAAACCGTATTTATCGATTTAAAAAAGGCTTTAGTAGGCTTTGTTAAAGCACAAGCGACTCTCATTTCGATTACAACCGTCATCGTATTGATCGGTTTACTTCTTCTCGGCGTAGATTATGCCATTACGATTGCGCTTATTATTGGAATTGTGGACATCCTTCCGTATCTAGGAACAGGCGCTGTATTTGTGCCATGGATTATTTATTCTGCTGTAAGCGGGGATATACCGTTTGCGATTGGTTTAGGTGTTTTATATATCGTCGTTTTAGTGCAAAGACAAATCATGGAGCCGAAAGTATTATCATCGACGATTGGTTTAGATCCTCTTGCAACGCTTATCGCTTTGTTTGTCGGTTTTAAACTGATCGGATTTCTCGGGTTAATTGTCGGTCCTGTCGTGCTTGTGATTATTCGCGCCTTACATAGTGCAAACGTGTTCCGCGATCTTTGGCAATTTATCATCGGAAAACCAACGTCATGAACCTCTCCCACCTAACCTCCGTTTAGAGGTAGGGGACTTCTTGGAAAAATATTAAATAGTAAAGAGGCTGACCTAAAGCAAAGTGCCAGACCTCACAGCCACAATTGTACATCATATTTTCAAAGTTGAATTGTGCGTGAGGTAAGACACTTATAAGAGTCAGCCTCTTTACCGTTTAATGTAAAAAAACGTTCTTGTTTCAAAAAGCGATTTTAACCAACGACCTAAAAAAGGCTTAATCCATCTTCTCGTGAACGGAATTAATAAAATAAATCCTAATAAATCGGTAATAAATCCTGGTGTAAGTAAAACAACACCTCCAACGAGAATACAAATCCCGTCAAGAACCGCTTCATTCGGAATTCTTCCATACATCAATTCTTGTTTTGCCTGGCGAATCGTCTCTGTGCCTTCACGTTTCGCTAGCCAAGCCCCCATAACTCCTGTAGCGATAATCAGTCCTACCGTAGGCCATACCCCAAGCACACTACCTGAAAGTACTAATAAAGCAATTTCAAGAGCTGGAATAACAATAAGGAGAGACACTAACAGTTTCATCTACATCAAACTCCATATCTTTATAATAAAAGCAGAGAAGAAAACTTCCCTGCTTTTATTATATCCTATAGAACGCTGGCATGCCCTTGATAAATGGCGCCAAATCCGGCATCCACCGTAATTTCCTGACCATCTTTCAAAATGGATGTCGCATTTTCTACACCGACAATAACCGGAATGCCAAGGCTTAAGCCTACAACTGCTGCATGGCTTGTTAAACCGCCTTCCTCCGTAATAATCGCTGCTGCTTTTTGTAGTGCTTTCATCATATCAGCATCTGTGCTGTGCGTCACAAGGATATCGCCTTCGGTCATTTTCTCGACTGCTTCTTCAGCCGTTTTCGCAATCACCGCTTTGCCAAAAGCAGATTTACGTCCAATTCCTTGACCTTTCGCAATAACATCGCCAACGACATGAACCTTCATTAAGTTAGTAGACCCTGTTTCTCCAACAGGCACACCAGCCGTAATAACGACTAAATCGCCATGCTTGACAATACCTGTCTCAACGGCTGACTCGACAGCTATATCAAGCATTTCATCTGTAGAGTTTGCTTGAGGAGCCACTTTTGAATATACGCCCCATACAAGCGCTAGTTTACGGGAAACAGCTTCATCTGCTGTAACAGCGACAATTGGCGCTTTCGGACGGTATTTCGAAATCATGCGTGCTGTATATCCTGATACGGTCGGTGTAACAATGGCAGCCACGTCAAGATTTAACGCTGTATGGGCAACAGACTGACCAATTGCATCTGTAATCGTTGTCCCACTTTGTTTTGTACGCTGTGTCAACAAATCGCGATATTGTAGCGCTTGCTCAGTGCGCGAAGCAATTTGATGCATGGTTTTTACCGCTTCCACAGGATAACATCCAGCAGCGGTTTCACCTGATAACATAATCGCATCTGTACCATCAAAAATAGCATTGGCCACATCGCTTGCTTCCGCGCGAGTCGGGCGTGGATTACGCTGCATCGAATCTAACATTTGCGTTGCTGTAATGACCGGCTTGCCGAGCGCATTACATTTTTTAATTAGCTCTTTTTGCACAAGTGGCACTTCTTCAGCCGGAATTTCCACACCTAAATCACCGCGCGCTACCATTAAACCATCTGCCACTTCAAGAATTTCATCAATATTGTCGACACCTTCTTGATTTTCGATTTTCGGAATAATTTGGATATGAAGAGCATTGTGCTTTTCGAGCAGTTCACGAATTTCAAGCACATCGGAAGCACGACGGACAAAAGACGCGGCAATAAAGTCAATTCCTTGTTCAATACCGAAAATGATGTCCTGAGCATCTTTTTCTGTAATACCAGGCAAATTCACGCGAACTCCTGGAACATTGACGCCTTTTTTATTTTTTAACACACCACTATTTAATACTTTTGTCTTAATTTCTCCTTTTTCCTTGTCGATAGACAACACTTCTAAACCGATTAAACCATCGTCGAGGAGAATTTTGGAACCCACGGTGACGTCATCAATCAAGCCTGCGTACGTAATGGAAAACTTCTCAGGGGTACCAAGCACCTCTTCCATCGAAATAACAACTTCAGAACCTTCTTTTAATTCAATCGCACCATTTTCCATATTATGCGTGCGAATTTCTGGTCCTTTCGTATCAAGAAGAATCGCGACTGTCTTGCCCGTAATTTTTGACGCTTCGCGAATATTTTTAATGCGTGCGCCATGTTCTTCATAATCACCATGGGAAAAATTAAGACGCGCCACGTTCATTCCTGCTTCGATTAACTCCACTAATTTTTCAACGCTCTCGCTTGCCGGACCAATCGTACAAACAATTTTCGTTTTACGCATACCGTTTCCTCCTAGTAACACTATATGGTAACGATACCATCATATTTTTTAAATCGAAAGCTCTTTTGATAGTTCATACATTTTTTGTTCGACTGTATGTTTTTGTGCTAATGCTTCAATAATGTCATGGTCAACAATTTGATTATTTTGAATTCCAACGCAGCGTCCACCTTTTCCTTCAAGGAGCAATTCAAC
Organism: Anoxybacillus sp.; assembly: GCA_035645275.1. Classification (GTDB taxonomy): domain Bacteria; phylum Bacillota; class Bacilli; order Bacillales; family Anoxybacillaceae; genus Paranoxybacillus. Next base: position 864,224 of record DASQMX010000026.1, read on the forward strand.
TGCACGCGCACCTAATCGGCTTGCTAATACGCGGTCGAATGCTGTTGGCGAACCGCCTCGTTGTACATGACCTAAAACCGTAACACGTGTTTCAAACCCTGTTGCTTCTTGAATTTTCTTACCGAATTCTACTCCGCTACCAACACCTTCAGCGACGATAATAATACTGTGTTTCTTTCCACGCTCATGTCCACGCTTTAAGCGGGTAACGATATCATCCATATCATAGTCTGCTTCCGGAATTAAGATTGTTTCTGCACCACCAGCTAATCCAGCCCATAATGCAATATCTCCCGCATGACGTCCCATTACTTCAATAACATATGTACGCTCATGAGATGTTGCTGTGTCACGAATTTTGTCAATCGCGTCAATGACTGTGTTTAGCGCTGTGTCGAAACCGATTGTAAAGTCTGTTCCCGGAATGTCATTGTCAATCGTTCCCGGCACACCGATACAAGGATAGCCATGCTCCGTCAGCTTTTTCGCCCCTTGATAAGAGCCGTCTCCACCGATAACAACTAATCCTTCAATCCCATGTTTTTTCAGCTGTTCAATCCCTTTTAACTGTCCTTCTAATGTCTTAAATTCTGGACAGCGTGCTGTATACAGCATCGTGCCGCCGCGGTGAATAATATCACCGACATCACCAACCTCTAGTTTTTTAATATTCCCAGAAATGAGCCCTGCATATCCATGGTAAATTCCAAAAACTTCAACACCATGATAAATTGCTTTTCGCACAACCGCACGAATCGCCGCATTCATACCAGGCGAATCACCGCCACTTGTTAATACGCCTATTCTTTTCATTCATGCTCACCTCATACGTTTCATTCTATGCGCAACCAAAGAAGTCTGACCTCATACGTCACTTTATAAAATAACATGAAGGATAAGTTGAAAACAATAGCGAAAAGATGGTTTTTACAAATGTGTCAATAATAAAAAGCTGGCTCATGACAATAGACTTCCCTAAACGGCAACATAATAACATTTCAATCGTTTATGCCATTTAGAAAGTCAAACCTTTACTGTTGAGCCAGCTTCCTCCGTTTATTTCACACTAAAATATTCATTTAAAAAAGTATATTGACCGATTTGTTTAAATTTCCGGTAGCGATGCTGCACCAATGCCTCACCATCGAGTTGCAGCAACTCTTTTAACGATTTTTTCAAAACAACATCAATTTCTTTCGCTTGTTGATCAACATCGCGATGTGCCCCGCCCTTTACTTCTGGAATAATTTCATCGATGACACCGAGCTGTCTTAAATCAGGAGCAGTAATTTTCATTGTTTCCGCTGCCCGCCGTGCCTGTGAAGCATCTTTCCAAAGAATCGCCGCGGCTCCTTCAGGAGAAATAACAGAATAGGTAGAGTTTTCGAGCATATGAATATGGTTACCGACTCCAAGCGCCAGTGCGCCTCCGCTTCCTCCTTCACCGATCACAATGCAAACAATTGGAACTCTCAAACCAGCCATTTCAAATAAATTTTTCGCAATCGCTTCACTTTGTCCCCGTTCTTCCGCAGCTTTTCCAGGATAAGCACCTTTTGTATCAATAAAACAAATAACTGGACGGTTAAATTTCTCCGCTTGTTTCATTAAACGCAGCGCTTTGCGATATCCTTCAGGATGAGGCATGCCAAAGTTGCGGCGAATGTTTTCTTTTGTATCTTTTCCGCGCTGATGTCCAATAACCGTTACAGGCAGCCCATGATATTTCGCTACTCCGCCGACAATTGCAGCGTCATCGCCAAAACAGCGGTCACCGTGGCATTCAAGAAAGTTAGTAAATAATCGTTCAATGTAGTCAAGCGTTGTCGGTCTGCTCGGATGGCGGGCAATTTGCACGCGGTCCCAAGGACTTAAATTGGCGTACGTCTCATTTTCCAATTTTTCTAGTCTCGCTTCCAGTTTTTCAATTTCGGCTGAAAGATCGACATCCGCCGTTTTCGTAAACTCCTTCAGTTCGCTAATTTTTTTCCGCAATTCGATAAGCGGCTTTTCAAATTCTAATTCTCCCACCATTCTCCTTCACCTCCCGCTTTGTGAATATCTAATAAATTCGTTAGCGTTTCTTTCAAGTCGTGACGATGAATAACAGCATCAAGCTGTCCATGTTTTAATAAAAACTCCGCGGTTTGGAAGTCTTCTGGCAGTTCTTCACGAACCGTCTGCTCAATGACTCTTCGTCCGGCAAATCCAATTAATGCTCCCGGCTCAGCAAAATTATAATCGCCAAGTGAAGCGAAACTTGCTGATACTCCACCTGTCGTTGGATGAGTCATTACAGAAATGATGAGCCCTCCTTGTTCGCTAAATAGCTTTAAAGCAGAACTCGTTTTCGCCATTTGCATTAGACTTAGCACACCTTCTTGCATACGTGCTCCCCCAGAAGCGGTAAAAATAAGAAACGGAACCCGAAGCTCCATCGCTTTCTCAATCGCCCGCGTAATTTTCTCACCGACAACAGAGCCCATGCTTCCCATGCGAAAACGAGAATCCATGACAGCAATAACAAGCGGATAGCCATTGATTGTCCCTTCACCTGTGACAACCGCTTCATTGAGCTTTGATTTTAGGCGATCCGCTTCAAGTTTCTCGACGTAGTCCGGAAAGTTTAACGGATTTTCCGAAATCATGTTCGCATCGTATTCTTTAAAGCTTCCTTCATCAAGCAAACTTTCAATTCTTTCATACGCTGACATCGGGTGATGGTAATGGCAATTCATGCAAACGCGCAAATTTTTCACGAGCTCTTTTGTATACATAATTTTTTTGCATTTCGGGCATTTCGTCATAATTCCTTCAGGAACGTCTTGCTTTGCTTGCTCAGAAGGAATGGTGGCATACTTCTTTTTCTTCGTAAACAATTCTTTGAGCAAGTCAGTTCTCTCCTTCTCTATCAATTTTACAAGATGGCTTATTTTACTACTTTATACGAAATGGACGAGATTTTTTGTAAAAGCTTGTCGCTACCGTTTCGACAATTGTTTTACAACATACTCCTCAAATAGCAGCAACAGAGCTGATTCATTTTGCTCCTGAAAAGCCGCCAACATTTTTTTATAAAAAATAAGCGGGATATCAACCGTTGTTTTTTCTAGTCTAAAAAAGTCATTTAATACTAACCAAACTCTTACTAGTAAATAGTTATCTCCGGCATCGGCCACCCATTTAAAAAAACGATCATAATCAACCGTTTTTTGTTCAATCATTTCTTTTAAAGCTGCCAACTGATTTTCAGTTCGGCGCTGGCAGGCTAGTTGCAAGCATATTTTTTCAATTAACAGTTTTGTCTCGATTAAATCGGCTTTTGCCTTCTGTCCTTGTAAAATAAACATTCCAAGCAAACTGACCAGTTGATGCTCGCCGAATTCCTTTATATATGTACCTTCTCCTCGGCGCGTTTCGATAATACCAAGAAGTTCAAGCGCCCGTAACGCTTCTCGAACAGAAGACCGTCCGACATTTAAACGTTCCGAAAGCTCCCTTTCAGAAGGAATTTTATCACCGGCAACAAGCCCATCCTCTTCGATGAGGCGACGGATTTGCTCTAAAATTTCAAGATAGACTTTAGAAGTCATATCGTCTCATCACTCACCTTGTATCCTCATTGTTCATTGACGCGTTTTCTTTGCGATATCATCATGTTGCACAAACATCATCCAACTGGTCTGACCACCTAACGTTTATAACAATATAACAAAATCGATAAATATAGTAAATAGTAAAGCATGATTATTTTACGGCAATATATTCCGATCCGAGCAATTCTTTTAATTGTTCTAAACATTCATTCGTAAGATTAACGGCATAGTCTTCCGAAAGTTTTATCGTTCTTTTCTCGTGTTCATAATAAAGAAATACAGAACATGGACCAGGATATTGTTGTAAAAGTGTTTTTAACGTTGCTAGTTTTCCGGTCACAATATGGTGCGGACTAATTTTTAAGTAAAGGGAGCGTTCAGCTTCGTTCAATTCCTCCATCGTCCATATTTGTTTAATAACAAATTGCAAATGCCCTTGACGAATTTCTGCTTTCCCTTGAAACATTAAAACGGCTCCTTTATGCAATTGCTGCCGGTAGCGATTGTACACATCAGGAAAAGCGACTGCCTCCGCTTCCCCGCTTTCATCGCTAATTGTAAAAAATGCCATTTCTTCTCCTAATTTTGTTCTCGTTTTTCTTTCTTTGACGATATAAGCACCAACACTTATTTTTGACTTTCCTAGAGCCTTTGCCATATGCGAAATGGGCAGCGTTCCAAATGCCTGAAAACGCTTGATGTATGGAGAAACAGGATGATTGGATAAATAAACGCCAAGCAGTTCTTTTTCGTGCTTTAATTTTTCATCTTCTGTTAATGGTTCAGCATTTACATATTTCGGTTTTAGCGCAAACTCCTCAGCAAATAAATCCCCTTGTCCATCCTCAGGACGCACAAGCTCCGCATGCTCGAGAGCAACATCTAAGCTGGCCAGCAATGAAGCACGCTCCACTCCGAACTCATCGAAACACCCGGCAAGTACAAAAGATTCCAGCATCTTTCGATTGATGGTTTTTGGTGATAAACGAATGCAAACATCAAACAAATCGGTAAACGGACGTTTTTTTCTTTCTTGAATAATCGCTTTCACAGCAGCGGCACCAACATTTTTTATCGCCGCCAGACTGTAGCGGATTTTTCCATCCTCAATTGAAAACGGATAAAAGCTTTTATTGATAGAAGGCGGTAAAATCGAAATATTTTTTTGTTTTGCTTCAATAATATATTGGACAACTTTTTCTTCATGACCAACAATGCTCGTTAGTAATGCAGCATAAAAATATAAAGGGTAATTGGCTTTCAAGTAAGCGAGCTGATAAGCGATCATACTGTAAGCGACCGCATGGCTCCGGTTAAATCCATAATTGGCAAAGCGGACAATTAAGTCATATATTTCATTGGCTGTCTCCTTGCTATAGCCTTTTTCCATACATCCTTTTACAAAATGCTCTCTCTCCTGATCAAGAATGTCTTTTTTCTTCTTTCCGACTGCACGGCGCAACAAATCTGCCTGTCCTAAAGAGAAACCGGCCATTTTCGCAGCGATTTGCATAATTTGCTCCTGGTAAATGAGCACCCCATAAGTTGATTTTAAAATCGGCTCTAAATCAGGATGCGGATAGGTAACGGCTTCTTGACGATGTTTTCGTTTAATATATACAGGAATATAATCCATCGGACCTGGACGATATAAAGCATTCGCTGCCACGATATCTTCAAACTTGGACGGCTGCAGTTCTTGTAAGACTTTTCTCATTCCTTCCGACTCCAATTGGAAAACACCTGTCGTATCCCCGCGGCTTAACAGAGCGTATGTTTTGGCATCATCAAACGGAATCGCCTGTAAATCGAGCGTCTTTCCTGTTTTGCGCTTAATCAGCGTACGAACGTTTTCAATTAAAGTTAGCGTACGCAATCCAAGGAAATCCATTTTTAACAGCCCTAGCTCTTCTAAAATATCCATCGGGTATTGCGTTAAATAAATTTGCTCGTAGCCTTCTTGCAGCGGAACGATATCACTTAGCGGATGCTCACTGATCACAACACCGGCTGCATGAGTCGATGTATGGCGCGGCAGCCCTTCGATCTTCAGCGCTGTTTCAAAAATTTTTCTAGCAAGAGGGGACTCTTTCACCGCCCGTTGCAATGAAGGAGATTGTTCATAAGCTTCCCGAAGTGTAATTCCAAGCTTGTTCGGGACTTGCTTTGCTAAAAAATCAATTTCACTCTTCGAAGCCCCCATCACCCTTCCAATGTCACGCAACGCGGCTTTTGCAGCCAGAGTACCGAACGTAATAATTTGCGCGACATGCTGCTTTCCGTATTTTTTTACTACATACTGAATCACTTCGTCGCGGCGCTCATCAGGAAAGTCAATATCAATATCAGGCATAGAAATACGTTCAGGGTTTAAAAATCTTTCAAAAAGCAAGCCGTATTTAATAGGATCTACATTTGTAATGTGAAGCACATAAGCAACGAGGGAACCGGCAGCCGAACCGCGTCCAGGTCCTGTTAAAATCCCTTGTTCATGCGCAAACTTCATAAAATCCCAAACAATTAAAAAATAGTCGCTAAAGTTCATTTTCTTAATGACATCTAATTCATACTCAAGACGTTTTAAATAAACATCTTCCGGCTGCACAAAACGCTCATGCAGTCCTTTCAGACAAAGCTCACGTAAATAATCATGAGCTGATTGATTCGTCGGCACTGGATATTTCGGTAACTTTATTTTCCCCATCTCAATTTCTACGTTGCATTGCTCAGCAATCCGCACTGTATTAGCGACCGCTGAGGGACAATGGCGGAACAAATCAATCATTTTCTTAGCCGATTTTAAATAATATTCATCGCTTTGAAGACGCGGACGGTTTTGATCATCAAGTTTCACCCCGTGTTTAATCGCCAGCAAACAATCATGGACGAACGCATCTTCTTTATTTACATAGTGAACATCGTTGGTAACAACAAGCGGTGTATTCGTTTCCTCGCTAAAGCGAATTAACTCCGTTTGTAAATCTGCTTCATCGCTTAGTCCGTGATTTTGTAATCCTATGTAAAATTGTTCACTTCCAAATAACTGTTTATAAGTCGTTAATACGTTCATTGCCTCCGTAAATTGTTTTTGCAAAAGCAAGGATTCAATGTATCCATTCATTCCAGGTGTAATGGCAATGAGCCCGTCAGTATAGTATCGCAGCCATTTTTCTGGAATCCCACTTGGGGCTTTCGTCTGAATCACACTGCTGATTTTTAATAAGTTACGATAACCTGTTTCATTTTTTGCTAATAACACTAATGGGAATGGTTGTTGTTTGCGTTCAAGCACAATGTCTGCAATCATGCCAATAATCGGCTTAAGTCCATATTTTTTGCATTCTTTATAAAAAGGAATGACACCATATAGTACGTTTTCATCTGTTAAAGCAAGGGTATTAAATCCAAGTTCTCTCGCCCTTTTGACGAGCTCTTCAATTTTTGCCGCGCTGTTTAACAAACTGTAAGCACTGCGTACATGAAGGTGAACAAATGACAATGTTCTCACCACCTTTTTACACTCTTTTCCTTCATTATAGTGAATGACAGTTTTTAAAAGCAAAACATACTTCATCGTGGTTGTCCATATACATATTATTAGTGAAAGGAATGAGTGACAAATGGAGATTAAAGTGGCATTTTTACCAGCTTTTATTCAAACCTATTTTATCGCTTTAGGCGTGTTGTTAGGCGGGTCGTTAATTGGAGGGGTTGGCGCCTTTTTGACAGGTGAACCACCGCTTGCAACCATCTATCGGTTTGCCAACAGCTTAAAAATTTGGGCACTTATCTCAGCCATCGGTGGAACATTTGATACGTTTTACAGCGTAGAACGCGGTCTTTTCCAAGGTGAAACGCGCGATATCATTAAACAAATGCTTCTTATCCTCTCGGCTATCGGTGGGGCACAAACAGGTGTCATTATCATTACATGGTTTACGCAGGAGCATATTTCTCCATGAGAATCCCTCCTTATCACCGCGATAAAACGTGGCAACGCTTCTTCGCCGGAATGGCTATGGGCGCCGTTATAAGCTGGTTTGTATTTTTGCAGTTGTTTGGGATTTTGCAAGAAAAACAAGTGCGTAAAATTGCTGGATTAAAAGAAGAAATTGTTGATTTGAAAAACGATATTCAAATTTGGCAGCAAGATTATATTCAATTAAATAAAATGAATAAAAAGAAGCTAACAATTCAAGAAATTAAAATCAACATTATTAATGCCGAACAATATAAACTCGATTCTTATACAAAATTCCGCATTGAAGAAAGCATAAAAAATGATATTTCTCATTTAATTGCCAAAGACATCGAAACAGTATATAAAAACAAAGAACTGCTAAAAAAAGCAATTGAAAATAAAACATTTGAAATCGATGACCGACGTTACAAAATAGAAATATCCGAACTGTTTTTATTTACTACATTATCGATTGACTTAAAAATAAAACAAGGGGTCTGACCCCCACTACTTCACCGCGTTAACGCAGTGGGTTTCAGCCCCTGCAAGCTGCTTCTAAATCGGCAAGGACGTTATCGACTTCATCCCATGAATAAATGGAAGCACCTGCCGCTAATGGATGGCCACCGCCTTTATATTTCTTCGCTACTTCGTTAATAACAGGACCTTTTGAGCGAAGACGAACGCGAATTTGATCGTCTTCTTCGACAAAAAATGCCCAAGCTACAATTCCTTCAATATTGCCGAGAATGCCGACTAGCTGGGACGCTTCTGAAGGAGATACATTATACTCTTTTAAAAGGTCTTTGGAAATAATCATGGAAGCGACACCTGATTCGGACACCTTAAAGTTTTGCAGCACATACCCGCTTAAATGAGCTACATTTAACTTTGTACGATATAATCCGTCGTATAACTCTGTAAACGAAAACCCATATTCAATAAGTTCACTTGCATATTTAAACGTTTTTGGATTCGTGCTTGGGAAAAGAAAGCGTCCTGTATCGCCAACAATCCCCGCATAAATTAAGCGGGCCGCTTCCTTTGTCATGACTAACCCATGCTCTTTTCCCATTAAATAAAACTCATAAATCATTTCGCTACAAGAGCTTGCTGTTGTATCGACCCATAAAATGTCACCGTATACATCTTCATTTGGATGATGATCAATTTTAATCAACTTTTTCCCAAGGTTATAGCGCTGGTCACATATCCGTTCTTGGTTAGCGGTATCGCAGACGATGATTAAAGCATTCTCATACGCTTCATCTGGAATGTGATCCATTCTTCTTAAAAAGTTCAGCGATTCTTCTTCTTTTCCTACCGTATAAATATTTTTTTCAGGAAAAGACGCTTTTAAAATTTCTGCTAATCCCCCTTGTGATCCATAAGCGTCAGGGTCCGGTCGAACATGACGGTGAATAATGATCGTGTCAAATTGCTTAATCGCCTCTAAAATTTGCCACACTTTTTCTTTCATGTTTTTCTCCTCTTTTTCATAAATTTTCTTTTATTAAAGCATGATGAAGATCATTTTTCCACTATCTAAAACAGTACTTTGCTAGAATTCTGCAACATTTCTTTGTACAATGAGTAAAGAGACTAAACATGGAGGTTTCATATATGCCTGTATTTGTCATTTTAATTATTTTTTCACTGGCTTTTTACGTTTATTACAAGCTAAAATATTTCCGCAGCAATCGCCCGATGGAACGCCGTTGGATTTCTGCCAAGTCGAGCATTGCCCTTGGTGCGTTCGTCTTTTTCTTTGCCATTAACCAATTTTTTATTCACCAAACAACCATTTCACTCATTGTTGGTATTATTTTCTTGCTCGTTGGCGGCGGCAGCGCATGGGCAGGAGTTCGTGCCTATAAACACTATTTGCCCCTTGTCATTGAAGAAGCAAAACAATTAGGAAAAAACGGGGTTTAAACTTCCCCGTTTTTTCTTCATATTCAGACGTTTCCGCTTTTCTAGCGATCAATTAATTGGCACATCATCATTGCTTTGCCAACGACAACTCCCTCATTATAAACTTCGACGTCTACCTTTCCAAATTTCCGACCAATTTCCAACAATTTTGGTTTAATCTCAACTGTGCTATCGATTTGTACCGGCTTAATAAAATAAATCGTAATATTCTCTACCACTAAATCTCCTTTTTTGTATAGACGGAGCGCACGAGTTGCCGCCTCTGTAACAATTGTCGTAAACACACCATATGACAGCATACCTAAATGGTTTGTCATTTGCGGCGTAATCCTACAACGGAATATGTCTTCCTTTTGTTCGCTTCCCATTTCAAGAAACTGGCTCGTAATAATATCATCAATGGTTTCGCCGACTTGCGGCTGACGCTGAATCATTTGCAGCGCTTTTAAAACATCCTGACGGCTTATAATGCCTTGCAAACGATTGTTATCATCAACAACAGGCAATATTTCAATTCCTTCCCATACCATCATATGAGAAGCAGAAGCAACTGACGTCTTTCCGCTCACAGTAATCGGGTTTTTCGTCATTACTTTTTCAATCGGCAGTTGACGATCTTGGCCCATTATATCTTTCGCCGTTACGACTCCCTGCACTTTCAGCTGTTGGTCCACTACCGGGAAACGCCCATGATCCGTGGCCTGATTTAGCTCATACCATTTATCCACTTTATCCGTAATTTGCAAATATATCGTTTTTTCTAGCGGTGTTAAAATATCTTCGACAAGAACGATTTCTTTTTTAATCAGCTGATCGTAAATGGCACGGTTAATCATCGTTGCCACTGTAAACGTGTCATAGCTTGTTGAAATAATGGGCAGTTGCAATTCGTCAGCTAATTTTTTGACATATTCTTCTGTATCAAAGCCACCCGTAATTAAAACAGCGGCTCCTGCTTCCAAAGCAAGTTGATGCGCCTTTATACGATTTCCAACAATTAATAAATCACCTGCTCCTGTATAACGCATCATCGCTTCTAATTGCATTGCCCCAATCACAAAGCGATTTAGCGTCTTATGAAGCCCTTCACGTCCTCCAAGCACTTGGCCATCAACAATGTTAACAACCTCTGCATAAGTCAGTTTTTCGATATTTTCCTTCTTTTTTCGTTCAATGCGAATCGTTCCGACACGTTCAATCGTGCTTACATATCCTTTATTTTCAGCATCTTTAATCGCCCGATATGCCGTTCCCTCACTCACGCCCATTTCTTTTGCAATTTGCCGGACAGAAATTTTTTCACCCACTGGCAGACTATCAATATATTGTAAAATTTGCTCATGTTTTGTTGCCAAATTTTCTTCACCCTTTAAACATGATGTCTATTTTCATTATAAAGATGAATGAGAGTGGATTCAATGAAACCATACAATATGTACCATTTTTTCATTTCTAACAAAAAAGAGGCTGACCAAAGCGAAGTGTCAGACCCCTCAACACAATATATACGACATAACATTGGATAAATGTACTTAATATATTGTGGAATACGCATGAGGTCAGACACTTATGGAATCAGCCTCTCCCTGCCGTTATAGTTCGATACTCTCTCCTGCTTTTAATATTTTTCCGACCCCTTCATTTAACATAGCAACAAATTTTTCTGGATCTTGTTCAATGACCGGGAACGTATTGTAATGAATCGGCACAACCATTTTTGCCTGAAGCCATTCCGCCGCAAGAGCCGCATCTTCCGGACCCATCGTGAAGTTATCGCCAATCGGCAAAAATGCGACATCAATTTGATTGCGTTCGCCAATTAACTTCATATCTGAGAACAATGCTGTATCTCCAGCATGATAAATGGTTTTTCCTTCAGCGGAGAACAAAATTCCGCATGGCATACCTGTATAAATAATTTGCTTATTTTCATCAACATAACTAGAGCCATGGAATGCTTGCGTTAATTTTACCTTTCCAAACTCAAACTGATGCGCTCCGCCAATGTGCATCGGATGAACATGGACTCCTTGCCAGCTCAAATAAGTAGCTAATTCATAAGGCGCAACAACAAGCGCATTATTGCGAAGGGCAAGGTTAACCGTATCGCCGACATGATCGTTATGCCCATGAGTCAATAAAATAACATCCACTTTTACATCTTCAGCCTTTAAATCTGTTGCTCCATTTCCTGTAATAAACGGATCAATAAAAATCATTTTTCCTCCTGTTTCAATTTTGACAACAGAATGACCATGGTATGTAAGCTTCAATGTAAATCTCCCCTTTCTTTGCTAAAATTCCTGTTTATACGTTTCGACATGGATGTCCCATTTCCTTCTTTTCAATTATGTCCGTCAATTAGTTTACATGCAAGCCAATTCCTGATACTCTGAAAGTAAAATGATTGTAAAAGGATGTGAAAAAATGAATCAACGATTACAAAATCTTTCTATTTGGTTGAAGGAAAACGATATTTCCTTTGCTTTTATCACGTCAACGCCAAACGTTTTTTATTTGAGCAATTTCTATAGTGATCCTCATGAGCGGTTGCTTGCCTTAGTCGCTTTTCCGGAGAAAGAGCCGATTTTAGTTTGTCCACAAATGGAAGTATTGCAAGCAAAGCAAGCCGGCTGGGACTACGAGATCATCGGCTATAGTGACGTAGACAATCCGTGGGAGCTCGTCTCTAAGTATATAAACAATCAGAAAGTTCACGTTAGCCAAATTGCTGTTGAAAAAAGCCATTTAACAATGGAACGCTACGAACAAATACATAGTTATTTCCCTGGTGTCTCATTCTTGAATGCGGAAGAAAAATTAAGAGAGTTGCGAATGATTAAAGATGAAAAAGAAATTGCGATTTTACGTCAGGCAGCAGAGCTGGCCGATTTCGGTGTTGAAACAGGAGTCAAAGCGCTCGCTGAAGGAAAAACCGAATTAGAAATTATTGCAGCAATCGAGTTTGAATTAAAGAAAAAAGGTGTAAGAGAAATGTCATTCGCAACGATGGTATTGACAGGTGAAAAAACAGCTGCTCCGCATGGCGTACCGGGCTTAGACCGTATTAAAAAAGGAGATTTCGTGTTATTTGATTTAGGAGTTGTACTTGAGGGCTATTGCTCTGATATTACAAGAACGGTCGCTTTCGGTGAAGTAAGCGGACAACAAAAGGAAATTTATGAAACCGTATTAAAGGCACAGATTGCAGCGATTCACACCTGCAAACCGGGCGTAGAAATTGGCCAAATTGACAAAACAGCGAGAACGGTGATTGAACAAGCGGGATACGGCGAATATTTTACACATCGCATCGGTCATGGATTAGGCATTGACGTTCATGAATATCCATCAATGAACAGCACAAACACAATGCCATTACAACCAGGAATGGTCTTCACCATTGAGCCGGGCATTTATGTTCCTGCTATCGGTGGTGTACGAATTGAAGATGATGTGTTTATTAAAAACGATGGTGTCGAAATTTTAACGAAATATCCAAAAGAACTCCAAATTATCTAAACGGGAAAAGAGGCTGTCTTAAGCAAAGGATTAGAGCTCTCAACCACCATATATTGTACATTACGCTTGATCAGTACGACGTTGTGATGGTGCGTGAGGGTAAACCTTTCAAACAGCCTCTTTTATATTTACATCTGTTCTAATAATGTTCTCGCGTCCTGATATGTTAAGCCATGAGCCTCTGCCACTGCTGCATAGGTGACATATCCATTTAGCGTATTAATTCCTTTTAACAATGCCGGGTTATCTAAGCATGCTTTTTGATACCCTTTATTAGCAATTTGTAACGCATACGGAACCGTTACATTGGTCAATGCAAACGTCGATGTGCGGGGAACAGCACCAGGCATATTCGCAACGGCATAATGAACAACACCATGTTTTACATAAGTTGGATTGTCATGAGTTGTCACTCGATCGGTTGTTTCAAAAATGCCTCCTTGATCAATAGCAATATCCACAACAACTGAGCCCGGAGTCATCGATTGAATCATTTCTTCTGTCACAAGCTTAGGTGCTTTTGCTCCAGGAATAAGCACAGCGCCAATCACTAAATCAGAATCCTTCACCGATTCAGCAATGTTATAAGAATTAGACATGAGCGTTGTCACGTCATTTCGAAAAATATCATCCAACTGACGAAGCCGCTCCGGATTTAAATCGATAATCGTCACTTCCGCTCCGAGGCCAACCGCCATTTTGGCTGCGTTTGTTCCCGCTACGCCGCCGCCGATAATGGTCACTTTACCGCGTCTTACTCCTGGCACGCTTCCAAGCAAAATTCCTTTTCCGCCTTTTGTTTTTTCCAAAAATTGCGCACCAATCTGTACCGACATTCGTCCCGCTACCTCACTCATCGGTGTTAACAGCGGAAGCGAACCATTCGAAAGCTGTACCGTTTCATAAGCAATGCCGACTACTTTATTATCAATTAAAGCTCTCGTTAACCCCGGTTCTGGTGCTAAGTGCAAATACGTAAATAAAATCAAGCCGTCACGAAAATAACGATATTCTTCAGGAAGCGGCTCTTTTACTTTCATCACCATCTCCATTGACCATGCTTCTTCTGCTGTCTCAACAATTTTTGCCCCTGCAGCTACGTACTCTTCTTCAGAAAATCCTGAACTCTTTCCAGCATCTTTTTCAATATATACCTCATGGCCGGCTTTCACTAAAGTCATCACTCCAGCCGGTGTAATCGCGACACGGTTTTCATTATTTTTTATTTCCTTTGGAACACCGATTTTCATTGAGCTTCCTCCTAAATTCTTGCTTTTTTACAGAATATCCATAACAGTTTTCCATGGAAACTAATCAACGTGAAATTTCTCTTAAATAGTTAAAAAGATTTCCGCGTCTAAACCAAGGAAAAATGGGATTGGTTCAATTATTATTTTTCTCCCATCTCCAGGTAAATAAACGTCCATGATCATCCTGCCAACGCACATCTAAAAACTGAATATTTTTATATCCTTGATTTTGCAAACGAGCAACCATTTCTTCTGTCTTTACTCCCTGGTGAAGATGAAGCTGTTGGTAAAATAACAGCAGTTGTTTCCTTGCTTGCCTGTCTTCAAATTCATTCCCGTTTGTTTTACACATATAATTTTCCGGAAATGCATATTCACATTCTACTTTCTGATGATCAGCAATGAGTTTGATTTTAAACAAATTTCCTTTTTCAAAATCAGCCGCACCAACAAACGGGACTAACAAAAGTGACGATATCATCAGCAAAAAGATATATTTTCTCATAAAAAATCACCTCATTACATTAGAATGAGGTGATTTTTGGAAAAATATTCACATTATCGATATCGATGAATGACATCTAATCCGCCTGTTACTTCAATGACCGTACCTGTGATCATATCAGAATCTTCCTCGCATAAAAATGCGACAACACGTGCAATATCTTCCCCTGTGCCAGAACGGCCAATCGGCGTCATTTCATCCTTAAATTGTCTAGCATAGGCAATCGTCGCTTCTTTCATTTCTCCTAAAATATTTCCAGGGCAAATCATGTTCGCCGTAATGCCATATTCTGCTTCTTCTACAGCAATCGTTTTTGTCAGTGAAACAAGCCCAACCTTTGCTGCGCTAAACGCAGAGCGATGGAGCCACCCCGGTGCGCTTTCTGCTCCTTGAAAACCATATGTAATGATGCGCCCAAACCGTTGTTTTCTCATAATGGGAATCGTCTTTTTAAACAAATGAAATACTGCGCTCAAATTTCCTTCAATCATCTCATACCATTCATCATCTTCATAGTCAGCCAATTTTTTTCGTTCAAAAATGTAAGGACCGGCATTGTTAATTAAAAAATCAATTCTGCCAAAACGGTTGAAAGCCTCATCTACTAAACGATGCAAATCTTCTTTTTTTGTTACATCTCCTTGAACAAACTGCAACCGTTCTGAAATATGATGATATTTTTCTTTTAATGACTGGACTGCATTCTCATCACTTCTATAATTGACAGTCACAGAGTATCCTTTTTCAAGCAGCTTTTCCGTTACTTTTCTTCCTAATCCCTTTGTTCCAGCAGTGATGAGGGCATGTCGCACAAAAAACGCCTCCCTATAATCTCTTTAAATTTACTATAAAAAACACGATAACAATATTTTTCGTACTTAAAAAAATCGGGCTGACTCAAAAACAAAGTGTCAGCCCTTATAACTATAATATAATATGATACGTAATGTGTGTAGTACATTATACGTGAGATCAAAGCAGTCCCCGCTTTAACTTAATGAAGCTCAAGGGTCTGTTGTTCCTTTTTGCGATAATGTCGATTTTCAATTAACTCGCGATCAAACATGCCGCTGTGATAAGCACTTGTGATTTGCTGGCTAATCTCCAATGCTGCTTCTTCGTCATAATAGAAAATTTCACGTTCCTTTTTCATCGCTTCCACCCCTCTTTTTCACAAATGTCATTACGTCCTTAGTCTTTTTTGTTTTTGGAATGCTATACTAGAATTAAAAATAGCATTTATATCCAAAAAAGAATTAGAGAAATAAAACAAAAGGACAATCCGGCAAGCGAAAATTCGCTCAACGGATTGTCCCTTTTTATCTTTCCGCACCCTCCATTGTTATCTGTGTACTTTTCATCAAAAGCTGTTTCGCTTTTTCAATCGCCTTGCACACTTCTGTAAATCCTGTGCCCCCTGCGCTATTACGGCGATTAACAGCCGTGTACGGATTCAAAGCTTCGTAAATGTCTTCTTCAAACAACTCCGATGCTTCTTTATAGTCAGCAAGCGGTAAATCAGCTAAGAAAATGCCTTTTTCAATGCATGTTAATACTAATTTACCGACAATTTCATGCGCCTTGCGGAACGGTACTCCCTTTGCTGCCAAGTAATCAGCAAGTTCAGTCGCATTAGAGAAATCTTGTTTCGTTGCTTTCTCCATGACAGTGGTATTGACTTTCATTGTCGCAATCATGCCGGCAAAAATTTTCAAGGAACCTGTCACCGTTTTGACAGTATCAAACATTCCTTCTTTATCCTCTTGCATATCTTTATTGTAAGCGAGAGGCGTTCCTTTCATGACTGTCAACAAAGCAAATAAGTTTCCGTATACCCGTCCTGTCTTGCCGCGAATCAATTCAGCCATATCGGGATTTTTCTTTTGCGGCATAATGCTGCTTCCTGTTGCAAACGTATCATCTATTTCAATAAACTGAAACTCTTGGCTTGACCAAAGAATTAATTCTTCACAAAAACGTGATAAATGCATCATAAGGAGTGAGCTATTGCTTAAAAATTCAATGATAAAATCACGGTCGCTTACCGCATCAATGCTGTTTTCATACATTCCGTCAAAACCGAGAAGTTCAGCCGTTAACTGACGATCGATCGGAAATGTCGTCCCAGCTAAAGCACCTGCGCCAAGCGGCGATTTATTAATACGCTTTAATGATTCCGTGAAACGCTCACGATCGCGTTCAAGCATCCAAAAATATGCCATTAAATGATGGCCGAATGAAACCGGCTGTGCCCGCTGCAAGTGCGTATAGCCGGGAATAATGGTTTTAACATGCTCCTCCGCTTTTTCCACCAGCACAGTTTGCAGCTCTTTAATAAGTTCGATGATTTCGTGTACCCGCTTGCGCAAGTATAAATGCATATCGGTAGCGACTTGGTCATTGCGGCTTCGTCCCGTATGCAATTTTCCGCCGACGGGTCCAATTTCGTCAATCAACATTTTTTCGATATTTAAGTGAATATCTTCATACGCGATAGAAAACTCAAGCTGCTGCTTTTTCGCTTTTTCCAACAAAGTAAGCAATCCCGATTTAATTTTCTCCACGTCTTCTTTTGGCAAAATGCCGCGTTCGCCAAGCATCGTCACATGCGCGATGCTTCCTTCGATATCTTCCTCTACTAATTCTTTATCAAAAGGGATCGACGCGCCAAACTCGTCGACCCACTCTTCTGCTGTTTTCGTAAAACGTCCGCCCCAAAGTTTTTTCACAAATTCACCTTCTTCTTATTGTTGACGATACTGTACACTTTTGTCGGTAAACCGAATAGAGAAATAAAGCCGACAGCCGCTTGATGGTCAAACTCATCCTCGACTGTATATGTCGCTAGTTTTTCGTCATATAATGAGAATTCTGATTTACGTCCCTCAATAATCGCATGACCTTTAAACAATTTCACGCGCACAACGCCTGTTACATTCTTTTGCGTTTCTTTTAAGAATGCTAACAGCGCATCCTTTAATGGTGAGAACCATAAGCCGTTGTAGATCACTTCTGCCAGTTTTTGTTCGATAAGGGGTTTAAAATGTGCTACTTCTTTTACAAGCGTTAAGTCTTCCAATTCTTTATGTGCTTTAATTAATGTGATTGCGCCAGGGCATTCGTACACTTCACGAGATTTAATGCCAACAAGACGGTTTTCCACATGGTCAATGCGACCAACACCGTGTTTTCCGGCAATGGCATTCAACTCAAGAATAAGCTGAGCGAGCGAATATTCTTTACCGTTTAATGTTTTTGGAACTCCTTGCTCAAAACCAATCTCAATGATTTCTGGTACATCTGGCGTATTCTCAAGTGCCGTTGTTAATTCGTATGCTTCTTCTGGTGGAGCCGCCCATGGGTCTTCTAAAATGCCGCACTCATTGCTTCTTCCCCATAAATTTTGGTCAATCGAAAATGGACTGTCTAAATCAATCGGAATCGGAATGTTATGTTTTTTCGCATATTCAATTTCTTCTTCGCGAGACCAGCTCCATTCACGCACTGGTGCAATGACATCTAAATTTGGATTTAACGCTTGAATCGATACTTCAAAACGGACTTGGTCGTTTCCTTTCCCTGTGCAGCCGTGTGCAACC
Organism: Anoxybacillus sp.; assembly: GCA_035645275.1. Taxonomy (GTDB): domain Bacteria; phylum Bacillota; class Bacilli; order Bacillales; family Anoxybacillaceae; genus Paranoxybacillus. Next base: position 882,592 of record DASQMX010000026.1, read on the forward strand.
GCTACCGCCCCCTCAAGCTCGGCGACTTCCACTAATTTTTTCGCGATTAACGGACGAGACAAAGCGGAAACAAGCGGATATTTTCCTTCATAAAGCGTATGTGCCTGCAAAGCGACTAATGCATATTCATTCGCAAATTCTTCTTTGGCATCGATGACATAAGACTTAACCGCTCCAACTTTCAACGCTTTTTCTTTTACAAACTCAATGTCTTTTCCCTCGCCAACATCAAGGCAGCAGGCAATTACGTCATATCCTTGCTCTTGGAGCCACTTGATCGCAACAGATGTATCTAAACCACCAGAATAAGCTAACACAATTTTCGGATTTGCCATTGTATCCTTCCCCTTCCCTATATAACACATAAATATACTTTTTTATTAATATTTATTCATAAAACATAGCTTTACTTTACCAACTTTTCTATAAAATTTCAATACTTATTCACAAAAAAGTATAAAAATACTAATATACAAAAATGGTTCTTTTGCTTACTTTTTTGTACAATGGAAGTATGCGATGGAGATGGGGGGTTAAAAATGGAGCATTTGTTTATTTACGATGAACGTTTAGGCATCCCTCTTCCTAAACTAGAAAAAGAATGGGAAGAATATAGTGAATCCGAACAACACGTAATATTGCTTCATTGGGAGAAAATTCGCGGAAGAATTCCTGACCGAATTGTTGAACTTGAAAGGATTATTAACCAAAAGCAGGAAGAGCTTGGAGAAGAAAATGATTTTAGGCGTTCATGCGCATTAAATTCAGAGATTGCGGAATTAGCTTCCATTATTAATGATTTATGGATTTGGTACCGAATGAACCAAACGGTGTCTTCGCGAATGCATCAATAGAGCGATTTTGAGTGGAAAACGGAGGCATTAAAAAAGGCGGCTTTCATTTCTGTTGCCGCCTTTTGTTTTTACAAATCTTTTCTGATTTCGCGGATGACATGTGCAAGCTCAGGCAAAATCAATTTCGTCATCGCCAGTTTCACCGCGCCGGTGGAACCAGGAGTAGAAAAAATTGCGGTATCATTGGCAACACCGGCAATTGCCCGCGACAATATCGCCGCCGAACCAATATCTTCTGTGTAGCTCAACATGCGGAACAACTCGCCGAAGCCGACAATTTCTTTTTCGATGATTTCTTTTACAGTTTCAATTGTCACATCTCTTTTTGCGATTCCCGTTCCACCGTTTGTCAACACCGCATCGATGTTTCGGTTGACGCAGCCAGCCAAAATCGCTTCGCGGATCGCCGCTTTTTCGTCTTTCACAATTTCGTAATCAATCACTTCATGCCCTGCTTCTTTCAAGAGCTCCATCATTAACTTTCCGCTCTTGTCTGTATCCGTCGTTCTCGTGTCGCTGATTGTAATGACTTTGCATTTTACACTTTGTGGTGCTTCTTTTTTGTGTTCTGTGACGCTCATATGTATTCACCCTTTAATGAAACAAATATATTAATTTTAGTATACAAAAAAGGTTAGACGCTTGAAATCGTCTAACCTTTTATTTCTTTATTATAAATTCGCCAATCTCACCACATCGCGGGCAATCATTAGTTCCTCATTCGTCGGGATGACTAATACTTTAACAGGCGAATGCGGATAGCTGATGAATGCTTCTTGTCCACGTACTTTGTTCAGTGCCGGATCCCAGTAAACGCCCATAAACTCAAGACCGCGCAATACTTTCGCACGAACAACGTCACTGTTTTCACCAATACCTGCCGTGAAAATAATCGCATCGACGCCGCACATGCGCGCTGCATAAGAACCGATATACTTATGGATGCGGCTTGCAAACACTTCTAATGCCAACTCAGCACGTTCATTTCCTTCTTCCGCTGCTTTTTCAATGTCGCGTAAATCGCTTGAGAAACCAGAAATACCTAACATACCGCTCTTTTTATTTAAAATCTCGACGACTTCTTCAGCGGTTTTGCCTGTTTTCTCCATGATATATGGAATTAACGCAGGATCAATGTTACCAGAGCGTGTTCCCATCGCTACACCTGCAAGCGGCGTGAATCCCATGGACGTATCAATTGATTTTCCACCTTCAACAGCAGCGATGCTTGCTCCGTTTCCTAAGTGACATGAAATTAAGCGCAATTGCTCAATTGGACGGCCAAGCAATTCAGCAGCACGCTGTGTGACATATTTATGTGATGTTCCATGGAACCCGTATTTACGAATACCAAATTTTGTATAATATTCATATGGCAAGCTATATAAAAATGATTGCTCTGGCATTGTTTGATGGAATGCTGTGTCAAATACAGCGACAGCCGGAACATTTGGCAAGATTTCTTGGAATGCCTTAATACCGATAATATTTGCCGGGTTATGCAACGGAGCTAATTCTGATAGCTCTTCAATCTCTTTTAATGTTTCATCCGTAATAAGAACGGAATCGCTAAATTTCTCACCGCCATGTACAACGCGGTGTCCAATTCCATTAATTTCATCAAATGATTGAATAATTCCTAAACTTATTAATTTATCAAGCAACAACTTAACGGCAACAGCATGGTCTGGAATAGACGTTACTTCTTTGATTTTTTCGCCGTTTACCGTAATATTAAAGATCGCGTCTTCAAAGCCGATTCGCTCGACTACCCCTTTTGTCAACACCTTTTCGCTAGGCATTTCAAACAACTGAAACTTAAGGGAAGAACTGCCGGCGTTAATAGCCATAATTTTTGACATGTTCCTAAGCATCTCCTTTAATCTGACACTACAACTCTTATTTTGTACAATTGAATGAATTTTAATATACATTTTTCATTTTATGCATGTTTCCCTCACGTTTTCAAGCATGTTCTTATCATGTAATCGCTTGCAATATATATGTTTTTATATTTTGAAATATAAAAAAATAAAACTACCCCTAAGACAAAGTGTCAAATGAGGCTGTCCCTAAAGCCAAGTGTCAGACCCCACAACACAATCATATTGGATAAATCAGCTATATATTGTGAAATACGCGGGAGGTTAGACACTTATGGGACAGACTCATTACAAGTGAAATCAGACACTTATGAGGCAGACTTGTCTCTTTCGTTTATAGATTTTTTTCGCTGGCAAACCACTCATCAATTTTTCGCATCATCGCCTGCATAACTTGTTTATTCGAAAAACGCGGCAACTCCGCAAGCAGCGCTTTTTTTGGCGCTTTTACGTTTGGACCTTTCTTTTGCAAAATAAAAATGCTTTTCGCCGCTTGTTCATTTTTAAACATCGACAGCGGTAACTGTAATAATCCTTGAATGACAGCCTGTTCTTTCAAAAAGGTGTGCAGCGCGTCCGCTTGATCGCTTGAAAATAATGAATTCGGAATTAGGAAAAATAAATAGCCGCCTTCTTTCGTATAATATAAACTTTGTTCCATAAACAAATGGTGCGCGTATGAATGCCCCTTTTCTGCTTTTAAAACAAAGCGGGAGGCATTTTCATCATGAGGATAATAACCAACCGGCAAGTCGCAAACGACAATATCCGCGTGTTCTACAAACATCGGCTGCAGGCTATCTTGATTAAAAAATTGGATAGGATGCTTTTGTAAATTAGCGTTTACATACGCTAATTTAATTAATAAATCGTCAACATCCACCCCATAACTTTTTACTTGTTTGCCCGGTAAATGGTTTAGGACGGTCGTTAATAAGTTAGCCGTACCAACAGCTGGATCAAGAATCGTTAGAGCAAGATGTTTTGCAGTGAATTTACTAACTAAATAGCTGATAAATAAACTAACAGCATCCGGGGTCATTTGATGATGCGGCTGTGTATTTTCTTTCATTCCCTTTAATACCGCAAGCTGAAACGATTTACGAATTTCTTCATTCGTAAATGTCTCAAGCTGAATTTCTTTATATTCTTTTTTAAGCCTTTTTTGTGATAATTCGCTTACTTCTTCTTGTAAAACATCTTCATGGAATAAGTTTTCTCCTGTTTCAGCCACAGCTTCCAAGTAGGAACAGTTTAATTCTTCTTGTAAGATCGTTGCAGTACGATCGAATACCATAAATAATCGTTCAACTGGTGTGCTCATTTTTTTTCCACCTTTCAATTTGGTGTCCAATTTTTTATTGTATGGATTATTCGCTCATAAACGCAAGTATTTTTATATCAGGCAATGAAAAAGACCTCGAATAACTCGAGGCCTTTTCGCGATTATTTCGCTGCTTTAGCTGCTTCAATCGCCGCTTCATAATTCGGATGATTTGTTACTTCCGGCACGTACTCAACATATGTTACTTTGTCGTTGCTGTCAATAACAAATACAGCGCGCGCTAATAAACGTAACTCCTTAATTAACACCCCATATGCTTGACCAAATGACACGTCGCGATGGTCAGACAATGTTTGCACATTTTCAATGCCGTTGGCACCGCACCAACGCTTTTGCGCAAATGGTAAATCGACGCTGATCGTTAACACTTTAACGTTTTCCAATTTTGCCGCTTCTTCGTTAAAACGGCGAGTTTGTGCATCGCAAACGCCCGTGTCAATTGAAGGAACAACACTAATTAAACGAACGTATCCTTTCGTATCAGCGAGCGTTACTTCGGACAAGTCGTTTGCCAACACCTTAAAGTCCGGTGCAGTATCACCGACTCTCACTTCATTCCCTACTAAAGTAACTGGTTTCCCTTTAAAAGTGACATTTGCCATCGGATTACCCTCCTGAAAAATTATGTATAGGCTAATCATAACGGCAATATAAAAAAATTTCAATTATTTAGACTTTAAACCCCTAAATCATCTTTTTGCAAAGATACGGATTCGTTTGGGTGAGGTGATTCGCTTTGATGTTGCTTGTTTTTCTTTAACATTTGTTGAATTTTCTCAACCGCTTGTGGGGCTAAATCCAATATTTTCTCGTATAAATGCGTACTTTCATCGAGATGGAGAAGTTTCACACCTGAAGAATTAACAATTAAAAATGCAATGGGTGTAATCGACACCCCGCCGCCGCTGCCTCCACCGAATGGATGAGCACTTTCTTGAGATTGTTGACCGTTATAATGATTGTTTCCATCAAGCATAAACTCGCTTCCACCTGCGGCAAAGCCAAATCCTACTTTGGAAACCGTTAAAATGACACTTCCATCCGGCGTTTCTACCGGATCGCCGATAATCGTATTGACATCAATCATTTGTTTTAAATTGTCCATTGCCGTTGACATTAACCCTTGAATTGGATGATTGCTCATTGCTAAACCTCCTAATAACTTTCGTTTGCTTTACCGGCAACAAATGATTTTAATTTTGCCAAAGAGTTGCCGCGCCAATATTTCACGATTCGTATTCCTGCTAACATAGCATGCCCGATACGAAAATGAATCATACATATAAAATGCGTTTGCGACATTGCCTGTTGAAAAGATGGGGTAATCGTAATAACAGGAACGGTTTTTAACTTCATATATTTGCTAACAATCGCGACCATTCCATATTTTATCGACCATCCGATACCAACAGCCATTCCTGTATAAGCAGCATCACCTGTACCGAATGCCGTATGCCATTCGAATTTCGTAACAGCAATGTGTGACAAAAATTTTTTTACAATGGAATGTAAGTGAACCACGTGGTTAACAAATTGCTTTGTTTGTTTTAAACTATCGATGATCTCACTAGGAGTATACTTCTTTTTTTTCGGTTCAATTTCAACATTACTTTTTCCATAGCTCATCTCGTCCCGGTGAGAAACAATAATTCCCGGTGATTCTTTATCCACTTTTACTAACGGAATATTAATCGTGTAGCGAACGAGGCCAAACAACGTTTTTAGCGTGATTTTTACGCGGTCATCACTTTGCGCATGTTTAACATCAATTAAAATTGACATTCTCATCATAGAAATGAATATGATTAAACCAATCAACCCCACCGCTATGAACAAGACAGCATTCAATTTACGCACTCTCCTTCAACATGACATTTTTGCCATTTCTATAAAAAAATAAACCTGCTAGTATAACTAGCAGGTACGCTCATGCACAACCGTTGTATCGGCAATCATATCGTGAATGGCTTGTTTTTTCGGAGAAAATGCTGCTACTAAAAATCCGATGAATAAAATGGTCTTAGAAATAAACTTTCCAACCAATTCTCGAAACAACACTGTCGACCATGTTAATGGCCTATCGTTAAGATCGATTACTTTTAGACCAAATACCATTTTTCCTATCGTTTGTTTAAAAATCTTTGTCATGACAATAAAATATAAATAAAAAGTAGCCGCGGTTGCAATCGATAGCGGTGTAAACATATGACTTTCTTCCAAAGGTAAGTCCATAAAGCGAAAAATCGGATAGACAATGATTCCGTTAATGCTTGCAATGACGACTAAATCGAGCAAATAAGCCCAAAACCGCATCCAAAACCCCGCATAATGAATAGCGGAATAATGAGGCGAGACAACTGTTTCACTTTGCATTGTTTCTTGTTGTTCAATGCTTTGTTGTTCTTCATTCATCATTCTTTTCCACTCTCCTTTACTCCGCATATAAATACATTAAACGCGGTGAGTTCGGACGCGAAAATAATTGAACAAGCTCGATTGCCTCGTTGTTCTCTTGTTTGAATGGTTTGACATTCATGCTAAATAACGAACCGAAACCAAGTTCGTCCGTATATTTCACCACTTGAGCATCTTTTAAATGATAGTCTTTTCTCACGGCAGCAATCGTGTCATCTAAAAAACCAAACTCGTCAATTAACTTTAATTCCTTTGCCTGACGACCATCATAAATACGTCCGTCTGCCAGTTTACGAACTTCATTTTCAGGAATCTTTCTTCCTTCGGCAATCACTTTTACAAATCCTTCGTAAGAATTATTAATAAGAGTTTGTAAAATGTTTCTTTCTTCATCCGTCATTTTCCTTGCTGGATTCATAATATCTTTGTAAGGCCCACTTTTAATCGTAACCAATTCGACACCGTATTTTTTCGCTAATCCTTCGTAGTTAATGCCTTGCATAATCACGCCTAGCGAACCGGTAATCGTCTCAGGGCTCGCGAAAATTTTATCTGCCATTGTCGATATATAATATCCGCCGGAAGCAGCCATCGTTCCCATTGACACATAAATCGGTTTTTTTGTTTCTTTTTTCAACTCGGATAGTTTATCATGAATTTCCGCACTTTCAACAACGCCGCCGCCAGGAGAGTTGACGCGCAATACAATCGCTTTAACCGCCCCATCGTTTTTCGCCTGTTCAATCATTTTCAAAAACGCTTGATGATTATATCCAGCTGTTCCAAACAACGAGCCTACTTCTTCCGTTTCTTGAATAACACCATTTACCTCTAGGACAACAATTTTTTTAAATTCATTTCCTTCTTCGATGACTTCCTCAGTAAACTCCTCATTGACTTGGGCAAAAAAACCTTCCGACCATTTTTCCAAATCCGAAGTAAATACCGATGTAACAAAGCTCATTATCGCGGAAAAGATAAATAAAGCCGCGGCGATTGCTAACGCAATCCAACGTTTCCGATTCATATTTTTCCACCTCATATCAATGAAATTTACTTTTAAAAAACAATAATGATAAACTATAGTTAATATTACCATAATTGTTAATATACTAAAACAATGTAACGGAGGTGCCAGCTAAATGGCAGAACGTCGCAATAATATTTATTTTTTTTACAAAAGAGATGAAAAAACGAGTGAGCAAGTAAAATCGCTCATCCATCTTGCTCATGAATACGACTTCAATGTCGTGAGCGATCATCGAAACGCAAATATTATTGTCAGCATCGGTGGAGATGGCTCATTCCTTCAAGCAGTACGACAAACTGGATTCCGTGATGACTGCCTTTATACAGGAATTTCAACTCTTCACTCAGCAAGCTTTTATTGCGACTTCCATATTGACAACACAGATAAAATGATTGAAGCAATGACAAATGAACAAATTGAAGTAAGAAGATATCCAACAATTCAAGTAACGATTGATAACTCTGCTTCATTTTATTGCTTAAATGAATGCTCTATTCGTTCTGGAATCATCAAAACGTTTGTTATGGATGTATTTATTGATGAACTTCATTTTGAAACATTCCGCGGGGATGGAATGATTGTGGCAACTCCAACAGGAAGTACTGCCTATAACAAGTCAGTAAACGGTGCTGTTGTCGACCCGCTGCTTCCGTGCATTCAAGTAAGCGAGCTTGCCTCCCTCAATAACAATCGCTATCGTACATTAGGTTCTTCGTTTATTTTAAGCGGAAAACGAAAGCTAACATTAAAAATTTCCCCAGAAGGAAATCATTATCCAATTATCGGCATGGACAACGAAGCACTCAGCATTCGACATATCGAAAGACTAGATATTTCTTTAAGCGAGAAAGTCATTAAAACGGTAAAACTAAAAGACAATTCTTTCTGGGAAAAAGTAAAACGAACGTTTTTATAAACCACAAAAAAGGCTGACCCAAGCAAAGTGTCAGCCCCACAACCATAATATATCGGACATCACATTATATAAATGAACGATATATCATGGAATGCACGTGAGGTCAGACACTGATGGGTCAGCCCCTTTTGATATAATATGTCACTATTTTTGTTGAGCTAGTCTCATTTCCTGCTGACGAAGTTCAACGCGACGAATTTTACCTGATGCTGTTTTTGGCAAGTCATCAACAAATTCAACTTTGCGCGGATATTTGTATGGAGCTGTTAATTGTTTAACATGCTCTTGTAAAGCCGGAATTAATGTTGGATCGTTTTTATCGACTCCTTCGCGAAGAACAATAAATGCCTTGACGACATGTCCACGAATTTCATCTGGACTTGCAACAACGGCACATTCCTTTACAGCCGGATGTTTAACAAGGGCATCTTCTACTTCAAACGGCCCAATCGTATAGCCTGAGCTAATAATAATGTCATCACCGCGCCCTTCAAACCAGAAATATCCGTCTTCATCCATTTTTGCTTTATCACCTGTAATATAGTAGTCACCGCGGAATTGCATCGCTGTGCGTTCAGGGTCTTTGTAATAATGTTTGAACAATGCCGGCGTGCTGACATGGACAGCAATGTCGCCAACCTCGCCTACTTTGCACGGCTCTCCATCCTCATTAATGATTTCAACACGGTTTCCTGGGGTCGGTTTCCCCATTGAGCCCGGCTTGATTTTCATCCCTTTCATGACACCGATAAGTAGCGTATTTTCTGTTTGGCCGTACCCATCGCGCACTTGAACACCAAAATGTTTTTCAAACGTATCAATGACTTCGCGGTTTAACGGTTCACCAGCAGAAACAGCACTGTGTAAGTGAGGAAGTTTGTACTCTGCAATATTTGGTACCTTTGCCATCAAACGATATTCGGTAGGTGTGCAGCAAAGCACATTAACTTCATATTTACTTAACAGCTGCAAATATTTCTCAGGGTCAAATCGTCCATGATAAACAAACCCAGTTGCTCCAGAGCCTAGCGTCGATAAAAACGGGCTCCAAATCCATTTTTGCCAACCTGGACCTGCCGTTGCCCAAACAACATCCCCTTCTTCAATACATAGCCAGTTTTTCGCTGCCGTATGCAAATGGGCATAAGCCCAGCCGTGCGTATGGACAACCCCTTTCGGATTTCCAGTTGTGCCGGATGTATAAGATAGAAAGGCCATATCATCACGCGATGTATCAGCTGCAATAAATTCGTCGCTTTGCTTGTCCATTTCTTTTTGTAAATTGAGCCATCCTTCCGCATCATTTCCGACTACAAACTTAATCAAGCCGCTCGTATCTTCAATATGCGCAAATTCAGCAATATAAGGCTGATAAACAATAACTGCTTTTACTTCACCGTGAGAAAGACGATATTGTAAATCTTTTGCCCGCAACATTTCAGAGCTTGGAATAACAACTAATCCAGCTTTTAATGCTCCTAAATATACTTGATATGCCTCGATAAGTCGCGGCACCATAATCAATACTTTATCCCCTTTTGTTAATCCGTGAGCCATTAAAGCGTTTCCAATTTTGTTAGCGCTTTTTATTAGCTCAGCATATGTAATTTCTCGTGTTTCTCCCGCTTCACTCTCCCATTTTAATGCGATTTTGTTTGGTTCTTTATGCGCGTGTTTCTCCACCTCAGAAGTTAAGTTATACCTCTCTGGCGCAATTAAATCTTCTCTCCGCATAACTACCTTCCCCCTTTTCGTCTATTCAAATTGATTATACAAAAAAATCTTAATATTTTGTATATTTTTCTGAAATAATAAAGTTCAACTTCATCAACGAGGTTTTTTCCTCGCTGATGCTAGTTGAACTTATCGCACTTCTAGCATCCGTTAGCTCTCACCGATAAAGACGGGAGTCTTACGGACGCTTAGAACAGGATAAAAGGCGGGTTTTGATACCCGCCTTCGTAGCCATTTATTCAATTCATTAGAATGTACCGCCGCCTAATTGTTGTTGCGCCATAGCAACAAGACGTTTTGTAATCTCTCCACCAACAGAACCGTTAGCGCGAGAAGTTGTATCAGCACCAAGGTTTACTCCGAATTCTTGAGCGATTTCATATTTCATTTGGTCAAGAGCTTGTTGTGCACCAGGAACTAGCAATTGGTTATTGTTGTTATTACGAGCCATGTGTTTTCACCTCCTTGTGACTATAGAGTGTGTTAAAACACATGGCATCATTCATTGATATGATTGGTAATTTTTGAGATTTCAAAATAATTCTTCGAATTCTTCAATGTTTTTATAATTTTTATCGATGATTAATGTTTCTGTCTTGTCAACCGCTTCATTAATTAAACTCTCAAAATCAACAAAGCTTTCATAATGTGCCGCTTTTTCTTTTTTCGGTCTTGTTTTTGGAGCGATTGGGGTAAAAATCGTACAACAATCCTCATATGGACGAACAGAAATATCAAATGTATCAATTTTTTTAGCAATTTCAATGATTTCCGTTTTATCCATCGCCACAAGCGGCCGAAGGATTGGAGTTGTTGTTACATCGTTAATCGTAGCCATGCTTTCAAGCGTCTGGCTTGCTACTTGTCCAAGACTTTCTCCTGTTACGATGGCAAGCGCACTATGCTTTTGGCGAAGAGCGTCGGTAATTCTCAACATCATTCTTCGCGTTGAAATAAGCGAATATCCATCGGGAACCTGCTTTTGAATCGTTTGCTGAATCTCAGTAAACGGTACAATATGAAGTTTTATTTTTCCGCTATATTCTGTTAATTTTTTTACTAAATCAATCACTTTTTGCTTGGCACGTTCGCTCGTAAACGGCGGACTAAAAAAGTGAACCGCTTCAATTTCCAACCCGCGTTTCATCGCCAAATAGCCGGCAACCGGGCTGTCAATTCCTCCAGACAGCATTAACATCGCTTTTCCGCTCGTTCCAACCGGTAGTCCGCCTGCTCCTGGAATGTCTTTGCAAGTTATATCCGTTCCTCCTTGACGGACTTCGACGCGCAAATCGATATCTGGCTCATGAACATTAACAGTGAGATTTTCTGTATTTCGCAAAATATAACTGCCGATTTCATAGTTTAACTCGTTGCTTCCAACCGGAAATTGTTTATATGCCCGTTTCGCCGTCACCTTAAATGTTTTTCCTTCATACGGCAATTCTTTAATTGCAGCCAAAGCAGTCTTTTTAATTTTTTCAAGATCGTTCTCTGTTCTCATCGCTAAACTAAATGATTGAATGCCAAATACGTGCTTTAGCTGTTCAATAATATTTTCATGTGATTCGCCATTTAAGCGGATATAGAGCCGATCTCTCGTTTGTTCGATTTCAATCTTTTTAAAATCACGCAGCTTTTTTTCAATATTTCGCTTTAAACGATATACAAAGCGTTTGCGATTTTTTCCTTTTGTCGACATTTCTCCAAACCGAATTAAAATATGATCGTACTTCATCATTCCTACCTCGTCACTTCTTGTAATTTTTTAATCGCTTTTTTTATTACATCTATCGCAATTGGGATTTCCTCAAATGTGTTTTTAAATGACAAGCTGATGCGAACAGCACTTTCAGCCCGCTTTTGTTCTGCCCCCATCGCTATTAACGTTTTGCTTGGGGCTTTCTTTTTCGAAGAACAAGCAGAAGTTGTCGAAACAAAAATGTTATGTTTTGCTAATTCGTGAACAAATACTTCCGATTTTAGTCCATTTAATGAAAAGTTAATAATATGCGGAGCTGAGTGATCGATTGGCGTATTCAATTGAATATCTGGAATTGCTGACAGCTGTTCAATCCACGCTTCTTTTAACTTCATCAAATGGTCTATTTTCTCTTCATACATTTCAAGTGACATGCGCAACGCTTTCGTCATTGCGACGATGGCTGCGACATTTTCTGTGCCGGAACGCATTTTCATTTCCTGCTCACCGCCTGCTAAAAGCGGTGATAAATTTATTCCTTCACGAATATATAAAATTCCTGCCCCCCGTAAGCCATGAAATTTATGGGCAGACATTGTGCATAAATCGACATGTGCTTCATGAAAATGAAGCGGTACCTTGCTGACACCTTGAACATTGTCAACATGAAAAACAATTTTCGGATAATTTTTCAACAGTTTTCCAATTTCTTTAATTGGTTGAATCGAGCCAACTTCATTGTTCACGTGCATTACTGAGACAAGAATCGTATCATCCCGGATAGTTTTCACCAAATCATCAATCGTTATAAAACCTTTTTCATTAACAGGCAAGTAACTAACATCAAACCCTAATTCTTCCAGTTGTTTGCACGCTTCACTTACCGAAGGATGTTCAATAGCCGTTGTAATAATATGTTTTCCCCGGCTTTTATAGTGAAGAGCAATTCCCTTAATTGCCATATTGTTTGCTTCTGTTCCGCCTGAAGTAAAGATAATTTCGTTTGGCTTCACATGAAGCAATCTGGCAATTTGCTCCCGCGATTGCTGAAGCAGCCGCTCCGCTTGCCGCCCCAACTCATGAAGAGATGAAGGATTACCAAAATATTTTGTCGCTACAGTAACAAATGAATCAATTACTTCTGGAAATGGTTTTGTTGTCGCACTATTATCTAAGTAAATCATCGCTTCAGCCTCCATTAGAGACAGTAACATGCAATTTTTAATCTTACCATAACTATTATAAAAATGAAAATTTCTTAATTCATATTCTGTCATTATTTTGCTGATTACATGTTTCATTTTTAGTAAAATAATGCTATAACTTTTTGTAGTGTCAAAAAACATCTATTTTTTATTTTTTGAAATATTTTAAAATTAGAACTTTTGTAAAATACAACAACATTCTTATTGATTTATGGTAGTATTTATAACGTTCTAGAAAACATATAAGGAGGACTTTTCTATCGTTATGGAAACAAAGCTTTCAACCAAAGAGCAGTTCGCTATAGGTTTAATGCTTTTCGCCCTTTTCTTTGGAGCAGGAAATATGATTTTCCCGCCTGCGCTAGGACAAGCAGCAGGAGAAAACGTTTGGGTTGCAGTTGGCGGCTTTTTAATCACAGGCGTCGGTTTGCCGCTTCTTGCTGTAAGCGCTATCGCTCGCACCGGCAGCGATTTGCAAGCGCTTGCAAATCGCGCGCATCCATTATTTGGAATAATTTTTACGATTGTCATGTATTTAGCGATCGGACCGCTTTTTGCCATCCCGCGTACAGGAACGGTTTCTTATGAAATAGGAATCATGCCTTTTCTTTCTGAAGAGTTAAAAACAGCAAACGTTTCATTAGCGATTTATACAATTTTATACTTTGCATTAACTCTTTGGCTATCCATTAATCCATCAAAACTGGTGGATAGAATTGGAAAGGTACTAACACCGTTATTACTTGCCGGATTGTTTGTATTAATTATAAAAAGTATTGTTACTCCAATGGGAGAATTTCAAGCACCGACTGATGCATATGCACAATCACCATTTTTTAAAGGATTTATTGATGGATACTTAACAATGGACACCATTGCAGCATTAGTGTTTGGAATTATCGTTATCAATTCTATTAAAGATAAAGGAGTTTCTAACAATAAAGCCATTTCCCACATTTGTATTAAAGCAGGAATTATCGCTGTAGCAGGGCTTGCGTTCATTTATGTGTCGCTTGCCTATATGGGGGCCTCGAGTCCAGAAGCTATCGGCTACAAAGATAATGGCGGAGCAATTGTAACTGCCGCTGCTTATCATTTATTCGGCACTGCCGGAAACGTTATTTTAGGTACTATTGTTACATTAGCGTGCTTAACAACATCCGTAGGGCTCTTGTCTTCTTGCGCCAGCTATTTTGCAAAATTAACTCCAAGCATCAGCTACAAAACATATGCCATTATCATGAGCGTGTTTAGCACAGCTATTGCTAACGTAGGTTTAACGAATTTAATTAAATTTTCCATTCCTGTATTAATTGTTATTTACCCGTTAGCGATTGTGCTAGTTGCTTTATCATTTTTGCATGAAAAATTTAATGGGCGGAGCGAAGTGTATAGCGGAGCGCTTTTAGCAACTGGTGTTGTTAGTATCTTCGATGGATTAAATAATGCCGGAATCGATGTAAACGCTATCTTGACTATTTTCAGAAAATTTTTACCTTTCTTTTCACATGGAATCGGTTGGCTCGTTCCAGCCATTATCGGTGCTATTGCTGGATGGATTGTTTCTAAAGTAAGAAACTCAAACAGCGAAACCGCAATGAATAAAGTATCGTAAGCAATAAAAAGAGGAGGCTGACTCAAAAGTAAAGTGTCAGCCTCCTTTTATTCTTCCCTCTTCTTCTCCTGTTGCATAAGCTGTTGTATCCGCTGAAAAGCGCCAGGTTCGACTTTTTCAATGGTAGCAACCGCTTGTTCAAGAGCGAGTTCATATTCAAAGCTTCTAAACAATAATTCTGCTTCCTCTAATCCCTCGCCAACGGAACGATAGCGGCTCCGGTAGCGATTTCCGTACTGAATAACTTTTTCCACCAGTTCAGCCTGTTCCAGCATTTCTACTGTAAAATCATACACTCGTTGCACTAAAACCGTTGCCTCGTCCAATGTTTGATTGACTGCTTCCATGTTCAGCGGTTTTTCCTCAAGGCGCATCGCCACTCTCATCAAGCAGTCTTTCGCTTCATCTAATTGCAGTTTATATGCTTCTGGCAGTCCAGGTAAGCGGCTTTTTTTCACTAATCTCATCGCTTCTGACAACTTTTTCTTCATTTCGTTCAGTTTTTCTCTTGCAGCTAATTCATCTTTGCGCAGCATTTGAAGCATTTCGCGAAATTGTAAATGCTGTTCCTTGACTGCTTCTACTTGTGCATCCAATTCCTCGAGTTCCTCTTTAATAAGCGAATAAGCGAACTGCTCTTCCTCCGCTTTGGCACGAACAAGTGCAAAACGCTTCAGCAATTGGCTAATTTGTTTTTCAAGCTGACGGTACCTTTCTATCTCTTGGTGAGAAAGGTGATAACTTTGCTGCACAAATAACGTTTCTTCTTTTGTTTCTTTTGTTTCATCACTCAAACTGTAAAGCTTTTCTTCAATATTGTTCATTTCTTCCTTTACATATTGATACGCTTGCACTTCTTTTTCTAACAAATCGTACAACGTTTCGATATCTTCTTTTACTTCAAGAATTCCGCTTTTTGCCCCTTCTACTTCCAATTCAGCAATCATTTCCATATATTGCGCGACTTTTTGCCGCTTTGACTCAATTTCTTTCTCTACTTGAATATGTTCAAGAATATAACCTTGCTCAAGCATTTCTTGATATCCTTCTAAAATTTCTACAAATTGAGCTGGAATGACAGTTTGACATTCTGCTAATAATTCCGGAATATCTTCGAGCATTTGCGACAGTGCGTTTAATTCATTTCTTAAAGACAGGACAACTTCTCTTGCATCCAAGTAATCCCCAGATTTCGTCAGTTCTTCAAACGATTGAAACTTTCCTTTCATCTCTTCCACTTTTTGTTCCAGTTTTTGCCCAGCTTGACCAAATGTGTGACGATGAGCTAAAAGCGTCTTTTTTACATTTCGATATATCTCTTTTAACTCTTCGATTTCGGTGCGATTTTTTTCCTCGCTTCCAACCAGCTCCTGCAACTCTTGGAGAATGATTTGAATCTCTTCTTCCGCTTTACGCAGCATTTGCTCTACTTGGCGCATCATTTCTTTTACTTGTTTGTAACGATGTTTATCTAAAGCTTCTTCAATATCAAACAATTTTTCTTCAATGTCTGGCAGTTGAGAACCAACAATTTCATCCCAGCTATTTCGCCACCGTTCAAACAATTCTTCCGTTTGTCCAGTCATATTTAATTGCTTTACTTTTGAAAGTTCATCAGTAACCGGTCGGTTCATAATCGCCATTTTCCATGACTCTAAACGTTCAATTTCTTGGTACAGCTTTTTACGGTACATATAAATATATATCATTACTCCTGTAATAAGGAGCAAAATGAACATTGCAAATTCCATAATGAGCCCCCTCGTACCCCAATTAGTGAATAAATGAAGATGGTTGCTTTAGAAGGCAAAAAACCAAACAGATTAATGTTTTTTCAATGTTTTTATGATACCATGTTAACGACGTTTTTTGAGCAAAATTTTTAATTTTTTTTACAGAAATCTGCAATTTTTTATCTAAAATCGAAAATAAGATGAAGCGTTAAGGAGGAATTTAGTTTGAAAGACGGACATATTCATACCCCTTTTTGTCCTCATGGAAGCAAAGATTCATTTGAACAATACATTGAGAGAGCCATTGAGCTAGGTTATACAGAAATTTCTTTTACCGAACATGCGCCGCTGCCGCTAACATTTACCGATCCTACTCCTAACCAAGACAGCGCGATGAAAATGAGCGATTTAGACAACTATTTATTTACTGTAAATGAACTAAAAAAACAATATGCAAACGATATTACCATTAATGTTGGACTAGAAATTGATTTTATTATCGGATATGAAGACGAAACCGCCCGCATGTTGGAAGAAATAGGTTCTCATTTAGATGACAGCATTTTATCGGTCCATTTTTTAAACTACAATAATGAATATTTTTGTTTAGATTACAGCTCGGAAATGTTTGCAAAAATCGTTCATACATTCGGCTCTGTCACCTCTGTATATGAAACATATTACAATACTTTGCTGCGCGCCGTAACGGCTAATCTTGGACGACACAAGCCAAAACGAATCGGCCATATTACACTCATTCATAAATTTCAAAAAAAATTTCCTTGTCTTAAGCCAATGAATGACCACATTATTCATATTCTTAACGAAATGAAAAAGCACGATTTAGAAATCGACTATAACGGAGCAGGAGTCAATAAACCTCTTTGTCAGGAGCCTTATCCACCGAACTGGGTAATTAAAGAAGCGATAGAGCGCAACATTCGCATTGTTTACGGTTCTGATGCTCATTGCGCCAAGGATTTACATCAAGGAATGGATATGATGATGAAAGAAGCGCTTTCTATTTGACATCGCTCGTTAATCCTCATAAAATAAGCGATAATTCCACTCAGTTTTCTATTAAATAAAATGAACGGGAGGAGACATCGTTGTTTCACGCTGTGCAATATAATGGTACAAGAGAAGAAAATTATGAATTAGTGATTAAACAGCTGAAAGCACTGATTGAAGGGGAAACGAATTTCATCGCTAACTTGGCGAACGCTGCAGCATTATTAAATCAATTTCTTGACAATATTAATTGGGTCGGGTTCTACATAACTGATGGCAATGAACTTATATTAGGTCCGTTTCAAGGGCTGCCGGCATGCGTCAGAATTCCGTTTGGCAAAGGAGTATGCGGAACAGCGGCAAAGAATAAAAAAACAGAAATCGTTCCGGACGTGCATCTTTTCCCGGGCCATATTGCTTGTGACGCAGCTTCTCAATCAGAAATCGTTGTACCAATGATAAAAAATGGAAATGTGATCGGTGTATTAGATATCGATAGTCCGATCAAAAACCGTTTTGATGAAATCGACCAAAAGTATTTAGAAAAATTTGTAGAAACGCTTGTAGCCTCAATTGACTAACCGCTCGATAAGAAAAGGAATCCTTCAAGAAAAGGATTCCTTTTCTTACACTTTATATTGATGTTGATAATCTTTAACAACTACACAGTTTTTCCCTGTTTTCTTCGCAGCATATAACGCTTCATCCGCACGTTTAAATAATTCTCTCATAGAATCTTTCCGATTTTTCTTCCAATAAGAAACACCGCATGAAATAGTAACTTGCGGATTCGTTTGTTTGCGAACTTTTTCAACAAGACGATTGGCAACTGAAATCCCGACAGTAAGAGATGCACGCGGAAGATAGACAGCTAATTCTTCACCGCCCCAGCGAGCCCCTATATCGCTCTCGCGAATATTGGCTTTAATGACGTTTGCCACTTGAATAAGAACTTCATCACCTACTTGATGTCCATATGTATCATTAATCGTTTTAAAGTTATCAATATCAATCAAAATAAAGGAGCCATAACTATCCTGCTGCATCGAACGAGTAATTTGTTCGTCTAGATAGTGACGAGCATATAAGTTGGTGAGACGGTCGGTTACAACAAGACGTTCTAACTCTTCACGCAACATCGCATTCGTAAACACTAACGTTGAATGATGGATTAACGATTGAAGGAGTTTATACATTTCAAAAGTAAAATAATATGGCTCCCGGTGCAGCACGATGGCAATTCCTTTCAACACGCTGCTCTGTACCATTGGAACGGCCATTAATGAACGAAATGCCGGAACGAATGACGGAGAATTAATTTTTACATTGCCCAAAAATACAATTTCTCTCTCGTTTTTAATTCGCTTTACAGCAAAATCGATATAGTTCTTCGATTCAGATGAATGGAAAAAAGGAGTGCTTCCTGGCAATACTCTTTTTCGCTGCTCATCAAACAGTAAAAAACCAACTTCCTCGGCTCCAAAAGATCGTTTAATTTGCTCCACCATAAATTCTATTGCCTCTTGAAAGCGTAAGTTCGTATTTAACCGATGCATCGTTTCATTAATGAGCTGTAAATCCGCAATTAAACGCTTTGACTGTTCATATAATTTGGCATTTTCAAGAGCACTTCCAGCCGTATTAGCTAGTAAAGCAATAAAATTAATTTCATTTTTTGGAAACATTTTTATATGAGGGGCAATGATTTCAAGCACTCCGTAAACTCCTTGTACTCCTTTAATAGGAGCATATATAATCGAGCCTTGCGATTTAATAGAGTCTTCAATCTGAATTTGTCCAGTCACATACGCCTGCATAGCTGGCATGTTTTCCTCATCGCCTTCAAAAGCTAACAATTTAATCGGCAAGTTATCATGATTGTAATTGTCATGGGACAAAAGTAAGTGGAAAGTAAATGATGGATATACTTCTTGTAAAGTACGTATAACTTCTTCCAATACATTGTTTATTTTCATTGAAGCATGGATTTTGGCAGTGAGTCGATGCAAGCGTTCATATCTTTTTTCTTCACTTAAGCCGCGCGAAAGATTTTTCATTTTGTCAAAAAGCAAGATACAATCTTCTCTGATTTTTAAAAGGAACTTTTCGCTGAAACGCTCATTTTCATTGTGGATGAGTTGCAGCACCCCTAACAATTCATCCGATGTCCGAAGTAATAGTTCAACTGTTATACCTGACGGACTTTCTCTAATGTTGAGAGGAAGTTCTGCGCCATTTTCCGACTTGAAAACATCATAAGAAATGGTGGAGTTTATTAAATGTTCTCTCTCCGCAGTGGTTACTTCGAGGAAAAAAACATTTTTTAAAGGATCAAACATAAAAAAAGAAACTTCTTTTACCATAAGTTCCTGTTTTATAAGAAGCAGCAAATTCAGTATTACTTGTGAAAATTCCTCATAATCGTTATACGTAAGGAACCAATCAAAAAATTTTTCCTTAAAGGTTTGATACAATTTTCCTTCGCGAACTCCCATGTTCCGATTCACCCACGCTCATCTTTTACTTCTTTACCCCTAATATCAACCACAGTAAATTATCACTTTATCCAATATTTAGAAAACAAAATTTTTTCAAATTATCTTTTTAATTATATCATACAAACGATAGTGAATAAAAAAGTTTTTTAAAGATAAAATATTGACTTTAAATAGGAAAAATCATATAATAGCCTTTGTGTAAAATATAGCAGCCTATGTGATCACATTTATGGGTTCATTTTGTTCCTCTTGATAAAGAGGTGTATCGTGTAACTCTTAGCTGCTAGAGCGAGGATACATGAAAACAAAATGACCATAATTGTTGATGCACGTCTGCTTTTATTTTACCCAAAATAAAAGCAAAAAGGAGGAGCATTTATGGCTCGTTACACAGGTCCAATGTGGAAACTTTCCCGCCGTCTTGGTATCTCATTAAGCGGCACAGGTAAAGAGTTACAAAAACGTCCTTACCCACCAGGTCAGCATGGTCCAGGTCAACGCAAAAAACTTTCTGAATACGGTTTACAATTACAAGAAAAACAAAAGCTTCGCCATATGTACGGTGTAAACGAACGTCAATTCCGCAAAACGTTCGATGAAGCTGGCAAAATGCCTGGTAAACACGGCGAAAACTTCATGATTCTTCTTGAGTCTCGCTTAGACAATCTTGTTTACCGTTTAGGTTTTGCACGCACTCGCCGTCAAGCTCGTCAATTAGTAAACCATGGTCACATTTTAGTTGATGGCAATCGCGTTGATATCCCATCTTATCGCGTAAAACCTGGCCAAACAATTTCTGTTCGTGAAAAATCTCGTAACCTTCAAGTGATTAAAGAAGCGCTTGAAGCAAACAACTTTGTACCTGACTACTTAACACTTGATGCTGACAAATTAGAAGGTACTTACACTCGTTTACCTGAACGTTCTGAGTTACCAGCTGAAATTAACGAGGCATTAATCGTTGAGTTCTACTCTCGTTAATCTTAAAAACCCTCTGGATTGCCAGAGGGTTTTATTTTTTCGAAAAGAGGCTGCCTCAAATGGGAAGACTCTTCTGAAGCAGCCTCTACAATTACAATAAAGATTACTTGTATTTGATTAAATGATACTTTTTCTTACCGCGGCGAATTACTGTAAATTGTCCTTCAATGCGATCTTCTTTTGTTAATACTTTATTTACATCTTGTATTCTTTCACCATTTACATAAATAGCACCATTCGTAATGTCTTCACGAGCTTGACGCTTTGATGGAGAAATTTTGCTCATGACTAATAACTCCACTAACGCAACCTCTTCTCCTTCATATTCAAAAGAAGGAACGTCTTTAAAGCCTTGCTTAATCTCATCAGCCGTTAAATCGGCAATGCTTCCGCTAAATAGCGCTTCAGAAATTTTAATTGCCTGCTTTAATGCTTCTTCACCATGCACAAGCTTTGTTACTTCTTCTGCCAATGCTTTTTGTGCAGCACGCTTTTCCGGTGCTTCGTGCAATTCCTTTTCAAGTTGTTCAATTTCTTCTTTTGATAAGAATGTAAAGTACTTCAAGTATTTAATTACATCGCGATCGTCGGTATTAATCCAGAATTGGTAAAACTCGTATGGCGATGTTTTTTCTTTATCTAACCAAACCGCGCCTCCCTCGGTTTTACCAAATTTCGTTCCATCCGCCTTTGTAACAAGCGGAATCGTTAAACCAAACGCTTTCGCCTCTTCCTCTGTTTTACGAATTAATTCTAATCCTGCAGTAATATTGCCCCATTGGTCACTGCCGCCAATTTGCAATTTACAATTTTCATTTTGATAAAGTTTTAAAAAGTCGAGCGCCTGTAAAATCATATAACTGAACTCGGTAAACGAAATCCCTGTTTCAATGCGCGATTGAACCGATTCTTTTGCCAACATGTAGTTAATACCAAAGTTTTTGCCGACATCGCGCAAGAATGCAATGACGTCAAGCGACCCAATCCAGTCATAGTTATTCGCAATTTTCGCTGGATTGTCCTTCGCTTCAAAGTCTAAAAAGCGAGACAATTGCTCTTTAATTTTTTCACTCCATTGCTGTACTACTTCTTTTTCGTTCAATGAACGCTCACTTTTTTTACCGCTTGGGTCACCAATAAGCCCTGTCGCTCCACCTACTAGCGCAATGGGACGATGACCTGCTAGCTGAAATCTTCTTAATGTAAGTATTGGCAATAAATGTCCAATATGCAGACTGTCTGCGGTTGGGTCAAATCCTGAATATAAAGTAATTTTTTCTTCAGATAATAGCTTTTGAAGCCCTTCTTCGTCTGTCACTTGGTTAATAAGACCACGCCACTGTAAATCTTGCAATAAATCCATCGCTTCCACCTCTTTCCCTAAAATTAAAAAACTCGCCCCTTCACTGAAGGGACGAGTTAACATCGCGGTACCACCCTACTTAGAGAGCATAAAGCCCTCTCACTTCATTCCGATAACGGTATTCACCGTCTTTTGCTACTTAGAAATGCTTCCGTTCGCAAAAGAAGCTCAAGGAGGTAATTCATGTTTATCTTTGTGCTAGTTCGCACCAACCACTAGCTCTCTGAAACAGGGAGATAAACACTACTGTATCCTTTCATCGCCTCAATCATTCAATTTTCTGATATACATCTTTTATCATAATTAAATTCAATTGTCAAATAGGACAATGAAAAATGACAAAAAAACATAATATTAGACACGTATATGGTATAATAAAACTAATTTTCGAACACTATATTTTTTCGTAATTATCAGTCATTTTTAAAATACATATTTCGGAGGGATGTGGAGAATGAATGACAGACAAAACAAATAATCTGTCCCTTCAAAAGACATTGCGCAAGTTACGAATTACGTATGATGTCGTTTGGAATTTATTTCTTGTCTTCATTATTGTATTGATTTGTGGACTATTTTTCGGGTTCGGAGTGGGAGCTGGCTATTTTGCTTCTTTAGTCAAAGACATGCATATCCCTTCTTATAAAGAAATGAAAAAAGATATCTACAATTATGAAGAAACGACACATATTTACTTCGCTAATAATGTCTATCTCGGAAAGTTTCGTTCTGATTTAGAGCGCGAAGAAATCAAACTTGGCCAAGTATCACCGTATTTAATTAAAGCGATTATTGCAACAGAAGACGAGTACTTTTATGAGCATAAAGGAATTGTTCCAAAGGCTGTGATTCGTGCACTTTTTCAAGAAGCAACCAATTCTTCGGTGCGCACCGGCGGAAGCACTTTAACACAGCAACTAGTGAAAAATCAAATATTAACGAATGAAGTTTCTTTTGAACGAAAAGCAAAAGAAATGCTTCTCTCCCTTCGTCTAGAAAAGTTTTTCACGAAAGACGAAATTTTAGAAGCATATCTAAATGTAGTTCCTTTTGGAAGAAATTCGTCTGGCCGGCAAATTGCTGGTATTCAATCAGCAGCAAAAGGGATTTTCGATGTAGATGCAAAAGATTTAAACCTTGCACAAGCTGCTTTTTTAGCAGGGTTGCCACAAAGTCCGTTTCGCTATACTCCATTTACAAGCAGCGGAGAAATCAAAGAGGATATTACTCCAGCTCTAAACCGAATGAAAACCGTACTGAAACGAATGAAACAAGCCGGATATATTACAGAAAAAGAATATAAAGAAGCGCTACAATATCATATTGCCCAAGATTTCGCTTCTCCTAAACCATCGCCAATTGAAAAATATCCTTGGCTAACAATCGAAATTGAAAATCGAGCAAAAGAAATTTTAGCTGGCATTCTTGCCAAAAAAGATGGCTATGAAAAAAAAGATTTAACACTTAACAATGCTCTTTATAATGAGTACCTTGCTAAAGCGGAAAAAAACTTACGACAAAACGGATATCAAATTCACACGACGATTGACAAAGATATTTACGACCGTATGCAGCAAGTCGTTCGTGATTATCAATACTTCGGAAGTGATATTGTTACAAAAGAAAAAGATGAAAAAACAGGAAAAATCGTTCATAAAGTGGAACCAGTTGAAGTCGGAGCGATGTTAATTGAAAATAAAACAGGAAAGATTATTAGCTTTGTCGGTGGAAGAGATTATCATCGCGAGCAGCTCAACCACGCCACCCAAGCATACCGTTCCAACGGTTCAACAATGAAACCGTTGCTCGTATATGCACCTGCAATGGAAATGGGAATTGTTCAGCCTGGTTCCGTTATTCCAGATATTAAACTCCACGTCAAAACAGCAGGCGATGCATATAGTCCAAAAAACGCCGATGGAAAAACACACGGTTTAGTATCTGCCCGGCGTGCATTACAATATTCATACAACATTCCGGCTGTTCGCACATATATGAAAATCGTGAATCAACGTCCTATTACCTATTTAGAAAAAATGGGCTTCACAAGCTTAACAAAAGAAGACGCAAGCAATTTATCAATGGCTCTAGGTGCTTTAACAAATGGCGTCACAGTGGAGGAAAACGTAAACGCGTATGCCACATTTGGAAACTATGGGACATTTGTCGATGCCTATCTCATTGAAAAAATCGTTTCCAAAGATGGGGAAATCATTTATGAACATAAAAGCCAACCAGTCAATGTATTCTCTCCGCAAACAGCTTATTTAACAATCGATATGATGCGGGATGTCATTCGCCAAGGTACAGCGGCTTCTCTATCAAGTTACTTAAAATTTTCCGCGGATTGGGCTGGAAAAACTGGAACAGGACAAGAGAATAAAGATGCTTGGTTTGTGGCGACAAACCCGAATGTAACATTCGGTGTGTGGATGGGGTATGACACTCCGAAACCGCTACAAAAAGAATACAAAGGTCTAACATACAGCAGGCGAAATTTATTGCTATGGGCTCGTCTTATGAATGTTGCTTATGATGTAAATCCTGAGTTAATCGCACCGAAAACAAGGTTCAACATGCCAGGTGGCATTGTAAGACGCTCGTATTGTGCTATTTCAGGCTTATTACCATCTAATTTATGTGCAAAAGCAGGGCTTGTTCAAAGCGATTTATATAATGCCAAATTCGTGCCGCAAAAAGTAGACAACTACTTAATCAGCGGAGCTTTTGTGAAAATAAACGGAAAAAAATACGCTGCGTTAGCGTCCACGCCACGAGAATTCATTACTGAAGGGGTAATGATTAACAAGCAGTTGCTTGAAGAACTCGGAGTGAAGGGACAAGTCAGCGATTTAAGCACTCTTCTTCCGCAATGGAAGAAACAAAACATTCTATTTGCTAGCCGTTTAGAAGAGAATGGAAAAGTACCAGACTCTGTTGCTGTTCAGTTATCTCAACAAACGTTAACATGGAAATCTCATCATGAGCAAGACGTTATTGGCTACCGAGTGTATTACTCTGAAAAAGAGGGGGCACCGTTTCGCGTCATTGCAACCATTAAATCAGGTTCACCACTTTTGTTTCATATTCAAACATTAACGGGAAGGTATTACGTAACAGCTGTTGATATTGCTGGAAAAGAATCTGCTCCATCCAATATTGTTCACAAGATAGAAACGCCAAAAGCACCAACTGACACAAAGGAAGAAGACTCACCTTCCCAACAATAAATAATCCCCCTCGATTAAATCGAGGGGGATTATTATTAATCCTCCATTGTTGATAAATCCCCAGTTGGCAAGTTGAGTTCCCATGCCTTTAAGACGCGGCGCATAATCTTGCCGCTGCGCGTTTTTGGCAATTTATCACGGAATTCAATTTCACGCGGTGCGGCATGAGCTGCTAATCCTTTCTTTACAAACGCACGAATTTCTTCTTTTAACTCCTCTGAAGGCTCGTAACCGTCACGAAGCGAAATAAACGCCTTAATGATTTCACCGCGAACCGGATCTGGCTTACCGATGACACCAGCTTCCGCAACAGCTGGATGCTCAACAAGCTTACTTTCGACTTCAAACGGACCAACGCGTTCCCCTGAAGTCATAATGACATCGTCAATGCGGCCTTGGAACCAAAAATAACCGTCCTCATCCATGTAAGCAGAATCTCCAGAAACATACCAATCATTGATGAAATAAGACTCATATTTTTGTGGGTTATTCCAAATAGTATGCATCATGGATGGCCAGCCTTTTTTAATCGCTAGATTCCCCATACGGTAAGGAGGCAGCTCATTACCTTGGTCATCGATAATCGCCGCTTTAACGCCTGGAATTGGTTTTCCCATTGAACCTGGCTTAATTTCCATACACGGATAGTTACATATAAGTTGTGCACCGGTTTCTGTCATCCACCAAGTATCATGAATACGGCGGTTAAATACCTTCGTTCCCCAACGAACGACTTCCGGATTTAATGGTTCGCCGACACTTAAAATATGACGCAACGAGCTTAAATCAAACTTTTTCACAACTTCATCTCCTGCTCCCATTAACATCCGGAATGCTGTCGGAGCACTATACCATACCGTCACTCCATAATCTTCAATTGTTTGATACCATGTTTCCGGGCTAAATCGCCCACCGACAACAACGTTTGATGCTCCGCAAAGCCAAGGGCCAAAGATGCCATATGATGTTCCCGTTACCCATCCTGGGTCAGCTGTACACCAATAAACATCATCTTCTTTTAAGTCAAGTACCCATTTCGCGGTTTGATAATGTTGAATCATTGCATTATGAACATGTAATACCCCTTTTGGCTTGCCGGTAGACCCCGATGTGTAATGTAAAATTAGTCCATCCCTACGGTCAACCCATTCAATGTTAAAATGTTTGCTTGCTTCCTTCATTCGTTTCTTTAAATCAATATAAGGACCTTCTTCAACGATATTGTCCCCTACTAACAATACATATTTTAAAGCTGGGAGTTCATTCACAGGAACGCGAGGAAGCAATTCCGGCGTTGTGACTATAACTTTTGCTCCGCTATCTTCTAATCGATCACGTACAGCTCCTTCCATAAACGCTTCAAAAAGCGGGCCTACAATCGCCCCAAGTTTAATTGCACCTAATACAGTAAAATATAACTCTGGAGAGCGTGGCATAAAAACAAAGACGCGGTCTCCTTTTTCGACATCCGCCATTTGCTTTAATACATTAGCTACTTTATTCGATAATTCTTTCATTTCCTTGAATGTATATTTTTCTTCTCTCGCAGCATCACGATAGTAAAGAGCTACCTTGTTTTTTCGAAACGATTCAGCATGGCGGTCAATCGCCTCATAAGCCATGTTTACTTTACCCGTTTCTGACCATGAAAAATGTTTTTCTACTTCCGACCAATCAAAATTTTTATATGTTTCTTCATAGTGTTTTAAGTTGAAATCCCCTTGTATGACTGGTAGCGCTTCCACTTTCATTCCTAAACTCCCCCTTTATGTAAAATAATGATAGTTCTATTATATTATACCTCTTTCTATTTCTCAATTTTTAAAAAATTTTAATTAAAAATTTTTTTCAACAAATTTCGTTAAAATAAGAATTTTTTGTGAACACACTTTGCGCTACATTTTTTTATGTATAATGGTAATGAATAGAAAGGTATAAATCAGGTGGTGAATGAATGGAACATAAAAAAACATACAATGCCAAAGAATTAAAAACCCCAAAAGGCACGTTAATTATTGAAGGTCCGATATCTCCAGAAAAACTAGCAAGCTATGAGTTTCATTATGATTTGACAGCTTTCCGCCAACCAGAACAGCAACATAAAGCTTTAATCGAAATCGCCCGACTTCCTGAAGGAAGAATTATTATAGCTAGATATGACCAAACGATTGTGGGCTACGTGACTTTCCTCTATCCCGATCCTCTTGAACGCTGGTCTGAAGGAAAGATGGAAAATTTAATTGAACTCGGGGCTATTGAGGTTATTCCTGATTTTCGTGGATGTGGAGTTGGGAAAAATCTGCTTATTGTTTCGATGATGGACGATGCCATGGAAGATTATATTATTATTACAACAGAATACTACTGGCATTGGGACTTAAAGAGAACAGGATTAAACGTATGGGAATACCGCAAAGTCATGGAAAAAATGATGAATGCGGGCGGACTCATCTGGTATGCTACCGATGACCCGGAAATATGCTCACATCCCGCTAATTGTTTGATGGCTAGAATCGGAAGTAGAGTTGATCATGAGTCGATTCAACAATTTGATCGCCTTCGCTTTATGAACCGCTTTATGTACTAACAGCTTTTTTATCGTTTTTCTAGACAACAAAGGGGGAAAAAGAATGATTATTGAACAAATTATGAAAACGAATGTAGCCACTCTCACTCCAACTAATACAATTGCCGATGCAATCGAGATGATAAAACAGCATAAAATTAGACATATTCCTATTATCAATGAAAATCGTAAAGTCATTGGGATTGTAACGGACCGAGATATCCGCGATGCAAGTCCTTCCATTTTTCATGCGGATGAACATTTAGAAGACTTTCAAAAGCCTGTTAGTACAATTATGAAAACAAACGTTATCACAGGTCACCCGCTTGATTTCGTCGAGGAAGTTGCTGCTTTGTTTTATGAGCATCGCATCAGCTGCCTGCCCATCGTAAAAGACGAAAAGTTAGTCGGCATTGTTACGGAAACCGATTTGTTGTATACACTTGTTCAGTTAACTGGTGCTCATCAGCCCGGCTCACAATTAGAAGTGAAAGTCCCTAACCGTGCTGGAATGCTATCCGAGATTGCCTCTATTTTTCGCAAAAGAAATGTAAACATTTCTAGCGTCCTCGTTTATCCTGATAAAGATGAACAATATCAAATTCTCGTTTTTCGCATCCAAACGATGAACCCCATGGCGATTATTGAAGACTTGCGAAGCGAAGGGTATACAGTATTGTGGCCAAATTTGCCGGGGGTCTCATCATGAAAAAAGATTGCGTATTCATCTATTCAGACGATTTTCAGACATATAAATTTCATGACCAGCACCCTTTTAATCAGCTTCGCGTAAAACTCACCTATGATTTGCTGCGAACAATGAACGCTCTCGATGATTCACAAATTGTTTCTCCCAGAATAGCAACGGATGATGAATTAGCTTTAGTTCATGACCGCGCCTATATCGAAGCCGTAAAAGCAGCCGGGGAGGGACGATTACCAGAAGAAATCGCTTTAAATTACGGATTAGGCACGGAAGATACCCCTATTTTTCCGAACATGCATGAAGCAAGTGCTCTTTTAGTCGGTAGCACGCTTACAGCCGTAGATTATGTATTATCTGGCAAGGCAAAGCACGCATTAAGTCTAGGAGGCGGACTGCATCACGGGTTTCGCGGTAAAGCTTCAGGTTTTTGCATTTATAACGACAGTGCTGTTGCCATTAAATATATACAAGAAAAATATAATCTTCGCGTCCTATATGTTGATACAGATGCCCATCATGGTGACGGGGTACAATGGACGTTTTATGATGATCCAAATGTATGTACATTTTCCATTCATGAAACGGGAAGATATTTGTTTCCTGGAACAGGAAACGTCAATGAACGCGGACAGGGAAAAGGATACGGTTTTTCTTTTAACATTCCTGTCGATGCCTTTACAGAAGATGAATCATGGTTGGATGCCTATACACAGGCATTTCGGGAAATTGCTGATTTTTTTAGACCGGATATTATTTTAACGCAAAATGGAGCAGATTCTCATTACTATGATCCTCTTTCACATTTGTCTGCAACGATGAAAATTTACCGTGAAATTCCGAAACTGGCTCATGAAATAGCTCATCAATATTGCGAAGGGCGTTGGATTGCTGTCGGTGGCGGTGGATACGATATTTGGCGAGTCGTACCGCGCGCTTGGGCATTCATCTGGCTTGAAATGACAGAACAATCAAATATTTTAGGTAACCTTCCGCAAGAATGGATTGACAAGTGGGAAAAGCATTCTCCTGTACCATTACCGACCGAGTGGGACGATCCGGAAGACCTTTATCCACCGATTCCACGCAAAGCAGAGATCACGGAAAAAAATGCGCAAACCGTCATGAAAGCACTTTATCCGATTCGCAGCAACCGCCAAAAAATTAACCTTTAACGAAAAGTAAAAAGAGGCTGCCTTAAGCAAAGGGTCAGACCTCACGACCACAACCAATCGTACATGGTATTGGCAGGCTGTGAGTAGTTCGTAAGGTCAGACCCTTAGAGGACAGCCCTTTTTCTATTTCGTCGACTGACGGTATTCAATTCGATGCGGCAATACAACGATATGATTTTCAACATGTTCTTTATTCATATACTTCGTTAATAGCCTCATTGCTACTGCACCAATATCGTACATTGGCTGGACAACCGTTGTTAAACGTGGTCGCACCATTGTCGCTAATCTTGTATTATCAAAGCCAACTACTTCGAGCTGCTCTGGAATGTTCACACCATGGTCTTGGGCGCTATGGATTACTCCTAAAGCCATTTCGTCTGTTCCTACAAATACAGCGGTTGGCTGCTCGTCTAATTCCGCAATTTTCTCATATGCTTCGATGCCGGAATCATACGAGTAATCACCTTCAATGACTAGAGTTTCATCATATGTTAACCCATATTGCTCCAATGCGCGACGATAACCCGCTAATTTTTTATTGTTAATCGGATCGTCTGCCGGACCGGTTACATAAGCGATGCGTTTATGTCCTTTCTCAATGAGAAACGAAACGGCATCGTATGCAGCCTGTTCATAATCAATATTCACCGATGGAATAATGTTGTTCTCCTCAATCGTTGCTGCCAATACGATTGGAACCGGAGACTTTTTAAATTCTGCAACATGCTCCTCGCTGATATATCCACCCATAAATAAAATGCCATCCACTTGTTTGCCTAACATCGTATTTAATAAATGCAATTCTTTATCTTTATTTTGATCAGAGTTACTTAAAATAATATTATATTTATACATTGTCGCAATATCTTCAATTCCGCGCGCTAATTCAGCAAAAAAGATACTTGAAATGTCTGGAATAATTACACCTACTGTTGTCGTCTTTTTGCTTGCTAATCCTCTTGCAACAGCGTTCGGACGATATCCTAAACGCTCAATAGCCTCAAGCACTTTTTTTCGCGTAGA
Source organism: Anoxybacillus sp. (assembly GCA_035645275.1). Classification (GTDB taxonomy): domain Bacteria; phylum Bacillota; class Bacilli; order Bacillales; family Anoxybacillaceae; genus Paranoxybacillus. The sequence goes on from DASQMX010000026.1 coordinate 913,577, forward strand.
TGGCTTAACATTAGGATTTCCATTAACGACACGCGAAACAGTAGCCATGGAAACGTTTGCTTCGCGCGCTACATCATAAATGGTAACGTTCACAATTATCCACTCTCCTTTTTAATTATTTTAAATCTATTGAACGGTTTTATCCCTCAGGCTCCGACCATTTATCTAGAATATCATACGATACTTTATAGAATCATGGCAACGTATTTACAAACATTTTGCAAATGTTGTCACAATTTATAAGAAAAGAAGAGGAGATACAGAAAAAACGAAGCTGCCCCATTAGTGTCTGACCTCCCGTCGATTTCACAATCTATAGTTCATTATGCCCTATAATTGTGTTTTGGGATCTGACACTTTATTTTTGGGTCAGCCTCGTTGTTTTTTACGCTTTTACCATTTGTCTTTGAAATGCTTTTAACTCTTCCATAAACTCATGGAATTGTTCAATATCCATTTGCTGTGCCGAATCAGATAAAGCAACAGCTGGGTCTGGATGTACTTCTGCCATGACGCCATCCGCTCCAATTGCCAATGCTGCTTTTGCACAAGGAAGCAATAAATCACGGCGCCCAGTTGAATGAGTGACGTCAACTACCACTGGCAAATGCGTCTCTTTCTTTAAGATTGGTACAGCTGAAATATCAAGCGTATTTCTTGTCGCTTTTTCATATGTGCGAATGCCGCGCTCGCAAAGAATAATTTGTCCATTTCCTTGCGACATAATATATTCTGCCGCATTAATAAATTCTTCAATCGTTGCCGCCAATCCGCGCTTTAATAAAATCGGCTTATTTACTTGCCCAGCTGCTTTTAACAATTCAAAGTTTTGCATGTTGCGGGCACCAATTTGAATGACATCAATGTAATCGAGCGCTGTTTCAATGTCAGCTGGCGTAACGATTTCGCTAATAACCGCTAAATCATATTCATCTGCAATTCGTTTTAAAATTTTCAATCCTTCCAACCCTAGTCCTTGGAAATCATAAGGAGACGTTCTCGGCTTATACGCTCCACCGCGCAATAACTTCAATCCGTGTTTTTTCACTGCCTCAGCGACTGCAGCTACCTGTTCATAGCTTTCCACCGCACAAGGTCCCATGATAAAATATTGACGGCCATCGCCAATTTTTTCGCCTTTTACATCAACAATTGTATTCTCTGGCTTTTTCTTACGCGATACAAGCAGTGCCTTACGATGATCATCTTCCTGTAATTCTAATCCAGCTTTAAAAATTTCTTTAAAAATATGTTTTAATGTTGCTGTATCAAACGGACCATCGTTATGTTCTAAAATCATATCAAGCATTTTTCGTTCGCGGACCGGATCATAGCGGTACGTTCCTTGTGTTTTTTTAATTTCTCCGATTTCTTGAACGAGCCTGCCTCGCTCGTTAATTAATTTTAAAAGTTGCAAGTTCAGCTCATCGACTCTTGCCCGTAACTCATCTAATCTTTCATTGCTCATCCATCTCATCCTTTCTTAGTTTATAGAAACTGAAAAATATGATACATTTCTAGTAATTAGACATTATTATAATGCAAATGGATACTTTTGTCACTAAAAAAACTTTAATAATTAAACGCTTTTAAGCAGTAAAGTATTATACAGCTCTTTATGAACCTCTCCCACCTACACGTTGTTTAGAGGTGGGAGACTCCTCGGTGAACTTGTTAAAAATTTCGGATATAACCTCGACAGAAAAGCTGCTTAAATAAACCTGCTTTATCTGGATTTTATTGGTTAATCAACACACTTGAATAAATTCATCTTTATTGTTTCACCACTTCTTTTCTCAGTGTATCATATGTGATATTCCAATGAGATGTATGCCAAACGACAGAACCATTTTCAAATAACAGCGCCTGCGGGGACTCGTGTTTGACGCCAAATGTTTCTGCGATGTAGTTGGACAGAGAGCGTGCCTCTTGAACATAAAGGTAATATGTATCTATCTCCGGATGAGCTTTGGCAAACTTTTTATATTCCTCAAAAGCTGATTGGCTGATTGGACACGTTAAACTATGTTTAATAAACAGAAATGATTTTCCTTTTTCCAATACCTCTTGAAATTGTTCAACGCTATCAATTTTCTCCATTGCCATTTTGTTCACCTCATCATTTTAATGTTGATTGAATTTATTTTCCGCGTCGCTCAACGCTTCCTCTGCTTCTTTTAGCATTTTCTCAATATCTATTTTATTTTCTTTATTTGGCTCATAATGAGTTGGAATTGGAATCGAAATGGCTTCTGAAGAATCATCCATGCGTTTACCTATAACTTCATTGTTTACATTTTCTTCCCTTTTCACAGCTATTGAAGATTTTGTTAACTCTGTAGTTTTATCTTTCGCAAGTTTAATCCATTCGATTGCTGTCGTTTTGAGCTCATCGATATCGGCATTATTGATTTCCTGCAATAATTTTTTTCCTTTTTCACTTGAAAGAAACATGGCTGTCGCAGCGCCAACAATCGCTCCGAATAAAAATGATCTTCCTGCCATTGAAAAAATACCTCCTCAACTTTTCTGTTTATGTTGTTTTCTTTCTCTCCATTTTTCCCATATTTCAAGAAAAGCATTTCCCCATTGCATCACTTGCACTACTTTTTCCTGATGATGTTCGATTTTTTTCGTCACTGTGTCCGAAATATGGTGAAGTGATTGATTAAACGACTCAACCGTAGAACTTACATTGGCTACTGCTTGAACAATGGAATTTAAACCTTCTATCTTTTTTTGAATATCATCAGCTACCGCATTTGTCGTCCGCAATAGCTGCGTTGTTTCCGTTGTAATATCCTGTACTTGTTTTTCCAAGCTATTGATTGTTTTTGTTAGGCTTTGAATCGTCTCTTGAAATGCTTTTAATGTTTTGGCTATGTATATAACTAAAATAAAAAATGAAATGGCGATTAACGCAATACTTAAATATAAAATAATTTTCATCTTTCTCCTCCTTAGCTGCGACTCAGTTTCTCTATAACATAATTCGAGTTCGAAACGACAAATTCCTGCAAGAGATTGTATTCAACAAATTATCAGAAATCGGTTACAATATAATTTGTACATAAAATTATGATCATTTGGAGGCATATAAATGAAAGATCCGCGCATTGAGCAACTTGCCAAAAATTTAATTCATTACTCGATTCGCCTGCAAAAAGGGGAAAAAGTGTTAATTGAGAACTTTGGTTTACAGCGTGAACTTGTCATCGCTCTTGTGAGAGAAGCTTATGCAGCCGGCGGTTATCCGTTCGTATTGTTAAAAGACTATCAGGTAGATCGCGCACTGCTTCTTGGCGCTCAAGAAGAGCAATTTGCGATGATGGCTGAATTTGAAGCCAACGTGATGCAAAATATGGACGCTTACATCGGTTTGCGCGCAGGCGACAACATTAACGAATTTGCTGATGTACCAGATGATAAAATCAAAATTCATGGCAAAACAATTGGCCAAAAAGTCCACCGTGAAATTCGCGTACCAAAAACAAAATGGGTCGTTCTCCGCTATCCAAACCCATCAATGGCGCAACTCGCAAAAATGAGCACAGAAGCATTCGAAGACTTCTATTTTAAGGTATGTAACCTCGACTATGGCAAAATGGATAAAGCAATGGATGCCCTTGTTGAGCTTATGAATAAGACTAATAAAGTGCGGATTACTGGCCCGGGCACAGATTTAACCTTCTCCATTAAAGATATTCCGGCCGTCAAATGTTCAGGACAAATGAACATTCCGGATGGCGAAGTGTATACAGCGCCTGTCCGCGATTCCGTAAACGGTACGATTACGTTTAATACTCCTTCACCATACCAAGGTTTTACGTTTGAAAACATAAAATTAACATTTAAAGATGGAAAAATTGTTGAAGCGACAGCAAACGATACGGAGCGTATTAATAAAATTTTCGATACGGATGAAGGAGCGCGCTACATCGGAGAATTCGCCATCGGTGTGAATCCGTATATTCAACACCCAATGCAAGACATTTTATTCGATGAAAAAATTGACGGCAGCTTCCATTTCACACCTGGCCAATGTTACGATGACGCCTACAACGGCAACCATTCGAACATTCATTGGGACATCGTCATGATCCAACGCCCTGAATACGGCGGCGGTGAAATTTACTTTGACGATGTACTCATCCGTAAAGACGGTCGCTTCGTCATTCCAGAGCTAGAGCCATTAAATCCAGAGAACTTAAAATAAACAACAAATAAGAGGCTGTCTCATAAGGGTCTGACCTCACGTGCGTTTCACAATATATAGTTCATTTATCCGCTATTATGTCCTATATATTGTGTTGTGGGGTCTGACCCTGGGCTTTTGAGACAGCCTCTCGTTTTTTTATGAGCGAACCGCTTGCTCGTATGCTTCTTGAAATTTTTGGATATCTCCCGCTCCCATAAAAATAAGTACGGCATGTTGATGATCTTTTAATACTGCCGTATCGTGCTCTTGAATAAGGCGGGCATTTGGGATTTTTTCCTGTAAATCGGTAATGGAAAGTTTCCCATGGTGTTCTCTTGCTGAACCGAATATGTCGCATAAATACACTTGGTCCGCTTTTTGCAAGCTTGCGGCAAATTCATTTAAAAACGCTTGCGTTCTCGTATACGTATGCGGTTGGAAGATCGCGACGATCTCTCTGTCAGGATATTTTTGTTTTGCCGCATCAATTGTTGCCAAAATTTCTGTCGGATGGTGCGCGTAGTCGTCGATTAAAATTTGATCGCCAAGTTGTTTTTCACTAAAACGCCGTTTAACCCCTTGAAACGTTTTAAGACGTTCTTGAATAACCGCAACATCGATCTCTTCATAGTGACATAAGGCAATCACTGCCAACGCATTTAACACATTATGATCACCATGCCGCGGAATTTCAAAAGACGCAAAAAAAGTATTGCGCACAAATACATCGAATGACGTTCCTTCCGTTGTCTTCACAACGTTGCGCGCTTGGAAATCATTATCGTCTCCAAATCCATAAAAAAGGACCGGCACTTTCGCTTGAATCTTTTGTAGATGTTCATCATCGCCACATGCAATAATCCCTTTTTTCACTTGCAAAGCCATCTCTTGAAAAGCAGCAAATACATCATCAATATTGGCAAAATAATCAGGGTGATCAAAATCAATGTTCGTCATAATTGCGTAATCAGGAAAATAGGCCAAGAAATGGCGGCGATATTCACAAGCTTCAAACACAAAGTATTTGCTGTTTTCAACACCTTTTCCTGTCCCATCACCGATTAAGTAAGACGTTGGCTGAGCTCCTTGCATGACATGCGCTAACAACCCGGTTGTGGATGTTTTCCCATGAGCTCCTGTCACCGCAATACTTGTGAAGTTTTGTAAAAATTCTCCTAAAAAACGATGATATCGAATAACTGGAACGCCTAATTCGTATGCTGCTTGAATCTCCTCATGCGTATCTGGAAAGGCATTCCCCGCAATTACTGTATAGCCTGGTTTAATATTTTCTCTGCTGAAAGGAAAAATCGGAATTCCCCGCTCTTCTAGCGCTTGTTGTGTAAAAAAGCGCTTCTCTACATCTGAACCTTGTACTTCATATTTCATATCGTGAAGGACTTGAGCTAAAGCGCTCATTCCCGTCCCTTTAATGCCGACGAAATGGTAAACAGTCATATCGAAGACCTCCAACAATCGTCTATCTGTAAGACAGTATATGACGTTCATCTAGATTTGTTATTTGCCTAAAAAATCTTCCTTGTTTCGTATGTAATCTCACATTTCAACATTATATCACTGTTTTGTGTTAAAGACTATGAGGAAAAAGAAAACTGATAGAACTTCCTCTATCAGTTTCCCCAGTAAACCACTATTATATCTCCGATAAATCGACTTTTTCTAATCGTGGATTTGGGCGATATCTTCTTCCAGCTTTTGCTTGATGTTTTCCATTTAACAATACATTGTCACCTGTAAAACCAATATGAACTTTTAATAAGCTGCTGCCAACGCCGTACATATCGACTGGAACTCCCTGCTTTTCAAACTCAATAATTCGCTGTTCGTTAAATCCGCCGCTGACAACAATTTTAACATGATTGAAACCTTCACGGTCAAGCGCCTCGCGCAGCGCAAAAATGAGAGGCGGGTTAACACCGCGTGGGTCAAACGTACCAAGCACTTCTGGGTGACGGATAAAATATTGGTCAATCATCGTCCGTGATGTATCAACACGAACACCTTTTAATTTGTCGCCAAACTCACGGGCAACGCGCAGCGCATCCGTAATACAGTCATTGTTATAGTCGACAAGTACAATTAAATCATCATCAGGATATTTGGCATGATACGCTTTCGCTGCCGCAACAACATCTCCATCGAATAGTTGAATTAAGGCATGCGGCATCGTTCCCATTCCTTCTTTTCCCCACCATTCGTTCATCGCATGGGTCGCTTGTGCCGTTGAGCCGCCAATGAACGCAGCGTAGCCGTCACCCGCCTGCATCATGAAATGATCGTCGCGATCTCCCATAAAGATAATTGGCTTTTGCACGCCAGACAACGCCGCCGCTTTTACTACATTATACACGTTTGTCGCAACGGATGTTCTCCGTGCTAAAATTCCATCAATAATCCCTTCTAAATAACCGAAGTTTTGATAAGGACCAGTAATCGTTAAAACGGTTTCAAAGGGACTAATCTTATCTCCATCTTTCAATGAATAAATTTCCAAACTTTCCGGATCATCAGCAAACGTTTTGATAAGAGCAATAACTTCGTCTGTGCCGCAAAGAACGGCATGTTCTTTTTGGAAAAACTGCATTGTTACAATATTATCAGGGCGAAACTCCCGGACAATTTCTCTCGTTTTCAAAAAATATACAGCTGAAAACCAGCCATCGCGCACCCGTTCATCAAATTTAAACGTTTTATTTGTTAATCGCTTAATTTTTCCCTGTAGCTTTAATTCAATCTCTTTCATTCCTTAAGCTCCCTCGCTAAATATATAATATAATTCTTATTTTTCGTCAAACTAAAGAATATCATGTTTGTTTATCCCGTTCTAATCGTCCGTTATCTCCCACCTCTACAGGTGGGAGATAACGGACGCTAGAAGTGCGATAAGTTCAACTAACATCAGTGGGGGATGAAGAAACCCCCACTGATGAAGTTGCACTTTATCTATATCACGAAAGTCACAGCGTTTCTTGTAAGTTCGCCAGCTCTTCTTCTGTAATTAACACATCCCGCGGTTTACTGCCGCGCGCTTCCGAAATAATCCCGTGCTCTTCCATCATCTCAATTAATCTTGCGGCGCGGTTATAACCGATACGGAATCGTCTTTGCAAGCTTGAAGTCGATGCGCCGCCTTGTTGAACAACAAACTCACATGCTTCCAAAAATAATTCATCTTCTTCATGTGAAAATGAGTTTTGCTTAATAAGATCCTCCTGCTGAAACAAATACGACGGTGACATTTGACTTTTTACATGAGCAACGACACGCTCAATTTCTTCATCGGAAACATAGTTTCCTTGAATGCGAATCGTTTTCGATGTACCGTTTTCAAGAAATAACATATCCCCCCGGCCAAGCAGCTTCTCAGCTCCGTTCGTATCGATAATCGTTCGCGAATCGATTTGCGAAGAAACGGAAAAAGCAATTCTTGTCGGTATGTTTGCTTTAATGAGACCGGTAATGACATCGACAGAAGGGCGTTGTGTCGCAACAATTAAGTGAATCCCGCAAGCTCTCGCTTTTTGAGCAATGCGACAAATCGCTTCCTCTACATCAGCAGGTGATACCATCATTAAATCAGCGAGCTCATCAATAATAATAACAATATACGGCATATGATGCTCAAGCTTTTGTTCTCGCTTCACTAATTCATTATAACGGTTAATATCTCTGACTCCAGCATGAGCAAACAATTCATAGCGACGTTCCATCTCTTCAACCGCCCATTTTAAGGCGCCGGTTGCTGCTTTGACGTCAGTAATGACCGGACTCACCAAATGCGGGATATGATTATACGGTGCAAGCTCAACCATTTTCGGGTCGATTAATAATAGCTTTACTTCATGAGGAGCGGCCTTGTAGAGCAAGCTTACAAGCATCGCATTAATACAGACACTCTTTCCCGATCCTGTTGCCCCGGCAATAAGTCCATGAGGCATCTTCTTTAAATCTGTTACAATCGGTGTTCCCGATATATCTAAACCGAGAGCGACAGTGAGTGGAGACGGATTTCTTACAAAAGCCGGGCTCTGCAAAATCTCACGAATAAACACAGGACGGCTTTGCAAGTTCGGAACTTCAATACCGATTGTGCTTTTTCCCGGAATCGGCGCTTCGATGCGAATATCCCTCGCTGCCAAGCTCAATTTAATGTCATCGGCCAAGCTTGTGATTTTATTCACTTTTACTCCCCGTTCAGGCTGCACTTCAAACCGTGTCACAGTCGGTCCTTGTGTGACATGGACAACAGTCGCACCTACATTAAAGCTTTCAAACGTCTGATTTAACAATTCCCGTTGCTCATTTAGCCATTGCTCATCATTTTCCTGTCTTTCGACGGGTGGATTCAACAACGTCAATGAAGGAAAGCGGTATGATTGAGATTGTTCCTGTTTCTTTCGTTCCTCCCATTTTTTCCGATCTTGCTTCAGCATAATAACGTTGTAAGGAATCGGAGAGCGCCGCTTTTCTTTTTGTTCCTGCTCTCTAAGCGGATTTTGTTCTATCTGTTGCGTTTCTTCGACCTGTTGTGCTTTTTCAGCCTGTTGCACTTCTTCGACCTGTTGTGTTTCTTCGGCAACCACCTTTTCATCCGCTTGTTCACGATTGTTCGCTAATGTTTCTTCTTCATCTTTCGTTAAGTCAAAGTTTGCTAATAGATCGGTATCTTCCGTTGCCAAAGGAGATGCTGATCGTATTTCCTCAACATGCTCGACTTCCCCTTTAAATCTACTTTTCTCCTCATTAACTAGCGATGTTTTATCATCCTCCAACACGATCTCCTCGTCTTTTTGAAGGGATAACGATGCGTCGGAAGCTATCTCAAATTCCACCGTTTCTTGTTTAGGACGTTGTTTATATCCATAAATTGGAGATGGCACTTCTGAAGGGCGAAATGGTTTTTTTTCCACCTGCTCACTTGATTCCTTTATCAATGTCGCTGCCATCTCACGAACAGCAGATACTTGTTTCCGCGATGACACAGGTTCATCAGGAATAAGCGGAAAACGAAAGTTCCCCTTTGGGTATTGGTATGTCACTTTCGTTTCTATGCGAAAAGAAGACGGCTGTTTCGTTCGTTCTTGTTTTTCAACAGAAATTCGTTCTTCCTCTTCTTCCCTCATCAAATCGAATAGTTTTTTCAACCATTTCATCCATAATCACTCTTTCATTAATGTACCTTACAACATATTTATTTTAACAATAATTCGGGAATTTTCTACAAAAAAGTCACTAGATGTACATCTAGTGACTTTTTGACTAAACATTTTACTTGAAAAATGGCTGACCTACTTCATATTCATCGGATAAAACAAGAATTCCTTTTTCTTGTGGAGCATTTGGTAAATCCAGTTCGCGCGCTGAACAAATCATGCCATATGACGGAACACCGCGCAATTCCGCCTCGCGAATCACTAAGCCGCTTGGCATCACCGCTCCGATTTTGGCAACAACTACCTTTTGACCAGCTTCCACATTCGGTGCACCACAGACAATTTGCAATACTTCATTGCCGACATCAACTTTACATACGCTTAACTTATCAGCATTTGGATGCTTCTCTTTTTCTTTCACATAACCAACAACAAACTTCGGTGAAAAATCGGCCTTTAGTTGCTCAGAAAAACCATTTTTCGTTAAAATTTCATTGATAACAGAGACGAGTTCCTCATTTAGTTCAATAGAACCGTTTCCTGTAAACTCATAATAATTGGATGCATTGAAAATATTGTAACCGACCGTTTCTCCTGTTTCTTCGTTAAAAATGCGGGCAACATCTCCCTTTTTTTCAAACGACCGTTGTTCAGGATCGATCGTTTTTAATGAAACAAGCAATACATCTCCGATTCCCTCACGATTGTAAAATACGTTCATCTGCCAAACATCCTTTCTTACTTTTTTGTACGATTTTTTCCTAAAATGAAAATAGGTTCTAATTCTCCATTTTCATATAAAAACGATAATGCGGTAATCGGAACGCGTCCGCTGGCAAAAAAGCTCATCGTCATCTGCGCAAGTACATCATAGCCAATTTCATTGCGAATGTCAGCAATAATAAGGACATCTTGATGCGGAACGGCAAGGACCATTGTCCCGGTTATTTTTTCGGAAAACTTAGCTAAAAATGGCTCATTTAAAATGCGGCTTGCGTCATAACCATCGTTTGTATTAATAAAATAAAAAATATTATCTGCCACTCGATCTTCTTTTACTTTCATTTCTAACGAACGAACGTTAAAACGGGCAATTTCCTTAATACGATTTTCATCCCATTTTTCTTTTTCGATGAGCTTTTTATCAATTAAACGATATGTACTGCCTAAATCAAGAGCATAGTAAATCCGCGTTTCTGCCGTATGCTCATCATAAATAAGCGGTATGCCTTCGCTTGTTTCTAAAGGAAATGAAGTAGAACGAATGACAGGGTAAATGTCTTTTTCTTTTCCAGATAATGAATGGTTTTCGTTCATCATCGTTAATGTCTGTTCGATATAATAAACCACTTCATCAATCGCCGCTTCTTTTTTCTCTTCCCATTTCGCAATAATGCCCGGCAATGAAATGATTACTCCTTTTTTTGTTTCTTTATTTTCTACACGGAGTGTATCTTTTTTCGCATCAAAAAGAAACGTCCAATCGTAATGAGCAAGTCTTTTTTCAATTTCCTTCCGCATTTGTTTGCTATCCATTTTCATGTATTTTCCCTCCTTTCCTGCCCCATTTTCAGAAAAATTAGCGGTTTAATCCATTAATAAACTGCTCAACTTCTTCTTTTGTTTTTCGTTCTTTGCTGACGAAACGACCGATTTCTTTTCCGTTTTCATAAGCAATAAAGCTTGGTATGCCAAAAACATCATGTTCAATGCATAAATCTAACAATTGGTCGCGGTCCACAGAATAAAACGTATAATCAGAAAATTGCTGTTCAATTTCTGGAAGAACCGGTTTTAACACTTGGCAATCAGGACACCAGTCCGCTGTAAACAACATGATAACTTTCCCTTCTTGAATAACTTCTTTATATTGTTCAACTGTTTCAATTGTTTTCATGCCTCAATCTCCTTTCATCATCTTTTTATAATAACGTTAATCATCGGTTTTGACAAAATAATTCGTTTGAAATTCGTATTGACCAGCTAATAGCTTCACAATATGAATAAACATTTCTGCACGATTGACATAGCCGTTTGTAAAAATACCAACAGCGCCTTCCTTTTTACGAATATTTCGCATTCCTGTGTATTCGTCCATCACATCACCAAGCTCTTTACCGTCGCGTACTCCCTGTACGACTTCAGGCGGAAGCGGAATTCGCGCCCCTCCAGCAGAAACAACAATCCCATCTTTGTCGACAAGCGCGCCCCAATTACATACCCATAACCTTTTGTTCATTTCAACAACGCCGCCTTCAAGCCCAATTCCGATATCAGCGTTTTCTTTTTTTAAAGCGTTTTTTGCCCGATTAATTGCCCCTGTTAGTGTTTCTTCATCGGAAAACGGCTGCGCCGCGACATTGGAAGATACAGTCGTTGGCACTAATATATAGTTTTCAGCTGAAAAAACGGCCTGTACGGCAGAAACTTTCGCAGGGTTCGTTGTACCAATCGCAATTTTTTTCATTTGTTTCACTCCACTTTCTTATTGAAAAAGAGGCCGCCTCATCATGGTTGACCCCTTGAACACGGATGCCGTTCAAGAGCGAGCCCATTTGTTTTTGAGACAACCTCTCTGTTATTAGCTGTTTTGACGAATCGCTTCAACTGTTGCCTTATCGCATTTTTTCACAAGCTCAATTAACAATTGTTTTGCTGCCGCATAATCATCGACATGAATAATCGATGCATGCGTATGTATATACCGTGCGCAAATACCAATCACAGCAGATGGCACACCGTTATTGGATATGTGAACACGACCAGCATCTGTACCGCCGCCTGGTGACACGAAATATTGATAAGGAATATGATGCGTTTCTGCTGTATCTAACACAAATTCGCGCATGCCGCGATGGGTTACCATCGAGCGGTCGTAAATGCGAACGAGAGCTCCTTTGCCAATATGACCGAATTCGGTTTTATTGCCTGTCATATCGTTGGCCGGGCTTGCATCTAACGCAAAAAAGATGTCTGGCTTAATCATGTTTGCCGCTGTTTGCGCTCCTCTTAAACCAACCTCTTCTTGAACCGTTGCTCCTGAATATAAAACGTTTGGCAATGTTTCATCTTTCAATTCTTTTAACAATTCAATCGCCAAACCACATCCGTAGCGATTGTCCCATGCTTTCGCTAAAATTTTTTTCGGATTGGCCATTGGTGTAAATGGACAGATTGGCACAATTTGCTGTCCTGGCTTAATTCCCATTTTTTTTGCATCTTCTTTGTCGTCAGCACCGACATCAATTAACATATTTTTAATATCCATCGGTTTATTTCTCTGTTCTTCTTGAAGTAAATGCGGTGGAATCGAACCGATAACACCGATCACCGGTCCGTGTTCGGTAATAATTTGTACACGCTGTGCCAACAACACTTGACTCCACCAGCCACCAAGCGGTTGGAAACGAATCATACCGTTTTCCGTAATCGATGTCACCATAAAGCCTACTTCATCCATATGTCCAGCGACCATGACAACTGGACCGTTCTCATCGCCGCGTTTCACCCCAAAAATGCCGCCAAGACGATCTTGCACAACCTCGTCAGCATATTTTGCTAATTCCTGGCGCATAAATTGACGCACTGCATGCTCATTTCCCGGCGCTCCCGGAAGTTCTGTCAATGTTTTAAACAATTGTAACGTCTCTACATTCATGACCAAATCCCCTTTTGCTAAATTCGTTCCCTTTCCATTTATCATTGTAGCGAAAACTTGAAACCCTTTCCACTTTGCTTACAATTATTTAGCAAAATTAGTTATACTAAAGAAAACAAATAACACTTTGGAGGTTAAATGATGAGTTGGCGAAAATTTTTTATCGGTATCGGTGTTGGATTTGTCGGAGGTTACATATTAAAAGCAGCGTTAGATAAAAAAATGATTTCCTCAGAAAAAGCGCTAGAACTAGCAAAAAATGCCTTTAAACAATCGGGTCCAATCGTCGGGTCTTGGATTCAAACCAATCCGGAAAAGTATGAAAAAAACCATTTAGTTTATGACGTATATAAAGGCGGGATTTCCTTCGAAACAGAACAATGTGAGTTTATTATTGACGCTTATACGGGAACAATTCTTGAAACACGCAAGCTGTAAATGGGGCTGACTATAGAGCCAGCCTCATCATCACTAGCTATTTTGCCTCTTTATACTTGCAACTATTTCTCCTTCTTTATCCCATTTTAATGCACGTTAAAACGTAAACCATGCATTATTTTCCACGCCGTATTCAATCCATTTTTGTTTTTGAAAGTTACACCGAAATTGCGTTTTTGTTTGGCGGATAATTTGTTTATTCCAATTCCTAATTCAATTAAGATAATTTTTCCCTCTGGTTGGACTAACAACGGGTCGGTGCGGAGTTCGATTTAGTTATTGCCATTGCAAGGATATTTTTTAGACCAAAGCAGCTTTAGCACAACACCAAACATGGCCCCTCCGTCTAAATGCGTCACCACTCCGTTTAGCCATGTAATTGTTACATCTCCTATTTTTAGTTGCTCCATTCCTATCACCTCGCTTTTTAGTTTAACACTTTTATAAATTTTCCAAAAATAAAAACAAGGCTGATCCAAAGCCAGTGTCAGACCACACAACCGTAACACATCAGACATAACAATGGATAAAACATAATAGATTGTGAATTACACGTGAGGTCAGACACTTATGGATCAGCCCTATTTTTTATCATTTGGATATTTTACTTCACAACGGTAAATCCGGCTTCCTTTTGCCGAAAATTTTTCTTCGTATTCCGTCATAATATTTCCCTCAAAATCGCTATTATGAAGGTCCAAGCTAACATATTGAAGCAATAAACCATATTGGGAAAAGCTGACTAATGAATATTCAAACAAGCCTTGGTTATCTGTTTTAAAATGAATTTCTCCGCCATCAACTAAGATATTCTCATAAAGCTGCAAAAAGCTTTTATATGTTAAACGGCGTTTTTCGTGACGTTTTTTTGGCCATGGATCGGAAAAGTTTAAATAAATCCGTTCAACATCTCCTTTGGCAAAATAACTTTCTAAGTCTTTAGCATTCACATTTAACAGCCGTAAATTCGGCAAATCATTCTCAATCAATTTATCGAGCGCTGAAACAATGACGCTTGGATAAAGCTCTATGCCAATATAGTTAATATGCGGATTGGCTTTCGCCATTCCAACAATGAATTGACCTTTACCTGTTCCGATTTCGATATGAAGAGGGTTATCGTTTCCAAACAGTTCATGCCATTTTCCTTTATACTGCTCCGGATTTGGTATAACGTATTGTGGATACGAGGCAATTTTTTCTTTTGCCCAAGGTTTATTTCGTAAGCGCATATAGACACCTCAATTTCTTCTTTATCCCGTTCTAATGGTCCGTAAGACTCCCCCGATAAGTTCAACTAACATCAGTGGGGGATGGAGACCCCCGCTGATGAAATTTCACTTTATCGTTGTCAAAGATATCATGAACATAGTGAAAGTGCAAGAATACTATCAATAAAAAAACAGCCGTACAAACGACTGTTGTAAATATGTCGTATAAATTTCTGCCGATGGTGCAAATTAAATAGTAGCCTGACCTTTATTTTAAAAAGGAAGTGTGTTTATGCCGCTAAACCATGAACATCAAATGACGATTCTTAAAGACATTTTATCGAATCAGCAAACTGATTGCTGCGGGACCGTTTCAGAATGCGAACAAATCGAACGGCTTGTCAAATCATTAATGATCAATGAGAACGTACAGCCACAAGTAAAAAATGTACTGCCTGATATATATGCGTACGGACAAACCGGAAAATATAGCGCTAATTTAGATGATCATATTCTTTCGCACCAACAGCAGTTAACACAGTGGATGAATCAATTGTCATAAACTTATTTATCCAAAACTTTTTCAAGGAAATGCAATAGCCGCTGCATTTCCTTTTCTTCGTTTTTCGTTTTATACCAAAGAAATGAAAATAACGTTTGTGATACAACATACCATTTCATTCGTATCCGTAAATGCTCCGTTAAGTGAATGCCGTAAATACGCAGCCACTCTTCCCATTGTTCCTCAGGAATATAGGAATATAAAAGCATGCCGATATCAATTGCCGGGTCAGCAATCATCGCCCCGTCCCAATCAATTAAATAAAGTTGATTATCTTCTGTAAGCAACCAGTTATTATGGTTAATATCACAATGACAAACGACCAATTCTTCATGCTCAACAGAGGCGAGCTCTTGCTCTAGCCAGCTTAATGCATGCTGAATCATTGGATAAGCCTCCAACAAATCAGGAGTGATGGACACTTTCAGTTCGTTTATCATCATTGCCGGTAATAACGGGGTTTTTCCAAGCCGCTTCAGCATCGCCAATAATTCTTTAGAGCGATGGATTTTCCGCAATAAATTTGCTACTCGTTCGCTCCCCATATCATGCGGCTTTAATTCCCGCGCATTCAGCCATTGCTGAGCTGTAATAACATCTCCATTCTCCATCCGTTTCGTCCATACTAGCTTAGGAACAATTCCTTCCGCTGACAGTACAGCAAGAAACGGTGAAGAATTTCGTTTTAAAAATAGCTTTTTTCCCTCATATTCAGCAAAATATGCATCTCCAGTAGCACCGCCAGCAGGAGTTATTTCCCACTCCTTACCTAATAACTGTTCCAAGCAAGTTCACCTTCAACTTATAAAAATAAAAAGACAGCATTACCTGACTGCTTATTTTCAGACAATCGCTGTCCTACTAGATTTTATCTTTCAAATGCTTTTTTCGTCAAGTATAAGTCTATTCCTTATATAGGACAAACGTTGCAATACCAAAAATTTGCACATTTTTATTTACTTTATATAAAGATTCAATACCGCTTCGCTCACCATCGCATACAACATGCCATATGTCCGCGTCTGGCAATGAAAGTATCTCATTCTTCTCTTCATTATGATGAATAATTAAAATATGTTTCCACGGACCATATTTATTGACATGGCATAGCTGATACACAATCATTGATTGAGGGACGTTTTCGAAAAACGTCATATGTGTTCGTATTTCGTCAGCAGTCGTTAAGCGAAACGCACCGTGATATTTTCTAAGTGCAATTAATCCTTGAATATAACGAACATCTTTCTCATGCTCGCTTTTTCTTCTCCAGTCAAGTTGATTAATTGAATCTGGAGAGTTATAGCTGTTTTCTATTCCCTGCTTCGTACGGTAAAATTCTTGACCGCTATGCAAAAACGGAACTCCTTGGGATAATAAAACAATAGAAGTCGCTAATTTTTGCCGCTTTTTCCTTATCTCTTCGCTTTCAAACGCATTACAAACAGCGGCTTTATCCCAAAATGTACGATTGTCATGGGATTCTACATAATTGACTGTTTGAACAGGCTCTTTAAACAGTCCTTTCTTTCCTGTTCCTAAGCAAATGCTCCCAGCAATCGCTCGTTTTACCTCTTCTCGATAATGACCATTGCCAAGAGTGAAACCTCTATCGTATAAATTAAATGTACTACCTTTCACACAGTCGCGAAAACGGTCGTTAAAATGAGCAATTCGCGGCATCTTTTCTGCGTTTTGTATATTCGCTTTGTCTTTAGGTGACAATGGAGTGTTTAAATCCCAGCCCTCTCCTATAATAAGAATCGAAGGGTCTATTGCATCTGCCGCTTTACGTACTTCATTCATTGTGTTTACATCCAAAATCCCCATTAAATCAAAACGAAAACCATCGACATGATATTCCCGCAGCCAAAATCGAACCGAATCAATAATAAATTTGCGGGCCATCTTCCGCTCAGAGGCAAAATCGTTGCCGACACCTGTACCATTTGAAGGCATTCCATAGGCATCATGACGGAAATAATAACCAGGAACAATCTTTTCAAAAGAAGATTGTTCGCGAATGTAGACATGATTATAAACAACATCCATAATGACGCGGATTCTATTTTCCTGCAATGTCTTAATCGTATGCTTTAACTCATAAATGCGAACATACGGATTGGCAGGGTCAGTTGCATAACTCCCCTCAGGAGCGTTATAGTGCAATGGATTATAACCCCAGTTGTAATCTTTGTCTGGATTTCGCTCATCAACTCCGGCAAAGTCGTTAAACGGAAGCAATTCAACATGGGTAATTCCGAGCTCTTTTAAATACGAAAGCCCCGTGCTCGTTCCGTTTGGCCCTTTTGTATGTTGCTCGCTTAGTCCTAAATATTTTCCCTTATGCATAATCCCGCTTTCCGGATGAATCGTAAAATCACGAATATGCATTTCATAAATAATTGCATCTGTCGGTGAAGATAATGGAGGCAAAGAGGGTTTGGCCAATCTTGTCTTTGTTAAATCAACAATCACCCCATACTCACCATTCATGGAAACGGCCACAGCATATGGGTCAACCGCTTCACGCCAGACGAGATTCACACATACAAGATATGTATAATAATACCCTTCCAAATTCTCCGCAACTGAAATGGTCCAAATCCCTTTCTCACCACGCACCATTTGTATCATTTGTACGTCTTCTTTTTCTTTCCATAGTTTCAGCTTTACTTCTGTTGCCGTCGGAGCCCAAAGTTTAAATATCGTCTCATGTTTGCTAAACGTAATTCCAAGGTCGTCACCATCATAGTAATAGTGATTATCAAATTCTGTAGTGCGAGTGACGGCCCCAATTTGCAAATCAGTAAATGCCCCGTGCTCTTCATAAATGATATATCGCCCGCCAATTTCAAGCGGAAAATCAAAGCGGCATTCGTACTTCAAAAAAGCAAGCAAATCCACTTTTCTCTCAATCGATAAATCTCGTTTTTCACCACGCTCATTCTGTAACGTAAATGTGCTGGACAACCCTTGAAAATACGATTTCGGAATTAAAATCGTAATAAGATTCATTTCGTCTAAATACGCTTCAAATGTTCGCTTTACTTGCAACAAGTAACCCTCACCTCCTAAGAACATAGATTGATGGGGCTGACCTAAAATAAAGTACAACTTCATCAGTGGCGGGCCTTCATCCACCACTGATGTTAGTTGAATTTATCGCACTTCTAGCGTCCGTAAGACTCCCACCTGTAGAGGTGGGAGTCTTACGGACGATTAGAACGGGATAAAGTGTCAGCCCCCTTGTTCTTCATCTTCATTCGTCTCCTGCCATTCTAAACGTTCGTTATATTGACTTTGACAATAACGCAACAAGGCCGAAGCTGCTTTTAGTTGAATGTGTTTTAATGGAGAGGTCAAGTTTCTTAATGAAGAAAACCACTGTTCATAATTGCGTTTGTCAATCAATTGAACATCTTGAGGAGCATACTTATAGTCTAAGTATCCTTTTCGGTTTAAAATCACCTTTTTTATTGGAAATTGTACATCATGTGTTTGATAAATTTTTTTGATAATGTTTTCTGTTCGATTCAAGGCAATAAGCGGATTTACGATTTTTTTCTCTTTGCCATTCGTTAATTCTGTCCAAAAACGTTCATGCGAACCGATAATAATATTATCTTCTTTCCCTTCAGCAAAAGTGATACACCATGTCATAATCGGGCTCAATAAAATCACTTCTAATTCAATCGGAGCATTTTTCAAGCGAAATACTGGTTTATATAAACATAAATATGTATCAGGAAATCTTTGTAAAAAATATTTTAAATCTTCATCATAGTAATATTTTTTATCGATGAGCGATGCATCCCTCAATGTCGAACTTGCCCACCGAAGTTGCAAATGGAATAGTTTTTCAAGAAACAAGGCTTTTAAATCATCTAACGTATTCGGTTCAGTGGTAAAGGAAAAGGAAAAAGGATCTTCTCCGTTATTCTCGGTTGTATTCTCGCTTGTCTCTTCCTCCGGTTGAGAGGAGCGCCTAAACCAATTTTTCACCGTTGAAAAGAACGATTTTTTCTCCTCTAACCATTCCTCTGGCTCCTGCATTTGCACTTCAGATGAATAAAAAGCATCCAGCATCTCATTTTCCCATGCGTATTTTACTTTTTCCCATTGTGCCTTCTTTAGACGAATAAATTCGCCTGGGTAACGGTAAATATCTTGTTCATATCGTGAAATGTAATCTTGAAGCTTAATTAATTGTCCCACCAAATACCCTCCAATAAGAGCATTCTTCCTTTTAATATAATCCATATTTCACGAATACTCTACTGTTATTACAAAAGCGGACATATGAACAGCGGCTCATATTTCGGTACTCTCTCTAAATGAGTTTGATACAATACAATATGAGACGCAAGAAATGAGGCATTTTCCACTTTTCCTGCCGTCATCGCTCTTATTTTTTCTAATGCAAACTCTGTCTCTCCTTGCCATTTGCGCGCAATTGTAATATGGGGAGCAAACGGACGTTGATCTAAAGAAAAGCCGATATCAATACAAGCATGATAAACATCCTCTCGAAGTTCACGCAATTTCGGCTCTTCCTTCACCCCTTGCCATAAAATTCTCGGTGCCAAACGATTGCCAAACGTACTGATTGTATCCAATGTGAGCATAAAAGAGCAATGCGACTTTGCGATTTGTTCCATTGCCTGCTTCACTTGCTCCAACTGGATAGAGGAGGCCTCCCCTAAAAAGGCAAGTGTAATATGGTAATCTTGCTTATGTACCCAACTGCGAAACGGAAAGAATTCCTTCAGCTCTGCTTGTAGCTGCGCAAGATGCTCGCTAATCTCCATCGGAATCGGTACAGCGATAAAATAATGCTTTTTTCTCACATCCTTGCCCCCTTTCTTTTTAAACGAATATGATTATTTCCTAATTTTATGAAATTTTTAAAAGAAATAGCGAGACAAATCCCTCTCTCTTTATAATAGCCACAGCATTCCATTTATAAATAAGCATATCATCAACTAATTTTATTTTACCTTCTAAAAAATCAATCGTTATGAACTGGCAGCTTTTTTCTATCTAACGTGATAATGATAAATAAAATCACCAAACCGCTAAACGTTAAAATACTAAAGAATAAATATACATGTCCGACATGCCATTGCTCGAGAATATAGCCGCCGAGAAACGTGCAAAACCAACTTCCTAACCCGTTGCCAACTGCCGAATAAATGGAAACGGCTGTAGCGCGCACACCGTCAGGAGCTATATCGCGAACATACTGCAAGGCAGCAGGAATGAACAAGCCAACGGAGAAGCCTTGGGCAATCGTGGTCGCATAAACAAGTGTTAACGACGGTTCAAAAAAATAAAACAGCCAGCGGCATGCCGAAATCGAAGCAGCAAATAATAAAATCGGCACCATACCGTAGCGGCGAATGAACGAATCTGCTATTTTCATAAACGGTGCTTCACTTCCCGCCGCCAATAAAAAAGCAATACCAACTCCTGTCAACGTGCCACCGATTTCCTTTATAAATACACCAAAATAAAAATTGTTTGCATAAATAGGCCCAAATACAAGAAACGTTGTCAACAAAAACAATAAAAACTTCGGAATCTTCATTAATTGGACCATTCCTTCGAAAATGCGTACTCTCATCGTTTGGCTCTCACGCGGCAGCTTCCAAGCAAACAGTGCAGCTAAACATAAAACAAAAGCAAACAAATAAAAAATCATGTCAATAGAAAACATTTCCGAAAGCCAGCCGCCGACAAGCACCGAAACAGCAAAGCCAATTGCTCCCCAGAGGCGAATCGCTCCATAATTTCCTTTTGACTTTTGCACATAATTGAGGGTGATACTATCCGAAAGTGGTATAATTGCACTTTGAGTGAATGCTAATAAAGCGGAAATGATGAGAAACCATACGTATTGCTCTACGAACGAATAAACAATTCCGATCAACGCCGTCCCAATTAATGTAATCGTCAAAACCGTAACCGGCTTTTGTGTATAATCACTAATCATTCCCCAAAACGGCTGAACAAAAATCATCACGATCGGGCTAATTGACATAATCGTACCAATTTCTGTCCCCGATAGCCCTACCGTCTCTTTTAGATAAACCGACAATAGCGGAAATAATGAACCGAAAGCAAAAAATGTTAAAAAATAAAACAATTGAAATGTCCATTTACTTTGCTGTTCCCCGTGTTTTAATGCAAATTCCATGATGTTTCCCCCGCATTCTTTCATTCATAAAAATGAGGCTGTCTCATAAGGGTCTGACTCCCTCAAACCGTAATATTAGGGCTTTTTGCCCATATATTGCGGTTGAGGGGTCTTTGTTTTTGAGACAGCCTCTCTCTATATAATACTATATATCATTATAACATATATTGGAAACAAAATCATTTCGCAAGCTCATAAATCGCTTGGGCATAAATGGCCGTCGCTTTTAATAAATCTTCAATAATAATGTACTCATCTTTTTGGTGAGCGACATCCGGTCTTCCTGGAAACAGTGGTCCAAAAGCAACACCCGCGTTTAATGAACGGGCATACGTTCCGCCGCCAATGGAAATTAACGACGCCTTCTCTCCTGTTTGCTCCTCATATACACGTTGCAGCGTCTTTATGAGAACATGGTTTTTATCAACATGATGCGGCTTGGAATCACTGAAGTTTTCAAGCGTAAAGCCATACTTTTCACAAACTTGTTCAATCGTTTTCTTCGTTTGGTCAATATCGTTCGTTACCGGGTAACGTAAATTTAACCCTAACTTCCCGCCTGTTTCTTGACGATAAGATAAAATACCAACGTTAATGGTTAAATCGCCGGTAATATCATCAGAATAAGCAACACCAAGCGCACGTCCGCGCGAATCTCCGACAAAGTAATCATTGATGAAACGAATAAATGCTCGGGCATGTTGCTCTAATGGTACTTGAGCTAAAAAGCTCGCCATAAACAGCCCTGCATTTTTTCCGTTGTTTGGCTCCATGCCGTGGGCGGAAATACCTTCAAGCTGCAATGTGACTGTTTTAGACTGAACCGTCGCCTGACCGTTTAGGCCGTTCGTATATAGAAACTGCTCGAAATGATGTTTGATTTCATCACTTCGTCCATTTTTCACAAGCAATACCGCTTCAGCAAAATCTGGAACCATGTTATAACGGCGCCCAGATTGGAAAGATTGTAATTGAATATCGCCCTCTTCATTTGTTTGGACAGGCTTCTGACACAAATCAAAATCAGCAATACCTTTTTCCGCATAAATGATTGGAAAATCCGCATCCGGGGCAAATCCCATCGTCGGCATTTCCTCGTGTTTAAAATAATGGTCAACACAGCGCCAATTGCTTTCCTCGTCCGTGCCAATAATCATGCGTACCCGTTTCTTTAGTGGTAATCCTAGTTCTTTCACAATTTTCATCGCATAAAAAGCTGCCATTGTCGGTCCTTTATCATCAATTGCTCCGCGGGCATAAATTTTCCCATCGCGAATTTCCGCAGAAAAAGGATCACTTGTCCATCCATCTCCAGGTGGAACAACATCGACATGGCATAAAATTCCAATCAATTCTTCCCCTTCCCCAAACTCTAAATGCCCTGCCAAACCGTCCACATTTTTCGCCGTAAAACCTTCTTCTTCTCCGCGGCGAAGCAAATATTGAAGCGCTTCGTATACACCTTGTCCGAGCGGAGCTTCTTTTGTAGCACTTGCTTCGTCAAGCACGCTTTTAATACGTAAAAACTCCTGTGTATCACGAATGAGGTCTTCTTTTCGCTTTAACACTTCTTCCAGCCAATTAATGCTCATTATAAATCCCTTCCTTCAAAGTTCTTCTACTGCCAACGTATCATACAAATCCTGAAAATGTCAAAACAATGAAAAAGAATGCAGCTGTATTTCTTTTTATCTTCCACTCTGGCAATGTCCTAAAATCATTGACACATTTTTTGATAAAAAGTGAGAAAAGTTTTAAAATTTACTTTTATTTTTGCTATAATGTAAGTATGATTTTTACACTAGCATTAAGAAAACATTACAAATATGTGAATATTTTGTTAATTAAACAGCAACTGTAGCTTTTTTCGCTTATGTTCGTGTAAAATGATAGTAAAAGAGACATCCTAAGAAATAATCTCTCATCTAGGTTGAAGTGTGTTGCGCCATGCGAATTACGAATGATAGGGAGTGGTCTTTTGAAACCTTCAACTCATCGGATGCTAACGCGTATTAAATCGGTTTACATGTTCATCAATGAACGTGGAACAGTAACAACGCAGGAACTCGTTGATGAATTTGGCATCACCCCAAGGACAATTCAACGAGACTTGAACGTGTTAGCATATAATGACCTAGTTCGCAGCCCAAGCAAGGGCAAATGGACAACAACCAATAAGAAGGTAAAACTGTCCTCTTAATTGGGATTCTCTAGAGAGAAAGGTGAGAGGTTATTCAACACGCTTAAGCTGTTAGCCTCAATATGCCAAAGAGTGAACAATGAATATTGATATAAAAAGGAACCTTATTGCGAAGGTTCCATTTTTTTGCGTTACATTTGTTGAAAGCTTTTTAATAATTCCACTTCTTCATCTGTTAGTTCACGATACTCCCCAAGAGCAAGCGACTCATCGAGCGAAAGCGGGCCCATTTGAATTCTCTTTAAATAGACGACACGTTTTCCTACAGCTTGAAACATTCGTTTTACTTGATGAAATTTCCCTTCTGTAATCGTCACTTCTACATCAGAACGAATGCCCGATTTTAAAATAACAAGCTCCGCTGGTTTAGTTTCATAGCCATCATCAAGAACAATCCCTTGACGAAACGCCTTAACATCCGCTTCTGTGACCTCACCATCAATGACGGCAAAATATGTTTTCGGAACGTGTTTTTTCGGTGACAACAACTGATGTGCAAGTTGCCCGTCGTTTGTCAGTAACAATAGTCCTTCCGTATCTTTGTCTAAACGACCAACTGGAAACGGCTCAAAAATTTTATCCTCTTCTTCAAGCAAATCAATAACCGTTTCTTGTACCAAATCTTCAGTAGCAGAAATGACCCCAGGTGGTTTGTTCATCATTAAATAAATAAACTCTTTATATTGAACTTCTTCTCCCCATACCGTTACCACTTGCTCACCGGGATTCACTTGCATCTTCGGATCCTTCACAATGACATCATCTACTTTGACAACGCCTGATTTTAGCAATTTTTTTACTTCTTTGCGCGTTCCATAGCCCATATTGGCTAGCAATTTATCAATCCGCAAACTCAATGTTTATTCATCCTTTCGTGAATTTTTTGTTTTTAGGCATTCGTCTAGTCCGCTTTTATCACTATTACATACACTGCTTAAGAAGAAACAACAGAAAGGAGTTTCTCAGCATGGACTATCGACAACAACAGCAACAACCAACTTATCCTGGCGGCTATCCAGGAACACCTAGCTATCCAGGAACACCTGACTATCCAGGAACACCTGGCTATCCAGGAACACCTGGCTATCCAGGAACCTTTGCTGCTCCCCCTCCTGTAAATATCGAACGACGCCTTGACCGTATCGAAAGAACACTAGAGCGTCATACAGAACGCTTAAACCGTTTAAACCGCCGTCTTCAACGAGTAGAGCGTCAACTTGGTTTACCTTTTTCAGACAGTTTTTAAGGGCAAAAGAAGGCTGTTACGAAACAGCCTTCTCTTTTTTCTTTCTTAAAAACGCAAAGCGATCGCCAAACAAGTACATAAGCAACTCGGAACGATAGCTCATATAAAAATAAGCAGCCGCTCCAACAAGTGCACCAATAAAAACGATCACAATTGAATCAAACTTACCGCCATTATAATGGAAAGCTATCTTCAATAAAAAGACAACAACACTTACTACGATACACATAATCACTGTAAAAATTCCCATTAACAACGTTCGGCGAAAAACGAGGCGATAACGGTAATTTGCGTACTTTTTAATGATCCATAAATTGAATGCCACCGATACGAAATAACCAAGAGTAGTCGCCAAAACAGCCCCGATTGTTGCAAATTTTGTAATGAAATAGTAGTTAAAAATAAGTTTTACAAACAATCCAATTGTTAAGCCAATGACTGTGAAGCGTTGTTGGTTAATTCCTTGCAATATCGCAGAGGTAACCGAAAAAAGCGCAAATAAAATCGCTGCTGGTGCATACCATCGCAACACTTCGCTCCCAAGTTCATCGTAACCGTAAAAGGTCGCATATACCGGTTCCGCTAATAACGCCATGCCAACAACTGCCGGCAACGTTAAAAATAACATTACTTGGAACGTTTGATTAAGTTGTTTTCTTAATAACTTTTGATTACGTTCAATATATGATTTTGTAATAGTTGGAATTAACGTTAAACTAAAAGACGTCGCTAGTGTAACAGGAATAATGATTAATTTTTGCGCCCATATATTAAAAATCGCATACGCCTTCTCAGAAATAGCCGCAAGGCCAATACTTGCCATCGCCCGGTTAAATGTAAATAGATCAATTAATTGAAAAAGAGGCATCGCCAAGCCGGTAAAAACAAATGGTGCAGCATACATAACCAACTCTTTATACATGTCCAAAAGCGATGGTTGAAGCTGTCCCTTATCTTTTTGTAACAATTCGTCGAGAGCGTCTTTTCGTTTGAACCAATACCAAATTAATACACCTAAACCGCCTAACGCCCCGACAAATGCGGCAAATGTAGACAAACTGATCGCAGTTACTAAAGAGCCATCTAGCACTTTCAGCACGACATAACAACTTGCCAGCAAAAAGATAATGCGAACAAGCTGCTCAATAACCTGCGAAATTGCCGTAGGTCCCATTGATTCATGCCCCTGGAAAAAACCGCGAATCAGACTCATAAGCGGGACGAGCAAAAGGGCAAAGCTAACGGCGCGAATGACTGTCGTTACATCTTCCACCGTATTTCCATTTCCGCCATCGCTAATTACCAATGGTGCAATCATCGGCGCAATAGTATATAATATAGCGAATGCCAAAAAACCAGTGAATGACATTAGCAGCAAGCCTGATTGAAACAGTCTTCTGCCAATGCGATATTCCCCTAATGCATTATATTTAGACACAAACTTAGAAACAGCAAGCGGAACTCCCATTGTCGCGATGCTAATAAAAATCGTATACGGCACATAACCGTAACCATATAGCGCACCGCCGCGATTGCCTACAAGCGCTTCAAACGGAAACACATAGATTAATCCGAGCAAGCGTGACAGCATAACACCAATGGTTAAAATGAGCGTTCCGCGCAACAATTTCGACGATGACATAACATCCCTTCCTTAGCACGAAAGCTTTTCAAATAGTAACTACATTATTTTATCATATCCCTGTTTAAGTCGAGAAATTTTCTTCATTTGTTTATAATGGAAAGCGATTGAAAGGTTGGTGAATGTAAAATGACGTATGATGTGATTGTCGTCGGCGGCGGCCCTTCTGGATTAATGGCAGCGATTGCGGCGGGAGAACAAGGAGCAAAAGTATTGCTTGTCGATAAAGGAGACAAGCTCGGGCGCAAGCTGGCGATTTCCGGCGGCGGTCGCTGCAATGTGACTAACCGCCTGCCTATCGATGAACTCGTCAAACATATCCCCGGAAACGGTCGCTTTTTATACAGCGCGTTTTCCGTATTCAACAATGAAGACATTATTCGCTTTTTTGAACGTCTTGGCATTCGTCTGAAAGAAGAAGACCACGGCCGCATGTTTCCGGTGACGGACAGCGCGCAATCCGTTGTTGACGCGCTTGTGAATGAATTGAAGAAACAAAACGTTCATATTCGTGTCAATACTCCCGTCGCTGACGTTGAGTACGAAAACGGCAAAACCGTCGGCATTACGTTAAAAACAGGGGAATTTATCCCAGCAAAAAGCGTTGTTGTCGCTGTTGGCGGCAAATCGGTTCCCCAGACCGGTTCAACCGGTGATGGTTATGCTTGGGCAGAAAAAGCAGGACATACCATTACAGAGTTATTCCCAACAGAAGTACCGATTACTTCAGAGGAACGATTTATTAAAGAACGAACTTTGCAAGGTCTTTCTTTGCGCGATGTAGCGTTAAGCGTACTCAATCAAAAAGGAAAAGCGATTATTACGCACCGAATGGACATGATTTTCACTCATTTTGGCATTTCTGGTCCGGCAGCGCTTCGTTGCAGCCAATTTGTTGTGAAGGAGTTAAAAAAATCAAAAGCGAATGCGGTGACGATGAGCATTGATGCGATGCCAGACAAAAATGCGGAAGAAATTTTCCAAGAGATTGTGAAATTATTAAAAGCGGAACCAAAAAAAGCGGTAAAGAACGTGCTAAAAGGATTATTGCCAGAACGATACTTACTGTTTTTATTAGAGAAAAACGATATTGATCCACAAGCACCCGCAAGCACGATATCCCACGAAAAAGTACGTGCATTCGTGCGTGACTGCAAACAATTTCAATTCCATGTACACGGCACATTGCCGCTTGAAAAAGCGTTCGTCACCGGGGGCGGCGTATCCGTCAAAGAAATTCATCCGAAAGAAATGTCGTCGAAGTTGATGGAAGGACTTTATTTTTGTGGAGAAATTTTAGATATTCACGGCTATACAGGCGGTTACAATATTACCGCTGCACTCGTCACCGGAAGGCTTGCTGGAATGAATGCAGCAAAGAAGGCGTTAAATAAAGAAATTTAACAAAAATGGGCTAGCTTCCTTTATATAGGATAGCAGCCCTTTTTTGTATTTACGTCACTCCCGATAAATCACCATCGCTGAAAAACAATAAACTTGTTCTCCTTCCGACTCCATTGCCGCAACTTCATATTTAATGTCAATCAACTGTCCTTCTTTCAAGCCTGTTAGAAATTTATTCACTGCATTTTCCAAATCTTTTTCATGCTCTTGATCAAATATTTTTACTTTGTACATTTTTCTTCCATCATCTCCCTCAGTGATTTTTCATTCAACCCTTTTTTTTGACAAAACTGAAAAGAAATACGTTTGATCCGTTTCACGCGGTCAATAATTTGTCCAAGATGATAAGCGGTGTGCTCGACGAGATGATACAAGCAATAAATATCCGTTTCTTTATGATTTTCAAGGCGTTTTACCATCTCAACTCGCCATTTATCGAATGTTTTTTGAACATATTCGCATAATTCATCCGTTGTCCAATTAACATCTGGGAAATACTCTTCAATTCCTTTTGAAAATATGATGCTTGAATCCGAGTATTGCAACGTATTTCTTCGAATATGCTCACAAATATGCAGAACAATTCCGCCTATGGAGTTCGTTTCTTTTGTTTCGCGCATCCAAAGTTCTTCCATTTCTAAGGTCTGAAGAGTATATAGTAACTTAGGTAAATAATGATTGTACATACGATGAAGCGAAACCTTTAAAAATAACAGTAACGTATCATCCTTTTTCATTTTTTATCCCGCCTTTTATAGTTAGTGGAAGAATTATTCATACATTTAAAGACATCTATTCTACTTTGTATGTTGATATCCCTTTTCCCATATGTAATCTATTACAAAATTTATAACAACGAATGGATGGAATTGTACAACAACACAAGCACTGACATTTCGTTAAACGGCTGGACACTCTCTGCCACAGATGGTACTTCAAGTATTAACCTCTATATGACAGGTCACACCGCATCGCAGTCAAGCAAAAACAATCCAAACACACGCTGAGCAAATCCAGCTCCAGTGTATCAAGATGCAAAAACACGTAAGCTTCACAGCAAAACAATGATTATTGATGTCAATACTACAAACGATCCAACAGTCATTGTTGGTTCAACAAACTGGAGTGAAAACGGTAATAAACATGCTGTTCATCCATGATGCCAACATGGCAAACCAGTTCTTACAAGAGTTTTTTATTCCAACGCTGGTGGACAAATTCCAGCTAATGAATAACAAAACAGGCTGACTTTTAGGAGTCAGCCTGTTTTGTTGCTCTCTTACTTATATTTAATGCTCTCAATGCCAAACAGCTTCATTCATTGACTCATTGCTTCTTTTCTATTATTGTACTCCTACCGCATTGAATGCTTGATTTACAGATTGCACTTCTTGGCTTGTCGCTCCATATAAATCCGTAGCTGCTTGAACAGCCGCTGCACGTAGCTGGCTGAAATTCGAGCTTGCTGTTAAATATTGAGTCAATGAACGATAGAAAATCTTACCTGTCTTATCTCTGCCGATTCCCGTTACCGTCACACCGTAATGCGTGCCACCTTCGCTTAATAAATAAGCGGCTTTGTTAATAATACCGCTGTTTATATGAACGCCGCCGTTATCTTGCGTACCTGTATAGCGTTTAGAATAATGATCTGGGTCGCCATACTTTGACGGATCAGACATCGAACGAAGGGCATCGTTCGCTATGCCAGGGGTATAGATGTCCTCGCCGATTTCCCAGTCCGGATTGTTGTTCGTATAATACTCGACCAATGTTCCGAAAATATCGGACATAGATTCATTAATTGCTCCAGATTCGTTTTGGTAAATTAAATCCGCTGTGTAATCTGTTACAGCATGTGTTAGTTCATGAGCAACAACGTCAATTCCTCCAGAAAGCGGGATAAATGTTTGACCATCACCATCTCCATATACCATTTGTGAGCCGTTCCAAAACGCATTATTATAATTTCTTCCATAATGAACAGATGATTTAATCATTGCATTGTTGCCATCATAGCTGAGGCGGTTATGAACATTTTTATAGTAGTCATACGTTACACCAGCATAATAATGTGCATCCACTGCGGGTGCGTCATAGATCGCAAAAAATTGATTATCCGCATCTGTCCACAAGCTTCCAGGAAGCAATGAGCGATTCTTCGCATCGTAAGTATAAATCCCATTTCCTCTTGTACTATCTTGTAAATAGTAGTAACTAGAATAAACTGTATTTACATATTTTTGATCACCAAGTACACCTTTACCGACTCCAACAGTCATTGTTCCAGTTACTGGTTTTGTATCACCTGGCTTCGCTGTATGAAGCTTGTTAAATTTATTTAAAATTTTACCGTCAACTGCATCAACGATATAAATCCAGTTTCCAGGCACTGGAGTTAAGAAATTTAAATTTACCACATACGCTAAGTTCGCTTGAGCACCGTTAACATAAATAACAAACTCTGTATCCTTTCCTTTTTCATACTCTGGCACTTGCTTCGTTACATTCATCACTAAATCTGCTTCAGCAATATCGCGAGCTTCTTTCTCATTCAGTTTCTTTTCACTGTTTAGTGAAGCTTTAGAATCTAAATCAGGAATAATGGTTCCTGATAAAGACGTAAGCGTGTCATCTTTAACATGAGCCGTCACCGTTGCACCAAAAACAGGGACACCTTTATATGTTTGCTGGAAGCGCATAAATGTAAAACCTAACTCGTCTTTCTTCTTTTCTTTCAATTGAAGCGTTTCTTTAGCCTTTTGACTATGAAGCTTAAACTTTTGATTATTTTTTTCAACATATTGATAGACGAATTCCTCAGGAGAAATGTTGCTGGCTTTTAACAAGTCACCGGAGATAAATTGAGGAGTTTGGTATTGTTGGTTCCAGGAGATTTTTTCTTTCTCTGTTGTCGCTAAAGCATTATACGGTAGTAAAGCTTGCACAGTTAATCCTGCTGCTAAACTAAAAGATAAAAATGCTTTCTTCATTCAATCACTCCTTTACCTTTTATATTTAGAATATTAACACTATTCATACTATAATTGTATTGAGAAAACGAAAGAGACCATGGTTTCATAAAAGAACGATCCAAATCATATTTTCGCAAATATACTTTGTTAATTTAGTAAATTGAAAATGTATAGACGCAGACATCATAGACATATTGAGAAAATTAATCTGAAAAGGATAAATAATTCAGGTGTTTACTCTTTTATTTTCTCAACACAAAAAAAGGAGTTGAGCGTTGATTTATGTACATCTTAGGAGATAATATGGATATAAATATAGGGATGATTATCGCGATTAATCGTCAACAACAAGGAATCACTCAAGAAGAGTTGTCGAAAGGGATATGCTCAGTTCCTTATTTAAGTAAACTTGAAAACAACAAAATTGTAGCAAATGAAGAAATCGTTACTCTTTTACTTTCGAGACTGGGATTAAGTTATGAAAATATTGTTTCCGAACAGAAGCAGCTAAATGAGGAAATTTTGGCTTGGTATCAAACCATTGTTGACCGTGATGCAGACAAAGCGGATCAATACGCACAAGAACTTCCCGGGAAAATTGAGCATATCCAAAATATTAATCTAGTACTCAATTATAAGCTTACTCTACTAAGATACTATCTTTATAAAAAGCAGCTTTCTTCAGCTTTAGAATTGATTGAATATTTAAACAAAACAAAAAGAAAACTTACAAACGGTCAACTTCTTTATTTCCATTGTTTTTATGGCATTTATTTATGCCTAAACCGACAATATGAGGATGGAATTGAACAATTCGAAGCTGCCAAGATTATTAGCGATAAAATCCGTTATTCCGAGCCCGAGCTTATCTACTACTTAGCCCTCACCTATAGTCATTTATACCGTCCATCACTCGCTCTTGTATATGGTCACCTGGCACTAGAGTTATTTAATTCTACCTCCCAATACTTAAGAAGCATTGATTGTCAATTAATGATTGGCATTAACTATGTAAGAATTAGACAATTTAATCAAGCTGAACAACATTTTCAAAATATCTTGAACACCGCCCAGTCATTAAAATTAACTGACATTATTGGAAAAATACTTCACAATCTTGGGTATTTACATGCAGTAAAAGGTGATAGAGAAAAGGCTATAAACTACTACTTAAAAAGTTTGGATTATGAAAAAAACCAGCTAGATTATTTAACAACTGCTTATTATCTAGCAAAAGAATATGCTTTATATGGTGATATAACTTCATCTATCATGTGGATTTCCAAATCCCTTTCGAAATTAGAAGTTTTAAAAAACGCC
Source organism: Anoxybacillus sp. (assembly GCA_035645275.1). Lineage (GTDB taxonomy): Bacteria > Bacillota > Bacilli > Bacillales > Anoxybacillaceae > Paranoxybacillus. The sequence continues at coordinate 945,801 of DASQMX010000026.1, forward strand.
GAATATCTTATGCATAAATTTCGTCATTTATATTTAGAAATATGTAAAAATGAAGAAGAGTTACGAAAGCATCTCGAAGACATTGTTATCCCTTATTTTGAACAAACTCATGATTGGCCTTATCTAACCGATTGTTATGAAAAATTGGCAGGTATATATGCAAAACAATTTATGTATAAAAAAAGTAGCTACTACTATCAGTTAGCTAATAAAAAAAGAAAACAATTTATTATTTAAGGAGGAAATAGTATGAAAAAAATGATTGTTGCTTCTCTTCTTATTATAGCAGCATTGGGTATTAGTTCTGTTATATCAAATGAAATTCATCCAGAGTATGTGCAAATACAGCCAAATAGTGAAATTCATCCAGATTATTAAGCATAACCAAACCGTAAAGTTCATGCACATGTATAATAATAAAAGAGACACTTCAAAGATTATAAATCTCCATTGTATTAAATAGAGACTTTATGCAAATTAACTGAACTGTTTTTTAGGAAAAGTGTATTTACATTAAAAAAGGATAACTCATTATCAATGAGTTATCCTTTTTTACATGTCATCTTGTTATTTCCCCATCCCACGCAAGCATGCCGCCGGCCATGTTGTACACTTTGTAGCCCATGTCCTGCAAATAGCGGCATACGTTTCCGCTACGAGCGCCGGAACGGCAGATGAAGATATATTCCTCATCTTTGTTAAATTCGTCTAAACGATTCGGAATATCCCCCATTTTAATATGCTTTGCTCCTGGAATCATGCCGTGTGCCACTTCTTCATCTTCGCGCACATCGATTAAATTTAATTTTTCTCCACTCTCCAATTTCTTTTTTAGCTCTTCGGTCGTAATTTCTTTGATTTCTTCCATGTATGAAATCCCCTTTCTATATATCGAGGCTGTCTCATAAGGGTCTGACCTCACGCGTATTTCACAATATATAGTTCATATGTCCTATATATTGTGTTGTGGGGTCTGACCCGAAAGCTTTTGAGATAGCCTCTTTTTACATTAATTCGCTACAATATTCACTAGTTTTCCTGGAACGGCAATGACTTTACGAACGGTTTTTCCTTCGATTTGTTCTTTAATTTTTGCATCTTCCATTGCCATTTGCTCAAGCTCCTCTTTGGAAGCGTCAGCTGGCACATGCAATTTCGCGCGCACTTTGCCATTTACTTGTACAACAATTTCCACTTCATCTTCTACTAGTTTTGCCTCATCATAGGCAGGCCATGATTCATAAGCGATTGTATTGTTATGACCAAGTTTTTCCCATAACTCTTCAGCGATATGCGGGCAAACTGGCGACAATAGCTTCACGAAGCCTTCCATGTATGCTTTCGGCAAAACAGGTGCTTTATATGCTTCGTTAATAAACACCATCAATTGGGAAATGGCTGTGTTGAAACGAAGCGCTTCATAGTCTTCTGTTACCTTTTTCACTGTTTGATGATATACGCGCTCTAACGTGTCCGTTTCAGGATTATCAACAATTTTCGGATTAAGGCTACCGTTCTCTTCAACGAATAAGCGCCATACGCGATCCAAGAAGCGGCGCGCACCGTCTAAACCTTTTGTTGACCAAGCAATCGATGCTTCAAGCGGTCCCATGAACATTTCATATAAACGTAATGTATCTGCGCCGTGGCTCTCGATAATATCGTCTGGGTTGACAACATTTCCTTTTGATTTACTCATTTTCTCGTTATTTTCACCAAGAATCATGCCTTGGTTAAATAGCTTTTGGAACGGCTCTTTAGTTGGCACAACACCGATATCATATAAGAACTTATGCCAGAAACGAGCATATAACAAGTGAAGTACGGCATGTTCCGCACCGCCGATATAAATGTCAACTGGAAGCCATTTTTTCAATTTTTCAGGGTCAGCCAGTTGATCAGGGTTGTGTGGGTCAATATAACGTAAATAATACCAGCAGCTTCCCGCCCATTGCGGCATTGTGTTTGTCTCACGGCGTCCTTTTTTACCAGTTTTTGGATCTACTACATTTACCCAATCTTCAATGTTCGCCAGTGGAGACTCACCTGTACCAGACGGTTTAATTTGATCTGTTTTCGGCAGCATTAATGGAAGCTCTTCTTCCGGAACTGGTGTCATTGTGCCATCTTCCCAGTGAATAATCGGAATCGGTTCGCCCCAGTAGCGCTGGCGGCTGAATAACCAGTCACGAAGACGATATGATACTTTCTTTTCCCCTTTGCCGTTCGCTTCGAGCCATTCGATCATTTTCTTAATCGCTTCTTCTTTGTTTAAACCATTTAAGAAATCAGAGTTGATATGCTCTCCGTCGCCTGTATACGCTTCTTTTGAAATGTCACCGCCGGCAACGACTTCTTTAATTGGCAAGTTAAATTTTTTCGCAAATTCGTAATCACGTTCATCATGAGCAGGAACAGCCATAATGGCCCCTGTGCCGTAGCTCATTAATACATAGTCAGCAATCCAAATCGGCAATTTTTCACCATTGACTGGATTAATCGCATAAGCACCGGTAAATACGCCTGTTTTTTCTTTTGCTAAATCCGTGCGCTCAAGGTCGCTTTTGCTTTTAATTTGGTCTAAATACGCTTCGACTGCCGCTTTTTGTTCAGGTGTTGTAATTTTTTCAACAAGCGGATGCTCAGGAGCGAGTACTGTATAAGTCGCACCGAATAATGTATCAGGTCGTGTTGTGAATACCGTAAATGTTTCATCATGGCCATCAACGGCAAAATGAATGTTCGCCCCTTCTGAACGGCCGATCCAGTTACGCTGCATTTCTTTAATGCTTTCCGGCCAATCCAACTCTTCTAAATCTTCAAGCAAGCGGTCTGCATACGCCGTAATACGAAGCATCCATTGTTTCATCGGCTTGCGAATCACCGGATGGCCACCGCGTTCACTTTTACCATCAATCACTTCTTCATTCGCAAGAACGGTTCCTAATGCCGGGCACCAGTTGACCGGTACTTCATCCATGTAAGCTAATCCTTTTTCATACAACTTTAAGAAAATCCATTGTGTCCATTTATAATAGTTCGGATCGGTCGTATTGATTTCACGATCCCAGTCATAAGAGAATCCTAATGCTTTAATTTGGCGACGGAAGTTATTAATATTTTTCTCGGTAAACTCCGCAGGGTCATTCCCTGTATCTAACGCATATTGCTCAGCAGGCAAACCGAACGCGTCCCATCCCATCGGATGAAGAACGTTATACCCTTGCATCCGTTTCATGCGCGCTAAAATGTCAGTTGCTGTATACCCTTCTGGATGACCGACATGAAGTCCCGCGCCGGACGGATAAGGGAACATATCGAGCGCGTAAAATTTGCGTTTGCTGTCATCTTCGGTCGTCTTAAATGTTTTATTTTCTTCCCAGTACTTTTGCCATTTCTTTTCAATCTCACGGTGATTGAAACTCATTTCCTTTCCTCCTATCTGTCTCTTTCTATTGACCATTGTTAACAAAAAGATGAATGAAAAAAACCTCCCGCCCTAAAAAAGGGACGAGAGGTTGAACTTCCCGCGGTACCACCCTATTTAGCACACAAAAGCGTGTGCTCGCTCAAATCCTTAACGCAGATTCACGGCGAACATTACTAGGCGCTTGGCCGTTTACGTTCGCAACTCAAAGGCGAGTTCGTGAACAAACTTCGGTTGACTTGCACCGACCGTCAACTCTCTGCATTCCGTTTTGTTCACTACTACTCCTTTTCACCGTTATTTGCCAATATTTTTTTATACTCATTATTTTAAAAAATTTGTCGGTTTGTTGCAAGTAGAGGGGAGAAAAAATGCACTAGCACTATTTATTTGCTTTCCTGCCACTATTATAAAACAAATAAGCCTATGCGGTGATTTTTGAATGTTATTATATGAATATTTTTTTAGATCGTTACTTTTAGTAAAAAATTAATCAACACAAAATATTTTTTGGGAATATACCTTAACACTTCAAAACTATCATAATTCCAAAAGGAAGACGAATTATATGAATGTGTAAAGCATAAACACTAAGTCTTGTCAGTTTATTATTAAATTTTCTCTCACTGGTACATTGGCATTTCCAGAAAAGTCTTTCTTTGTTCAAGAGTTTAAATGTAAGGGGAAAACTGTTCGCTTCTAATATGTTATGGAAGAAATTATAGCTAAAACGAAAATAACACAAACAATAAGATTTTTATTTCTAAACATCTTGATAATACTTTGAAGTAACTCAATTCAAATCCATTCATTTTTCTTCCTTTTTTTACATACAAACCAAAAGAACGCATACTTCTCTTAATGAGAAATATACGTTCTTCACTACAACACTTTTATTACTAATGTTTAATCAAATGTAATTATGTCATTTTTATTGTGAATGAACATCAACTTTATATAGATACATCCCTTTCATTACAAACAGAATTTTTCATTTTAGCTAGACCGCTAAACAGTAAGACGTAAACACCTGCCAAAAACTCTATCAAACCACCTAATGCAATTACTTTTCCAATTCCTATATAATTGGCTAAATACCCCGAGATAATGTAAGATATTGGTATCAAAGTTACACTTAACATTGTAATAATAGCATAAACTTGAGGTTGATCTTCTTCAGAGACTGACGTTTGAATAATTACAAGTTCAGGAACATTTACAGCGCTAACAGTCATACCGAAAATAAAAGCACATATAAAAATTATAGGTAAAAATGTACTTAATCCTGTAATTAAGAAAGCTAAACCTTCTACAATACCAGCTAAAATAAATAGCAGGCCATATCTTTGTACGTCAACCTTAGACAATAGTAGTCCCATTAGAAGTGCTCCAACAGCAGTAGTTCCTCTTATTAAAGAATGGACAGATGCTCCACTTTCTAGAATTTCTGATACAAATACTGCTGAGAGCGCTGACCAAGGCGCTAAACCTATATTCATAAAAATTGCATACAATGTAAGAGCGAAAAGTAGTCTGTGATTTTTTACTAATTTAAAACCGTGAGCAAGTTTCTTTATATATGACTCTTTTTGAATATCCTTATTCTTTGTCTCTTTTTCTTGGTCTTCATTCCTTTGCTTTATAAATCGTGCAAAAACAGCCGAGATAAAAAATAAAATACCTGTAATTAATAAAGTATTTTGAATGCTAAAAGAGACAAAAAATCCTGCAACGGTAACACTAATCAACGTAACAATTTCATAAGATGACTGTAGTATAGCATTAGCCTTCTGGATATGATTCTTTATTACTATCTGTGGTATAATCGCCACTGAAGCTGGATTGTATGAAGATCCTGTAGCAGATTGAAAAATAACTATAATTAACAACAACCAGAATTTTAGTAAACCAATACTATAGAGTAATGGAATACTAGCAATAATTATTGCTCTTATAATATCTGAATAGAACATCCACCTAGCAAGATGCTTTTTCTGCATTAAAGGACTAATAATGGGACCAAGTAATGCTTGAGGAAGAATAGTAACAGTTAACAATAAAGCGACTCCTATCGCACCTTCTCCCATCTCTATAATTAACCACATTAAAGAGATTAAGGCAAAATTATCACCTGTAACTTTTACAATTCTAGATAAAAACAGATTAGTAAAATTACTATTCCATAAGTTTCCATTAAATATATTGCTATTCATATTTTTAATCCTTTCATAATGAAGGCGTTCGATGGTCTAACCATGAGCGTTTATAATTTGTAATCCCTTTCATATGCGCCTTTGATTCACCCGTTTAGGAGTCGTCTAGACAAGGATAGATGTTGATTAAACATGTCGGAATTTCAAACTGAATTTATATAGATAAATGATTATCATCAATCAATAAGCTCAATTTGATAGACAACCACTATTCAATCTTCGCCCACATTTCTTCCGGATTTAATTCATAAATGCCGTTTTCGCGGTACATGTAGTTATTAATAATAAACTCACGACGAATAGTAGCATAATCGTCATGGAAACGTTTAATATACTCGTTTAACTCTTTTTCTTCGTATTTTCTACCTCTTTGCAACCCTTTCAGCATATGTTCAAACACAATCAACTTTTTCTTTCGCTGGGCCGGAATGTTTTTTAAGCGACCATCGCTTGTAAAAAAGTTTTCAATCACTTTTTGCCGCTCTGTCATTGCCTCTTTCATTTCTTTTTTCACCTCAAAAACACCCGGACGAACCGAGTGTTTTATACGATCGTAGCTGTCTCTTTTTCTTGTCTTGTAACCCGCTTTAATTTGCGGTCGTACATTGCCGTTGTAACAATGGAAATGAACAAAAAAACAATTAGCATTAGAAACAGTTGCCTCATCCCCGCTGTATCGACGATAAAGCCGCCAAGGACGGGGCCAACCATTCTTCCTGCGGTCGCTGTACTATTAACAAATCCTTGGTAAAAGCCTTCTCTTCCTTCCGGCGCCAAGTTGCTGGCAACGGTTGGAATTGCGGGCCATACAAGCATTTCCGCAATGGTCAAAACGACCATGGCCAACACAAAATCGTAAAATGAATTTGCCTGTAATAAAATGAAAAACGAAACAACAAAAATCGTAAAACCGACTAACATTTGCCGCTTCAGCTGACGTATCCAACGGTTTAATACTACTGATAACAATGGCTGCATACAAACAATAAGCGCACCATTAACCGTCCAAAGAAGGCTATATTGCTTTAAAGTAATGTCAAGTTTTTGCGTATACGCGGCAATCGTTGTCGACCATTGCACATAGCTCATCCAACAGAGGAAATAACCGATACAAAGGGTAATAAGAGCGTACCAGCTTGCTCGATTTCCTCTGTTCACTCCTGTGATTGTCCCCTTCTTTTGTTCTTTATGTACTGTCGTCACTTGAACATCTTTTAATCCGAAATACATAATGAAGAAAAAAACGACATAAAGAAGAGCATTGGCTGTAAAAATAAAATCGAAGGAATAAGACGCTATGAATCCCCCAAGCGCAGAACCGACAGCAACGCCGATATTTTGCGCCACATACAACGCGTTAAATGCGCGTCTTCCTCCCTCGGGCCAAATCGTTCCCGCGTATGCGTATGAAACAGGGAAGACAATGCCAACACCGAAACCAATGATTGTTAGAAAAATCGCATAATGCGGCCAACCATGAAAAAAGACGAGTGCAATTAATGATGTTAAAGCCGTTATGATTCCAAGCATCATAGACTTGAAACCGCCAATTTTATCAAAAAGCGCGCCGCCAACTAAATTTCCGATGACACTTGCCCCTGAATTCAGCATCAATACAAGTCCGGCAATAGACATTGATTTCCCAAGATGCTCATGAACATAAATGGCGTTTAAAGGCCATAAAAAAGATGACCCTGTGACATTGATGGTCATTCCGATAATAAGTACCCAAAGAGCGCGGGGCATATTACAATCCTCCTAAAATTATTTCGAGTTCCAAAATAAATTGTATTCCTTTTAACAGGCAAGCGCAATGAAAAACACATCTTTTTACCACTTTTAACAAAAAGAGTTTGCCGCGTTTACGACAAACTCTTTTTATATTGCTATTCAACATGCTGTTTCGATTTTTGCGGCTGTCCGCCCGTTTGCTCGTACGCTTTTTTCGCCTGTTTGATAGGGTCAAACTCTTTTCCTATTTCAATGTCATTATTATTGATACCGTTTCGTGTTTTTTGCTCAGGATTGTTTTGCTTAGAACGTTTCTTCATGATTTCTCTCCCCTTATTAATGGTCTAATAAGATCATTTCGTTTTGTAATTGTTGCAGTTGCAGACGCATGCGATGCAGTTGCTCACGCTGTTGCGCATTGCAGCTTAATGCTAAATGAGCAAGCTCATTATTCGCTTCCTCCAACATTTGTTGCGCTTTCGTATATTCCGTATCGTTATAATGTTCTTGTTTTTGGGCTTCCGTATATTGCTCTTTTGCATAGCGAATCACGTCTTCGCAACGCTGAAGAAATTCATCGACTGATTGCCGCGTAGCCATAATTGTCCCCTCCAACTAACAAATTAAAAAAGATAACTTCATCAACATATAGTTTGTTCGTTTATTTCTCCTCTATCACGTGAATTATTGGTAAATCTTCAATTTCATTGAGTTTCGCTTTAAAATCATGTTACAATGCTAAGATGGTACTATTTAAAGTAAGGAGAGAACTGTTTTGAAACAGTTAAACCCATTTCCATATGCAAATGACGATAAACGTTATCATACATGGAACTATCACTTACGCCAAACATTCGGACATAAAGTGTTTAAAGTTGCCCTTGACGGCGGGTTTGACTGTCCGAACCGCGATGGAACGGTCGCTTATGGCGGTTGTACGTTTTGCAGTGCGGCAGGTTCTGGCGATTTTGCTGGCGATCGCACCGATGATTTAGAAACACAATTTAAAAAAATTAAGGAAAAAATGCATAAAAAATGGAAAGACGGCAAATATATTGCTTACTTTCAAGCGTTCACCAATACACACGCACCAGTTGATGTACTTCGTGAAAAATATGAAACAGTATTAAAACAAGAAGGGGTTGTCGGCTTGTCCATCGCCACCCGTCCGGATTGTCTCCCGGATGATGTTGTTGAATATTTAGCGGAATTGAACGAACGCACGTATTTATGGGTGGAACTCGGTTTACAAACGGTACATGAACGCACAGCGTTATTAATTAATCGTGCCCACGATTTTGAATGTTATGTCGAGGGGGTTAACAAACTTCGAAAACATGGCATTCGCGTTTGCTCTCATATTATCAACGGCTTGCCGCTGGAGGACTACGACATGATGATGGAAACGGCAAGAACGGTAGCGAACCTTGACGTGCAAGGCATTAAAATTCACTTATTGCATCTTTTAAAAGGAACACCAATGGTTAAACAATATGAAAAAGGATTATTGCAATTTTTATCATTTGATGAATACGTCAATCTTGTATGCGATCAACTTGAAATTCTCCCGCCGGAAATGATTGTTCACCGCATTACCGGAGACGGACCAATTGATTTAATGATCGGACCGATGTGGAGCGTGAATAAATGGGAAGTGTTAAACGCGATTGATGCGGAATTGAAGCGCCGCGATAGCTATCAAGGAAAATATTACAAAAAAGAAGTGATTCAAAAATGAAATTAGCACGCATTCTTCCTTTTGCCCGCACACTGATGGATTTAGCTGTTCAAGAAGGCGATATCGCTGTTGACGCGACGGTGGGAAACGGGCATGATACGCTTTATTTAGCAGAACGCGTCGGAAAAACGGGGCATGTTTTTGGCTTTGACATTCAAGCTCAAGCAATTGAAAATACGACAAATCGTTTGCGCGAGCATGACGCATTAGAGCAAGTCACATTATTTCACGCAAGTCATGATCAGCTCATTGAAAAAATTCCCGAACAATATCATGGCAAAATTACAGGCGCGATTTTTAACCTTGGTTATTTGCCGGGCGGTGACAAACAAATTGTCACAAAACCGGATTCCACCATTCGTGCTGTCGAGCAACTTTTAGAAATTATGGCTCCTGAAGGAATTATCGTGCTTGTCATTTATCATGGACATCCTGAAGGAGCCGTGGAACGTGATGCATTGCTTGAGTACGTCCAAACATTAGATCAACAAAAAGCCCATGTTCTCCGTTACGAATTTATTAATCAAATTAACTATCCGCCATTTATCGTAGCGATCGAAAAACGTTAAAAACCTTTTGCTTTTTGACTAAAGGTTTTCATTATGAAAATTAATGACATAAACTTCAAAAACGTTCATAATTATTTATTAATTCATACTGTTTTTAAGGAGGTGACCTAAAAGTGTCGACCTCACATGCATTTCACAATATAATGTTATGTCTTATATTGTGTTGTGGGGCCTGACACTTTGCTTTTAGGTCAACCTCAAGATTTCTAACCGAACCAAAATTTTATTAATCGTTAAGCTACATTTATTAAGGAGTATTACAAAATGTCATAAAGCTCTTTAATGAAAACAATCCCTTGTTATAATTAGACGTAAGCCCATATTTCCATCGTTTTAGAGAAATACTAGTTTTTCTTTCCTTTATCATCTAAGCAACTAATTACGTTAAGACATTGGTACTTGAGGAATAATTTTACCTTCGATCCGTTCAAAGATGTCATCTAAATCCGTACCAGTTATGGTCAAGCCGTGGTTTTTAAGACCAATAATCGCTCTAGAAGGCTCCTCTGAATTTCTGACAAGTTCAGCCACTGTTTTTGCAAGTTCAATCGTTCCACATGGATAATTAATCTCTGTAGCCCTTATGCCGTCCATCCAAGCATGAACATGTACAATCGCTCCTACCTCCGGATGTTCTTTATAAATCATCCAGTGTTCAATCGCGTCGACAGATGCCCTTTTTGGTGTAATATTCGGAGGAACGCTTACTTTCATGGCATTTTTATCAGGATCATACCCTCTTATTAAAAGGAAATCTTCCCCAACCGTTTTCATATCTGCTTTGTTAATTCCGCTTGCACTCATCCAAAAGCTTTCACCTTCCTGTCTGGCACTGAGGTTTCCATAGCTTAGTCCTCCTATTCCGTAAAGTTTTTTTAGATGACGCATATCACGAGGTGTAAGATATTCCTCCAATGGAAATGGAGCAGGGAGTAAATTCATACGCTCAAGCTTTTTCCCAGATTCGCTTAATGATTTCGTAATCTCATTGCCATTCCACATCTCTTTTGGAAGATCATCATAAAAATCATTGTCAATCACTAACTGCGAAGCGGCAAGCGGCTCTAATCTTTCATAAATGTGTTTGAAAAATGTTTCTTCTTCTCCTTTTCGATACGTCAATTTGTAAAATCCTTGTTCAGGTGTAAGAAAATAAATATCCGTTGTTTCATCGTCATTATGTAAGATATACATCAAATGATTGGCTAAAGACCTGATTAAATATGGATAGGCTGATTTGTGAATGTTTTCGGATTTTTCCGATGTTTCCATAACAGAAACGACAAACGTTGCCTGAGCCTGTCTCCGGTAAGGCCGCGGTTTTTCAGGATCAATAAAATGAAACACAAGTTTAACATTTTCTTCAGGAACGTAAAAAAATGTATAACCTCTTGATAAAAACTCCTCTTTTATTCCTTCTGCAAGCCAATTTAAAAAAGGAGTTTGTTTGTTTCCACTAATGGTGAAAGTTCTCACACTGTTTCCCTCCAAGCTAGTGTTTTGATATTAAGGTATTAAAAAAGGAGTTAAGGTTCGAATACAACTTTCATGATTGAACCTTTTCCTTTGTTAACGACCGTTTGTAAGGCATCACGATAATTTTCCAAAGGAAAACGATGTGTTACCAATGGAGATAAATCGACCTTTTCATTGCGCATTAATTCAATAGCAATTTGTAACGTTCGCATCTTCTTTCCTTGATATTCATCGGTACTGTATGCAAAGCTTCCTTTAATATCCAGCTCATTAAGCCAAACGGTTGTCCAATCGACACCGTCAATGATTCCTGCTAATCCCAATAGAACGACTTTTCCTCCATGTCTAGCAAAACGGAGTGCATCGTTTATGCTTTGCTTATTACCGACGCATTCAAAGATAAGATCGGCTCCACCTTGTACAACCGGATCACCAAAGAGAGGCTCTAACACGTTTGCATGAAGAGATTTAGCTGTTTGATAAATATAGTTTTTATTTTTTGTCAGATAAATGATCTCATCTGCACCATAGTGGGAAGCAAGCTGAGCTTGAAAGGCGTGTTTTGCTAAAACGACTATTCGGCAAGGAATTTCAAGTGCTCTAATAGCGGCGACAACGCAAATCCCTATGGCACCGGCTCCAATGACCAATACCGTATCATCCTTTTTCGGAGGATTCCGCAAAACCGCATGCAGGGCACAACTAAACGGTTCTACCAATACACCGTTTAAATCATTTACATTATCAGGAAGCTTCAATACTTGACTTTTATGCGCCACAAGATAAGATCCCCAGCTTCCACCGGTGTCACGGCAAGTCCCTATTAACATTCCTGGTGAAATTTCCCCTTCAGCCATAAAATGACAAAGACTGTAATCCCCACGTCGGCAATTAGGACAAGGGTCTACTATTCCTCTTGTGATACATGATAATATCGGGTCAATGACTACCCGGTCTCCCACATGAATGTTTTCCACCTTTGAACCAACTTCTTCAATCGTTCCTACCACTTCATGTCCAATCGTAAATGGAAAAGATGCAAACGGAGAAGTAGCTGGACTATCATTTAAAAGGATAAGATTTAAGTCACTTCCACAGATTCCTCCGTACTTTACCTTTACTTTTACCCATTCATCGTTTGGAAGTTTCGGGACTTCTACACGCCGTAATCGAATGCAGGATAATCTGGAATCCCAATAAAAGGATTTTGAAAATTTACCCATCAGCTTACTTAAAACATACCGTGGTACACTGTATTCAAATTGAATCGAATTCATTTTCGCATACCCCCTGATATGGAATATTTTTGCTTATTAGACTTAAAAATATACAAAAAACATTTTTTTTTAAATTATGTAATATTCTTAAAAAACATATTCTATACAAGATATGAGATGGATTTCAAAAATAATCTTATGTTTTATTTTTCGAATTGAGTCAGATGTAAGACTAGAATCAATCTGCGTTTCACCGATTTCCTTTATCTAAACCGTCCTTAATATGTCGAAAGCAACAATCTCTTAAATAAGAGTCTTATCAAATGCGAAAAGGAACTGCATGATCCAGTTCCTTTTTCTTTAGAGAACATTTCTTAGAACGACAAAGTTTTCGTTCATGAAGAAAAGCTTTCAGCATAAATAATCAACCAGCTGTTCTAGTCTTCTCTCTTTTTGCTTTACGCTCGCGTCTTTCTTTCTCTCTCTTTGACTTACTTTCGGCTCTTCTTTCTTTCTCTCTCCTTGGCTTACTTTCGGCTCTTCTTTCTTTCTCTCTTTTTGCTTTACGTTCAGCTTTTCTTTCCTTTTCTTTTTTTGCCTTACACACTTTACACTCAGCTTTTTTATCCTTCTCTCTTTCAGCCTTACACTTAATGCACTTCGATCTTCTTTGCGCTTTTCTAACTGCCTTTTCGCCCTCTTCTTTCGTTCTATCTTTATTCTCTACTACATTTTCCCGTTCTTTCACTGCTGTGTTATTCACTTCATCTATACTCATTTTTTCAGTACTATCTTGTTCAATAACTGTTGTTGAAGTCATATGAATCGCTTGATCCCAAACTTCTAGTAGCTCGGATGCTACTCGATCCCATTTATATTGGGAAACGGCAAGCTCTCTTCCTCTTTCCCCCATTCTTTTCATCAAGGATTTGTCAGATAAAATTTGGGTGATTTTTTCTGCGAAATCACTAGGATCTTCAGGTTTTTCTACAACAAGACCGTTTTCTCCTGAAAGAATGACTTCTGGGTTACCACCCCGTGCTGTTGTTACGATAGGAAGGCCTGCTGCCATCGCTTCATAATGTACCCGAGCAAGTGGTTCTTGCCATTGTGAAGTACATACAAATAAATCAGCTGCAGCAAACCAGTTTTGTATTTCACCTGGCGATACGAAACCAGTTGTCACTACAGGTATTGGTAGTTTTTTTGCCAATGCTCTTACATAAGCTACATAATCAGTTACATCATTTTGACTAAACCATTTACTTCCTACGATAACCAAAGCTAAATCCTTAAATTTTTTTGAAAGATCTGGCAAGGCCCTAATTAACCTATCGACACCTTTGTTATTTGAGAGTCTTCCTGCAAATAAAATGACTGTTTTTCTTTCTAATCCATGTGCTTTTCGAATTTCATTGCGAATTTTTTGCATCTTTGGATGATTTCCAGGTAAAAATCTCTCGGTATCTACTCCGGAATAAATCGTGCGAATCTTTGGCGAGGCTTGTGGATAGAGTTGACGTATTACATTACCTACATAATCACTG